>CALFEQ010000032.1 GCA_937949945.1 uncultured Myxococcales bacterium
CCACCTCGTCGGGCTCCTTCGCCGCCGGCATCGAAGCGAAACCTGTGCAAGAATCTCACGCCCACGAGGCCCATCGAGAGGCGCGGATCGCGCGCGCCACGACCGGACGACGATGTCGAGCGTTGCTCCAATCCCGACCCACATCGCGCAGTACGAGATCGTGCGCCGGCTCGGATCGGGCGGCATGGCGGAGGTCTTCCTCGCCAAGAAGCGCGGCGCCGAGGGCACGTACAAGGTCGTCGTCGTCAAGCGGATCCTCCCGGCGTACACGACCTCGCGTCGCTTCCGGTCGATGTTCATCGACGAGGCGCAGCTCGCGACGCGCCTGAATCACCCGAACGTCGTCCAGGTCTACGAGTTCTCGAACGAGGGGGACGAGGGGCACATCCTCGCGATGGAGTACGTCGAGGGGTGCGACCTCGGCCGCCTCATGAGCGCGGCGAAGAGCAGCGCCACGCGCATCCCGCCGTGGGTCGCCGCGTGGATCATCGCCGAAGCCGCGAAGGGCCTGCACTACGCGCACGAGAAGCGCGACGAGGGCGGCGCGCCGCTCGAGATCGTGCACCGCGACGTCTCTCCTCAGAACGTGCTCCTGTCGTTCGAGGGCGTCGTGAAGATCGCCGACTTCGGCATCGCGAGCGCGCGCTTCGTCGACGAGGACGCCGGCGTCCTCAAAGGAAAGTTCGGGTACATGTCGCCCGAGCAGGCGCGCGGCGAGAAGGTCGATCGGCGGAGCGACCTCTACTCGCTCGGCGTCATCCTCTGGGAGTGCCTGACCGGTCGGCCGCTCCACGGCAACCTGAGCGGCGACGCGCTCCTCGAGGTCGTCCGGTCGGGCAAGGTCGAGCCGCCGAGCGCGTATCAGCGCGATCTGCCGGAGGAGCTCGAGACGATCGTGATGAAGCTCCTCGCGCCGAAGCCGGAGGACCGCTTCGCCTCCGGGCGCGACGTCGCCGCGGCGATCGCGCGCGCGATGCTCAAGAGGCAGGTGCTCGTCGACTCGGCGTCGCTCGAGGCGACCATCGCCGAGCTCGTCCCGCGCTCCGCGCCGGCGCTCGGCACCGAGCCGCCTCCTCCGCAGCTCGAGCATCACACGCAGGCCGCGGCGCCCGCAGCGCTCTCGCAGAGCGATCGCCCGCGCGACGGTCGGCCCGGCGCGAAGAGCAGCCCGCCGCATTCGCGGCAGCGGGCCGAGCAGCGCGAGGTTCGTCACGTCGCGATCGTCACGCTGCGCCTCGTGCCGGGGCGTGACGGCGAGCCGGTCTCCGAAGCGGATCGCAGCGCCCTCGCCCGCGCGCTCGAGCGATCGCGCTCGATGCTCGGCGACATGGCCTACAAGCGCGGGATGCGCTGGGTGTGGACCGGCGATTTCGAGGCGCGCGCCATCGCCGGCCTCGGCGCGAAGCCCGCGAAGGCCGCGTCGGACGCCGCGTGGCTCGCGGTGGAGACCCACGAGGCGATCCAGGGCATCGTGGACGACCTGCCGTGCGCGATCGGCGCGTCGATCTCGATCGTGCGCGGCATCGCGTCCGGCATGCGCGATCCCGACGGCAACCTCGTCCGGTACGTGCTGCACGATCCGGTGACGTATCTCGCCGACGTCCTCGCGCGCGCGACGCCCGTCGGGACGACGTGGGTCGCGGGCGGCGTCTACCGCCAGGTGCGCCGCGACTTCCGCTGGCGCGACGCGCCCACGCTCGACCTGCACCGCCCCGACGTCGCGTCCGTGCAGAACCTGCCGCCGACGATGCGCATCTACGCGCTCGAGCGGAGCCTCTCGCGCGAGGAGAAGGCGCAAGAGCAGGCCGCCGCGCAGAACGACCTCATCGGGCGCGACGCCGAGAAGGCGGAGCTCCACGCCGCGTACCACGCGGCCGTCGGCGGGAATGGAAGCAGCGGCGTCGTCACCGCGCGCGCGGTCGTCGGCGAGCTCGGCATCGGGAAGACCGCTCTCGTCGCGACGTTCCTGTCGGAGCTGCCGCCGAACGCGCGCCTCGTCCGCACGGAGTGCTCGCCCGTCCGCATCGAGGTCCCGTACAGCGCGCTCGCCGATCTGATCCGCGACGCCGTCGGCGCGAGCGGCGACGAGTCGTACGAGGACATGTGCCTGCTCATCGCGCGTGCGGGCGGCGGCGCGGCGCGGGGCGACGGGACGAACCCGATGGTCGCGCGGCTCGCGGAGATCGCGGCGAACCAGCAGCGCGAGCAGGGCAACGACGACGAGGACGCGCACTACCGGAAGAAGGTCCTCGTCACCGGCGTACGCCGCCTCGTCGCCGCGCTCGCGCTCGAGCAGCCGCTCGTCTTCGTGATCGACGGCCTCCAATGGGCCGACAAACCGACGCTCGATCTGCTCGCCGAGCTCCTGAAGCAGCCCGATCCGCTCCCGGTGCTCGTGATCCTCGTCACGCGCCCGGACGACCGCGTGGCGAACCTGCTCGAAGGCAAGGTCCGCATCGAGCTGCACGGACTGTCGAGCGAGGAGCAGATCCGCCTCGTCGAGACGCGCCTCAACGTGAAGGAGGGCGTGCGCCAAGTCTGCGCGGAGCTGATGCCGCGCGTCGGCGGCAACCCGTTCTACCTGCTCGAGATGGTCGACGCGTTGCTCGAGCGCGGCGTCCTCGAGATCCGCGACGACAAGCTCGTCCGCGAAGGCGCCGGCGAGCTCGACGCGATGGGCCTGCCCTCGACGCTCGAGCAGCTCCTCGCCGATCGCATCCAGGAGCTGCCGGGCTCCGAGCGCGTCATCGTCGACTGGCTCGCGATCGCCGGCGGTCCGCTCGGCCTCTCGGACCTCACCAAGCTCAACACGCGGAGCTCGCTCCGCGCGAGCGAGGACGCCATCACGCGCCTCTGCGCGCGCGGTCTCTGCGATCGCCGCGGCGACGTCCTCGACTTCCGGCACCCGCTCACGCGCGACGTCGCGTACGCGTTGCTCGACTCGACGACGCGCTCGCGCATGCACCGCACGCTCGGCCAGCATCTCGCCGAGACGTCCCTCGCTCGCGGCGTGTCGGCCGCCATCGTCGCGCGCCACCTCGTCAAGGGCGACGCGCCCGAGCGCGCCGCCGTCTTCTACCTCGAGGCCGCGAACGCCGCGCGCAACGCGTACCAGATGCAGCTCGCGGTCCGCTACTACCTGCGGGCCATCCAGCACCTGCCGGAAGCCGATCTCCAGCGGCTCGGCGCGCACGAGGCGCTCGAGGCGATCTTCCGCGTCCTCGGCCGCAAGGCGGAGCGCAAGCGTCACCTCGACGCGCTCCGGCGCACGGCGAAGCTCATCGCGACGCCGCGCGCGGCCTGCCTCGCGCTGCTCCGGACGGCTCGGTACGACCTCGACGAAGGCCACCTCGCGCACGGGCTTCCGGTCGCGAAGCAGGCGGCGAGCCTGGCGCACGCGTCCGCGTACCCGGGCTTCGAGATCGAGGCCGAGCTGCTCGTGAGCGAGCTCTCGCGCGAGCTCGGCGACGTGCAAGGCGCGCTCGCCGCGAGCGACCGCGCGCTCGCCGCATGCAACCCGAGCGTGAATCCGACCGTGCCCGCGCGCATGCGCGCCGAGGTCCTCCGCACGCGCGGCGTCCTCCTCCGGCGCGTCGGGCGCGTGCGCGAGGCGGTCGACGCGTACGTCGAGGCGATCGCGGTCTTCCGCAAGGTGGGCGCGCGCCGTCAGGAGGCGCGCGCGAAGAACGCGCTCGCGTACGCGATGTTCGTCCAGGGCCGGTACGAGGACGCGATCGCGCTCGCGCTCGAGTCGATCCGCATCGACCTGTCGATCGGCGGACGCTTCCAGATCGCCAAGACGCTCACGAACATCGGTCACTCCTACGCACGCCTCGGCGACATGCCGCGTGCGCAAGCGTATCTGAAGCGCGCGCGCGAAGCCCACGAGCGCTACGGCGATCAGGACGGGCGCGCCGATACGCTCATCGTCTCCGCCGAGGTCCTGCTCGAGCTCGGCGACGTCGACGGCGCCGACGCCTACCTCCGCGAGGCCGCGCAGCTCGCGGAGAGCACGGGCAACGCCTACGACATCACGCACGCCGCGGTCGTCGGCGCGGCGCTCGCGCGCTATCGCCGCGACGCGCCGATGGCGATCCACAACGCGCTCTCGGCGCGCCGCGCGGCGGAGCATCAGGCGCTCGTCGCGTACCACTTCTACGCGATGGCGGTCGAGGCGGCCGCACGCGTGGACGCCGGCGAGGTCCACGCCGCGACGCTGCTCGCGACGACGGCGCTCGGCGCCGTCGAGGCGCTCCAGGGCTGCGAGTACGGCCTCGAGATCCGCGTCCTCTGCGCCGACGCACTGAAGCGCGCCGCGTCTCCGCAGGCGCCGCAGGCCAGGCAGCGCGCCGTCGACTACGCGGCGGCGCTGGTCGGCACGATCCGCGACCCGCGCCTCAAGCGCCGGTTCGCCGAGCGCCCGCTCGTCACGACGCTCTTCGACGACACGCCGATGCCCGATCGCGTCGGGAGAGACGACTCGATGCCGAGCCTCGGAACGTCGTCCGTGACGCTCGGGAGTCGTCCGTCGTCGAAGTGAGATGAGGCTCCAGGCTCCGGGCTCCAGGCTCCAGAGAGAAGCTCCGCGTTTGCGTCCGTCGTCGGGGAGAACGAGCTGACGACAGGCTCCAGGCTTCGAGCTCCAAGGAGAGAAGCTCCGCAGCTTCGTCGTGCGCTCGTCTCGCGGCGTGACGAGAGGCTCGCGCGTGCTCTCGTTCGTCCAACTGGAGCCTGGAGCCTGGAGCCTGAGTTCCCTTGCCCAAGCCCGCGTCCGACGGGCTAAACTCGAAGAGCAACGCGGTCTCCCGCGCGGGAGGGCGTATCTCCAGGAACGAGCGAAACGAGCAGCGATCGACCCCGACGGCATGACGACGACGGCCACGAGCAAGCCGAGCCGCCGCACAGCGATGATCCTCTCCGGAGGCGGTGCGCGCGGCGCATACGAGGTGGGGGTCCTCTGGTACATCTTCGACGACCTCTCGCGGATGCGCGGCGGTCCGCCGAAGATCGACATCCTGTCCGGGACGAGCGTAGGCGCGATCAACGCGTGTTACCTCGCGGCGCACCTGACCGACCCCGTCCTGGGCATGCGGCGTCTCGTTCACCTCTGGAGCGAGCTCCAGATCACGCGCGTGCTCGGCTTCGGACCGCGCCAGTTCATCGGCATCCCGCGCGTCCTCCTCGGCGGCGGCGGCGAAGGCACGGGCCTCTTCGACGTGCGGCCGATGGCCGAGCTCGTCCAGCGGGAGATCAGTTGGCGTGCGCTCGCCCGCGCGCTGCGCCGCAGGCAGCTTCGTGCGCTCACCGTCTCGGCCACCGAGGTGGCGACCGGCCGAACCGTGGTCTTCATGCAGACCGCGCCGGACGTCGACATCCCGCGCACGTCACCGCCGCGCACGCTCTTCCGAGCCGATCACATCGGCCCGCATCACGCGCTCGCGAGCGCGGCCATCCCGCTGCTCTTCCCGCCGGTACGGATCGACGACGAGCTCTACCTCGACGGCGGTCTCCGGCAGAACACGCCCATCGCGCCCGCCTTGCGGCTCGGCGCGACGCACGTGTTCGCGATCGGCAGCTCGCGCGAGTACAAGGGCGTGCGCGCGCACGAGCAGGGACAGGACGTCAAGATGCCGGGCGCGGCCTTCTTGCTCGGCAAGGTGCTCAACGCCTTCTTGCTCGATCACATCGACACCGACCTCGAGCTGCTCAACCGGCTCAACAACGTCATCCGCGACGGCACGAACCACTACGGCCCCGGGTTCATCGAGGCGATGTCGAAGGAGGCCCAGAAGCGCAACGCCCCGCCGTACCGCTACGTCGAGGCGTTCACGCTCCGTCCGACGGAGGACATGGGCAAGCTCGCGAGCGAGCACGTGCGTCGAGGCAAGTTCATCGGCAACCCGTTCCTCACGAAGCGCCTGCTCAGCGCGCTGGACACCGGTGTCGGCGACGAGGCCGATCTCGCCAGCTATCTGCTCTTCGACGGCCACTTCTGCCGCCAGCTCATCGAGATGGGGCGCGCCGACGCCCACGCGCACCGCGACGAGATCCTCGCCTTCTTCGAGAACGCCGACGACGACGGCGGCAGCACGCTCGACGCGGAAGACTCCGGCGTCTGGGACAAGCCGTCGCTCACCTTGCCCATCGGTACGTGAACGGCGCCGGGAACGAACGAGGCGTCCAGCGGGTTGTCTCTCCGACCGAGCGGGACTAAGCCGAGCGCTGCTGGACGGAGTCCACCGGGGTCGGAGGAGGATTCGTGAGGGTGGGACGAGCTCGAACGATGGCTCGCGACGGGCTGCGCGCGACGAGCGTCGTGCTTCTCCTCGCCGTCGCCGCGGGTTGCGAGAAGAAAGAGGCGAGCGGAAGCGAGACCGAGCCGAGCGCGCCGGCTTCCTCCTCCTCGGTCGCGGCCGCTCCGCCTGCGCCCGCGCAGAAGGCGGCGGCGGCCGACGCCGCTCCCGCCGAGACGGTGGAGGTGCCCGAGGTCCGCGTGAAGAAGGACGCGTCCACGACGGTCCACGTCACGTGGATCGTGCCGAAGGGCACCGCCGTCAACGACGACGCACCCTTCCGTGTGCGGTGGAACCGGAGCGAGGGGCTCGTCGAAGCGCCGAACGACGTGAGGTCGACGGGCAACGCCGTCAAGGACGGCTTCCACGTGAGCGTGCGCCCGACGCCCGGCACGTCGAATGCGAGCCTCAACGGCGTGATCGACATCGTCGTCTGCGACGCGACGAATCACAGCATCTGCCTTCCCGTCCGCCGCAAGGTCGAGCTCGGCTTCGTCGTCGCGATGGACGCGTCGGAAGAAGCCTCGGTGGCGATCCCGCTGCCGGAGGCGCGCGCGAACTAGCGCAGCGCTTCAGCCCTGGCCGGGTGCCACCGCCTGCGCGAGGCAGAGCGGGTTCGCGTCCGGATCGCGGAACCGTGCGAGCACGAAGTGCTCCGTCCGCTCGACGGTGAACGACACGCCGCGGTTCTCGAGGACCGCGATCGCCTCGTCGATGGGGATCTTCGGGAAGAACGTCACCCCCGTGCCGGACGTGCCCGGGGCCTCGCGGGTGCTCTTCTGGAGACCCACGCGGAAGCCCTCGCCCGCGTCGAGGACGACGGAGCCGTCGGGCCGTTCTTCGACGAGCTTCATTCCCAGCGTCTCGACGTAGAAGCGCACCGCGCGTCCGACGTCGCCCACGTCGAGCATGACGACTCCACCACGAATCATCGATCACCTCGCTCATGGCGGCGCGGGACCTCTCCCCGCGCGATCACGCTCGGCCTTCAGACCTGCTGGCCGTGACCGAGCTTCTTCTTGCCGTCCTGGAAGAGGATCTCCACGCGATGGGCGTCGGCTTCGACGACGATCCCCTTGCCGAACTTCGTGTGCACGACGAGCTGCCCCTTCGCGTAGCGATCGGAGAGGTTGTACGGGACGAAGCCCTCGTCCGGTTTGCCTTCGATCAGCTCCTGCCAGCTCTTCTCCGCTTCCTTCGGCTTCGCCCAGAAATCGAGGTCCGTGTCCTTGTACCGGCTGCTCGATGTTCCGCGCTGCTTCGTGCGCTTCATCGACATGGTGCAGCCACGTTCTATCAGAGCTCGGTGGTCATCGGGAGCCCAGCATGCAAACATCGATTGCAATGGCACCGCTGCTCATCTTCGCGGGCATCGCCTTCATCCTCGGTTTGCTCGTCACCCTCTCCAACCTGAAGAACTTCCAGCGGAGGCAGCGGATCCTCGCGACCCCGACGACGCCGATCGCCCAGGCACCGGGGAATACGTACGTCGAGATCAAGGGACGGATTCAGCCGAGCGAGCAGGGCGTCGTGCAGGCTCCGTTCAGCGGTCGTCACTCCGTGTGGTGCCGCATCACCGTCCAGGAGCTCCGGCGCTCCGGACGCAGCACCTACTGGCACACGGTCCTCTCCGAGGTCGATGGGCGGCCGTTCTTGGTCGACGACGGGTCCGGGCAGCAAGCGCGCGTCATGCCGAACGGTGCCAACGTCATCCTCGACCGCCAGTGCATCGCATCGAGCGGAACCTTCAAGGATGCGCCTCCTCACCTCGAGGCGTTCCTCCAGTCGCGCGGGCTGAAGAGCACGACCTGGCTCGGCTTCAACAAGAGCATGCGCTACGAGGAGGAGGTGCTCGCGCCGGGAGATCCGCTCTACGCGATCGGCCCCTCGCGTCGTGAGCCGGGGCCGCCGGTCTACGACGGCTATCGGATGGCCCCGGGGAGCCAGCTCGTGATGTACCAGGGCATCGGAGCGGAGAACGAGCTCATCTTGACGAACAAGAGCGAGGCCGAGCTGACGAGCAAGCTCCTCACGGGCTTCGTCGTCGGCCTCGTGCTGCTCGGCATCGGGGTGCTGCTCGGTGTCGGAAGCGTGCTCGCCGCGGTCGCGAGCGCCTTCGTGTAGCGCCCGCCCCTCCGAGGAGCCTCGTCGCTCAGCGCCGTCGCGGCGGGGCGCGACGCCCGTCGACGATCCCGAGCTCGCCCGTGTTCTCGAGCTTCACCGTCTCGTCGGGGTTGAACGGGCGCGGCTCGCGCCGACGCGCCACCGGACGCGGCTCCATGCCGAGCGCGTGCGATGGAGCGCGATCCCTGGCATCGAACGACGGGCCGACGTCGGGATGCTTCACGATCGTCTCGCCGTCCCAGTCGTCCGGCACCTCCGGCGCGGGCCCGTGGTTCGTCCTCCTCGGGCGCGCCTCTCGCGGATCGGTGTGCGGGCGCGCGCTCGCGCCTCGCGCCGCGGCGGGCGTCCGCGTGCGCGGGCGCGGCATGAGGTGCACGCCGGGACGGAAGATCTCCGTCGGCTCGTCGGTGTCGTCTTCGGCGACGACGTCGATCGGGATGTCGATGTCGTCCGGGTCGTCGAGCGGTGCGGTCTTCGGCGGGGGAGGCGGCGGCTGCGACGGACGGCGCGGCGCGGCGGCGTCGAACGGCGCGGGGATCAGCTTCGGGCGGACGTCGACGCGCGTCGCCCGCTCGCGGTCCGCGCTCCTGGAGACGGGCTCGGCCATCCGGCCGAGCTGCGCGCTCGGTGCGTCCGGGCGCTCGGACGACTCGTGATACCGCGCCACCGGTACGGGCTCTTGGCGGCGCCCGCGCGAGCTCGAGACGGCGGCAGGCGGATCGCTCCGGCGGCGGCCCGGCGTTCGGCCGCCGCCGAGCACCGGCGCGCGCTTGCGCTCCTCGGGCGTCGGC
Organism: uncultured Myxococcales bacterium; assembly: GCA_937949945.1. Taxonomy (GTDB): domain Bacteria; phylum Myxococcota_A; class Polyangia; order Polyangiales; family Polyangiaceae; genus Labilithrix. Next base: position 9,209 of record CALFEQ010000032.1, read on the forward strand.
GGCGGAGGCAGTCGAACCGCGCTCGGCTCGGCGACCGGCGGCGGAGGCGCGAGCTCGCGCAAGAAGTGCTTCGCGCTCGGGAAGCGCTCGGCGCGGTTCTTCGCCATCGCCTTCATGATGATCGCCTCGAGCTCCGGCGGGATGTTCGGGCGAAGCTCGCGCAGCGGGCGGGGCGACGTGTTGATGATCGCGAGCAGGAGCGCGTTGTAGTTCGGCGCCAAGAACGGCCGCTTGCCGGCGAGCGCTTCGTACATGACGACGCCGCACGCGTAGACGTCGACGCGGCCGTCGAGGTTGCGGTCCCCGCGCGCTTGCTCCGGCGACATGTAATAGGGCGTGCCCATGACCATCCCCGTGCGGGTGAGGTCGAGCGAGTCTTCGCCCGTCGCGAACTCCGGCATCATCTTGGACACGCCGAAGTCGAGCAGCTTGATGATCGGCGGACACCCGACGCGCCGAGCGAGGAAGATGTTCTCGGGCTTGATGTCGCGGTGGATGATGCCCTTCTCGTGGGCCGCGACGAGGCCGGAGAGGACCTGCACCATCACCTCGACCACGTCGTCGAACGGAAGCTGGCCTTCCTTCGCGATCCGATCGGCCAGCGTGTGCCCGACGAGCTTCTCCATGACGAGGTACGGGCTGCCGTCGTCGAGGAGGCCGAGATCGTAGACCTCGCAGATGTTCGGATGACCGATGGCGCCCGCGGCGCGCGCCTCCTGTTGGAACCTCTTCACCGCCACGCGCCTGCGCGCCTGTGAAGGGCTCAGCACCTTGATCGCGACGTCTCGGCTGAGACCGAGGTGCTCGGCGTCGTAGACGGTGCCCATCCCGCCCTCGCCGAGCACGCCTTTGATCAGGTATCGCCCGCCGATCGTCTGCCCGATGAGCTCGCGCACCGGATCGCGCGGCGGCGGGGGCAGCGGCCCGTGCACTTCGCCCGATCGCGGCTTCGGCGCGGGTGCGGCCCGCCCGTGCAGCGCATCGAACGGCAGCGGGGCCGGCGGGGGCGGAAGCTCGCTCACCCTCCGGCGCACCTCCGCACGGAGGTTCTCGTGGGTCGGCGGGCGGACCTCCGCCGGCATCTGCAGCCCCGTGTTCGGGCACACACGGGCCGCCGCATCGTGCGGCATCTTGCAGTGCGGGCACCGGACGAAGCGATGGCTCATGAGTAGAGGGGCACGCGAGAATACATCGCTCCGTTCGGCCGACGGGCGCCGTCGTCGAATGACTCGCGCGCTCGTCTCAGATTAACGAGTTTGTCGTCCAGCCGGCAACCGCCGACCCCGTCGTCCGACGAGCGGTCCCACGAGCGTCGTCGCTCCAAGCGCACCTCGGCGCTCCGCCCGACGTTCGATGTGGGTGGCGGCCCGGTCGTCGTGGCTTTCTACCTCGCGATGGCGCCGTGAGCCGCGCCGGAGCCGTGTCGAGACGTAACCGAGGCGCGGTCGAGGCCTGGCCCGGGGCCGGCCCCGTGCTGGCCCGGGCCATGACGTCACGAAGCGCGATCCTCGGGAAACGCAGGCGATCCGAGGTGCGTCTCGCTGGTCCGACCGGTGCAACCGCGGCGCGCGATGACGGCCCCCACGGCGAAGCGTCCGGTGACGCGCTCGCACGATCCGGTTCCATGGGTGGGCGCGGCCGCCTGCGCCGGCGCGCTCGTGGTGGTGGCTCCTCTCGTCGCGCCGCTCGCGGCCATCGCCGTCGCCGCGCTCGCGTTCGGTCGTCGCGACGGTCGTCGCCTGGGCGTCGCGCTCCTCGCCGCGATCGTGTTCGTCGCCGGCGCGCTCCGCTCGACGTTCCGGGTGCGCGAGAACGAGGCCCGACGCGCTGCGATCGTCGGCGCCGGCGGGTGGCCGGCCATGTGCACCCTGACGGGGACGATCACGCGCTCTCCCGTCATGCTCGGCGAGGGCCTCCGCGTCGAGGTCGACGCGACCGAGGTTCGGTGCCGCGACGACCCGCCGATGCAGGCGCGCACGACCCTCCACGTCCCGCTCGACGTCGCCGAGGCGGCGGCCCCGAGGATGTCCCTCGCGCGAGGCGACGTCGTGTCGGCGACGGCTTCGCTCGCTCCGCCGTATCGCTTCTGGAACGACGGCACGGGGGATCCGCGTCCGGCGTCGGCGCGTCGAGGCGTCGTCTTGTCCGGCGGCGCTCACGACCTCGTCTCGTCGCGCGACGGCCGCGGTCCGGCGGCGTGGATCGATCGCGCACGAGCGCGCATTCGGCATCGCATCCTCGCGACGTTCCCTCGGGAGACCGCGCCGATGGCGCGCGCGCTCGTGCTCGGCGAGGACGATCTCGCGGCGGAGGATCAGCGCGCCTTCCGCGCGAGCGGGCTCGCCCACCTGCTCGCCGTCTCCGGCATGCACCTCGTCCTCGTGGTGCTCGGGCTCGTCCGAGCGGCGCGCGCGGCGCTCGTGCGCGTTCCGGCGATCGCCTCACGCATGGACGCGGCTCGTGTCGCGTCGGCGATCGGTCTGCCCGTCGCCTGGCTCTACGCCGAGCTCGCGGGCGGTAGCGGATCGGCCGTGCGCGCCGCATGGATGTGCACGACCGTCCTTCTGGCGCGTGTCCTCGCGCGACGCTCGTCGGCGTGGCGTGGCCTCGGGCTCTCGATGATCGCGATGGCGATCCTCGATCCGCTCGTCGTCTTCGATCTCTCCTTCCTCCTCTCGGTCCTCGCGACGGCGGGGATCCTCTCGCTGAGCAGACCGATCGAAGACGCTGCTCGTACGCGTCTGCCCGTCCGCCTGCCCGCCTTCGTCCTCGCGCCCGTCTCGACGACGGCGGCCGCGACGATCGCGTGCGCGCCGGTGCTCGCCACGATGAGCCCCGAGCTGCCGGCCGGAGGGCTCGTCGCGAACGTGATCGCGGTGCCGCTCGGCGAGGCGGCGGCGCTGCCGCTCTGCCTGCTCCACGTTCTCTTGTTCGCGTGGCCCGCGGCCGAGAGCGGGTGCGCGCTCGCGGCGTCGGGCGCGCTCGGGCTCGTGCGCATCGTCGCCCGCGCCTTCGCGTGGGGAGCCGTCCCCGTGCCGGTGCCGACGGCGGGACAGCTCGGCGCGATCGCCGTCAGCGCCGCGGGCGTCGCGTGCTCGCGGCGGCCGCGGGCGTTCGCGTGGCTCGGCGTCGCCGTCGTGATCGGCCTCGAGATCCTCGCGCGGGTCGAGGGAGCCCCTCGCGGAGTGCTCCGCGTCACGTTCCTCGACGTCGGGCAAGGAGACTCCGCGCTCGTCGACTTCCCCGACGGTTCGGCGATGCTCGTCGACGGCGGCGGCCTGGTCGGAAGCCCCGTGGACGTCGGTGAGCGCGCCGTGCTGCCGCTGCTCGCGGCGCGACGTCGAGGTCTGCTCGACGTCGTCGTGATCTCGCATCCGCACCCGGACCATCACCTCGGGCTCTCCGCGACGCTCGCGCGCGTCGGTGCGCGAGAGCTGTGGGACACCGGGCAGGGTGAGTCGGAGGGGATCGCGGGACCGTACGCGGAGCTCCTCTCGCTCGCGCGGGCGCGGGGGGCGCGCGTGCGCCGTCCGGCGGAGCTGTGCGGGGCGCACGCGTTCGGCGCCGCGATCGTGGAGGTCCTCGCTCCATGCCCCGACGTGTCGCCGGACCATGGGCCCAACGACAACTCGTTCGTGATCCGCATCCGCTTCGGCGAGCGCGCGATTGTCCTCGTGGGCGACGCCGAACGGCACGAGGAGCGCGAGCTCCTGAGCGGGCCGGCGCGCGATCGCCTGCGCGCCGACGTGCTCAAGGTCGGGCACCACGGCAGTCGAACGTCCTCGTCGCCGGAGTTCGTCGCAGCGGTGTCACCGGCGGTGGCCGTGATCTCGTGCGGCGTACGCAACCGCTTCGGCCACCCTCATGCCATCACGCTCGAGACGCTCGCTCGATCCGGCGCCCGCGTCCTCCGGACCGACCACCACGGGAGCGTCGTCGTCACGACCGACGGTCGCTCGCTCGACGTGCGCACGGCGGCGGAGGCCGAGCTTCCGCCGTGACCCGTGGCGCGCGTTTCAGTCGAGCGCCGACAGCGCCGACTCGAGCTCCGAGAGCGCGTGGCTCTCGCCCTTGTTGCGTGCCTGCTCGATGCCGGCTTCGAGCCACTCGCGCGCTTCGTCCTTGCGCCCGAGGCCCTCGAGCATCTGCCCGCACATCAGGTACATCGGGACGTAGTCGGGCTTCATCGACCGGAGCGTCGTGAAGGTCTGGAGCGCTTCGTCCCAGCGCTCGAGCTTCCGGTACTCCATGGCGAGGCCGTACCAGGCGAGCGGATCGGTCGATCCCTCGGCCGTCGTCTTCTGCAGGAACGCGAGGCGCTTGCTCTCCGTCACGGTCGTTTCTCCTTCCGGGGCATCGTGCTCGTCTCGCTTCGTCCGCCGAACGTCGAGTGCCCGTCCGTTCGTGGCGCCTGCTTCGCTGCGCCGCGAAGCTGCTCCCTCTTTACTTCGGGCGCCGTTAAATCGAAAGCACCGGGCATGACCGAACGGCTCGTCACGATGTACTCCGCCGAGCAGATCGCAGCCCGCGTGAAGGAGCTGGGTGCTCAGATCACGAAGGACTACAAGGACAAGAACCCCGTCCTCGTCGTGGTCCTGAAAGGAAGCTTCGTCTTCGCGGCGGACCTCTGCCGAGCGATCGACATCCCTCACCTGAGGATCGAGTTCCTCGGTGTGCGCTCCTACGGCGAGGGCACGGAGACGAGCGGCGTCGTGCAGATCACCCAGGACCTCTCGCGACCCATCGCCGGCGAAGACGTCCTCATCGTCGAGGACATCGTCGACACCGGCCTGACGATCGCGCACCTCATGGACTTGTTCCGCACGCGTCAGCCGCGGAGCGTCAGCGTGTGCGCGCTCCTCCACAAGCCGGCCCGATCGCGTGTCCAGGTGAAGGTCGACTACCTCGGGTTCACGATCGAGGACAAATTCGTCGTCGGCTACGGCCTCGACTTCGCCGAGCGCTTCCGCAACCTGCCGTACATCGGCGTGGTCGAGCGAACCTGACGCCGCACCTCGCACCCGGCTCATGACGAGAGGTACGCAGTCTCTCCACCGCTGAGGAGTGAGGACTGCCAAGAGGCTCCAGGCTCCGGGCTCCAGGCTCCAGGGGGTGGCGCGCGCTCTGCGCGCGCCAACCTTAGTCACTGAGGACTGAGGACTGAGGACTGAGGACTAGGTCCGGAGGCCCTATGCCTCGGGCCCGCCGCGTGACGTGACGCCGCGGATCGTCGCGCAGAGCTCGTCGAAATCGACGGGCTTGTGCAGGTACCGGTCGAACCCTGCGGCGATCCCGCGCGCGCGATCGGAGGTGCCCGTGAAGGCCGACACGGCGATCGCCGGCGTCCGTGCGGTGCGCTCGGCCGGAAGCGCGCGGAGGCGGCGGATGAAGTCGAGGCCGTCTTCCTCGGGCATTCCGATGTCCGAGACGATCACGTCGGGCTGAATCGTCTCGAGCAGCTCGAAGGCGTGCCCCACGCTCTCGGCGACCTCGACGCACGCGCCTCGGTCCTCGAGGACGGCGAGCATCAGATCGCGAGCGTCGGGGTCGTCTTCGATGACGAGGATGCGGAGTTCGTTGAGCGCGGTGTTCATCGAGAGCCTGCGCGAGGAGCCGATCGAAACAGCCGAGCGCGCGCTCGGCGCTGCACTCTACCCCCAGCTTTCGGCTCGACAACCCGACTCGACGCGCGATCGGAGGACGCGGCCGCCGGCGCCGAGAAGGCGAGCGTCATCGTCCCTTCGTCTCGGGCGGCTTGCGGAGCGCTGCGAGCCGAGCGCGGATGCGCGCCTCTTCCCCTCGGTCGGTCGGCTCGTACAGCGTCTGGCCGACGAGCTCGTCCGGCAAATAGGTCTCTCCCGGGACGACGCCACCATCGTAGTCGTGGGCGTACCGATAGCCGACGCCGTAGCCCTCCTGCTTCATCAGCTTCGTGACGGCGTTGCGTAGCTTCATCGGGACGGGCAGCGCGCCCCGCTCCTCGACGAGCGCCTTCGCGCGCTGCCAAGCGTTCTTCACCGCGTTCGACTTCGGCGCGCATGCGAGATAGAGGGCGGCCTGCGTCAGCGGGTAGATCCCCTCCGGCATCCCCATCCGCCGAAATGCCTCGTCGGCGCTCGCCACCACCACGAGCGCGCGCGGATCGGCGAGCCCCACGTCCTCGCTCGCGAAGATGAGCATGCGCCGGAGGATGAAGAGCGGATCGTCGCCCGCCTCCAGCATGCGCATCATCCAGTAGACGGCGGCGTCCGGGTCCGAGCCGCGCATCGATTTGATGAAGGCGCTGACGACGTTGTAGTGCTCCTCGCCGGCCTTGTCGTAGAGGAGCGGCGTCTTCTCCTCGGACGCCACGAGCGTCTCGAGCGTCACCTCCCCGTCGCCGCGTCCCGCCGCGAAAGCGACCGCGGACTCGAGGATGGTGAGCGCGCGCCGGGCATCGCCGCGTGCGAGACGTGCGATCGCGCGGAGGGCTTCGTCGGAGGCGCCGACGCCGGTCGAGCCGAGGCCGCTCTCGCGATCGGACAATGCGCGCCTCAGGATGGAGACGAGGTCGTCCTCCTTCAGAGGCTCGAGGCGGAAGGTCTTGCAGCGCGAGAGGAGCGCCGCGTTGACCGAGAACGACGGGTTCTCCGTCGTCGCGCCGATCAGCGTGATGGTGCCCGCCTCGACGTGAGGGAGGAGCGCGTCCTGCTGCGCCTTGTTGAAGCGGTGGATCTCGTCCAAGAAGACGATCGTTCGTTCGCCCTTGTAGGCCAGCCTCTCCTTCGCGGCGGCGACGATCTCGCGGAGCTCTTGGATGCTCCCGAGCACGGCCGAGAACGGCACGAACACGGACTTCGTCCGCGCAGCGATCACCTTGCCGAGCGTCGTCTTGCCGACGCCGGGAGGTCCCCAGAGGATCATCGAGGGTACGCGATCGCGCTCGATCGCGGCCGCGAGCAGCTTCCCCGCCCCGACGAGGTGCCTCTGGCCCACGTAGTCTTCGAGCCGCGAGGGCCGCATCCGCTCGGCGAGCGGGATCGCACCGGTGTTGGCCGCGTCCCGGCGAGCCGCCGCCGAGAACAACGTCCCGAGGTCCTGCCCGTGCTCTCCACTCGACGTCCGCGCGCGCGCCACGCCCGCACCCTAGCAGGATGGTCGCAGAAGGGCAGGCTCTGCCGGGCGCCGCGCGACCGCGTCGAGCGGTCGCGCTCGTCCGATCCGGTTCGACCGGCGCGTCTGGTATCCTCCGACGCGCCCGACGGCTCGGCGGCGCTTCTCGAGACCATGGACCGATCGCGAAGACTTGGCGTCGTTCGAGGAGCGAGGCTGCTCGTGAGCGTGGCGGCATTCGCAGCGGCGATCGCGAGCTGTGGCGGGCGAGACGGGGGCGAAGCCAACGACCCGTCGCAGCTCGACATGTGGGCGGCCGACGTCTCCGAGCTCGAGATCCGTGCCTCGGGGCTCGACCGGTTCACAATCTGCCCGCCGCCGGGCGAGCTCGGGCAGCACTGGATTCCGCCGCTTCCGCCGTGGACTCCGCCTCCGACGCCGGTGGACGCCGGGCCCGTCGCGGTCGATCGCGACCTCCTTCTCCGCACGGCGGACCGCACGCTCACGGAGCTCGCGGTGGAGGCGACCCACAAGGATTTCCGGAGCTGCTACCGGCGAGGTCTGGTGCGCCATCCGACGCAGGACGGACGCGTCGCGATCGTCCTCCGCGTCGGTCCGGACGGACGCGTGGCGAAGGTCGAGTCGTACGCCGCGTGCGAGCTCGCGGTGGAGTCGATCTCGTGCATGTACGGCGTCGCGCAGAAGTTGCGCTTCCCGCCTCCGGAAGGCGGCTCGGAGACGATCACGATCCCGGTCGCATTCACCTCGCGCGACGGCGTGCGCAAGACCGTTCCCACGGGGAACGACTCGTACACCGCGGCGGCGTACGTGGCGATCGAGACGGCTCGCCCGGCGCTGCACGCATGCGAGGAGCAGGCACGGCGCGAGGGGCGCCCCGCGCAGTCGACCGGGACGTTCACGCTCTCCGTCGCGGAGGACGGGCGCGTGACGAGGGTGCACGTCGATCCGTGGACAGGAGACAAGACGCTGCTCGCATGCGCCGCGCGCGCGCTCGAGAGCGTGCGCTTCAAGCCTCCGGCGGACGGAAGCAAGGCGAAGGTGATCGCGAGACTCAATTTCAATCCGCGTCAAGGCGTTCGTTGATCCGAACGACGACGGCGCGTGACGGGGCCTCCTCGCTCCCTGATCGATCGCCCAGCTTGTGCTCGAGCCGGAGAGGCGGCATGAACAGGTGAATGGCGACCCCTAGAGCCGTCGTCATACCGTTCGGAGTGCCCGACGATGGTCGGGGCCTCGGTCTCGGCCTCGCAGCGCTCGTCCACAGCTTCGCGCAGATCGAGGGGGAGAGCGTCGCGCTCGCACAGCTCCTCGCTCGCAAGCAGACGAGCGACGACGAAGCGTCCTTGCTCGGGGAGAGCAACGAGCCTTCGCCCGTGGAAGCCTTCGTGCCGCCGCACGCGTGGCGTGATCTCACGGGCTCGAGCGCCGCCCCGCCGGACGTGAGCTTCGTCGTGACCGGCGCGTTCGAGCCTCCGACCGAGGGGCGCGGGCTGATTCAGCTCCTCGCGTTCGACACGAAGGACGGGCGGACGCGCGCGAAGGTCGAGGCGCTCGTCGACGGCGAGAGCGCGGGCAAGACCCTGATCGAGGCGTTCGACGAGGTCTTCACCCAGGTGGGCGGCGAGCTCGGCAACGTCCGAGACATCGGCGAGCTTCCGTGGGAGGCGCTCGAGAGCGTCCTTCGCGCGGAGCGCTGCGCGCTTCACGATCCTCTCCGCGGCGGACCGCACGATCGGCTCGCGGCGATGGTGCACCTCGGGCGCGCGATCGGCGACGCGCCCGAGTGCCGCTTCCCTGCCGCGCGCCTCGCGGCGCTCGCGCTCGACGTCGCCGTCGGCGGGCCCAGCGACGCGAAGCTCGCGGAGGCGGCGCTGCGCGCCCTCGAGCGCGCGACGTGCGACGCGCCGAACAACGCCGACCTCATCGAGGCCCTCGCCGCGCTGCACCTCCGGCTCGGAAACGCCGACGCCGCGGAGCGCCATGCGCGCGAGGCGCTCGGTCTCGAGCCGGACCGCCCGCGCATCTACGCGCTCCTCTCCGAGGCACGGCGATCGCGCGGCGATCTCGACGGCGCGCTCGCGGCGATCGAGGACGGGCTGCTCCACGGCGCCAGCGATCCGCTCCTCAACACGGAGCGCGGGATCGTCCTCGCCGAGCGAGGGAACCTCGACCAGGCCGAGCGCGCGTGGCGGATGGTCCTCGACTCGAAGCCGCTCTATCCGCCGGCGTTCACGAACCTCGCGTCCGTCGTGATGGAGCGGAAGGACACGCTCGCCGCCGCTCAGCTCGTCGACGAGGCGCTCCGCTACGGCGCGGCGCATCCCGACGTGCTCCGCCGCGCCATCCAGCTCTCGCTCGCGGCGGAGCCGGAGGGCATCGCGCGCGCGGCGCGCGTCGCGAAGCTCGCCACCGCTCTCGTCGAGCGCGCTCCGGGCGACGCGTGGGCCCGCCTCGTGCTGGCGCGAGCGCTGGCGGTCACCGGCAACCGGACGGCCGCCGTCCGACGGCTGGTCGAGATCGACGAGCTCGCCCACGACACCTCGTTCGCGGCGGAGGCGCAGCGCGGGAAGCTCGCGCTCGAGGACCCGCAGGCGTCGCTCGAGATCGACGCGGTCCTTCGCGCGGCATACAACGCGGCGATCGAGGACCTCGAGACGATCGCGGCGCGCGCGAGCACCCTCGCACGCGCGCACAACGCGTGGCACGCCTGGTTCGCGCTGGGCATCGCGGAGCGACGGCGCGAGCGCTGGCGGGCCGCGCGCAACGCATTCGCCGAGGCCATCCGCATCGCGCCCGGCTGCACGCCGGCGCACATGGAGATCGTCGCGGCGTACGTCGCCCTCGGCGACGCCGAGCCGGCGCTCGAGCACGCGCGCCGCGCCTGCGAGCTCGAAGGCGAGTCCGCACGCACGCTCGCCGTCCTCGCGACCGCGCTGCTCGCCGCAGGCAAGCGCGAGGAGGCGATGAACGCGATCGACCGCGCCCTCGAGCTCGACGCGACCGACGAGGCGAACCGCGCCCTCGCCGAGCGCATCCGAGCCGGCCGCGCCCGCACGAGCACGCTCACGCGCCTGCGCGACATCTTCACGCGAGGCTTCCGCCGGCGCTGATCGAGAGAGGCTCCAGGCTCCGGGCTCCAGGCTCCAGGGGGGAACGCAGCTCGCGTCAGAACCAGTTGGAGAGCGCGACGGCCGATCGTCGAAGACTCGCTTCTCGGAATGGTGTGAGTCGGCTCTCGATCGCCCGCGATTCTCCCCGTGCGGTCGAGCGAGGGAGGAGACGAGCGTGCCCGAAGCGGGCGTTGCGCCCAAAATCTGGAGCCTTTTGCCTTTTGCCTTTTGCCTCTGAGGACTGACTTCGTGAGGCCCGAGGCCTACGCGTTTCTGCTTCCGAAGATCGCCGTCCCCACGCGCACGATCGTCGCCCCGCACGCGATCGCGATCTCGAGGTCCTCGCTCATCCCCATCGACAGCTCGGGGAGACGGGCGGCGCCGCCGTGCGCCTCGCGGAGGGCGACGAGCGCCTCGAACGCCCGTCGTGTCGCGTCGAGATCGTGGGGAGGCATCGTCATCAGCCCGCGGAGCACGAGGTTCGGCGAGGCGTCGATGGCGTCGAGCAGCGCCGGGACGTCGGCGGGCGCCGCGCCGTGCTTCTGGGCCTCGCCGCCGACGTTGACCTCGACGAGGACGGGCAGCTTCTTTCCGGGATCGACGGCGCGCGTGCGCTTGTCGAGCTCGCGCGCGAGGGAGGCGGAGTCGACCGAGTGCACGAGGTGTGCGAGCGGCGCGACGACCTTGGCCTTGTTCGACTGGAGGTGGCCGACGAAGTGCCAGCGCAGGTCCGGAAGGTCGCGGAGCGCCTCCGCCTTCTCCGCGAGCTCCTGCGCGTAGTTCTCGCCGAAGTCTCGCTGGCCCGCCGCGTAGGCCTCGCGTATCGCCTCGGCGGGCTTGGTCTTGGAGACGGCGACGAGCCGGATCGAAGCAGGATCGCGTCCTGCGGCCTCGGCCGCGCGCGCGATGCGGTCGCGGACCCGCGCGAGCCCTTCGCCGACGGCGCTCATGCGGCCCTCCCTCGCGCGCGAAGCGCGGTCCGCACACGTCCGGACCGGGCGCGTGCATCGGCGCGCCCTCGGCGAGGTCGCGCGTGCCAGACCATGACGTCGGAGCGTTGGACGAGCGGGCCGCGCGCGAAGTCTCCGTAGAGCGCGGTGACCTCGAAGCCGTTGTAGTGGAGGAGCGCTTCCATCTCGCAGGGATAGAACTGGCGGTGCGCCAGCGGTGTCATGAACTCCTCGGCGGGGGCCCTTCGAGCCCTGCCCGTCTTCGTCTTCCGCGCCATGGGCTCGAAGAACATCGACACGAAGAGGATCTGCCGGACGGCGTCGTAGTCGAAGTGCTCGCGGTACCGCACGCGTCCGGCGGTCGGGTGATCGAACGGCGGCGTCCGGTAAGGGACGGCAGGATCGCGCGCGAGGTCCTGCGGGACGGGCATCGAGATGTCGAACACGAGCTCACCGTCCGGCAAGAGATGCTCGCGCACGCGATCGAGCCATAGCTCGACGTCGCGGCGCGTGTAGAGGTGGAGCGCCGTGTTGAACGGGCAAATGACGAGGGGAAAGCGCTCGCCGAGGCGCGTCGTCCGGATGTCGCCCTCGACGAGCTTCATGCGCCGTCGAACGGCGGACGGCTCCGCCTTCAACTGCTCGCGGAGGTGGTCGAGCATCGGCCTCGAGTGGTCGATCCCGGTCACCGACGCCCCCGCGCGCGCGATCGGGAGCGCGATGCGTCCGTTGCCGACGCCGTGCTCCAGCACGGCGCCGTGCTGGATGGCCAGCGCTCGGTAGTACGAGGCGTCCTCGATCCGATCCTCGTACGTCTTCGCGTAATAGACCGGGTCCTCGAAGTGGGCGCGAGCGCCCACTTCGAGCTCCGGGTCGTTTCGAGCTTCGACTCGAGTTCTTTTTCGAGCCGCGCTGCTCTTCGCGTGCGCGGCAGAGACGTGGGCGCTGCCCAGTGAGCTCAGCCGACCCTCAGTAGAGGCCCGAGCGGGCCATCTGCTGGATCCACTCCTCGACGGCGACATTGCTCGGCCGATCGAAACGGACCTTGCCGGCTGCGATCTCACGGAGAGCGGTCACCGCGGGCTTGTTCTTCGAGGGAACGAGCGGCGTGGCGCCCTTCATGAGCTGCCTCGTGCGCCGCGCGGCCAGGATGACCAACGCGAAACGGTTCTCCTCACGCTCCAGGCAATCTTCGACGGTCACGCGCGCCATGGGTCTCTCTTGCTCGATACGAGCCGGACGCTCGCCGCGCCCGGCGCATTCAGGGATCGGCAAGCTAGTCGCGCGGCTCGAGAGTCGCAAGCCTTCCATGATGGCCCGCCGAAAATCGGCCGATCCCGGCACTCTCGTGCGAGCTCGACGGCCGCGTTCCCCTAGAATCGCCGCCCGTGAGCGTCCTTCTCTACCTCGCCCGGCACGGCGAGACGGACGACAACGCCCGGCGGGTGTTCCAAGGTCAGGCAGGCCGTGGCCTGAACCGGGTCGGGCGTGCGCAGGCCGCGCGCCTCGCGGAGCGCGTCCGGAGAACCCCGCCCGTCGCCATCGTCGCGAGCGACCTCGAGCGCGCCGTGGAGACGGCGACCATCGTGTCGGAGGCTTGCGGCGTGCCGGTGGAGCTCGACCCTGCCCTTCGCGAGGTGGACGTCGGCGCGTGGACGGGCAAGAGCTACGAGGAGGTGGCGGAGCTCTTCCCCGAGGAGTGGGCCGCGTGGGAGAGCGGTCTCGACGTCCGGCGCGGCGGCGGGGAGACGTATGCCGAGCTCGCCGAGCGCATCGACGGCGCGCTCGCGCGGATCGCCGCCCGATGGGGGCGGACGACGGGCGACGGCTCACCCGGGGAACGTGGACCGCGCCGCGTCCTCGTGGTCTCGCACGGCGGGGCGATCAAGAGCTGGGTCGCGAAGGTGCTCGGCGTGTCCTCCTCCGGCCTTCGCGTGCTCGGCAGCGTGGCGAACGCGGGCCTCACGATCGTCGAGTCGGACGCGTCGGGCGCGGATGGGACGCATCGGCGCTACCGCCTTCGCTGTTGGAACGACGCGTCGCACCTCGAAGGCCTCGTCGTGGAGAACGAAGCCTGAGCGCGCGGCGCGTCGGTCGGAGCCCCCGACCGAACGGCTCCCGATGCGGTTCGTTCCCGTACGCCTCTCGCCGGACGAATCGCGTTAGACTTCGATCGCCGTGGTGGCTTCCCGCGTCGGCGACGTGCTCGCCTCGAAGTACCGTCTCCAGGAGCTGCTCGGCAGCGGGGGGATGGGTTACGTCTACCGCGCCGTCAACGAGGATGTCGGCCGCGTGGTCGCCATCAAGATGCTCCGCGCGGAGCACGCCGAGAACGCGATGCTCGTCGAGCGCTTCCTTCGCGAGGCGAGAGCCGCGAACCTCGTGCGTCATCCGAACGTCGTCGACGTGCTCGACATCGGTCGCGACGGCGACGGCTCGCCCTTCATCGTCCAGGAGCTGCTGACCGGCCAGGATCTCGCGCAATACGTCGAGAAGCGCGGCGGGCGCCTCACGCTCGCGGAGATCGAGGAGTACCTCTTGCCGGTCATCGACGCCGTCGGCGAGGCGCACAAGCGAGGCGTCGTCCATCGCGATCTCAAGCCCGAGAACGTGTTCCTCGCCGAGGACGGGGGCCGCTGCATTCCGAAGCTCCTCGACTTCGGCATCTCCAAGATCCGCCTCCCCGACATCCGGACGACGGAGGTCGGGACGATGATGGGCACGCCGGCCTACATGGCGCCGGAGCAGATCCACAACGCGCACGAGGCGGATCCGCGGGTCGACGTCTGGGCGCTCGGAGTCATGCTCTTCCAGCTCCTCTCGGGACGCTTGCCGTTCCCGGAGAAAGATGCGCCTGCGCTCTTCGTCGCCATCGCGACGAGAGATGCGCCGCGGCTCATCGACGTTTGTCCCGACGTCTCGCCCGACGTCTCGCGCATCTGCGAGCGGTGTCTGCGCCGCCCGCCGGACGAGCGCTATCCCACCGCGCTCGAGCTCGCGCGCGATCTCCGGCACGTCCTCGAGGGCACGGAGATCGAGGCCACCGGCAAGCACGTGCGGTTGCCGCTGCCGCCGGCGGGACTCGAGGTGCCCGATCTCGAGCTGCCGCCGCCGAAGGGCATCGCAACGGACAAGACGCATCCGGCCTCGCCCGCGGCGGCCGCGCGAGACAAGATCGAGCTCGTGACCGCTCACGGGGTGCCGGCGGCTCTGTCCAGCGACGACGGGCCTCCGGACTCGAGGCCGCTACCGAGCCTCGACATCGACGTCTCCCGAGCGAGGCCACAGCCGCCCGCGCCTGCCGCCACCGTGGCTGCGCCGCCCGAGTCTGTGCGATCGCGAACGGTGGGCGTCTTGGACCAGCCGCTTCCCGGGGTCATGCTCGGCCCGACCGCGCCGCAGCCGTCCTACCGGCGCGAGGTGCCTCTGCAGCTCGACGTTCGGCAGCCGCCCCAGCCCCAGACCGGGCCTGACGTGTCGTTCCTCGTCGGGCTCGCGGTCGTCGGCCTCTCGTCGATCGGCGTGACCGCCGTGCTGCGGACCTTCGCCCACCAGCCCGAGGTCCTTCAGCTCGTCGGCATGGTGACGAGCCCGACGCCCACCCTGAACCTCGCGGTCCACGGCGGGCTCGCGCTCGTCGCCCTGGCGATCGGGATCAAAGCCGTGATCTCCGGCGTGAGGAAGTGGCGCGAGCTCGGCGGGCGCCCCGGCGCCGTGATCACGGCGGTCATCGCGGGTGCGCTGTTCTTCGCGGCCATCGAGCTCGCGCGCGCGGCTTGGTGAGGACGCTCAGCCGAGCTCGAACCGCAGGCTGCACGACCGATCGACCTGGATGCCCCAACCCCACTGGTAGATGGGGACACCCTCGCCGTGGATCGTGACCTTGTGCAGCCCACGCCGACCCAAGAACGTCGCCTCGAACGTGCCGGGCGTATGCGACTTGCCCGGCTCGATTGTGAGGCTCTGACGTTCCGCGGCATTGACGAGGTAATCGTCGAGCTTCAGATGCACACCCGTCGCGCGGGTCGATCCGTTGTTCTGGATCGTGGCCCTGCCGCGGATCTTCGAGTTGCACGCAGGAGGGAGGGGAGTGTCGAGCTTCGGGGTGTGGAACGAGAGCTTGCCCGCCCGCATCGCCACGATGCGATCCGGCAGCATCCCGCCGTTGGGATCGTAGGTCGTCGCCGTGAACGTGCAGCTCGGGATGATGTTCATCGTTCGCCAGCGCGTGTCGCCTTCGAATTGCAACTGGCTGGGGATCACACCACAGACGCCGCCCAGCTCTCTCGGGTCCGCGACGGTCACCCACGTTCGCGACTTGGGCGGGACGTTCACCGGCACGGTGAGGGGAGGAACGGAGCCGGTGATCTCGATGCGACGGATGATGAGGTTCTTGCTGAGCGGAGTGTCGGCGGGGTTGTGGATCTCGAGGTCGTAGGAGAGCCCGCCGCCGGAGTAACGGCTCGTGTCCTCGACGCCGTTACGCAGCGACCGTCGCACGCCCACGATCGAGGGCGGCAAGGTGATCTGCAGCTTCGGTGGCTGCAGCGTCGGAAGCGGTCGGGCCGTCGGTATCGGCGTGCCGGGCTTGATCGGAGTCGGTCCGGCCCACGAGACCGCGGCGATGGACACGGACAGTGCCAGGAACGTAAACGCGGCGATTCTCCGCATGGTCCTTCCTCGGGTTGTTTGGTGGTGGGCGTCCGCCCGACGAATCGGGATCCGGAGCTCGGTTCTCGAAAGAGTGCCTTTCTAGAGACGAGGCGACGACAAAGGTATTCGTTCGGCGGCGCGCGCGGGATGTCGCTCGCACGGACGACACGCTCCGTCTACTGGACGGGCGTGTAGCTCGAGCCGGAGATCAGCGACCGATCAGCGCTGGCTCAGAAGCGCGTTGATTTCCGCGCCCGATCGCTCGCGTATGTCGTTCGACGCGTTGCAGTCGTCGTTCTTCGGATTGCCGTCCCTGCGGATGTCGGGGTCGAAGGCGATGACGAGCTGGTAGGTCGGAGGGAACTCTCCTTCGGCGGGCGAGCTCGCGTTCCATGCCCGGCCGAACCTCACGACGACCTCGGCGCCGGGCGGAACGTTCTGGAAGGCCTGGCGCGCGACGAGGCGAGGCTGTGCTCCCGGGACGATCTCGTAGAGCAGCGCGGTCTGCTGGTTGGGACCGGACTCGTAGGCGACCCCTCCGACGTTCTTCACCTTGCCGTAGATGTTCACATGGCCGGTGTGCGGGCCCGTCCTGTACCCGATCGAAAAATCGATCGACGCGGACAGATCGGGGCACTGGAGGACGAGCGGCTTGACGACTTTGATCGGCTTCTTCACGGTCGGCGCGATCGGTGCCGTCGGCTTCTTCGGCTCCGCATGAGCGACGGACGCGACGAAGAGCGAGGCGAGGACGCATGCGAGGGGGCGCTTCATGCTTCGAGAGACGGAGCGAAACCGACGCCGATTCGGTCGGCGAGTGTCACCCGAATCGTGTCACCCGTACGGCGACGGCCGCGATGGGTGGTCACAGCGACCCGTTTCTGCGGAGCTCTCGGCCGGCGCTCGCTCGATGCGCGCAGGCCCATCCAATGGAAAGGCGCGCGAGAGCGTATAAGCTAGAAGCGTGTCCCTTCGCCGGCTCTTTTCGCTCGCTTCCCTGGGGCTCTCCGTCGTTCTGATCGCGCCCCACGCGAGCGGTGACGACTTCGACCCACGCGGGCGCCGGAGGCCGGGCACGTCGAAGCCGGGCGCCAAGCCGGGCGCGAGGCCGGCGGCCAAGCCGGGAACAGCCGCGCGTCCCGCCGCCCCTCCGAAGCCGGACGCAGGGCAGTCGCAGTCGGTCCTCATCGACCGGTACACGAAGATCGTCCTCCGTCAGCCGGGCGACGTCTTCCCGCTCCAGCGGTTGGCCCAGCTCTACCGCGACAAGGACGGGAACCTGAACGAGCTCGTGAAGGATTTCGAGGGCCGGGCGGCGCAATCCGGTCCGGAGCAGTATGCCGCGACGGTGACCCTCGCCGGGATCTACAAGCTCGACGGCCGCGCCGAGGAAGCGATCACCACGTACGAGAGGGCGATCGCCCTCAAGAGCAACGATCCGGTCGCGATCGTGGCGCTCGCGCGGCTGCTCCAGGATCGCGGGGACGTCGCGGGCGCGCGCAAACGCTACGAGCAGGCGCTCGCGCTCCAGACGGTCGCGGCGGACAAGGAGCAGACGCTCCGCACGCTGATGACGCTGGCGCTCGACGCGAAGGACTGGGACGGCGCGAAGGGCTTCCACCGGGAGCTCGTGAAGATGCAGCCGCAGAGCCTGTACGTGAAGGCGGAGCTCGGTCGCGAGCTCTTCCAGCGCGCCGAGTACGAGAAGGCCGAGGCCGAGTTCAAGGAGCTCGTGAACGCCGCCGCGGGCGACAACCGCGCGCTCGCGCCGGCGCTGAAGGATCTCGGACGCGCACAGGCGAAGGCGCACAAGAACCAAGAGGCGCTCGCCACGTTGAAACGGGCGCTCCAGACGGCGGGCCAGGAGGCCGCCGTGCGCGCGGAGATCTACGAGATCATCACGGAGATCTACCGCGCCGATCAGCAGCTCCCGATCCTCATCAAGCAGATCGAGGACGAGCGACCGTCGGACTTCCAAAGGCTCGCTCTGCTCGGGGCGCTCTACGAGGAGACGGGCGACAGCACGAAGGCGCTCGAGACGTACAGGAAGGCGCTCGCGATCAACCCGCGCCACATCGACCTGCGCCTCAAGATGATCCGGGTCCTGCAGTCGCAGGGCGAGCTCGACAAGGCCATCGCGGAGTACGAGGCGCTCATCCGCGCCGCCCCGAACAACCCGCAGTTCGTCTTCGAGCAGTGCGAGGCGCTCATGCAGCGCGGAGATCGCGCGCGCGCGCTCAAGCTGCTCACGGAGCTCGAGGCGCGCGGCCAGAACGACGAGGAGATCCTCTCGCGCCTCGCCGACTTCTACGGCCGCATCGGCGAGAACGACCGCTCGCTGAAGGTGCTGACGCGGCTCTCGAACATCAGCACGAACGACCCGGGGTATCTCGTCGACCTCGGCGACCGGTACTTCCAGGAGGGCAACACCCAGCTCGCCCTCCAGACCTGGCGGCGCATCCTCACGACGGTCACGCCGCGCGCCCGCGCGCTCGCCGCGCTCGGGGACGTCTATCTGGAGCACGACATGCTCCAGGACGCGCTGACCTCGTTCCGTGAGGCGGTGCAGCTCGATCCGCAGAACGTCACGTACAAGAAGCAGCTCGCGAGCGCGCTCGAACGTTCGAAGAGCTACGCGGCGGCGCGCAAGATCTGGCAGGAGCTCGCCGAGAAGGCGAAGGCGACCGGCGACAAGATCCTCGCGCGCGAGGCGCGGTCGCGCATCGTCACGCTCTGGAGCTTCGAGCGGGTGCTCGAGGCGCAGGTCGGCCCGCTGCAGCAACGTTTCTCGGCGAACCCGCCCGACATCGAGGCGGGCCGCATGCTCGCCGAGGTGCAGATCCACATGCGGAGCAACCCGCGCGCGCTGGCCGACGCCGAGACGACGCTGCGCAGGGTCATCTCGCTCGCGCCGGGCGACACCGAGAGCTACCTCGCGCTCGAGCGGATCCTCGTGCAGCGGGGCAAGCTCCAGGACGCGATCGCGGTCCTCGAGAAGCTCGTCGCCGTCGATCCGAAGAGCGCGCGACAGCTCTATCAGCGCATGGCGCAGTACGCCTTGCAGCTCTATCGCGACGACGACGCGATCAAGTACGCGGCGCGCGCCGTCGAGCTCAACCCGGACGACGCCGAGGGCCATCACAAGCTCGGCGACATGTACCGGAAGCGGCAGGACATCGACCGCGCGATCGCCGAGTTCCGCGCCGCGATTGCGAGGAACGATCGCCTGTTCATCGTCTACCTCGACCTCGCCGACCTGCTCCTCTCGAAGGGCGAGATGGACGAGGCCGACCGCCTCTTCCGCCGCGTGATCCGCGGCGCGCCCGACGAGGAGCTCGTCTCGCGCGCGGCGCGGCTCTCCATGCAGATCAACCTCGGGAAGGGCACGCTCGAGTCGCTCGAGCAAGAGCTCTTGCCGCTGGCGATCGGCAACCCGCAGAAGAAGATCTACCGGCGGCTGCTCGTTGAGATCTACGGCAACCTCACCTTCGCGCTCGTGCAGCGCGTGAAGCACGGGTCGGGCAAGGACGCGGAGGAGGCGCGCGCGGCGCTCCAGCGCATCGGCTCGCGTGCGGTCAAGCCGCTCCTCGATGCGCTCGCCGACGGGGACGCCGGTCAGCAGCGCGTCGCGATCGACGTGCTCGGCTACGTGCAGAACAAGAACGCGAGCTCCGCGCTCTTCGCGTTCGCGACCGGCCAGGCGGACACGTCGCTGCGCACGCGTGCGATGCTCGCGTGCGGCGCGCTCCGCGACGCGGCCCTCTTGCCGAAGTACGAGGCGCTCCTCTTCCCGAAGTCCGGGGCCGACGGCGCGATGGCGTCGGACTCCGTCGCGCGCGCCGCGAGCTGGGCCGTCGCGAAGCTCGGCGACAAGCGGGCGGCTCCGCTCCTGCGCAAGATCGCCGAGAACGGGACGCCCGACATGCGCGCGTTCGCGGTCCTCGGGCTCGGCGCCCTGAAGGACAAGTCGAGCGTTCCGCTCCTCGCGCACGTCGCGCGCTCGCTCGAGGCCGGGACGCCCGCCCGCGCCGCGGCGGCGTATGCGCTCGGCGAGGTCGGCGCCGAGAGCGAGGTCACGTCGCTCCTCACGATCGCCGAGGGTACCGACGCGCTCCCGCGCGAGATGGCGATCCTCGCGCTCGCCCGCATGGGCGCGCACAAGGGCGAGCCCCCGGGCGGAAAGGCCGCGCTCGCCGCCATGGCCGACGCCATCTTCGCGGGCGAAGGGGAGGGCGCGCGGGCGCTCAAGGCCGAGGCTTCGCTCCGTCAGGCCGCGCTCGCATCGCTCGTGCTGCTCGCCACGAAGGGCGCCGTGGACGCCCGCGTCGAGGCGATCCCCGCGCCGGACGACGACGTGGACGCCGAGACGACGCTCGAGCGGCTCGTGCCGCGGGACTTCTCCGTGAAGGATCGGGCCGCCGCGCTCGTCACGTTCGCGGACGTGCTCCAGCGTGCGGCGTCGAGCGCTCTCTCGACCTCGACGGCACGCGCCCGCGCCGTGCTCGACGCGCTGGGCGTACGCGAAGGCGCGTTCGAGCCGTTCATCGCCGCGAGCGACGAAGGCGGCCAGGAGCTCGCCGCGGCTCGCGCCAAGATCAAGGAGATCGCCGCCGCCCTCGAGCCGAGCGTGGTCGCGCTGTCGCGCCACCCGGATCCCGGGATCCGCACGAAGGCGATCGTGCTCCTCGCGCGATCGAAGTCCGACGCCGCGGCCGCCGCGATCGCGCAGGCCGTCACCGATCCGAACGAGAACGTCCAGCGCGTGGCGCTCGCCTCGATCGGCCAGCACGCCGACCAGAAGGCCGTCGCTGTGGTCGCCAAGGTGATGCGCAGTCACGAGAGCTGGGCGATGCGCGTCCTCGCGGCGCAGGCGCTCGGCCGACTCGGAGCCGCGGGCGCGGGCGCGGAGGCGACGCGGCAGCTCAAGGAGGCCGCGACGAAGGAGCCGTACGCGCTCGTGCGCGAGGCCGCCCTCGTGGCGCTCGCCGGCTACGATCGAGGCGAGGCCGCGCAGCTCGCCGCGCACATGGCCGCGAACGATGCCGAGCCGCGTGTGCGCGAGACCGCGCTGCGGATCCGAAACGGGAAGTGACGCCACGGTCGGGGTCTCGCGTCGTCGCGAGAGCCGACTAAGATGGCGGCGTCCATGACCGCGCGGCCCACGATGCGGATGCTCACGAGCATGGCGGCGCTCTCCGCCGTCGCGGCCGTGTCGTGCCGTGACATCTCCCGCTTCGCGAGCAAGGGCGACCGCTTCGAGGGCAACGTCGTGAAGGGCAGCTTCGTCCGCTCGGGCGTCGCCGACGACACGCGGATGTGCCTCACGCTCGACACCGACCGCCTGCAGGACGCGCCGGGGACGATCACGACCTCCGACGGGCGCTTCCGTGACACACCGCTCCGGCCCATCCCGCAGATCTGGCACGATCCGCTCTCGACGCTGAGCTTCGGCGAGGGCCGCGTGCAGAACCTCGTCTATGCCGCCTCGCCGTCCCCGCCCGACGCGGATCCGGCCGAGGCGCAGGACGTGATCGTCATCGTCTCGCTGATGCAGTCGGATCACGTCGAGGTCCGGCTGCTCCGTGGCGCTCCGCAGACCGACGCCGGCCCTCCGCCGCCCGGCGTCGGTCGCCCCTTGTTCGCCGTCTTCAACCTCGACCGTCAGCCAGGCCCGTGCGCGTTCTAGGTATCGAGTCCTCCTGCGACGAGACGGGCGTGGCCGTCGTCGACGACACGGGGCGCGTCCTCGCCGACGTCGTCCAGAGCCAGGTCGACGTGCACGCACCGTACGGCGGCGTCATCCCGGAGCTCGCCTCGCGTGACCATCTGAAGAACTTCGGACCCGTCCTCCACGAGGCCCTGGCCCGCGCGGGGCTCGAGCTCCGCGAGCTCGACGGCATCGCCGTGACGAATCGGCCCGGGCTCGTCGGTGCGCTGCTCGTCGGCGTCCAGGCCGCGAAGGGGCTCGCGTGGGCGGCGGGGCTTCCGCTCGTCGGTGTCGATCACCTCGTCGGGCATCTCTGCGCCGTGTTCCTCCGGCGGAGCGCGTCGTCGCCTCCTCCGCCCGAGCTCCCGTTCGTGGCGCTCCTCGCGTCCGGCGGTCACACGGCGATCTATCGGGTCGACGACCTGCACCCGTCACGGATCCGCGAGCTCGGCGCGACGCGCGACGACGCGGCGGGCGAGGCGTTCGACAAGGTCGCGAAGGTCCTCGGCCTCGGCTATCCGGGCGGCCCCATCATCGACCGGCTCGCCGCCGGCGGAGATCCGAAGGCCTTCTCCCTCCCGCTGCCGATGGGGCACACGCGCTCGTTCGAGATGAGCTTCTCGGGGATCAAGACGCAGGTCGCGGCGATCGCCCGCGAGCGGCCGTCGGTCGTCGCCCAGGGCCCCGAGAGCGCAGGCGCGGAGACGCGCGATCTGTGCGCCTCCTTCCAAGCGGCGGTCACGTCCGTGCTCGCGAAGAAGCTCGTCGCCGCAGCCCGTGTCGAGAACGTGAAGACCGTGGTCATCGGCGGCGGCGTCGCCGCGAACAGCGAGCTTCGGCGACGCGTCTCCGATCTCGCGCGCGAGAGCGGGATGGTCGCGGTGCTCCCCGAGCTCGCGAGCTGCACGGACAACGCGGCCATGATCGCGTACGCGGGTCTCGTGCGCCTCCGCGCGGGCGAGCGCGACGGATGGGACCTCGTCGCGACGAGCACCACGTCGCTGCCGAAGACGACGCGGAAGGGCCGCGGAGCGCGCTGAGCCGGCCTGCGCTCGAAGGCTCCGGGGCGGGACGGATTGGACCGGGGAGTGGATGCCGCGGCGCGCTCACGCGGCGACGGGGCTCGCCGTCAGTGGGCCGCCGTCATCATGAAGCCGGCGAGGAAGGCGGCGCCCCAAAGCGGAAGCAGCAAGCGGAGAAGTTGATCGCGGTCCATCGTCCAGAGGAATCGGAGAAGCAAGATGCGTGCCCTGGCCGAGAAGGCCACGCATCTCGCGAATCCAGCGCAGTTTCCGGGGATCTCTTCGCGCGCGAGGAGCGCTCGGTGGCGCCCCATCCACACCGGCATGACGCGGATGTCATACCGCGGTGCGGTCCGTCTATGTCTCCATGCCGGCGCACGTGCAACAGGGGGCCGCCATTTTTCGCCGGCAGGGCCGCGGTCCGGCCGGGGCGAGGGGCCCCGGCCGGCCGTCCTTCAGCGCTTCTTGGAGCTGCTGCTGCTGCTGGTGCTGGTCTTCTTCTTGGCGCTCGCCTTGGCGTTCGCCGCGGCCTTCTCGCCGTGGGCGCTCGGCCGGGCGAGGACCATCTCGAGCGTCTCGCCGTTCGCGCGGACCATGTACGGGGGAACGCCGTCACGGAACGAGACGGTGAACTCGGTGCCGCTCCCGTCGTTCGCGACGTGGACGGACGCGATCCGCTGATCCTTCTCGGCGAGGAGCGACGTCGGCTCGGTCGGCTTGCGGTTCGGGATCAGCACCGTGAAGCCCGTCGGCTGGACCGCTCCGTGGATGCTCTCGATCGGGCCGTCCATCTTGATCTTGATGATGTTCGGACGCGTCCCGATCCTGCCGTTCACGAACGGCGCCGGCTTCCCCGGACGGACGCTCGGCGTCGCGGCGGCGGCGAGCGGATCCATCGCCGGAGGTGCCTCCATCGCCACGGTCGTCGCGGTCGTGCCGATCGGGGCTGCGGCCGGCTCCTCCGTGATCTCCGCCGGCGGAGCGCTCGCGAGCTGCGGCGCGGGCGAGGGCTTCCAGAGCGCGAACCCGCCGAGGAACGCCGCTACGCAGACCGCGCCCGCGACGGCGAGCTTCTTCTTCTTTTCGCCGGAGAGACGGCTCGGAGCGGCCTCGGCCTCGGCCTTGGTCTGCTCGAGGTCCGGCGAGCTTCCACGCACGACCTTGCGGCCCGTCGCGTGGAGACCGCCGCCCGGCGGCGGGGCCGTCGTGCGGCGTATGGGGATCTCGACGTCCTCGCCGGTGCTCTTGTGGCGGCGCGCGCGGGCTGCGATGAGAGCGGCGGCGACCTTCGCGCGCTTGGCCAAATCGGTCAGCGCCGGAGTGACCTTCGCCGCGCCTCGAGCGATGACCTCCTTGAAGCGCGAGCGCTCCTCCTCGTCCTCCACCTCGGGCTCGGCGGCCTCCACCTTCACCTCGGCCGCGGCGGCCGGCTCCTGCTGCTCCGCCTGCTCCACCTGCTGCTCCGCGGGCTGCGCGGGCGCGGCCTCCTGCTCGCACGCCTCGTACGTCACGCCTTCGGGGTCTCGGGGCGTCTGGTCCTGGTCGGCCGTGGGGTCCTCGCCCGGAACGACGTCCGCGGCGTGCGCTTCCAGGTCGTCGTAGCGGAGGGAGACGACGAGCTGCGGGATCCGCGAGCCCTCGTCGACCTCGATCTGCACGCGGTCGATCACCGCCGGACGGCGCTCGCCGGAGGACGCGTCCTCGAGCTCGAGCGGGCGTCCCATCTGGAGGAAGCCGAGCTCGCTGTACGCGGTGATCCCGGTCGGCATCGACTCGCGGATCCGGGCGCGCATCGGCGAGGAGAGGCCTTCGATGTGGAGTCGGATCTTCCGTCCGGCCGCCGTCGGAGGGAGCTGGCCTTCCGCCGCCAAGCCGACGATGCGCTGGAGGGCGGCCGTGCTCTGGGCGTCGAGGTTGGTGAAACGGATGCCGAACTCTCCGCCGTCGCCCATGTCGCTCTTCCAGAGGACCTCTCCAGCGGCGACGACCGTGAGCCCGTGGCCCGCGTCGAAGCGGCACATCACAGGCTGGCCGACCTCCGGAAGATAGGCCGTCCGGAGCGACATGCCTTCTTCGGAGAGGTTGACCGCCTGCGCTTCGAAGGTGGGGCCCAGCGTGCCTCCGACCTCCACCATCGCATCGAACGGGACCCGCGTCGTTCCAGGCGCGCGGCGATCATATGTATTGTTCATGGATTTCCTCCGGGACCCTCATCGGATAAGGAGGAATCGCGCGACGGGCCAAGTTTCGGACGCGACGAAGAGGCTCCAGGCTCCGGGCTCCAGGCTCCAGGGGGCGCGCGCTTCGCGCGCGCCAACCTCGCTGAGGACTGAGGAGGGAAAGAGGCTCCGGGCTCCAGGTGGCGCGCGCTTCGCGCGCGCCAACCTCGCTGAGGACTGAGGAGGGAAGAGGCTCCGGGCTCCAGGTGGCGCGCGCTTCGCGCGCCAACCTCACGCGACAGCTCCCTTCACTGCCGACGGTCGATGCTCTCGGCAGAGCTCGTCATCAGCAGCAAAGGATCGCAGTCGACATTTCGAGGTTGGCAGGCCAAGCCTTCGCTTTTGCACGGCCGTAAGACACGAGCCGCCGTGTTTTCTCGGTATTTTCGGCCCCGCCAGAGTTGGCACGGGACACGCATTACGGTGGGCAGCGCTGCGGCGAGGCTTGTCCCCCCCCGAGCCCGCCGCGGCGTTTTCTTTTTGTCCGCCCGAGGTCCGCGAGCGTAGGGCAGACCCGCCCCCGGCGCTCAGCCCTCGCTGCCCTCGCTGGGGAGAGCGCAGAGCACTCGACCGCGCGACGACAGGCGGCGCGCGCTTCGCGCGCGCCAACCGCAGTCGCTGAGGACTGAGGACGGAGGACCGAGGACTGAAAAGTCCTGGAGCCTGGAGCCCGGAGCCTGGAGCCTCCGCTCGTCAGAGCGGAATGTTCGAGTGCTTCTTCGCGGGATTCGAGTCCCGCTTGTCCTTCAGCATCTCGAGGGCGCGGTAGAGGCGCGCGCGGAGGGTCCGCGGGTAGATGACCTCGTCGATGAAGCCGAGCTCGGCGGCCTTGTACGGGTTGGCGAACTTCTCGCGGTAGTCGGCGATGAAGTCCGCGCGGGTCTTCGCGGGATCCGCGGCCTTCGCGATCTCGTGGCGGTAGACGATGTTGACGGCCCCGTCGGGCCCCATCACCGCGATCTCGGCCGTCGGGAACGCGAGGTTGATGTCCGCGCGGATGTGCTTCGACGCCATGACGTCGTACGCGCCGCCGTACGCCTTGCGCAGGATGACCGTGACCTTCGGCACCGTCGCCTCGGCGAACGCGAAGAGCAATTTCGCGCCGTGGCGGATGATGCCGCCGTACTCCTGGTCGGTGCCCGGCAAGAAGCCCGGCACGTCGACGAACGTGACGAGCGGGATGTTGAAGCAGTCGCAGAAGCGGACGAAGCGCGCCGCCTTCTGCGAGGCGTCGATGTCGAGCACGCCCGCGAGGACGGCGGGCTGGTTCGCCACGACACCGACGACGCGGCCGCCGATGCGCGCGAAGCCGACGACGATGTTCGGCGCGAACGCCTCCGCGATCTCGAAGAGGTATCCGTCGTCGACGACGGCGCGGACCACCTCCTTGACGTCGTACGGTTTGCTCGACTCGAGCGGGATCATCGTGTCGAGCTCGGGCACCTCGCGCAGAGGCGGGTCGGACGACGGCTTGAACGGCGGGTCCTCCTGGTTGTTCGCGGGGAGGAACGAGAGGAGCTCGCGCGTCTGCGCGATGCACGTGCGGTCGTCGGGCGCGGTGAGGTGACAGACGCCGCTCTTCGTCGCGTGGGTCTGGGCGCCGCCGAGGTCCTCCTTCGTGACCTCCTCGTGGGTCACCGCTTTGATGACCTCGGGCCCGGTGATGAACATGTAGCTCGTGCCCTCGACCATCAGGATGAAGTCCGTGATGGCGGGCGAGTACACGGCGCCTCCGGCGCACGGGCCCATGATGCAGCTGATCTGCGGGATGACGCCGCTCGCGAGCGTGTTGCGCAGGAAGATGTCCGCGTAGCCGGCCAGCGACTCGACGCCCTCCTGGATGCGGGCGCCTCCCGAGTCGTTGAGCCCGACGACGGGCGCGCCGACCTTCATCGCGAGGTCCATCACCTTGCAGATCTTCTGGGCGTAGGCGCCCGAGAGCGACCCGCCGAAGACGGTGAAGTCCTGCGCGAACACGAAGACCTTTCGGCCGTCGACGAGGCCCCATCCGGTGACGACGCCGTCGCCGAGGACCTTCTGGTCCTGCATTCCGAAGTCGGTGCAGCGATGGGTCACGAAACGGTCCAGCTCGACGAACGAGCCCGGATCGAGCAAGAGGTCGATGCGCTCGCGCGCGGTGAGCTTGCCGGACTCGTGCTGCTTCTTGATCCGTTCGGGCCCGCCCCCGAGCAGCGCCTTCGCGTTCATGGCGTCGAGCCGCTGGATGTGCGGCGCCGGCGGGCGTGACGGGGTCGCGGAGCTCGGGGCGCCAGGCTCGCCGGCACCCGCTTCGTTCGAGGGACGGGACATCTCGGACATTCTCGGGCCGACTACATAGCCCGGGCGCGCGCGAAATACACGCGTGATGCCGCCGATTCGCCCCCTTCCGTCCCCCGTCCGAGTGGCTAGCGCGGCGGTGAGACCCCTCCTATTCTGATCGGGTTCGATGATGGAGAAGGCGAGCCCCTACCCCGCTCCGGGCGAGATCATCGACGGCAAGTACCGCGTGGAGAAGCTCCTCGGTGAAGGGGGCATGGGCGCGGTCGCTCGCGCCACGCACCTTCTCCTGCACCGTACCGTCGCGGTGAAGTTCATGAACCCGCAGTTCATGACCTTCCCGGGCGCTGTCGAGCGCTTCCTCAACGAGGGTCGAGCGAGCGGGCTCATCAAGAGCGACCACGTCGTGCCCGTGAGCGACGTCGGATGCCTCCCGAGCGGCACGCCGTACCTCGTCATGGAGTGCCTCTACGGGCTCGATCTCGCCGATCTGCTCGCGCGGGACGGGCCGTCGGGGCTGCCGATCGAGCGCGCGATCCACTTCGTCGTCCAGATCCTCCGCGGCCTGCAGGCCGCGCACGCGATCGGGATCATCCATCGCGACATGAAGCCCTCCAACTGCTTCGTCGTCACGCACGACGGCGAGGAGGACTTCATCAAGATCCTCGACTTCGGCATCAGCAAGATCGCGCAGCCCGGCAGCGCGTCGCTCACCCAGACGAACTCGGCGCTCGGAACGCCGCTCTACATGTCGCCCGAGCAGGCACGCAGCCCGCGCGACGTGGACGCGCGCTCCGACCTCTACTCCGTCGGCGTCATCCTCTACGAGCTGCTCTGCGGGAAGACGCCCTTCTTCTCCGAGAGCGGCGAGTTCACCGAGATCCTCTTCCAGCTCTTCACCGCGGATCCGCCGCCGATCCAGCAGAGCCGTCCGGACATCCCCGACGAGCTCGCGGCCGTCGTCCACAAGGCGCTCGCGCGCGAGGTGCCGGACCGGTACGCGAGCGCGCTCGAGTTCGCAGAGGCGCTCGTCCCCTTCGCGAGCGAGAAGACCGTCGCGCTCGTCGAGCGCATGCGGGCGTACAAGCCTCCGTCCAAGGACTCGATCGCCCCGATCCTCGAAGGCTTGCCCACGTCGATGGCCGCGTTCTCGCAGCTCCAGCGCGGGCACACCGACGTGATGCCGAATCGTCCGACGACGGACGTGCAGAAGGGCCCGCCCGTCACCGAGGTCCTCGCCGATGCGCCGAAGCCGGGCGACAAACCGATCATCGTCGAGAAGACGGCGATCCTCCCGCAGCAGGCTCAGCCCCGCATGGCCGCCGTGCCGAAGGACGTGGGGGCGCGTGCTCGCCCGGAGGATGCGCTCGGGCGCACGCAGCTCGAGCCCTCGGCTGCTGCTGCTGCTGCTGCTGCTGCCGCGGTGCAGACGGACCTCAGCACGACGCGGGACGCCGCGAGCTCGGACGCTCCGTCGAAGCGCTCGCCGATGGTCTATGCC
Source organism: uncultured Myxococcales bacterium (assembly GCA_937949945.1). Taxonomy (GTDB): domain Bacteria; phylum Myxococcota_A; class Polyangia; order Polyangiales; family Polyangiaceae; genus Labilithrix. The sequence goes on from CALFEQ010000032.1 coordinate 37,761, forward strand.
CTGCCCATCGTCGCGCTCGTCGTGATCGGCGGCGGCGCGGCCGCGTTCGTCTCGAGCCAGAAATCGAACGCCGGCAGCGCCGCCGGGGCAAATCCGACGACGAGCGCCGTCGCCAGCGCGACGACACCCGAATCGACGACGGCGCCTCCCTCGTCGGTCACGACCGCCTCCTCGAGCGCGCCCGCCGTCGCGTCGACCGAGCCGACGGCGTCCGCCGCCGTGGCGAGCGCCAGCGCCGCGCCGAGCGCCACGGCGACGTCCGCGTCCACCACGGTGAAGCCGAAGCCGCCACCCAAGCGCACGGTCATCCCCGGCCTCGATACCCAGCTCCAGCAGTGATCCGACCGTCGCGCGCGACGGCGCTTTCTCGCGGGCTCCGTGGCACGTGCTCTCGGCCACGCGGAAGGGGCGAAAGCACACCCGCTTCGTGCCCTCTTGCTTTAACCTTGCACCCAACAGCCATGCGCTCGGCCCGTCGTCTTGCTTTCGTCCTTTCGATCGCCCTTGCAGCTCCATACGTCGCCGTGTCGATGCCGAGCACGGCGTGGGCTCAAGCCCGAAAGCCGATCCGCGAGCAGCTCCCGCTCGAGGCACGCGGGCACTGGGACGCGGGCATCGCGCTCGCGCAGCGAAAGAACTGGGACGGGGCTCGAACGAGCTTCATGAGCGCGTACGAGATCTCGAAGAACCCGCGCGTCCTCTTCAACGTGGCCGTCGCGGAGAAGGAGCTGCAGCGGTACGCCGCGGCCCTCGAGATGTTCCGTCGCGAGCTCGCCGAGGGCAAAGGCCTGCTCACGCCGGACGAGGAGCGCGAGATCGCTGCGGCGATCGCCGGGCTCGAGAAGCTCACCGGCGCGCTCACGATCAACGTCAACGAGAAGGACGCGGACATCTTCATCGACGACGAGAAGATCGATCCCGCGAAGCTCCAACAGGGCCCCATCACGGTGAAGCTGGGCGAGCGGCGCGTGCGCGCGACCAAGGCCGGCTTCCAGGAGGCGGTCGGCTCCGTCCAGGTGCCCGGCGGCGGCAAGGCGGAGATCACGCTCAAGCTCGAGCCGCTCGTGAAGACGGCGCGCGTCAACGTGAACGTCATCGGGCCGCCGAACGCGATCGTGAAGATCGACGGCAAGGAGGTGGGCCCTGCGCCCTACGTGGGGCAGGTGAACGTCGCGCCCGAGCCGCACCAGTTCACGGCGGAGGCTCCCGGCTACGTGCCTACGACGCAGAGCGCGATCGTCAAGGAGGGAGAGGTCCTCAACCTGACGCTGCATCTCGCGCCCGAGCAGGAGAAGGGCAGGCTGCTCGTCATCGCCAAGCCGGAAGGGGCGACGATCGAGATCGACGGCAAGGTCGCCGGCGCGACCCGCTGGGAGGGGCCCGTCGACGCGCGGGTGCACCAGATCGTCGTCCGGAAGCCCGGCTACTACACGTGGACCTACGACGTGGAGGTGCCCAAGGGCGGCGAGCGCTCCGTCACGGCGACGCTCAACGAGGACCGGAACACGAGCTTCGTGCCCTGGCTCATCGGGAGCATCGTCATCGGCTCGGCGCTGGTGGGCGCGATCGTGTTCTTGGCGACCCCGCCCGACGAGGAGCCACAGAAGGGCACCCTCTCCCCGTTCGTCTTCGGGACCTCGTCCTACCAGCCGGGGCTCCGTTTCTGAGCGACAAGTCCACGAAGAACCCAAGGATCACGAGGAGTAGCCCCGCCTGACCGTCCGTCCCCGTCATGCGTTTGGTCGACTCGCTGTGGAGCGCCGCGCATGTCACCTTCGAGAGTCGTCGTCCGTCTTCTCGTCTGGAGAGCAAACGCATGCGTTCCTTCGCCCGCCGTGCCATCGTCCTGGGGTCGTGCCTGAGCGCCGCCGTCGTCTGGAGCGGCTGCGAGGCCAAGCAGGCGACCGAGTACGTCACCGGAATCTCGACGCAGGTGACCGTCCCGCGTGATTTGAAGGCGGTCCGTGTCGAGGTCAGCGTCGGCGGCGTCCCGCAGTTCTGTCGTGGGTACAAGGTCTACGACGGCAAGGTGCAGCTCCCGCGCAGCCTCGGGACCTTCCCGAACAGCGACAGCGCGTTCGCCAGCGGGCCGGTCACGTACACGATCTCCGGTCTCAACACGGACAACCTCGACAGCCCGTTCTTCGCTGCCTGCACGCAGGCGAGGGTCTCGGCGGACGACGTCCGCATCATCCGGCGCAGCCGCCAGCCGTACATCAAGGACGAGATCCTCTTCCTCCCGATGCCGCTCACGTACGCCTGTTACGACAAGGTCTGCGGCGACGAAGAGACCTGCAAGGGCGGCAAGTGCGTGAGCGCGACGCTCACGGACGAGGAGATCAAGCAGCTCCCGCGCTACACGCCGGACCTCGTCGACGGGACCGGAGCCACCTGCTTCAGCAGGGACATGTGCCTCCCCGAGCAGTCGCCGCCGGCGATCCCGGTCGACCCCGCGACCTGCACGTATGCGGTACCGAAGACCCCGAGCGCCCCGCCGGTCTTCCCGGGCGCCGAGGATCCCTTCCCGCCGACCGGCGACGGCGTGAACGTCGAGATCACCTACGACGGCGGGCTCGTGCGCGAGGTGCTCAGCCTCGACCCGCTCGAGGGCTTCTTCATCCCCGATCCCGCCTTCCCGCAGCGCTTCCGCCTCGCCGAGGGCCTCTGCGAGATGGTCAAGGGCGTCGACTCGGAGGGCAAGCCGACCGCGCATCGCATCACCGCGGTGAAGGCCTTCGGCCGTTGCCAGGCGAAGCGCCCGATGCAGCCGCTCTGCTTCGCGGATCAGATGAAGGCGATGGGCCTCACGCCGGAGGGAACGATCCCCAACCCGCCGCCTCCGGCCGTGTGCAAGACCATCGAGCTCGAGCCGCCGAAGGCCGGTCTCGTCGTCGTCGTCGACAACACGGTGGCGCACCAGAAGTTCTTCGAGGCGCTCAACAAGACCACGATCGACCCGAACGACGACGAGAGCCTCATCAACCCCGTCCTGAGCGGGTTGCTCTCCGATCCCGTCTTCAAGAAGACCGACATCGGCGTGGTCTACGCGCCCGGCGCCAACGCATGCAACGCGGGCGCAGGGCTCGACGTCGCCCTCGCGCCGATGCTCGCGAACCGTGACGCGATCATCAACGGCCTGAAGACCCTGAGCCTCGTGCCCGAGCCCGCGAAGCCCGACTACGAGGGCGCTCTGCAGCGCGCGTACAACGCTCTCAAGAGCTCTCCCGAGTACTTCCGCCGGGCCGTGCTCGTGCTCGGCAACAACAGCTTCTTGGGGAGCTGCAGCGAGACGCCGAATGCGACCGAGGTCGCGGCGTCGGCGTTCGCCGATCCGGATCAGCCGATCGAGACCTTCGTGATGCAGCTCACGAGCCAGCCGGACAAGTCGCCGGACGCCGAGGCGCTCGCGGCTGCCGGCGGAACGACGCAGTCGGCCCACAAGACGAACGAAGCGAAGGCGAAGTTCCAGGACGTCATCGACACGCTCGCGACCTGCGTCTACGAGGTCGCCGCAGACGGTTCCGAGCCCGGCGCGAACGACCTCATCTCGTTCGCGAACCCGATCGACGGCGTCGTCACGAACGCCACCTTCAACGCCGCATGCGACAAGGACGGCGTCGCCGGCGCCGGCTGGGGCTACGCCGCCACCGCCCCCGCGGGCAAGAAGCACATCCACCTCTGCAGCGAGACGTGCAAAGCGTACCGCGACATCCTCCAGCAAACGTCGGCGTTCGCGGCGCTCTACCAGCAGCCGGCGATCCCGGTGCCGGTGTTTGCTTACAAGGCGGAGTGTCAGTGAGCCTCAGGCTCCAGGCTCCAGGAGGGACGCCGCTTCGGCGCCGCGGCGTCGTCTACTGAGCGCGACCAAGCCTCAGCCCATCACTCCCGCCGCAACAACCGTTCGAGCGCGATGACGTCGGCGGCCGACCATCGCTCGACGGAGGGCTCGTTCCGGAGCCTGGAGCTTGGAGCCTGGAGCCTGCTGTCGGAGCTCAGGGACCAAACATCATCCCGATGTAGGGCCCCACGTAAATCTGCATGTTCGCCGCCAAGTCCATCTCGTTCGTCGTGAGCGGGCGTTGGCCGAGGCGGTGGTTGATCTCCTTCGTGCTGCGCGGGTTCTGGCCGTCGTTGCCGGCGAAGATCGTGTTCGGGGCGTCCAGGAAGAGTTGGAGGCCGATGCCGGCGGAGACGTGGCGCGAGAAGCGGTACATGACCGACGGCTCGAAGGAGACGATCGGGCTCCAGTAGCCCGCCGGATCGCTCACGTAGATGTCACGATCGCCGCTCCCGTCCTTCGCGCGGGTCTCGCGGTCGAGGAAGAGGACGCGGCGCGTGAAGCCGACGCCCGTGGCGATCGAGAAGCGGATCTTGCTCGTCTGCAGCGTCAAGCGGACGCGCGCGATGCCCATGCCGCCGAGGCGGCGCAGGCTGTACTCCTCGATGCGTGCCGGGTCCGGGCCGATCCCGGGGTCCGTGCTCGAGGCGTTCCAGTCCGTCTTCATCGTCCGCGCGTCGTACTGGCCCGCGACGAACAGCTCGATGCCGACGGGATCCCAGTGGTAGCCGATGAAGGCGCCGAGACCGCCGCCGAGGCCGTCCGGGGCCTCGCAGCCCACGAGCTCCGGCGTGCTCGCGCGGTTGTCGCAGAGCAGCTTCTCGACGTCGTTGCCGGTGCCGCCGGGAGTGGCCATGCCGAGGAGGGAGAAGCCTCCGTAGATGCCCTCCAGCCACTCGACCTCGACCATCGGTCCGGTCTCGATCTTCGAGCTGAGCTTGAGGGTGACCGTCCGCGCGAACGGTTCCTTGTCCTTGACCGTGAACTGCTCCTCGAACGGGTCGTATCCCTCGCGCGTGATCTTGAGCGTGTGCACGCCCGACGGCAGGTCGCCGACGAAGGTGCCCTCGCCCACCAGCTTTCCGTCGATGTAGATGAGGCCCTTCGCGTCCGACGTGCCGATCTTCACGGGCGCGGTGCTCGTCTCGGCGGTGAGCTCGAGCTCCTGCGTCTTGCCGCTCTCGACGACGATCTTCCTGGCGGGCGCGAGAAGGCCCTGACCGCGCGCCAGAATCTCGTGCTCGCCGGGATCGATCTCGCCCGTCCAGGGCGCCTCGCCCACGTCGACGCCGTCGATGACGACGCGCACCGGCTTACCGCTCTTCTCCTTGACGGTCACCCTCCCTTTCGCGGACGCCCGGAGCTCGATCGTGACCGTGGCCGACGCGCCTCCGGCGACCTGGGCGGTCTGCTCGGCCGGCGGGAAGCCGTCCTTCGTCACGCGGATGCGCCGCGTTCCGGCGGTCACGCGGACGGGCCCCATGAGCGGCGACACGCCCACTTGCTTGTCGTCGACGCTGACCGTCGCGCCGGGCTGGTTGACCACGATCGTGAGCGTGCCCGTCTTCGACGCGAGCTCCTTCAGGCGCGTCTCGACGAGCTTCTTCTTCGCGGCGGGGGCCTGGGCCCCGTACTTCTCGTTCCACTCGGTGTAGGCCGCGTACGCGGCGCCGAGGTCACCGCGCTGGTACTCTGCGTTCGCGAGCCCCTCCAGCGCCGCGGCGCTCGGCTGTGCCTTGTTCGCGGCGTCGTACAGCTTCGCGGCGGCGGCCCAGTCCTTGGCCTTCTCGGCCTTGGCCGCGTCGGCGAGCGATGCCTTCGCGTCGGGCGTGGGCTGCGCGTGAACGACGGTCGTGGATCCAAGGACGGCGGCAGCGACGAACGTGGCGATGCGGCGTCGCCAGGGAGAGCAAGCCATTGCCCCGGAAGGTACAACACTCCCGCTGCGCCTTGGCTCGAAAGAAGCCCGTTCGGACGGTCTGGCGTCTCGGCGGGAGGACGGCGCCGGTCAGCGATCGGAGGCGGGCGGATCGACGTAGTCGACCTCCTCGCCCCGGAACGTCCGGAGGCGCGTCCGGCCCGGGGCTCGCGAGACGACGGGGTCGGGGAGCAGGGGGACCTTGCCCTTTCCGCCCGGGGTATCGCATATGAGCTTCGGGAGCGCGATGCCCGTCAGGCGACCCTGGAGGCGCCCGATGAGCTCGAGGCCCTTCGCGAGCGGCGTGCGCAGGTGGCCGGTGCCGCGGACCGGATCGGCCTGGAGCAGGTAGTAGGGCCGGACGCGGGCGCGGACGAGGCCGCGGAAGAGGGCCTCGAGGACGTCGGCGTCGTCGTTCACGCCGCGGAGCAGGACGGTCTGGTTCATGACGGGGAAGCCCCCGTCCGCCAGGCGCACGCAGGCCTCGATCGCCTCGGGCGTGAGCTCCTTCGGATGATTGAAGTGGGTCATCACCCAGATCGGGTGATGCGGGCGGAGAGCCTCGACGAGCTCGCTCGTCACGCGCATCGGCAGGGTCACCGGGACGCGCGTCGCGAGGCGGATCGTGTCGACCGTCGGGATCGCGCGGATGCGCCGGATCAGCCGTTCGAGGCGGTCGGTCGCCATCGCCATCGGATCGCCGCCGCTCACGATGACGTCGCGGATCTCGGGGTGTGCGGCGATCCACGCGAACGCCGGCTCGAGCCGCTCGAGCGGCGCGGGCCCGCCTCCGGCGCCGACCATCCGGGAGCGCGTGCAGAAACGGCAATAGACGGCGCAGCGATCCGTCGCGAGGAGCAGGACACGGTCGGGGTACCGGCACACGAGGTGGGGCGCCACCTCGTGCTCGACCTCGCCGAGCGGGTCGATCATGTCGCCCTCGACCTCGACCGCCTCGGCCGCGCGGGGGACGCACTGGAGCCGGATCGGGCAGCTCGGATCGTGCGGGTCGCACAGCGAGAGGTAGTACGGGGTGATCGCGATCGGCAGCCCTTGGAGCTCGGCTCGGCGCGCGCCCTCGCGCTCCTCGGGCGTCAGGGCGAGCGCGCGTTCGAGGTCGTCCACGGTCCTGACCGACTGGCGGAGCTGCGCGCGCCAATCGCGCGGGCCTCGGGGCTCGTTCGCGGCGTTCGCGCGCCCGCGTACGAGATCTTCCGCCGGGACGACGTCGTCGTGGAGAGTCATCTCATCGCCCCGCGTCGTTCGTGGAGGGCGCCGCGGAAGGGAGCTTCACGGTGGCGAGGGCTGCCTCGTCGATCTCGACCTTCACGCTCTTCCTCAGCTCTGCGAGGAGCGCGTCCTCGCGGGCCCGCAGCTTGTCCTGCGCGAGCTTCACACGGATGCTTCGCTCGGCCTCCTCGAAGGTCCGCTCGTGCGGCGGGATCTTCTGCGTGAGCCTCACCACGTAGAACTTCCCGCCCGAGGGGACGACCTTGTCGAAGACTTCGCCGACCTCGGGGATCGCGAACACCGCCGCGCGCACCTCCGGCGGAACGCGCGGGTTGTCGCCGCGTGGGTCGCCCGGCGGCGAGACGATGCCGAGGTCGCCGGCGAGATCGATCGGGACGTTCGCGCGCGCGTGCTGATCGAGGGACCGCGAGCGGACGAGCTCGCCCCACTCGGCCGGGCTCTTCGCCGTCTTCTTCGCGGCGGCGAGGACCTCGTTCGCCGCGGCCTCGGATCCGAGCACGATGACCGAAACGCGGCGGCGCTCCGGATCCTTGTACTCTGCACGGTGCGCCTCGAACCACGCCCGGACCTCCGACTCCGGTATGTCGGCCGGCGTCGGGGCTCCCTTGCGGGCCTCGGCGAGCATCGCGTCGCGCAGGATCGCGCGGAGCTCCTGCTGCGCGAGAGGATCCTTGTCGTAGCCCTTCGCGGTGGCCTCCATCGCGAGGAGCTCGACGGTGATCATCTCTTCGAGCAGCTCCTTGCGCCGCTCGGGCGACTGGTATCGCAGGCGGTCGAACTGGTCCATGTGCTCGAGCGCGGCCGTGTAGTCGCCGAGCGTGATCGTCTTGTCCCCGACCCGCGCGAGCACCTGAGCGGCCTGTTCCTTCGTCAGCAGCGCCGTAGGCGAGCCGCCGTCGGCGGAGTCCTCCTTCGGGCCGCACGCCTTGCACGCCGGGACGCCGAGGCCGAGCGCGGCGGTGACCACGAGCCCGACGAGCTTGGACACGGACCGGCTTCCGCCGAACGATTTCCGGCTCGCGGTCACGTTCCACAAACCGCCTACCACGCCGCGAAGCTAGCACCGGGGACGCGGCTCGCGCCAGGGCTCGTCCGGGCCGCGTTCGTCCGCGGCACCCGCGACGAAAGGCGGTGACCGGGAGGACTCCTGTTGCACACGGCGCGAGCGCCGGGTAATTGACCGGCGGCATGCAAGGAGGTCCTCCGTCCGGTCCTCGTCTCGAAACGGTGGCGCCCCCGCCGCGCGATCCGCGACTGCGCTACCGCCGTATCGTCCTGAAGTTGAGCGGCGAGGCCCTCTGCGGCACGACCGGCGGCTTCGGCATCGACCCCGAGGTCCTGCGGGCGACGGCCTCCGAGCTCGCCGAGGTCTACGCCCTGGGGGCGCAGGTGGGGATCGTCGTCGGCGGCGGGAACATCTTCCGCGGCCTCCGCGGCGCCAGCGCCGGCATGGATCGCGCGCAGAGCGACTACATGGGCATGCTCGCGACCGTGATCAACTCGCTCGCGCTGCAGGACGCGCTCGAGCAGGCCGGTGTCCCCACGCGCGTCCAGACGGCGATCGAGATCCGGCAAATCGCCGAGCCGTACATCCGCCGGCGCGCGATCCGGCACTTCGAGAAGGGGCGCTTCGTCATCTTCGCCGCCGGCACCGGCAACCCGTACTTCTCGACCGACACCGCGGCGGCGCTCCGGGCGATGGAGGTGCACGCGAACGCGCTCCTCAAGGCGACGAAGGTCGAGGGCGTCTACGACAAGGACCCGGTCAAGTACCCGGATGCGCGCAAGTACGATCGGATGACCTTCGATCGCTTCATCAACGAGCGCATCGGCGTGATGGACTCGACCGCGGCGACGCTCTGCCGCGACAACAACATGCCCATCCGCGTCTTCAAGCTGACGACGCCGGGCAACATCAAGCGGGTCCTCTTCGGCGAGCCCATCGGCACGACCGTCGAAGGCTGACGCAACGACGCCCGGACGGGATCGCTTCGTGCTGTGAGGAGCGTGTCATGCGCTCCGCCAGCGATGAAAGCCGCGCCTTCATGGCTGGCCTCCTCACGGGCGCAGCGCTCGTGGGTCTGACCAGCGCAGCGCTCGTGGGTGTGGCCATTCTCGCCGCTGGTGCGGGGCGTCGCACGCTCCGTCGCGAGCGTGCGCCTCGTGAGCCCGGAAAGCGGCGACGGCCGAGCTCGCCGGCCGAGGAAGGTCTGGTGTTCATCGACGGCGCCACGCCGCCGAGCGAAGCCGAGCTCGACGCCCGCCCGCCGGAGGAGTCTCCGCGGGCACCGCTCGAGAGCGAGGCCGAGTGGGACGTCTCGCCCGAGAGCGAGCGCTGGTAGCGCCCGGCCTCGGACGTCTTCGTCGGATCAGCGCATCCCGGCGACGCGTTTCACCGGACGGAGCAGGCGCGTCGGCGCGTCCCAGATGTCGCTCTCTTCTTCTTCGTGCGTGGCGATCGGATGGCGGCCCGTCTGCAGGCCGCGGAGCCGGCGCGATGTCATCGACGAGCGCGCGGCGAGGAGGTCGGCCTGGAACTCGGCGGCCGACGCGTACCGGCACGAGCGGTCGCGCTCCATCGCTCGCGCGACGATGCGGTCGAGGGTGAAGGGGATCTCCGGACGCAGCGACCGGAGCGGCGGCAGCGAGCGCACGAGCACGGAGACGACGACCTCGCGCGGGTTCTTTCCGGGGAAGGCTCGCTGTCCGGAGAGGGCCTCGTACAGGACGACGCCCACGGCGTAGAGATCGATGCGCCCGTCGAAGACGCGATCGCCCGAGACCTGCTCCGGGGACATGTACTCCGGCGTACCGACGACCTGCCCGGCGCGCGTGAGCGTGGCGTCGTCGCGGAGGAAATCGTTGGCCGGCGCCGAGCGACGGCACATCCCGAAGTCGAGCAGCTTGACGAGCGGCGGGCAGCCGTGGCGCTCCACGAGGAACACGTTGTCGGGCTTCACGTCGCGGTGGACGATCCCGTTGGCGTGCGCGGCGTCGAGCGCCGAGAGGAGCTGCACGCCGATGTCGATCGCCTCTTCGGGCGACAGACGTCCTCGACGGTGGAGCAGCGACGTGAGCGTCTCTCCATGGAGGCGCTCCATGACGAGGTAGGGCCTGCCGTCCTCCAGCCAGCCTGCGTCGGAGATCGCGCAGACGTTCGGGTGATGGATGGCCGCGCCCGCGCGCGCCTCCCTCGCGAGCCGCGCTTGGGCCTGCGAATCGCGCGCGTCCTGCTTGACCATCTTCAAGGCGACGAGCCGGCCCAGCCGAAGGTCGTACGCCTCGTAGACGACGGCGCAGCCGCCGCGCCCGATCTCGCTGCGGAGCACGTAACGACCCGCCAGGGCCCGGGGCCGTGCATGCGATTCGAAGCTCCGGCCCGTCGCCGGTCGTTTTGCGAGCTCTCGAAGATGACCACCCACGTCCGCCGACGGGTGCAACGCACGTACCGCTCGCAGACCGGGGGAAAGGACGATCCAGATCGCCCTCGCTGTACCGTTCCATTCCGCGTGTTTTTGCCGCGAGCGGCAGCGGACTCGGTCGTGACCACCCGTTTGCCCCTGGATCCCTTTCGCTGGATCACCGCGGGCGTTTCGTCCTGTGGACAAGGCAAAAGGACGGCGTCACCGCCCGTCGTCCGCCTCGAGCGCCGTGCGGATCAGGCTCGCGACCTGCACGGGGCTCGATTCGTCGAGCGTCCCGAACACGGCCCGCGCGTCGAGGATGGGGACGTTGACCGACTGACAGGCCTCTTCGAGCGGCTGCGAGGCGCCCTCGTCGAGACGTACGCACACGGCAGCGCCGGCGAGCGTCATCGGCCAGAGAGGCGCGTAGGCGGGCACGAGCGGCAGCGCGATGACGTCGAGCTCGACGCCGTCGCCGAGGCGGATCGTCGAGAGCGCGTGCGGCAGGGGTAGCGGCGGGGCGGGATCGGCCGGCGGCACCGCGTCGGCGAGCGACAGCACCGTGTGCCCGAGGACGGCGAGGCGCGAGACCGTGGCCGCGAACACGACCCGCGCCGGCCCCGCGAACCCGGCCGCCCGCGCGCGTGCCGCCGAGGCCCTGACGAGGTGGAGCTGGTCGGCGCCGCAGAGCTGCACCCGCGAGGACGCGTGGCCGAGCTGTTTGATCCGACCGCGCGCGTCGAGCCTGGTCACGGACTCGAGGATCGCCGCGTCCGAGTGCGGGAGCTCGTCGAGCAGCTCGTCGAGCGTCGCCGGCACGCGCAGGCGCGCGAGCACGTGTTGATCGACGGCGTTCATCGAGTCGCTGCCCGGCCCGTCGACGGCGATGAGCGTCTCGCTTGCCAGGGACCCTGCTTGGCGCCGCAGGTCGGCGGCCTTGTCCGCCAGCATCCGGGCCTCTTCGACCAGGACGCGGGTGGGCACGACGATCCTGCGCATGATCGCCGGCGCTCCGGGCGTGAACGTCGCGTAGCCCTCCCGCTCGGAGATCATGCGCGTCACGGCCTTCAGGCCCTCGAGGCGGACGTAGACGGCGTCGACGACGTCGCCCTCCACGAGACGGACCTCGCCGGAGCCTTTCGAGGTGGTCATCGTGAGCGTGCCGGACCGGCGCTCCGTGGCGAGGACGACGAGCAGGTCGGCGAGGGACGCGTGCTCGAGCGAGTGCGTCGACGGCGCGAGGCTCGGGTACCGCGGGCGCTCCGAGCCTTCGGGCTTGGAGAGCTCGGCGATGCGCTCGACGATGCGGTCCACGTTCCGCCGATCGATGCGGCTGTCGGTGTCCGCCGCCGGATCGCCCGCCTCGGTGAGCACGATGAGGGGCGGAACCTGGGGCAGCTCCACCGAGAGGGCGTCGATCACGCCGAGGTTCCCGTCCTCGGGCTCCGCGACCTCGCGCGTGGCGATGACGACGTCGTAGCCGCCGCTCTTCGCGCGCTCGCAGGCCATCTGCGAGCCGTTCGCGAGCGACACCTTGATGCCGCGCTCGCGCAGGACGCGCGCGAGCTCGGCGAGCGCGTCCACGTCGTGATCGACGAGCAGAACTCGGCTAGCCGGCATGCACCGCTCCTGCCGCCGTCAACCGGCGCTCGATCACGTCTGCGAGCAACGGATCCGCCGCGTGCACCCCCTGGAAGCGTTCGCCCACGATGCGCCCGCAGCATACCCACGATCCGTGCTCGGCCTCGATCACGATCGCCTCGATGTCGTCGCATCCGGGCTCGCCGCGCACGTCGTAGACGCGCGGGGACCCGGCCTGCCGGGCCGCCGCCGCCACGCCGAGACCCGGCTGGAGCGTGGTGGTCACGTGCGCCTCGCCTCCGCGTCGAGCCTCCTTGCAGGCACGGAACGCGAGCGCGTAGAGGGCCGAGCACGCCACGTCGAGCGGGTACGACGAGCGCGGCCCGGCGTCGACCATCGGGCGCGACAAGAGCGTGTCGACGACCTCGTTCAGCGGCAGGGTGTCGAGGCCGAGCGCGTGGACGGACGAGCGGCCGTCGTCGCTCGCACGGGCGCGGGCGGTCTTGACGAGCTTGCGCAGCGTGACGCCGTCGTGAGGGAACGTGGCGACCCCGATGGCGATCGGCGGGCCTTTGCTGCGCGGCTCTTGCGAGCGGCCTCCGCCCTTCGGACGCGCTCGGCGATCGCCGAGCAGTCGAGCGAGGATGCGCCGGCGGCACGCGTGCGCTCCGAGCCCGCCGGTCTCGGGGAGGAAGAGGACGAGGTCGCCGTCCTCGAGCCCGCAGAGGGCGTCCGTCGCGCGGACGATGTCCGAGATCTCGCGGGCGGCCTCCTCGCGGCGGTTCGCCTTCTCGCCGGGGATCGAGATCGCGAGCACGCTGCATCGGCGATCGTGACGCTGCGCGAGCGTCAGGAGTCGATCGGCGACGGTGCGGAAGTGCTTCGGCGGAAAGACGCGGACGCTCTCGTCGATCGGATGGTCCTGACGATCGACGAGCGACAGCATCGCGGCGGCGAGATCGGCGACCTGCGCGATCTCCGGCTCGACGGTCGGCGGTGCGCGGTCGAGCACGAGCATTCCGATCGGGCCCGTCGACGTCATGAGCGGCACGACCCGGGCGTTGCGCACGGCCACGAGCCGCGACAGGTCCGCGGGCTGGCACTTCGACGGCAGGTCGAGCGCGCTGCCGAGCGCCGCGAGGAGCACGCGCTCGCTCTCGTCGCTCCCGAAGGTCGCGTACAACGCGACGCCCTGCGCCGCCGTGAGCTGCGAGACCCCGTCGACGATCGCGCGCACCGCGTCCGACGGCGCCGCGCCGCGGGCGAAGCGTACGAGCCGGTCGTACGTCTCGAGCCGCTTCCGCTCGCGCGCGAGCTTGGCTTCGAGCGTCGTCAGCTCGCGGCGCCGGACCTGCTCCGCCTTGATGTCGTTCAGCGCCTGCGCGATCGCTTCTCCGGTCGGCGGCGCGGTGAGGACGCCGCTCGCGCCGAGCGAGCGCGCCTCGGTGGCGCGGTCGAGGTCCGTCGGCTGCACGATCCCGTAGACCTTCGCGCCGGCGCAGACGCTCGGGAGGTGGTGGCAGAGCGCGATCGCGGCTCCGCCCTCGCCGGCGAGCTCGACGAACGCGAGGTCGACGGGCTCGCGGGACGCCATCTCGACGGCCTCCTCGACGGAGGAGGCCGCGACGAACGTGTCGCCCTCCTCCGTGACGACGTGCTCGACGGCGCGCCGGATCGCTTCGTCGAAGACGACGACGAGGACGCGGAGCGGTGTCATCCGGCTCGTCGTCATCGGGCGCCCTCGCTCGAGAACGGCGTCGCGACGCGTCCCGAGAAGACGTGCCGCGCCGGGCCGCGCATGATGGCGTGGCCCCTCGCGTCCATGCGGATGGAGAGGGGACCGCCCGGCAGGTTCACCGTGACCTCCGTGTCCGCCGGTGACCAACCCTTCGCGACGGCCACCGCGACGGTCGCGCACGCGCCCGTCCCGCAGGCCTGCGTGATGCCGACGCCGCGTTCCCAGACCACCAGATCGATCTCCGTCGGCGAACGTACGACGGCGAGCTCGACGTTCGTGCCGGCCGGGAACCTCGGGTGCTTCTCGATGCGCGGCCCGATCGACTCGGCGAGCGCCCTCCCGCCTTCGCGACGTGCGATCGCGTGCGGGTTGCCGGCGTCCGCGAGCGAGAGCTCCCAGCGCTCGCCGTCGACGTCGAGCACGACGTCCTCGACCCAGCGGACGACGCCCATGTCGACCGTCACGAGCGCCCTTCCTCCTCGAACGGGCCGGTCGTCGATCGTGCACGTCTTGAGCCCGGCGTCGGTGTCGAAAACGAGCGAGCCTTCGACCAGCCCGCGCCTGCGCGCGACGTGGAGCGCCACGCAGCGCAGCCCGTTGCCGCACATCTCCGGGATCGAGCCGTCCGCGTTGATCACGACCATCCGCGCGGCGGCCTCGGCGCTCTTCGGCGGAAGGACGAGCAGCACGCCGTCGCCCCCGACGCCGAGCCGACGATCGCAGAGCTCGCGCGCGGCGGCGATCGAGACGGCGTCGTCGCGCTCGGCATCGATCACGAGAAAATCGTTGCCGAGGCCCTCGTACTTCTCGAAACCGAGCCGTTCGTCGCCCCTGACGGATCCGCGGGTCGTGGAGCTAGCGTGGCCCTCCATGGCCGTGACGTGACGTTACCACGTCGGCCAAGGCGCGTTCGTCCGGAATCGGCCGTCCGTCACACCCCGTCGCCGTCCTACGGCTCGGACGAGAGCCGCGCGAGCACCGTGGCTCGGTCGAGCCCGGCCACGGCGACGAGCTTCTGCTGCGAGGTCTCCCCGCGCACGATTTCGACGCTTCGCCTCGGGACGCCGAGGACCTGGGCGAGGAAGCGCACGAGCTCCTCGTTCGCCGCGCCGTCGACCGGAGGCGCGGCGATCGCGACCTCGAGCGCGTCACCGCGCGTCCCCGTGATGCGGCTCTTCTTCGCGCGGGGCTTCGCGCGGACCTCGAAGCGCACGGTCCCGTCCTTCGATTCGGCGAGCTTGATCGTCACGGCGTCGATGATCTGGCAAAGTACGCGGTGCATGTCACGTCTTCGCTGGCTCACGACCGGTGAGTCGCACGGTCCGCGCCTCGTCGCCGTGGTCGAGGGCATCCCTGCGGGGCTCTCGCTCCTGGCCGAGCACGTCGACGAGCACCTCGCGCGCAGGCAGCGCGGCTACGGCCGTGGCGGCCGGATGAAGATCGAGACCGACCGGGTCGAGCTCATCGGCGGCGTCCGCAACGGCGAGACCTTGGGCTCGCCGATCGCGATGACGATCGTCAACCGCGATCACCAGAGCTGGCTCGATCGCATGGGCGCGGCCCCGCTCCCGTCCAAGCCGGAGCCGCTCACGCGTCCGCGCCCCGGGCACGCGGATCTCGCGGGCGGGCTCAAGTACGACCGCCACGATCTGCGCGACATCCTCGAGCGCGCGAGCGCGCGCGAGACCGCGGCGCGGACGGCGGTGGGCGCCGTCTGCCGGCGCGTGCTCGAAGAGGTCGGCATCGACGTGTTCGCGCACGTCGTCTCGATCGGCGACGTGGAGGCGAGCCGTCCGGCCATCTCGCTCGGAGAGCTGAAGGCGCGTGCGCGTGCGTCGGACCTCGCCTGCGCCGATCCGGAGGCGGAGGCGCGGATGAAGGACGCCATTCGCGCGGCGGCCCACGCCGGGGACACGCTCGGCGGCGTGTTCGAGGTGATCGCGACCGGAGCTCCGCCGGGGCTCGGCGCGCACGTGCAGTGGGATCGGAAGCTCGACGGCCGGCTCGCGCAGGCGCTGATGAGCATCCAGGCGATCAAGGCCGTCGAGATCGGCGACGGCTGGCTCGCGGCGCGCTCGCGCGGCTCGCAGGTCCACGATCCGATCCACTACGACGCCGAGCAGCGGCGCTTCACGCGACCCTCCAATCGCGCCGGCGGGCTCGAGGGAGGGATCTCGAACGGCGAGCCGATCGTCGTGCGCGCGGCGATGAAGCCGATCGCGACGTTGAAGAAGGCGCTCCCGAGCGTGGACGTGGTGACGAAGGAGCCCTTCGACGCCGCGCACGAACGGAGCGACGTCTGCGCCGTCGCCGCGGCCTCGATCGTCGGCGAGGCGATGGTCGCGATCACGCTGTGCGACGCGTTGCTCGAGAAGTTCGGCGGAGACTCGATGCGCGAGCTCGTTCGCAACGTCGAGTCCTACCGCGAGCAGATCCGGGAGTTCTGATGCCTGCGCCCGGCACCGTCACGCGCAGCGTGGTCCTGAGCGGTTTCATGGCGACGGGCAAGAGCACCGTCGGTCGCCTCGTCGCCGACGAGCTCGGGCTGCCGTTCGTCGACACGGACGACGTCCTCGCGGCCGAGGCCGGGACGTCGGTCGGCGAGCTGTTCGCGCGCGAAGGGGAGGCGAAGTTCCGCGATCGCGAGGCGGCCGTGATCCTGCCGCTGCTCTCGGACGGCGTGCCGCGCGTGATCGCGTTCGGCGGCGGGTCGGTGACCATCCCGAGGGTGCGCCACGCCGCGCTCGAGGCGGCGACGGTCATCACGTTCGTCGCGAGCCCGGAGACGATCGCGGCTCGCGCCTCGAGCGCGTCGACGCTCGAAGAGCGTCCGAACCTCGGCGCGGCGTCTCCCGTCGACCGCGCGCGCGATCTGCTCGCGCTCCGGCGCGAGGCGTACGGCGAGTGCCACGCCTGCATCGCGACGGACGGCCGGACGCCGGAGGAGCTCGCGGCGGAGGTGGTGGAGATCGCGCGCAGGGACGCGATCGCGATACCGCTCGGCTCGCGCTCGTACGTCGTCGAGCTCGCGATCGGCCGGCCGGACGCGCTGACCCGAACGCTCCGCGAGCTCGCCCCCTCGAGCATCGTCACCGTGACGGACGAGAACGTCCTCCGCGAGCGCGGGACCTGGCTGGAGCAGGCGCTCGCGCCGCTCGGGCTGCGCGAGACACGCGTGGTGCTCCCGCCGGGCGAAGGGCACAAGACGCTCGCGAGCGTGTCGCGCATCTGGGACGCCGCCCTCGGGGCGGGCATCGATCGACAGGCGGTGGTCCTCGCGTTCGGCGGCGGGGTCGTCGGCGATCTCGGCGGCTTCGCGGCGTCGACCCTGTTGCGCGGTCTGCGCTGCGTGCAGATCCCGACGACGCTCCTCGCGATGGTGGACTCGTCCGTCGGCGGCAAGACCGGCTTCGATCACGCCGCGGGCAAGAACCTCGTCGGCACGTTCTTCCAGCCGACCCGCGTGCACGTCGATCTCGAGCACCTCTCGACGCTGCCCGAGCGCCAGCGCGCCGCCGGCCTCGCCGAGGTCGTGAAGATCGCCCTCGCGCGCGACGCCGCCCTGCTCGAGCTGCTCGAGGCCCGCGCCGACGAGATAGGTCGCGGTGACCTGGACGTGCTCCGCGACGTCGTCCGCGCGTCCGTCTCGGCCAAGATGCGGGTCGTGCGCGAGGACGAGCGGGAGACGGGGGTCCGCGCCCTGCTCAACCTCGGCCACACGGTGGGGCACGCCCTCGAGGCCTACGGCGGTTATGCGCGCTGGCTGCACGGAGAGGCGGTCGCCATCGGCACCGTGATCGAGCTCGCCGCGACGGAGCGGCTCGGCTTCACACCGAAGGGCACGTCCCAGCGTGCCGCCGCCCTCCTCCAGCGCTTCGGCCTGCCGACCACGGTCGCCTCCGCCGATCTCGCGGCGGCGTGGCCGTGGGTCGCGAGCGACAAGAAGCGGACGCAGACGGCCGTGAAGCTCCCGGTGGTCACGGGCCCGGGCGAGGCGCGTGTGGAGCGCGTCGAGCTGGATGTCTTGCGGTCGGCGGTCGGGATCTGATGCCGGTCCCCATTCGCCCCGTTCCCGTTCCCGATTCGGTACGTATCCGAGCGTTGCCGGACACGGCGGTCACTTCTTCAACACCACGTAGAACATCGCCTCGCGCCGCCCCTCGCGCCGGCGGACGCGGATGAGGAGCTCGCCGTCCTTGGCCGCCTCGGAGAGCTGGGCCGAGGTCGGATCGATCCGGCCATCCGCCTCGACGATCACGTCTCCGACCTTGAGGCCCGCGCGGTCGGCCGCGGAGCCCGGCGCGACGTTCGTGACGACGGGAAGCGGCTTCGCCGGCAGCCCGAGCTGCGCGGCCTGCTGCGGGGTGAGCTCGCGCACGCTCAGGCCGAGCCCGGCCTGCGGGACGCCCTGCTGCTGCACCGGCAGTGGAGGCACCGCCTCTTCGGGACGTGCAGCGAGGACCGCGTTCGTTCCGTAGCGCTTGCCGTCGCGGATGATCTCGAGCGCCACGGTCTGCCCGACCTCGTGGGCGATGATCTCGCGTACGAGCTCGCGCCCGTCGGTGACCTTCTTGCCGGCGACGGCGGCGATGACGTCTCCGGGCTTGATGTTCGCGCGTTGCGCGGGGCCGCCCTCGGTGACCGCGTTGACGAGGACGCCGGCGCGCGCGTCCGGGAGCTTGAGCGCCTGGGCGAGCTCGGGGGTCAGGTCCTGGATGCCCACGCCGATCCACGCGCGCTCGACCTTCCCCTTCTTGAGGATCTGCTCGGCCACGCGCCGGGCGAGGTTGGACGGCACCGCGAAGCCGATCCCGGCGCCCTTGCCGACGATCATCGTGTTGATGCCGAGCACGTTCCCGTTGAGGTCGCAGAGAGGGCCGCCGGAGTTGCCCGGGTTGATGCTCGCGTCCGTCTGCAGGTAGTCCTCGATCTGGTTCATGCCGAGGCCGTTGCGGCCCTTCGCGCTGAGGACGCCCGTCGTGACGGTGTAGCCGAGGCCGAACGGCGATCCGATTGCGACGACCCATTCGCCCACGCGCGCCGCGTCGGAGTCGGCGAACTTCGCGGCGGTGAGGCCCGTCGCGTCGACCTTGATGACGGCGAGGTCCGTCGCCGGGTCGCGTCCGAGGAGCTTCGCGGGGAGCAGGCGCCCGTCGTTGAGGCGGACGTTGATCGTCAGCGCGTGATCGATGACGTGGTTGTTCGTCAGGATCGCGCCGTCCGACGTGAAGACGACCCCGGAGCCGGACCCGCGCGCGAGCGGCGTGTCGCCGCCTCTGCCGAAGAACCGCAAGATCTGATCGGCCTTCTCGTCGCGTGCCGTGACGTCGATCTGCACCACCGAAGGGCGCACGCGCTCGGCCACCGCTACGAATCCCTCGGACAGCTTCCGCGCCTCGGCCTGCGCCGCGGCGGCCTGCGGAGTGAGCGCGGCGGGCTTGTCCTTCTGCGCCGACGCGGCACCGGGTTTCGTCCCCTGGGCATGAGCTGCCGGAGGCGCGAGGGCGGAGAGGCCGAGAGCGAAGGCGACGACAAGGGCGGGGCGACGACGAAACAACCGCATGAACCCTCCGGTGCTACTTCTAGCAGAGCCGTTCCTACGCGACCTGCGGCGCCAAGAGAGAACGTATCACGCGCGCGTTGGATCTCCCGCCGAGGCTGGAGCCTGCGGTCACGCAAACCGCTCGACGATCCGCGACCAAGGGCGTGCGCCGGCTGCGATCGCCCCTTCGTTGAGCGGGTGATGCGGGGGGTCGAGGTCCGTCAGCTCCAGTGTCGCTGCGCCGCGCATGTACGCGAGCCGGCGTCCGAGCTTCACGAAGGCGGCCATGATCGGCCGGGGATCGGTGAGCGCCGGATCGATCGCGAACCGACCCAAGAGCCCCCTCCGCGCGGGGAGGAAAGGCGGGTCCAGCGACATGACGGTGAGGCTCGCGCTGGCGCGGACGACTTTGTTCGAGTCGACGACGACGAGCTCGCACTGATCGAGCGCGCCGGGCGGACGTGCGAGATGCGCCGCGAGCGCGCCCACGAACGTCGCGTCGACGGCGCGCGGTCGATCGAAGCGGAGGTCTCCCTGCGCTCGGCGGCGCGACGCCAGCGCGGGATCGAGCATCGCGACGGCGAGGGCGTCGTCGGCCGTCGCGAGCCGCGCGGTCCAGCGCTCGTTGCCGCTCCACGTCTCGACGGGGTCCTCGGCGCCGGGGCCGTCGGTGGGGAGGCGCGCGGTCCAGGAGACCGGTGCGTACCCGACCTTTGCGTAGAAGCCGTGGGCCGGGTTCGGCTCGAGCACCTCCGCGGCCATGACGACCGGGGCGCCGCGGCTCATGTGACGGGCGACCTGCGCGAGCGACTCGAGCAATGCACGGCCGATGCCGCGCGAGCGCGTGCGAGAGGAGACGATGAGCGAGCGGACCTCGCAGGTATACGGCGTCGTCTCGTCGACGCCGTGGCGCTCGAACCAACCCTCGACCTGACCGACGATGCCGAGCTCCGTCTGCGCCACGAGGTGGATGTGCCGGCCGAGGACGGGCTGCCCGCCACGAACGCGCGCGTCTTCCGACAGTCGGGCGGCGAGCTGCTCGTAGACGCGAGGGTCACGGGTCCCGGCGTACCCGCCCCACGCCTCGTGCGCGTCCCAGAGCTCGCGCCAGAGCGCGGCGATCGCGCGGCCCTCGTCGGCGTTGGCCGCGCGTACGACGACGGAGGGGGCTTTGGTCACGGCGGCCATGGCTCACCCGTACCTTCCGGAAGCTCGAGGTCGATCGACGCGAGCGTGAGACCGTGCGCCGGAGCCGTCTGACCCGCGAGGCTTCGATCCTTGCCCGCGAGCGCGCGCGCGATGGTTCCCTCCGGCAGATGACCTCGTCCGACGTCGACGAGGGTACCGACGAGGATGCGGACCATGTTGTAGAGGAACGCCGTGCCCTCGATCACGACGCTCCAACGCCGATGGTCGTGCTGGACCAGCTCGACGTGGTGGATCGTACGCACGGTGTCCTCGCGCTCGTCTCGGGCCGAACGGAACGCGGCAAAGTCGTGCGTCCCGACGATCGATCGAGCTTCACGTGCCATCGCCGCCATGTCCATGTCGTAGCCGATCCGCCAGGCCCTGTTGCAGAGGAGAGGATCGCGGACCTTGTCGAGAACGAGATCGTACCTGTAGCGCTTCTTCTTGCTCGCGAACCTCGGCGAAAAACCGACGGGCACGTATCGGGCCGACCGGACGGCGACGTCGTCGGGCAGATGCTGGTTGAGTGTGAGCACCCATCCCCGCGGGGGGATCTCGAGCTCGGCGTCGAAGGCGGCGAGCTGACCTTCGGCGTGGACGCCGGCGTCCGTACGGCTCGTGCCGCGCGGCCCCTGAGCTCGCGGATCCACGGCGAGGATCGCGCCCTTCAGCGTGTCGGCGACCGTGCGCGTGTGCTCGCCCTTCTGGGGCGCCCAGCCCGAGAAGGCGGTCCCGTCGTAGGCCACCTGCACCAGCACACCGATCATCCGCCCTCGGCTAGTGCGTCCGCGGCCGCGTGGGAAGCGCCGGCGTCGTCGGGGATTCGAGGCTCCTCGTCCGGGGGCGGATCCCCCGCGCCGGTGACGAGCGTCGGCGCGGACACGCACTGTCGGGCCGCACACACGCCCGAGAGGCAGTCCTCGTGGCGGAGGCACTCCTCGCCGATCGGCCGGCGCGTCTCACCACAAGCGGCCACGACCGCTGCGGCGATCGTGCCCCCCATCACGACCGAGCCGAAGCGCGCTCTCGGCCGCACGCTCACCCTCCGTCGGCGGCGTCGCCGGCCTCCGCGATGTCTGCGTCGTCCAACGGGTCGGCGTCGACGGACGCCTCGGGCACGACGACGACCGACGTCTCCTGTCCCGCGTCGAGATCGGCCGGACCGCAGGTGCCCGGGGTCGAGCAGTCCGGCGTCACGCCGTCGACGCAGCTCACACCGAGCAGAGCCGATGCGAGCGCGGATGCGATCGCGAACGATGCCAAGACGCTTCGCGATCGCCGACCCATCACTGCCTCGGAACGAAGTTGATGGGGATGTTGACGTCGACGCAACCGCCACCCTTCGGCGAAGGGAAGCTGGCGTTGCGGAAGTAGCCTGCGACGCACTGCCCGACGACGGGCGAGCCCATGTCGTTGCTGGCGATGTTCGCAGAGCAGACCTGCCCGTTCGAGCCGACACGGACGGCGACCGTGATCCTTCCTCGGAGCGTCGGATCTTGCGCGAGGGCGTTGTCGTAACAGCGATGGGCTTGCCGCGCGCGGAACCCGAGCGCGTTCTCGAGCTCCGGGCCGCTCGTCCCCGTGCACTTCTTCGAGTCGCACGCGTTGCTCACGCGCGTGACGACGACCTTCTTCTCCTCCTTCCCGGCGTCTTCGGTCACGGGCGGGAGGGGAATCTCGTCGTCGAGGTTGCGGCCGCCCGAGACGACCGCGGTGGGTTCAGGGGGCCCGGCGTCCACGACCACGACCGTGGGAGGCTCCGGCTTCTGGGAGAGCTTCCACACCACGCCGCCGCCGACCAGCCCGAGCAGGACGACCGCGATCACGACGTACTTGGCGCCACCGCTCGTCGGGACCCCGGCCGGGGTTGAGGGAGGCGGTGCTTGGGATGCCATCTGCGAGGGCTTCCGAAAGAAGGGTTGGAACGAAAAGCAGCCTGACCCGCAGCCGAGAGCGGGGTCCGACAGTATACGGAACTTGGTGCTCCGGGAAAGCCGTCAGGCCCTCCGCCCTGCGGGCCTCTTCCAGCTCCCTTCCAGCAAAGCTGGACTCGATCCGATTCCATCAGGCACGGCGGAACAGCGAAAGGGTCGTGTCGCCGTGACGACGGCGGCGGTCGAGGACGAGACCCTCCGGGGCAGACGGCTCGTCCGAGGAGGAGTGCTCGAGGACGAAGAAGCCCTCGTCCGCCAGCAGCCGCGCGGCGGCGTCGAGGACGTCGCGGAACCGCCGGTCCGTCACCTCGGCGTACGGCGGGTCGGCGAGGATGAGCTCGAACCTGCCCTCCAAGGTCGAAAGCGCGCGCTCGACGCGCATCGGGATGATCGTCACTCGGTCGCCGCCGATGCCGAGGGCACGCGCGTTCTCGCGGATGGCTGCGAGGGCGGGCCGAGCGCTCTCGACGAGCACGGCCGAGCGTGCACCCCGCGAAATCGCTTCGAATCCGAGGGCTCCCGAGCCCGCGTAGAGATCGAGGACGCGGATCTCGTGCTCGCCGTCGAACAGACCGCTCGAGGCGAGCATGGAAAAGAGCGCCTCGCGGACGCGGTCCGATGTCGGACGGGTCTCCTGGCCGCGCGGAGCGACGAGGGTACGTGATCGGAAGATACCGCCAGTGATGCGCATGCGTCCCGCCCTCCGGCTCGACCCTCGCCGAACGGCTCTGGTTCGAACGTAGTCCCTTTGATCGCGGCCACGAAAGCACGATACGCTCTTCCGCACGATGCTCAGCCGCTGGCTCGCGCTGGTCCTGACCGTGATCGCCGTCGTCTGCCTGCCGCGCGGAGCGCGTGCGGACCAGTCGTCGTCGGCACACAGCCTCGCCGTCGCCGTGCTCGCTCTCGACTCGGACGACGCGGAAGATCAGGCCGATGCGCTCACCGCCGCGCTCCGCTCGCGCATCCGCGCGGCCCAGGGGTGGTCTCTCATCGAGACGTCTCAGTCGCTCGGCATGCTGACGGCGGCGCTGCGCTGTCCGCCGAAGCCGCTTCCGGCCGAATGCGAGCAGCGCATCGCCGAGCAGCTCAAGACCGATCGCTACATCTTCGGCTACGTCACGCGCGGCCCGCAGGCCGGACAAGTGACCGCCGAGATCCACCTCTATCAGAAGAACAAGCCGGACACGGTCATCCGCGAGAGCTACGCGGAGAACCTCAAGGACCAGAACGACGACACGCTTCGCAAGATCGCCCAGCGCATCATCGAGCGTCTCGCTGGGAGCGCGGTCGGGGCGATCGTCGTGAAGATGGGCAGCGAGAACGGCGAGGTCGTCGTCGACGGTGACACGCGCGTCCCGCTCCAGAACGGCATGGCGCGTCTCGAGCTTTCGCCTGGCAGTCACTCCGTCGAGGTCGCCGTGCAGGGTCAACCGTCGGTCAAGCGAAACGTCCTCGTCACGGCCGGCAAGGAGACCGTGATCGATCTCGGCCTAGCGGCGACGGAGGACGAGGCCGCGGGGCCCGGCAAACCCTTTCCGACGAAGAAGGTGATCGGCGCTGCTGCGATGGCGGTCGGCGTCGGGCTCGGTGCGTTCGCGGTCGAGCGGACGCTCGCGTACCTCGACGCGAAGAACAAGTTCGACAGCGAGCCGGCGCACAGCGACTCGAAGCTGTATCAGCTCCGCCCGGGCGAGAAGCTCGACGTCTGCGAGGCGAAGATGGTCGCGACCGGCAACATCAACCAGCCGGCGTGCGACCTCAGCAAGAAGGCGAAGAGTGCCTCGATGGCGGCGTTCATCACCGGCGCAGCCGGCGGCCTCATGCTCGCCGCGGGCGTCTACCTGTTCTTCATCAGCCCCGACACGGAGTCGTCCTCGCCGACGATGGGCAAGCGGCGCGGTCCGCGCATCACGCCGCTCGTCGGCTTCGGCACGGGCGGGCTCGAGCTGTCGGGGAGCTTCTGAAGAAGAGGCTCCAGGCTCCAGGCTCCAGGCACCTGGGGGGCTCGCTCGCGCGAACACGGCGCGCCGCGAGTGAACATCGGCGTCGGATGCCCGATGCGTTGCGCACGCTGGGCTCGACCGCTCGACGTGGCGATGTGCGCCCGCGAGCGCGCACCCACCTGGAGCCCGGAGCCTGGAGCCTGGCCGAGGCGAAGCCTCAGCCCAACAAATCGCCCAGCCGATACCGCCCCGCAGGGCGGCCGACGAGCCAGCGGGCGGCGCGGAGGGCGCCGCGCGCGAACAGGTCGCGGCTCGAGGCGCGGTGGGTGAGCTCGAGGCGTTCGCCGTCGCCGTAGAGGAAGACGGTGTGGTCGCCGACGACGTCGCCGCCGCGGAGGGCGAGCACGCCGATCTCCTCGCGCGGCCGGGCGCCCGGCTTGCCCTCGCGTCCGTGGACGAGGCGGTGCTCCTTGCCGGTGAGGTTCTGTCGCGCCGCCTTCGCCACTTCGGCGAGCCTGAGCGCGGTCCCGCTCGGAGCGTCCACCTTGAGGCGGTGGTGCGTCTCGACGATCTCGACGTCGTAGTCCGCGCCGAGCGACGCGATCGCCTTCTCGACGAGCGAGGCGAGGACGTGGATCCCGACGCTCATGTTCGGCTCCCAGAGCACCGGCACCTTCGCGGCGGCCGCGTCGAGGGCGGCCTTCGCCGCGTCGTCGAGGCCGGTCGTCCCGCTCGCGATCGCGATGCCGGCCTCGGCGCACGCCGCGCACGCGCGCGTGAGCGCGGCGGGCGCGGAGAAGTCGACGACCACCTCGGCCTTCGACGAGGCGAGCGAGGCCACGTCGGACACGATGGGCACGCCGATGGATCCGACGCCGGCGAGCTCACCCGCGTCGCGCCCCTCGTCGCCTGCGCCGATCGCGGCGACGATCTTCATGCCTCCTTCGTGAGCGAGCCGCACCACGGCGCGGCCCATCCGACCGTTCGCGCCGAGGACGGCGAGACGCGTGCTCATCGCGCGCGCTCCTCGTACGAACGGATCGCCGCGACGACCTTCGCGCGCGCGCCGTCGGAGACGGGCGCGAGCGGTCCGCGGACGACGTCCTTCATGCGGCCGGCGTGGGCGAGCGCGGCCTTGATGGGCGCGGGGTTCGACTCGACGAACATCGCCTCGTGGACCGTGCAGAGCGCGAGGTGCTCGCGGCGGGCCTCCTCCAGCTTGCCTTCGAGCGCGAGCCGCGTCGCACGCGCGACCTCGGCGGGGTAGAGGTTCGACGTCACGCTGATCACGCCGCGTGCTCCGACCGCGATCATCGGGAGCGTGAGCGCGTCGTCTCCCGACAGCACCGTGATGCGCGAGCCGATCGTGCGGACGATCTCCTGTGCGCGGAGGACGTTGCCGGTCGCCTCCTTGATCGCGACGACGTTCGACGCCTCCTGGCAGATGCGAGAGAGGGTCTCCACGCCGAGGTCGATGCCCGTGCGTCCGGGGATGTTGTAGACGACGACGGGGACGTCGACGGCGGCGGCGACCTCCACGAAGTGCCGGCGCAAGCCCTCTTGCGTCGGCTTGTTGTAGTAGGGCACGACGACCATCACGGCGTCGGCCCCCGCGCGCGCGGCCGCCTGCGAGTTCGCGATCGTGCTCTTCGTCGAGTTCGTCCCCGTGCCCGCGAGGACGACGCACTTGCCCTTCGCGAGCTTCACGCATCGCTTCACGAGCTCGAGCTGCTCCTCGTGAGAGAGCGCAGGGCTCTCGCCCGTCGTCCCGCAGGGGACGATGCCGTCGACGCCGCCTGCGATCTGGCTCTCGACGAGCCGGTCGAACGCGTCCCAGTCGATCGAGAGGTCTTCCTTGAACGGAGTGACGAGCGCCGTGAACGTGCCTTCGAAGCGAACGGAGGAGGACATGACGCCGAGGTTGTCGTACGGCGGCGGCCCGCGCGCAAGGGGAAGCGGCCCGGAGAGAAGGCTCCAGGCTCCAGGCTCCAGGCTCCAGGCTCCAGGGGGGTGAAGAGCAGCGTTCGATGCGAAAAGCGCAGCTCGGAGCGAGCAGAAGCGCTCCCACATCGCTGCGCTTCGCGCGCGCCGGGTCTCTTCGCCAGAGGCAACCGTAGCTCGGAGCCTCGTTGGCGGTCGGCAGTCCTCAGCCCTCAGTCCTCGGCATCTGAGGACGCGCGGAAGCGCGCGCCCCTGGAGCCAGGAGCCTGGAGCCTGGAGCCTCTTTCCTCACTTCACAATCGCCGCCCAGTTGTCGGCGATCTCCTGCGCCGTCCAGATCGCCTCCGGCCCGTCCTTGAACTTGCCGGTCGACTCCACGATCTTGAACGCGTACATGCGCGCCCCGGCCACGGCGAGCACGTAGCCGGTCTTGTCCGCGCAGAGATCGCTTGCGAGGAACAGCGCGGCGGGCGCGACGTGCTCCGGCGTCATCGTCTCGACGCCCTGGAAGGTGCTGAGGTCCTCCGTCATGCGCGTCTTCGCGAGCGGGGCGAGGGCGTTGACCGTGATTCGATGCTTCTGGAGCTCGATGGCCATCGTGCGGGTGAGCCCGTAGACGCCGGCGTTCGCGGCCGCGTAGTTCGCCTGTCCGAAGTTGCCGAGCATGCCGCTCGCGCTCGTCGTGTTCACGATGCGTCCGCCGCCGCCGCGGCTGACCGCGTGCTTCGCGAACGCCTGCGAGACGAGGAACGTGCCCTTGAGATGGACGGCGAGGACGGAGTCCCACATCTCCTCGTCCATCTTCATGAACGGCTTGTCGCGGATGATCCCTGCGTTGTTGACGAGGATGTCCGCCTTCCCGAACGTCTCGATCGCGAGCTCGACGATCGCGCGCGCGCCCTCGGCCGTCGCCACCGAGTGATTGCTCGCGACGGCCTTGCCGCCGGCGGCCTCGATCTCTTTCACGACGGCGTCCGCCGTGGCCGCGCCGCCGCCGCTGCCGTCGCGCTCGACGCCGAGGTCGTTGACGACGACGCTCGCGCCTTCCTTCGCGAAGAGGAGCGCATGCGCCCTCCCGATGCCGCCGCCCGCGCCCGTGATGATCGCGACCTTGTCGTCGAGGAGTCCCATGCGGCGATGACCTAGCGACATCGCGCGGGCGGGGCAAGGCCGTGCTCTGCCGCTAGACTGGAGGAGGTCGGCCCGTCGACGCGGGTCGCGATGCAGAGTAAGACGGCGGTTGGGGCGATGAAGGATCCGTTCAAGACGCGAAAGATGCAGGCGGTCCCGCTGCCCGTCGCGTCCGAGCCCTCGCCGAGCCAACCGAGCCAACCGGCGTCGGGCCAAGGCCGCGCTTCGGGGATGCCGCTCGCCCCGCCGTCGTCCGACAGCTCGTGGCGGACGGGCGACGCCGCGACCGAGCGCACGACCGATCCGGTGATGACGGTGCCCGGCATCGTCCAAGCGGTGAAGGATCGCGCGACGCTCACGGTCATCACCGGCATCAACGCCGGGCAGGTCTTCGCTCTCGACAAGACGGAGCACACGATCGGCCGCGGCACCGAGGCGGACATCTGGATCGAGGACGGAGGCGTCAGCCGCCGCCACGCGCGCATCACGTGTCGCGCCGACGGACGCTACTTCATCGAGGATCTCGGCTCGACGAACGGCACGTTCGTCGGCACGCAGCGGGTCGAGCTCTGCGAGATCCGCCCGGGTGACCGCATCCAGGTCGGGCCGCACGTCTCGCTGCGGTTCCAGATCACCGACGACGCGGAAGAGGAGCTGCAGCGACGCCTCTACGAGTCCTCGACGCGGGACGCCCTCACGCGCGTCTACAACCGCAAGTACTTCACCGAGCGCCTGCTCGCGGAGGTCGCCTACTCGCGGCGGCACCGCGTGAAGCTCGCCGTTCTGATCCTCGACCTCGACGACTTCAAGCGCACGAACGACACCTACGGTCACTTGGCGGGCGACATGGTCCTCCGCCTCGTGTCCGCGCAGATGCAGCGCCTCATCCGCGTCGAGGACCTGCTCGCGCGCTATGGAGGCGAGGAGTTCGTCATCCTCGCGCGCACCACCGGCAAGACGGAGGCCGTCCGTCTCGCCGAGCGCATCCGCGAGGCGATCGCCGATCTCGAGATCCCGGTCGACGCCACGCGGTCCATCAAGACCACGGTCAGCATCGGCGTGGCCGCGCTGCCCGACGTCGCGCCCGACGGCGGAGCGAACGAGCTCATCGCGCTCGCCGACGCGCGCCTCTACCGTGCAAAGGCCGAAGGAAAGAACCGTGTCTGCGCCGAAGGCGAAGCCTGACCGCCTCATCGGATCGTCGCGAGCCATGTCCGCCACGAGCGGCCGGTCGCCGCTCGCGTTCCTCTGTTGTCTCGCCGTGATCGCCTCCTGTTCGGACGGCGATGCCGGCACGCCGACGGACACGGAGCCGTCCGAGGTGACGTTCCCGCAGGACTTCATGTGGGGCTCCGCGTCCGCCGCGTTCCAGGTCGAGAAGGGCCTCGGCAACACCGACTGGGGCATCTGGGTGAAGACGCCGGGCAAGATCCGAAACGGCGACGATCCCGACGTCGGCGGCCCGGACGCGCTCGCGCACATCGACACGGACGTCGCGCTCTTGAAGGCGACGAACCAGAACACGTACCGCTTCTCGATCGAGTGGGCGCGCGTCTACCCCACGCGCGAGGCGTTCGACGCCGACGAGCCCTCGGCGGACGCGATCGCCTCCTACGACGCGCTCTTCGCCGCGCTGCGCGCGGCCGGCATCCGTCCGCTCGTGACGCTCCAGCACTTCACGCTGCCGGACTGGCTGTCGGACCCGCGCAAGCCCGACGAGCCGCAGGGCTGGGAGCGGCAGGAGACCGTGGACGCCTTCGCCGTCTGGTGCGCGCGCGCCGCCGGCCGCTGGGGCAAGGAGGTCGACTGGTGGGTGACGATCAACGAGCCGATCGTCGCCCCGCTCGCCGGCTACGTGCAGGGCTCTTTCCCTCCGGGCCTCGTGCTGAAGATCGACAGGGCGCTCACGGTCGCGAAGAACGAGGTCGTGGCCCACGCGCGTTGCTTCGACGCGATCAAGTCGGCCGACACGGTCGACGCCGACGGCGACGGCAAGCCTTCGGAGGTCGGGATCGTGCAGCACCAGCGCGCCGTCGAGCCCGCGAACCCGGAAGACCCGGAGGACGTGGCGGCGGCCGAGCGCGTCCGCTACGTGAACAACCTCTGGTTCCTCAATGGCGTCGTCCGCGGCGACTGGGACGACGACTTCGACGGCAAGCTCGACGGCCCGAACGATCGGCGCGCCGATCCGGCGCTCGCGAATCGGTCCGACTGGCTCGGCATCAACTACTACTCCGCGCTCACCGCGAGCGCGCGCGGGCTCGTGCTGCCGGTCGTGAATGCGAGCATCCGCCAGGACCAGCTCCTCACCGATCGACCGAAGACGGACTTCCATTGGGACATCCACCCCGAGGGACTGCGCGTCGTCCTCGAGGAGGTGCGCCCGTACAATCTCCCGATCGTGATCACCGAGAACGGGATCGCGGACGCGGCCGATCGCAATCGAGCGCGCTTCGTCCTCGAGCACCTGTTCCAGCTCGGGCTCGCGCGCGAGTCCGGGATCGACATCCGCGGCTACGTCTACTGGTCGCTCCTCGACAACTTCGAGTGGGCGCACGGCTTCTGCCCGCGCTTCGGCCTCCACACGGTGGACCCGACGACTCGGGCGCGCACGGCGCGCCCGAGCGCGCAGGTCTACGCGAACGTCGCGCGCACCAACAAAGTCACGCGCGCGGACATCGACGCGCAGCCGCCGTACGGACCGCCGACGTTCTGCGACTGACCTCTCGAAGCGCGGCCGGAAGTACCGCCCTGCGGCAGTGGGCGGCGGTCGCGCTCGGCCCCTTGACGGCGAAGTGCACGGCTGATACCCCGCTGAATCGTCATTCACTTTCCGTGCGCCACCCGTGGCGCCATGCACCCGTCTCGAGGAGGACGCCGATGGCCGTCGACATCAAGAAGCTGTTCAACGAAGAGCTCCCCGCGGCGCTCGCGAAGAACGCCGAGGACGCGAAGACGATCGGCGCCAAGTACCAGGTGAACGTCACCGGTGAGGGCGAGTGGACGATCGACGTCACGTCGAACGGCCCGAGCTGCAAGCCGGGCAACGACGCCTCTGCGGACTGCACGATCACGATCGCGGCCGACGACTTCCAGAAGCTCTACGAGAACCCGCAGGCCAACGGCATGCAGCTGTTCTTCGCGGGCAAGCTGAAGGTCGCGGGCAACCAGATGCTCGCGATGAAGCTGCAGAAGCTGTTCTCCTACAAGCAGTGACGCCTCTCGCGGGGATCAAGGTCCTCGATCTCTCGCGGCTGCTTCCCGGGCCGCTCGCGTCGCTCGTCCTCGCCGATCTCGGCGCTGCGGTCGACAAGGTCGAGGATGCGGCCGGCGGCGACTATCTCCGTGTGATGCCGCCGCAGGTGAGCGCCGAGGACGGCGGCGATCCGACGTCGAGCGTGTTCTTGGCGCTGAACCGCAACAAGCGCAGCGCCGTCGTCGATCTGAAGAAGCCCGAGGCGAAGGACGCGTTCCTTCGCCTCGTGTGCTCGTACGACGTCCTGCTCGAGCAGTTCCGTCCGGGCGTGCTCGATCGGCTCGGGCTGTCGCACCAGACGCTGCTCGAAAAGAACCCGCGGCTCGTCATCTGCGCGCTCACCGGCTACGGCCAGACCGGCCCGCTCGCGCATCGCGCCGGCCACGATCTCAACTACCTCGCACGGGCCGGCGTCCTCGGTCTGCAAGGCCCCGCCGACCGCCCGCCCGCCGTGCCGGGCTTCCAGCTCGCGGACGTGAGCGGCGGCCTCTATGCCGTCATCGGCATCATGGGCGCGCTGATGGAGCGCGCGCGCACGGGCAAGGGCCAGGTCGTGGACGTGGCCATGATCGAGACCGCGATGCCCTTCGCGATCGCGGGCTTCGGGCTGCTCTTCGGCGGGCAGACGCCCGCGCGCGGCGACGACGCGCTCACCGGCGGGATCGCGCCGTACCAGACCTACGCCACGAAGGACGGCAAGGCGATGGCGCTCGCCTCGCTCGAGCCGAAGTTCTGGATGCAGTTCTGCGCGGGCATCGGCCGCGAGGTCGACATGAGCGATCTCGTCCCCGGTCCTCACCAGGCCGCGCTCAAGGAGCAGCTCCGCGAGATCTTCGCCCAGAAGACGCGCGACGAGTGGATCGCGTTCGCGAAGGAGCGCGACTGCTGCCTCGAGCCCGTCCTAACGCCGGCCGAGGCGATGGCCGATCCGCACCTCGCCGCGCGCAAGATGTTCTTCGAGCTCGCGTCGCCGTGGGGAAAGATCCCGCAGATGCGGACGCCGCTCACGTCGCCCGATCGCGCGCACACGCCGCCGCCGAAGCAGGGCGAGCACACGGACGCGATCTTCCGCGATGCGGGCTTCGGCGACGACGAGATCGACAAGCTCCGCGCGAGCGGCGCCGTTCGCTGATCGGGCGGCGCCCGACCGGCGTGCGCCGGCGTCACTCGTTCCAGGGCTGCGGGACGGGGCCGCCTGCGACGCCCACGTCGACCTCGTAGACCGTCCCGGGGTTGCCGGTGACGTACAGCTTGTGCGTGTCGAATCCGGGGCCGGCGCCGAACTGCGCGTTCGCCACGTTCGTGGGGAACGACGCGAGCAGCTCCGGCGGCGCGACCGCGTCTCCGGCCGCGTCGACGCGTACGCGGAAGAGGCGCGAGTTGCCCTGATCCACGACGTAGACGTTGCCGCATGCGTCGAGCACGAGGCCGTCGAGGGCGGCGCCGGGGATGGTGGCGACGAGCACCGGCGCGGCGTCCGGCTCGTCGAGCTTCAGGCGGTGGATCCGGCCCTTCGCGTACTCCGTGTAGAAGAGGAGCCCTTTGCCAGCGTCGAGGACGACGCCGTTCGCGGCGTGCGCCTTGTCCGTGCCGGAGACGACCACCGTCCTCGTGCCGTCGGGCGCGATCTTCGAGACCCTGTGACCGCCGAACTCCGTCACCCACGTGTTGCCGTCGAAGTCGACGTAGATCCCGTTGGGCGTCGCGAGGCCCGTGGCGAAGTCGGAGACCTCACCGTCCGGCGAGATGGTCACGAGCTTGCCGGCGCCGGGGAGCGCCGCGACGAGCTTGCCGTCGGGACGATAGCGGAGCCCGTAGACCTGGCCGGGAAGCGTCGCGACCTTCGCGCTCTCGCGCGCGTTCACGCTCACGAGATCGTTGCCGCGCTTGCCGACGATGTTCCCGCGGCCGTCGAACGCGAAGTCCTCGCTGCCGCTGAACGGCCGGCCGATGGCTCGAGGCTCGAACGGACCCGACGGGACCTCGTCGCAAGAAGGCGCCGTGCCCTCGTTCGCGTCACCCGTGGCCTCGCCCTTCGTCTCACCCTTCGTATCGGTGTCCTCGGTGATGTTCGCGGTCCCCCGTTCGCCGGCGTCGTCGATCGCAGGGTCGCCGCAGGCGATCGAAAGGAGCAGGAGGGAGCCGACCGGGAGGAGGAGGGAGCGGAGCTTCATGGGGCCTTCGCCGCTTGGGCTGCGAGCCCTTAGCACCGCTCGTCGCGCGCGCCAGGCGAATCGGCGCGATGGGGCGCCGCGTCAGATCTTCTGCAGCTCCTCGACGAACTCCCAGTCCGCGATGAGCCCTTTCCTGAGGAGAATCGAGAGCAAGGCCGCGACGATGGGCTCCCACTTCACGTCGTTGCCCAGGATCTCGCTCGCGTCTGCTCCGTGCGCGGACGCGCGTAGCGCGCTCACGTAGTCCCGCGCGGTCAGCTTCTCCGGGAGCTCGGACTCCTTCTTCTTCGCCGGGAGGGTGATGGTCGTGCCGTCGAGCAGCGTGAGGTTCACCATCCGCGGGATGCGCCTGCGCGGCTCGGAGTCGGTCTCCGGCCGCTTCGCGCGGGCCGCCGGCTCGGGGGCGGGCGGATGGGAGCGCGTCGTCGGAGGCGCGTCGTCGGCGACGTTCGGCGTGCTCGGCCGGGCACGGCGCGCGGCGACGCCCGGCTGCGAGCGGGGCGGATCGGGGACGGTCGGAGCGGCGGGCGTCGGGGGCGCGGGCTCGACGCGCGTCGTCGCGGGCGGCTCGGCCTTCGTCGGCGGCGCGGGGACCTCGATCTTCGGGGCGGAGGGCTCGCCGTAGTAGACGCGGATCGCGCTCCGGATGTCGGACGCGGACGCGATCATCGGCCGGGTCGGGAGGCCGGAGACGCGCGCGACCTCCTGGAGGGCGAGCTCGTTCGTCGGATCGTCCATCGCCACGTAGAGCGTCTCGCCTTGTCCCTTCACGTGGCGGATGAAGATCGGAATGAGGCAGTACTTCTCCGCGACCTCGCGCGAGACCCGGTTCAAGAGCTGCCGCGAGAAGTCGATGTGATAGAGCGAGACCCACGGCACGCTGAGCTGGCGGCTCAACGTCTGCGTGAGCTGCGCCTCGGTGATCCATCCGCGCTCGAGGAGCACCTGACCGAGCTTCTTGCCGGCCTCGCGCGGCGAGCTGAGGACCTCTCCGAGCTGCTCGGGCGTGATCACCTTGCTCTCGACGAGGAGCTCGCCGAGAAGCACGCGGCGCGCGCTCGCAGCGCCGCTCGAGCCGGGACCGTCCCCTGAGGGTTTGCTCGGATCACCGACCACGCCTCAATGGTAACGGGACGTGCGACTCCGGGGCCAAGAGAAGGGCGAGAAAAGAGCGCCGGCGATGACGGCTCGGTTCGCTCCAGCGACGAGCCGTGACGCAGGGGATCGGCTCGAGCCCGACCACCACCCTTCCGGGCTCGCCAGCGGCCCGACGAAGGCCCTCGCGGAATCGTGCCTTTACGGTGTATCGGGCGCGCCCGCGGCCGCGGGCGACCCGAGAACCGCTCGGGGGACCGCATTCTTACCGTTTCCGGCGCGTTATCCGCGTGATAGCTTCGGTCTCCGGGGAACGGCAGGCATGCGGCAGTGTCCTCAGTGCCAGAGCTCGTGCGAAGACACGCACAAGTTCTGTCCGACGTGCGGGTTCCCCGTCGCGAAGGTCGCGGTGCAGTCCGACGATCCGATGGTCGGCCGGACGCTGCCGGGCGGCTACGTGATCCTCGATCTCGTCGGCATCGGCGGCATGGGGCGCGTGTACCGCGCCGAGCAGACGACGCTCGGTCGTACGGTCGCGGTCAAGATCATCCACCCCCACCTCGTCGGCGAGGAGAACGCCGCCGCGCGCTTCATCACGGAGGCGCGCGCAGCGAGCCGTCTCAATCACCCGAACTCCGTCGCGGTCATCGACTTCGGAAAGACGGAGGACGGGCAGCTCTACCTCGTCATGGAGTACCTGCGAGGCAAGGACCTCGCGCGCGTCCAGTACGAGGAGGGCCCGCTCTCCTTCCGCCGCATCGTCAACATCCTGAAGCAGGTCCTCGCGGCGCTCTCCGAGGCGCACCACCTCGGCATCATCCACCGCGATCTCAAGCCCGAGAACATCATCCTCGAGCCGATCCGCACGGGCGGCGACTTCGTGAAGGTCGTCGACTTCGGCCTCGCGAAGATGCGCATCGAGGCCGTGCAGCCGAACATCACGAGCCCCGGGATCGTCTGCGGCACGCCGGAGTACATGAGCCCGGAGCAGGGCCGGGGCGACCCGCTCGACGCGCGCTCGGACCTCTATGCGGTCGGCGTCATCTTCTACCAGCTCCTCACCGGACGGCTGCCGTTCGAGGCCGAGAGCCCGACGCAGGTGGTGCTGATGCACATCACCGAGCAGCCGCAGGATCCGCGCATCGTGGCCCCCGAGCGCAGCATCCCCTCGCTGCTCGCGGACGTGTGCCTGATGGCGCTCGCGAAGGACGCGAACCATCGCTTCAACAACGCCGACGAGTTCGCGGACGCGCTCACCGACGCGCTCACGCAGATCGAGTCGACGATCCCGAAGCCGTTCCCGACGGCGACGGTGAAGTGTCCGGCCTGCGGCGCGCAGAACCCGGGCGGCCAGAAGTTCTGCGGCGAGTGCGGGGCCGGCCTGCGCGACGCCCAGGCCGCGATGGCGCGCGCGTCGACCACGCCCGCTTCGCCTCCCGTGGAGGAGCGCGAGAGCAAGATCCCGGTCGAGCCCGGGACCGGTCGTCGGCCCGTCCTCGTCGACGGCAGCCGCGCGCAGTTCCCGCTCGAGCTCGTCGGGCGCGAGGAAGATCTCCTCTGGCTCCAGGACCGTCTCAACGACGCGAAGACCTCGCTCGTCGGTGCCCGCATCGTCGGCGACGTCGGTATGGGCAAGACGCGCCTCCTTTCGGAGTTCCTGAAGACGGTCCGCGCGGACAAGCACGTCGTCATCGAGGTCGGCCCCGATCCGGCGTGGGCCGAGGTCGGCTACTACGCCGTCCGCAACGCGATCGTGCGGCTCGCGAACCTCCCGAAGGACGGCGGGACGCCGAAGGACTGGATCGCCGCGGGCGCCGAGGCGCGACGCGGCCTCGCGGACATCTTCGAGCACGGCGGGCGCGGCGAGCTCTCCGCCGACGAGCTCCGCTTCGCGGTGGCCGAGGCGCTCCGCTGGGCCATCGTGCGGGCGAGCGAGCGTGCCGACGGGAAGAAGGTCATCGTCGCCGTGGACGATCTCCACGCGATCGACGGGGCGAGCCGCACGGCGTTCGCGGACGCGGTCGGCGAGCCTCCGCTCGTGCCTTCGCTCCTCATCGTCAGCTATCCGCCCGGTCACGATCCGGGATGGCCGGCGAGCACCGCGTCCGCGCGCGTCCTGATGGGTCTGCCGCCGGCGGCGGTCGCCAAGCTCCTCCAGGGCACGAACAAGCCGAGCTCCACGATCGGCGGCCGCGGGATCGCGCCCCTCTACGTCGAGCAGCTCCTTCGCTTCTCGCGCGAGCAGGGCGGGCGCGCCCCGACGCGTCTCGCCGACCTCATCGCGCTGCGTGTCGAGCGCCTTCCGCCGGATGCGCGTCGCGTGCTCCAGGCGATCGCCGTCTACGGCGACAACGCCGACCAGGCGACCATCGCCAAGATGGTCCCGGAGGGGACGAACATCGAAGAGGCGATCGGGGCCCTGCTCGCGGCCGGGATGATCGAGCCCGTCGAAGGGTACGTGGCATGCCACCGCGCCGCGCATCCCCTCATCCGCGACGTCGTCCTCGCGACGATCCCGGCCGCCGTCCGTCGCGGCCTGCACGCCGCTTGCGCCGAGATCGGCGAGGAGCACGGGATGCCGCTCGAGGTGCGTGCCCTGCACGAGTACAACGCGCAGCGCACCTTCCAGGCGCTCATCCTCCTCGAGCAGGTGGCCACGCGGGCCGCGGCGCGCGGGGATCTGAACGGCTCGATCTCGGCGCTCCGGCGCGGCCTCGATCTCGCGCGGCGCGAGCTGTTCCGTGGAGAGCTCGACGATCCGATGCGCGCGGTGCTCATCTTCGCCCGCAAGCTCGGCGAGTCGCTCACCGCCGCCGGTCACTTCACGGACGCCGAGGGCGTGCTCCGCGAGGCCCTCGACATGGCGGGCCCGAGCGGCTCCGATCGCGCGCGCGTCCTCGGCGCGCTCGCGCAGGTCTCCGCGATCCGTGACCGTACCGACGAGGCGCACCGGTACCTCCTCGAGGCGCTCGAGCTCGCCTTCGCTTCGGGCGCGCACGAGCTGCTCCACTCGCTCGAGGACCTCAAGAAGTCGATCGCGGTCTGACCCTCATCGCGGGAGGCACAACCCCTCGGGATCGCAGATGGGAAGCGTCGTGAGGTCTTCGGCCGGGACGTCGCACGGCGTCGCGCGGACGGCCGAGATGCAGGCGACGACCGAGTCGGCGTCGAAGCTGAACGGGCATTCGGCACGCCCGAGGTCCTCGCGGTAGCGCGTGGCGATCGTGCGCGTGCAGTCGAAGCCCTCGGTCGGCGCGATACGCCCGCAGGCGATCTCGCGCTCGCAGTACGCGACGACGAGCTCGTCGAGCACGGCCCGCACGACGGTGCCCTCGTCGGCCGGCACCGGGCCGATCGCCATGCGGCCGGGCCGAGGCCTCTCCGGGAGCACGGGCTCCTGCGGCGGCTCGATCGGCACCGGGAAGCCGCTGCCCGGCGTCCCGGTCGGCATCTGGGAGCCGAGCTCCGTCGCGCGCATGCCGCTCGCCTCCGTGCGGACGCGCTCGTCGCTCGTGCGTCCCGCGTTGTCGACGAACCCGGCGGAGTCGGTGGTTCGGCTCGGCGGCGGGAGCGTGGTCGGTCGAGGCACGCCCGCGCTCGTCGTCGTGACGTCGTGGATGGTACGTGCGGGCGTTCGAGCGCAGGCGCCGGCGAGCACCAGCGCGAGGAGCACCAGCGCGAGGAGCGCGCCCGGCCAGCTCCTCTGCGCCGCTCGCTTTCGATCGCGTGGCGCCATGTCGAGCGGTGGTGCACCGCACGTGCCGTTCGGGCGTTCGATCGCGGCCCGAGCTGGACCGGGCCCGAGCCGCTCTAGTAAACAGGGGGCGTGGAGCGACATCGCGCCGATCCCAGGCATCGCGTCGCAGTCCGGCTCGTTCGGGCGACGCCCGCGCTGGCGCTCGTCGCTGTCGTCGTGGCTTGCGGCGGAAAGGAGCCGCCCGTCAAGCCTCCCCCCGCGCCTGCGCCGCCGCCGGATCCGCCGGCCCTCGCGAAGATCGCGCAGGCTTGCGTGCGCCTCTCCGCGTGCGTCCAGGCGACCGACGTGGCGCGGGTCCGGGATCCGAGCGCCTGCGTCGACTGGTGGCTCGAGGACTCGGATCCGAACGAGCCCCTCCGCCGGTGTCTCGCCGAGGCGAAGGGATGCGAGCAGGTCTCGACCTGCATGCGCGGCGGAGGCGACGCACGCGCGGCGGCGTTCTGCGCGCAACGCGCCGGCGTGGTCTCGGGCTGCGACGGCGACCGCCTCGTGAGCTGTGGAGAGGACGACGCCCACGAGAGCACGGTCGTCGACTGCGCGGCCATGGGCGCGAGCTGCCGCGAGGTCAAGGCGGCGAGCGGGATCGTCGTTCGCGCGTGCTGGTCCACGGAGAAGTGCCCGGCCGGCGCGCCCGAGATGCGCTGTGACGGGCCGAGTGCGATCGTCGCCTGCCGTGACGGCGCGTACGAGCGCATCGCGTGTCGTCCGGGGACGACGTGCGTCGAGATGCAGGACGAGGCGGGCGACCCCACCGCGAGCTGCGAGCTCCCCGGTCGCCGTCGCTGCGATGCGCGTGGAGCGCGTCACTGCGAGGATGGTCGCCTCGTCGAGTGCGAGCGCACCGGCCAGTCCACGAAGGTGCACGTGACGGACTGCGTGGGCTTCGGCCTCCGCTGCTCGGGGCTCGGCCCGCGCGCGGGGTGCTACGTCCCGTCCAACGTCGAATGCGACAAGGACATGATGCCGCGATGCGACGGCGGCGCGCTCGTGTTCTGCGCCGCCGGTCGGCTCGAGAAGATCCCGTGCGCCGACATCGGCCTCGGCCCGTGCGATCCTTCCGCCAAGGGCTCGATGGCAGCGTGCTCTCCGCGACGAGGCTCCGAGTCGTCGTCGCAGGCCGCCGCCAAGTAGGATGAACCCGAGCCCGAGTCGAAACGTGCGGCCGCGTCACATCTCCCGCTGGGACCTCGACAAGACGTATCTCCGGACGGAGTTCGACACCGTCCGCGATCTCGTCCGCACGGCGCTCGAGCGTCCGGACGAGAAGAGGACGAACCCGGGGGCGGCGACGCTCCTGCGCGAGCTCGCGAACGCCGACGTCTCCATCCACATCCTCTCGGGATCGCCCGAGCAGATGCGCCGCCGTCTCGAAGAGAAGCTGAAGCTCGACGGCATTCGATGGGACGACTTCACGCTGAAGCCGAACCTGCAGAACATGCTCCGCCTGCGCTTCCGTGCGCTGCGCGATCAGCTCGGGTACAAGCTCCCCGCGCTCCTCGAGGCACGGACGTCGGCGGGCGATCGGCTCGACGGCGTCAAAGAGACGCTCGTCGGCGACGACGCGGAGGCGGACGCCTTCGTGTACTCGCTGTACGCGGACATCATGGCCGGCAACGCCGGCGAGGAGCTCGTCGCGCAGATCTGCGAGCGCGGCCGCATCTACGACGACGTGACGGAGTCGACCTTGCGCTGCGTTCGTCTCGTGAAGGCCGAGCCCGTCGTCGAGCGGATCCTCATCCATCTCGAGCAGCAGACGCACCCGCGCGACTTCGCCGTCTTCGGCCCGCGCGTCGTGCCGTTCTACAACTACCTGCAGGCCGCGTTCGCGATCTTCGAGGACGGCCGCCTGCCCGCGCTCGGCGTCCTGCGCGTGGCGTACGAGATGGTCACGCAGCACCGCTTCGACGGCGACGCGCTCGCCCGCAGCTACGCGGAGCTCGCGCGGCGCGGTCACCTCGCCGGCCGAGACGTCGACGCCATCCTCGACGCGATGTCCGAGTTCGAGCGCCACGCCACGGGGGCGGCGAGGGACGAGGTGTGCCGGATGGTCGAAGCCCTCCCTCGTCACGTGCAGCTCGCGCGCGAGAACTGGAGGCCGCTCGAGGAGCAGCCCATGCCGGACTACCTCGCCCTGGTCGACCGACACAACCCGCGGCGCCGCAAGAAGAAGCGCTGACGCTCGCGGTCAGACCCAGGCGTTGTTCAGGATCTCGCCGACGCCGCCGGCGCCCGGGACGATGTAGTGGTGCTCGTCGAGCCCTCGCTCCTCGTCCCAGTGCGTGCCCGGGACGGTCGCGAGGACCTTCGCCGGGGAGAGCCCGCGATCGAGGCGGAGGGCGTAGATGCGCACGTCGGGGTGCTCGGCGAGCACGTTGCGGATGAACTCCGGCGTCACGATGAGGTGCATCGTGATGCACAGCTTCGGCGTCCCCTCGAGCCGTGTCTTGTAGTGCGTGAGGGCGCTGTTCATCGACGACCCGGTCGCGCCCATCGGATCGGGGAAGAGGAGGATGCGCCCCTCGACGTCGCGCCCGATCTTCGCGTCGTGCCAGGTCGCGCCGATCACCTTCCCTTCGGCGTCCGTCGCGCGCGACATGAAGAGGTGGTCCTGGCGCACGCCCGACGGATCGAGGACCTCGTTCAAGAGGTCGTAGACGACCTGAGAGGGCATGGTCCCGGCGCGCGCGATCGCGACGGTCACGCACTTCGTCGAAGCATCGAGCGCGAGCCCTCGGTAGACCGCCTCGGGCGACTTGATCACCATCCGCGTCGGAACGGCGACGCGCTCGCGCGGAAACTCCGCGGCGAGGACGACCTGCGCCAGCCGCTGGTAGAGCGCGCGGACGAGGTGACCGACCTCGGGCTGGATGGTCTCGCGCGCGCAGAGCCGAGCGAGCTGCGTCCAGGCGAGCGGGTCGTCGAGCAGGTGAACGTTGGGCCCGTACTTGTGCTCGATCTCGCTCGGGCGATACCGGCTCTGGGAGTAGGCGGTTTCGACCATCTTCAGGCTCCAGGCTCCAGGCTCCAGGCTCCAGGGAGGGAGCAGCGCACCAAGCTCCAGGCTCCAGGCAAAGCGCAGCGCACGAGCGGCCGTCGATCGGACGCTCCGCATGCGCTGGAGATTCGCGTCGAAGCTTCGGGCTCGTTTTCTCCTGGAGCCTTCCGTCCGGAGCCCGGAGCCCCTTTCGTCACGTCCAATGCCCCGCGCGAAGCGCGGCGGCGTCGATGACCTTGACCTTCGGACCGAGCGCTTCGCGGAAGCTGTCCTCGTCCTCGTCGTCCATGATCGCGTCGCCGAACCCCGCCGCGACGTCCATCGCCGTCGACAGGATGCGGAGGAACTGCGCGAAGCTCGACGCCGCGAGCGTGGGGTTCCAGCGCTCCTGGCCGCTCATGGCGGTGTAGACGGGGCAGTCGCCCTCGGGGTCGAGCTTGGAGACGTCGAGGAAGTAGGGGTCTCCGAGGAGCGAGCTCTCCGCGATCACGAACCAAGAAGGCTTCCAGTCCGCGGGCGCCGTGCCTCCCTCGGGCGGAGTCTTGATGGCCTCCTGGGCCTTCTCCAGCTCCGCGGCGGGAAGAAGACGAACACGCTCGACGGGCGTGACCGTCTCCACCTTCGTCGGGTCGGCCGAGAGAAGGAAGGCTCGGTAGCGTGCCGGAAGCCGGAACTTCTTGCGGAGGTCCTCGACGAGCGTCTTGTCGGCTTTGCCGAACACGCACTCGATTTTCCTCTTCTGAAATACGGTCCTCAGTCCTTCGACCGCATCTGCCAGATCACTGTCCACAGGAGCCCTCGTCCAAATGGCAACCGGGGGTTCGGGACCGGGAATTTTCTCAGGATCTCGGTCCCACCGAGACGTCGAAACGGCGGGCCTATCGGGTCCGCACCAAGGGTGCGTACGTTACCACTTGGATGGCCTCTTCGGATACCGCGCTCTCATCGTCCGGATCATTTCCAACCTGTGCCTATACCCATGAACAGGGTACCCGCAAGCGAGCTCGCGCGCCGAGGAGAAGCGGCCCGGGTCAGCACGGACGCAGGCCGTGCTCGGCGACCGGCCGCCAAGGGGCAAATGGCTGTGCTTTGTGCGGAAAACACCGCCGTCCGGGCTGGCTCGGCCGGGGGACCCGAGAAACGCACGCCCCGAGGGGCCGTCCTGCGCTACCGTCCGGCGTTCCGATGACGATTCGTCTGCCACGGGCGGAGCAGGGCACGCCCGAGTTCGCGGAGGCGCTCGCGCGTCTTCGTGGCCGCGGCGAGACCGACTTCGCCAGGGTCGAGCCCGCGGTGAGGGAGATTCTGGACGCCGTCCGTCGCGAGGGCGACGCGGCCGTTCTGCGCTACGTCGAACGGTTCGAGCGCCGGGCTCCGAAGGCGCTCTACCTCCGGGACGTCGACGCGATGGGGCGCGAGGCGCTCGGCCGCCTCCCTGCCCCGGCGCGCGCCGCTCTCGAACGATCGGCGGCGCGGATCGCCGAGTTTCACCGGCGCGAGCGGGAGGCGATGTTCCCGGCCGGCGGGTTCCGGTACGAGGAAGGCGGGACGCTGCTCGGTCTGCGCGTCCGTGCCCTGGCGCGGGTGGGGGTGTACGCCCCCGGCGGGAAGGCGCGCTATCCGTCGAGCGTCCTCATGAGCGCCATCCCCGCCCGTGTCGCGGGCGTGAAGGAGGTCGTGCTCGCCACGCCGCTCAGCGGGACCGAGGAGGACGACGGCGTCCTCGCGGCGGCCCATCTGTCCGGCGTTTCCGCCATCGTGGATGCGGGCGGCGCGCAGGCGATCGCCGCTCTGGCCTTCGGGACGGAGAGCATCCCACGGGTCGACAAGATCGTCGGGCCGGGGAACGCCTACGTGGCGTGCGCGAAGCGTCTCGTGTACGGCGCCGTCGCGATCGACTCGATCGCCGGGCCGAGCGAAATCCTCGTCCTCGCGGACGGGGCGGCCGACCCCGCGCACGTCGCCGCCGATCTCCTCTCGCAGGCCGAGCACGACGAGGACGCCTATCCGCTCCTCGTCACGACGGAGCGTGACCTGCTCGATCGGGTCGACGCCGAGCTCGCCCGCCAGCTCGGAGATCTGCCGCGAAGAGCCATCGCGAGCGAATCGCTCCGGCGGCACGGACAAGCCCTCCTCGTGGCCGATCGGCGAGCGCTGGCCGAGGTCGCCGACGCGATCGCGCCCGAGCACCTGAGCCTCCAGGTCGAAGCCCCGGAGGAGCTCCTCGAGGCGATCGGCAGCGTCGGAGCGGCGTTCGTGGGCGGCTCGACCCCCGAGGCGGCGGGCGACTATCTTGCGGGCCCGTCGCACGTCCTGCCCACCGGAGGGGCGGTCCGCTTCGGATCCCCGCTCGGCGTCCACGACTTCGTGGCGCGGACCTCGATCATTCGTTACACCGCTGACGCGCTGCGGGGAGACGAGGAGAACATTTGCGTTTTCGCACGTTTGGAGGGGCTGGAGGCGCACGC
The DNA here is from genome assembly GCA_937949945.1 of uncultured Myxococcales bacterium. GTDB lineage: Bacteria > Myxococcota_A > Polyangia > Polyangiales > Polyangiaceae > Labilithrix. The sequence continues at coordinate 80,918 of CALFEQ010000032.1, forward strand.
GCGGGCGGTCCTGGTGAGGACCCGGGGCTCCGCGGGCGGATAGGGGGCCGCGTGGGACAATGCGTGCGCGCTCTGACGGAGAGCCCAGCTGCGGCTGAGTAACGGTCCTAACGGGCGGCCAGGGACAAAACAGAAAACGTCAGAATTTCAAACGGTTGCTCGTAGGAGCAGAGTTTGCATGAGCCGCCGCGCTTCTCTCGTGCTGTCGACGTCGGCACGCTCTGCCTGAACGTCGGTCAAGGAGGTCGGGATGCATTCGAACTGGTTTGGCAGGATCGGCCTGACGGCTCTCGTCGTAGGGGCCATCGGCAGTTCCACGGGTGCCGTCGGGTGCGCTGCGGAACGCGATCCGATCAATCGCGTCCAAGCCAACGCGATCCCAAAGAGCTTCTTCATCGGCGAAAAGTTCGACGACACGAGCGACGACCCCGAGTTCTACGCGCGCACGATGGTCATCGACGTGCCGTACGGCGAGTCGGGCGCGAGCTGGGGTCTGTTCACGAACACGATCAACACGCTCACGAAGATCAAGTGGTCGATCGAGGAGCACAACCTCATCGGCCGCGTGTCCTTCGAGCGCATCCCCGGCACCGACGGGAAGGGGCTACCTCCGAAGAAGGACCCGGAGCGGGATCCCTCCAAGCCGCTCGCGCAGAACGACGGCATCGTCGTCTACAACTTCCGGATCATCAGCCACTTCGACATCCGGCGTTCCTACAACCCGCAGACCGGCGAGGAGCTCAACGTCATCGAGGAGAACGTCTCCGACCGGATCTGGAAGGACCGCGAGTACATCCGCGTCGACTTCTCCCAGAACCTCGTCACGACCGCCTACGAGTTCGACACGATGTCGCTGCTCGGCCTGTACGGCGGCGTGAAGTACTCGCCGATGGCGTTCGACGTCCGCAACCCGAACGACGAGAACGCGCCGGTCTACGACATCCAGAACGGCTACTTCGACGTCACCAACAAGGTGTTCGCCGAGCCGCAGATGCTCAGCTTCGGCGGGGGCTTCAGGTTCCCGGCATGCATGCTGCCGAACCTGATCCGCGGCGGCAGCGAGCCGGCGGGCAACTGCAACCCGAACGAGATCACGCTCCGCCACTCCTTCAAGCGGGTCACGAACACGGACTACGAGCCGATCCACTGGGACGGCCGACGGTTCGAGACCTACGGCGCATTCACGACGGACCGCAACGGCTACGCCCGGGACTACGGCCTCGCGGACGCGAACTGGAAGCGGTACATCAGCCGCTACAACATCTGGGAGCGCAGCCACATCTACCAGAACCCCGACAAGATGGAGGGGGCCACGGTCTGCAAGGTCGATGCGGACTGCTCGGGCGTCGGCGGTGTCGTCGGTATCTCGAAGTGCGACACGTACCACGAGAAGTGCACGCTCCCGTTCCAGAGCCGCAAGGAGAAGCCGGTCGTCTGGCACTACGCCGACGGCAGCGCGCCCGAGTACTTCGAGGCGACGCGTGAGGCCGCGGAGGAGTGGGACACCGCGATGCGCGCGGCGGTCCAGTCCGCGAAGTACGCCGAGTGCCAGCGCTTCGGAAACCTCATCGAAGAGGGCGTCGATTGCGCCGAGACTTTCCCGGGCGTCCTCACGGGCAACTTCGCCGAGGAGGAGGACGCGATCTTCCTCGTGAAGGAGGTCAACGCCTGCCGTCGTGAGAAGGTCCGGACGGGCGCGACCCACGACCAGGCGATCGAGCAGTGCAACGGGCTCGCCGACGAGCTCGCCGAGGTGCGAGGCTATTCGCCCGCCGTCGCGGCCATCGCGAAGATGAAGCCGATGGTCATCCTCTGCCACAGCCCGGTCGACGAGTTCGATCCGCCGGAGTGCGGCAAGAAGGGCACCGTGGCTCGCCTCGGCGATCTCCGCTTCCACCTCGTCACGGCCATCGCGAAGCCCGAGACGGGATCGCCGTGGGGCATCATGTCCGACGCGAACGATCCGCAGACGGGTGAGCACATCGCCGCCAGCATCAACGTCTGGACGCACGTCAACGACCTCTGGTCCCGCGGCCTCGTCGACACCTTCCGGTACATCGGCGGCGAGCTCCGGACCGAGGACATCACGGACGGCACGGACATCAACAAGTGGGTCGAGGCGGCGCGCATCTCGAGCGGCGCCGGGTTCCAGCCCCGCATCGGCGCCGAGGAGGCCGACAAGCGCATCGCCGCGATCGCCGGGATCTCGGTCGATCGGTTGAAGGCACTCGAGCAGAAGCTCCGCGCACGTCGGCCCGCCCCGAACGGGAAGATCGACCCGAGTCAGCGCACGCCGCTCGAGAAGGCGCTCATCGCGAACCTCGAGAAGGTCGCGAACACGAAGGCATCGCTCGACGGCGAGTCGTACTGGGCGCCCATCTACGAGGCGCGCATGAACGTCCTCCGCGGAACCCCCGCCGAGGCGCACATCATCACGCCGGCGATGCAGCAGCTCGCGAAGTCCGCTCTCGGTGACGTCGCGAAGTGGACGGCCGGCGACTCGGCCGACCCGAGCCAGATGATGATGAAGGCGGCCTCGATCCTCCAGGGCATGAACCCGAAGCTCCGGCAGGCCCTCGAGAACCGCCTCCAGATCGCGCTCGCGGAGCGTGGCACCTGCATCATGCACTACGAGGCGCTCGCGCCCCTCGGCTATGCCGCGCTCTCGGACGCGCTGCAGGAGAAGTTCGGCAAGTTCAACCCGCAGGACGACCCGATCGTCCAGCGCGAGCGCGCCGACCGGATGAAGGACTGGCTGCGCCGCCGTGCGCACTACTCCGTCATCGCGCACGAGATGGGGCACTCGTTCGGCCTGCGCCACAACTTCGTCGGCTCGTCGGACGCGTGGAACTTCCGCTGGCAGTACTGGGCGCTCCGCACCAACGCGAAGAAGGTGACGACGGAGTGTCCGGCCGACGCGTCGGGGGCGGCGGACGGCAGGAACTGCGTCGGCCCGCGCTGGCTCGACAAGCTCACGCCGAACGAGATCAAGAACATCATCCACATGTGGACGCACTCCACGACGATGGAGTACGCGGGTGAGCCGTCGCAGGACCTGCTCGGCCTCGGTGCGTACGACTTCGGTGCGGCCCGCATGTTCTACGGTGACCACGTCGCCGTCTACGCGGACGCCCGATTCCAGGCGAACAAGGCCGCCGGCCGCATGGCTCAGGGCCACCAGAACGACTTCGGTGGTCTCCTCGGCTTCCGCTACGGCAACTTCTCGTCGCCGACGCACTACTCGCACCTCGACAAGACGGTGGACCTGATCGAGAAGTGCGAGGTCGTCGACCCGACCGCCTTCGAGCCCACGTACTGGGACGCGGAGAAGGACGGCGAGTGGAACCCGCTCCTCGACGGCCACCTCGTGACGAACGAGGAGGGGCAGACGATCCGCTGCACCCAGCCGAAGGTCGACTTCGTCCAGTGGGATGCGATGAAGTCGACGGCCAGCAAGACGCACACGACGGACGCCCGGAACCGCGTGCGCGTCCCGCACGGGTTCGCCAGCGACAACTGGGCGGACCTCGGCAACGTCGCCGTGTTCCGTCACGACAACGGCGCCGACCTCTACGAGACGATGCACTTCTGGCAGGCGCAGCAGGAGATGAACCACATCTTCTCCAGCTACCGCCGCGGCCGTCGTGACTTCAGCGTCTGGGGCGCCTTCATGCGCAACCTCAGCCGCTACCACGAGAAGATGCGTGACTCCGCGAAGGCGATCGGCCTCTACGTGAACCTCGCGCGAGACACCGTCGTCAACTACAACTCGAACGGTGACGATCCCGAGGCGTTCGTCGCCGAGGTCCTCAAGCAGGTCGCCGTCGAGAGCGCGATCGCGAGCTCCATCGCGTTCGACCACTTCGCGCACGTGTTCTCCCGCCCGCAGCCCGGCAGGCACGGCCCGCTCGGCGACGAGAACCCGGGCAACGGCGTGACGATCGCCCGCTCGTGGGACGGCACCGGCTTCGCCGGGACCGGCAACACGGCTCCGCTCCTCGAGGTCGCCAACGGCGTCACGGGAGGCTTCGGGACGATCTCGCTCGGCGGCCGGCCGATCGAGAACGCGCTCGATCGCACGCAGGGCCGTGACTACAACTCGGAGTACACGCTGAACTGCGGCTCGTACTACGAGAAGGCGTTCACGGCGTACCTGATGACGGAGTCGGCGGACAACTTCATCAGCGCCAGCCGTGACGACTACGTCGACCCGCGCTTCCGCGCCGTGTCGCTCGCCGACGTGTTCCCCGACGGCTTCCGCCGGTGGCTGGCGAACAACCTGACGAACGACGAGCAGATCAAGGGCCGGTACGCGATGCCTCAGGGCGGCCCCGGCACGATCGGTCCGCCGGCGCTCGACGACGCGGGCTACGCGCTCCTCGGCACCACGTTGTGGTGGCCGAAGGAGGGTACCGAGATCTGCTTCCCGGTGGAGGACCGCCTCTTCTGCCACGATCCGTTCACGGCCGGCACGCCGGCAGGCGCGGGCGGCACCGTCGTCGATCCGCAGGTCGGCTTCGAGCAGCAGAAGTTCCTGATCTACTTCACGCTCATCTTCCTGCCGGAGAACGCGCGCACGCAGTGGACGGACATGATGCGCATCTACGACGTGTCGAAGGACGGTGACCCGGGCTTCGACAACATCATCGTCTTCCACGATCCGGACGGGAAGGTCTACGCGGCGCAGACCTTCGGGACCGAGACCCTGTTCGGCAAGACGGTCCAGAAGGGCATCGCGGCGCGCATGATCGAGTACGCGAACGAGCTGCTCGCGAAGGCCGTCGTCACCGAGCCCGTCACGCGCAACGGCCGGACCGTCGGTCTCAAGCCGGCGCTCGACGGCGGCCGGGTGCAGTACCGCGGCGCGTCGAGCTGCTCGACGAGCCGCTGGTGCCAGAAGATGAAGGACTACACGGCCCTTCTCAAGCTGATGAACGAGCTCGAGGAGGCCTTCGGCTGGGGCCGCTCGATGGGCAACGGTCTGAAGGGCGTGTACTGAGAAAGAGGCTCCAGGCTCCGGGCTCCAGGCTCCAGTAGGGCCGAGCCCGCGACCGAGCCAACACTCCGAGCGCCTCGGCTCCTTCGAGCCGGGGCGTTCGCGTTTTCAGTCCTCAGTCCTCAGTCCTCAGTCCTCAGCTTGGGGCCTTGGTCTCCGTCTCGGGGCCCTCAGGCGCTCACGCCTCGGGAGTCCGATCTGTCGACCCAACGTCTCGTCGGAGAGGGCGCGCGCGAAGACGCGCACCCGCTGGAGCCCGGAGCCCGGAGCCTGGAGCCTCTGTTACTGGAGACTGGAGTCTGGAGACTGCAGGCGCTGAGGACTCCCGATCCACCTGTGCTAGGAAGGGCCGCCACACGCCTGAGGCCCGAGGCCTGCCCGCCATGTCCCCCCTTCGATGGGCGAAAGCCGAGCTGCTCCACTTCGCCTGGAGGCGGGGACGGTACACGCCGCCGGACCGGCGGTTGCTCGAGGAGGAGATCCTGCCGGCGCTCGCGGCCGACCCCGAGGTGCAGCGCGTGCTCTCCGTCGGCGTGGCCTGGTACACCGCGCGGTACCCGAGCTTCTTCTCCGGGAAGTCGTTCGCGACGGTCGACATCGATTCCACCCGCGCCTCGTTCGGCGGCGAGCCGCACGTCGTCGGTGACGTGCGCGATCTCGAGCGTCACTTCGCCGTCGATCACGTCTTCGACGCCGTCCTGTTGAACGGCGTCATCGGATACGGTTTGAACGACCGCGACGACGTCGACCGCGCCTTGCGCTCATGCGCAGCGCGCCTTCGCACGGGCGGGACGCTCGTGATCGGCATCAACGAGGAGAAGCCGACGACCGTCGATCCGTCCACGGTCCCGGCGAGCGACCTCTTCGAGGCGTGTGCCTTCGGCCGCTGGCCGTCCGGACGCGTGACGGTCCCGGTGCCGTTTCGGGAGAAGACGCACACGTTCTTGTTCTGGCGGCGTCGTTGAGACGCTGGAAACGACGTTTCGGGCGGCAGCGTCGGGAGGCTCCAGGCCCCAGGCTCCAGGCTCCAGGGACGGTGCGCTGTCGGCGTCTCGTCATCTCCGGAGGGCATCTACGTCCTCGCCTGTGGCTTTGGGGGCTCACGGGAAGAGGGGAAGGGCGAAAAGGGGAAGATTTTCGATGGAGCTCTCGCGCTATTGTCATGCCGCGCCGAGTGCTCCTCGTTCGTCGCGCGCGATCGGTCCGCTCCTTCCGAGCTTCCGCTCTTCGTTTGCGTCAGGTCAGTGACGTCGTCGCAAATACGCACGAGAGCCACGTCGCTGCGATCGAGCGTGCAACGAGCACGTGGCTGCGCGAGAGCACGCATCGACCGCGTGGCTGTGCTCGGGCCTGCAACGAGCACGAGGCTGCGCGAGCGTGCAACGACGCGGGCGGCGTACACAAACTGGAGCCTGGAGCCCGGAGCCTCTGTCCGCTGAGGAGCGACGAGCCTTCCCGCTGAGGACTGAGGACTGAGGACCGACCGCCGTCCGTCACTCCGGCCGCAGGTACGACCCCTTGATGAGCTTCAGGATCACCTGCACGGTCTCGAGGTCGGTCGCGAGGCTCTTGTTGAGGACCGTCTCGAGGTGGCCGTAGTTGTGCGCGAGCTGGAGGATGTCGAGCTCCTCGGGCTTGAGATCACGCAGCGGCGGGATGACCGGCTGCGAGAGCACGAGGCGCGTGTTGAGATCGGGCAGCTCGTTGCGGATCTCGTTGAACTCGTCGAGCTGGCGGAGGCCCTCCATGAGGACCTCCTGGACGCTCAGGTTGATCTCGTTCGGGAACTCGCGGTCGTCCGGCGGATCGAGATCGAAGAGGCCCTTCTGCCACGTGAGCATCCGGAAGATGCTCTTCATGGGGGGCACGTCGTCGAGGTCGTTGATCGACGCGTAGTAGATGATGCCCTTCCGCATGAAGATCTTGCCGACGTCGTCGGTCTCCGTGCGGAGGACGAGGACACCGCTCTTCTTGGACGTGGCGAAGAGCTGAAGCAGGTCGGGGAGGGGGACCTCCTCGATGCTTCCGCTCATCGTGCGCGCCTGCGTGGTTCGGCGAGCCGCCGCGACGTTCTCGAGATCGCGCTTCGCGTCCGACGTCTCGCGCGAGCCCTCGCCGGCGATGACCTTCAGGATCGACGTCCCGATGAGGACGCGGTCACCCTCCTTGAGACGCGCGCGCTTGATCTTCTCGCCGTTTACGAACGTCCCGTTCGTCGACCCGAGATCCTCGATCCAGATCTGGTCCTGCTGCATCGTGATGCGCGCGTGCTTGCGGCTCACCATGTCCTCGACCAGGACCATGTCGAGATCGCTCGAGCGGCCGACGATGATCGGCTTGTCGTTCACGATCGGGAACTCGCCGCCCTGGTACTTGCCGCTGATGAAGCGCAAGACGTAGGAGCGCCCACCCGCGGGGCGGATCGACGGCACTGGTGATGCCTTGGGGGCGGGATCTTGCATCGTCAGGGGAACAACCTGGACCGAGTGGGCGCTTAGGAGTCGTCGATGGGGGCCGAAGCCCTCCCCGACAGCCCGCGCGGAGCGTGCGTTCTATGGGGATTTGTTAGAGAACCCCCTAGAATTTCTCAATCCAGAGAGTATCGAGCCGACCCAAACGTGGTCAAGTCGCGGTGTTCATTGGGTCGCCCCCTTTTGTCCCAGGCAGAGCTCCGGAGGGGGCGCCGTCACCCGGGCCCGGAACGTTTCCCGAGTCTTGCCGGGTAGGAGCGTCGCCCACGGGCCCGATGTAACCGGCTTTTCCGGCTGACCGCGCCGCATCGCGGCTCGTGCCGCCGCCCGTTCGCGCAGTGCGTCACGCCTGAGCTGCCGCGGTCGTCCGAGGCGCCGGGGCCTCGCGGGCGAGGAGCACTCTCGCGAAACGCACCCACGCGAAACGCGTCGCCTCGGGGGACGACCATCTTCATCGGGATGCAGGCTGCGCGCTCGCTCCTCGATGGCTTGCGCCTCGACTGTCGCCGTAAGCCGCGGAAACCACGCTCGTTCCTGCCTTGACGGCGGTCCCGCCCGAAGGCACATGCGCCCCCATGGAATACAGCCCTCGTCCCATCGCGCGTGTCGCCGAGGAGCTCGGTCTCGGGGCCGACGACTTCATCCACTACGGTCGCGGGAAGGCGAAGCTCGATCTGAAGGTCCTCGAGCGACCTGCGCGAGGCAAAGGCCGCCTCGTGCTCGTCTCGGCGATCAACCCGACGCCCGCGGGAGAGGGAAAGACGACGACGTCCATCGCGCTCGCGATGGGCATGCGCCGCCTCGGGAAGAACGCGGTCCTCGCGTTGCGCGAGCCGTCGCTCGGGCCGGTGTTCGGTGTCAAAGGTGGCGGCACGGGAGGGGGCAAGGCCTCGCTCACGCCGGCCGACGACATCAACCTGCACTTCACCGGCGACATCCACGCGATCACGACGGCGCACAACCTTCTCTCGGCGCTCACCGACAACGCGGCGTACTTCGGCGAGACGATCGCGGACAAGGGCGAGATCGATCCCCGCCAGGTGAGCTGGGGGCGTGCGCTCGACATGAACGATCGCTTCCTCCGCCGCGTGATCGTCGGGCTCGGAGGCAAGGCGCACGGCATGCCGCGCGAGGAGCGCTTCGACATCACCGCCGCGAGCGAGATCATGGCGATCATGGCGCTCGCGACGAGCTACGCGGACCTCGAGCAGCGCCTCTCGCGGATCGTCGTCGCGCACACCTACCAGGGCAAGCCGGTCACGGCGGGGGAGCTCGGCGCCGCCGGCGCGATGACCGCGGTGCTCCGCGACGCCCTCCAGCCGAACCTCGTGCAGACGGAGGAGGGAGGTCCTGCGATCGTTCACTGCGGACCCTTCGGAAACATCGCTCACGGCTGCAACAGCGTGCTCGCGACGCGGCTGGCGATGGCGCTCGGTGACTACGCGATCACCGAGGCCGGCTTCGGCCTCGATCTCGGCGGCGAGAAGTTCCTCGACATCAAGTGCCGTCAGGCCGGCATCTGGCCGCGCGCGGTGGTGATCGTGGCGACGCTCCGTGCGCTCAAGATGCACGGAGGCGCGCCGGTGAAGCAGTGCGCGGAGCCGGATCGGGAGCGCCTCCAGAAGGGGATCGAGCACCTGGAGAAGCACCTCGAGACCGCGCAGGCGTTCGGGCTTCCGCCCATCGTCGCGATCAACGTCTTCCCGAACGACACCGAGGAGGAGCTCTCGCTCGTCGAGGAGGCCGTGCGCAAGCTGGGCGCGAGGTTCGGGCGCTCCGAGGGCTTCGCGCGAGGCGGCGAAGGCGCGATCGATCTCGCGCGCACGGTCGTCGAGGTCGTCGACGCGACCGACGCCGATCCGCCGAAGCCGCGCTACGTCTACGAGCTGTCCGATCCGCCGCACGACAAGATCCGCAAGATCGCGCGCACGGTCTACGGAGCGAGGGACGTGGTCTTCACGAGCGCGGCGGAGCGGAACATCGAGCGGTTCCTCGCGCTCGGAGCCGGCGAGCTGCCGATCTGCATGGCGAAGACGCAGCTCTCGCTCACGGACGATCCGTCCGTGCCCGGCCGCCCGCGCGACTTCGACATCACCGTCCGCGAGGTGCGGCTCTCGGCGGGCGCCGGCTTCCTCGTCGCGCTCACGGGCGAGATGATGACGATGCCGGGCCTCCCGAAGGCGCCCGCCGCGAAGGGCGTCCGGCTCCTGCCGAACGGGAAGATCAAAGGCCTGATGCAGAACGACTGACCGGAGAGAAGCGGGCCGCCGATCCCTGTCTCACGCAGGCGAATCACGATGCAGCCCCGGGTGTCTCGGGCTGTATCGGCGGTCGCGAGGGGCCGCGTGCACGCGATTTCACGGGCTTGCTCGTCGTTCGGTGTTGGCTCCGTCCTTCGCCGCCGGATGCGCAGCAGGACCGGAGGACGAAGCCTTCGAGGACGTGCAGGCCGAGGAGACCGGCGAGGGCGAGGTGCTCGCAACCGTCGAGACGGACACCATCGAGACGGAGGCGAACGGTCTCGCCTGCGCTTGTCCCCTGGGCACGGAGTACCAGGCCGGCCTCTGTTACCCCCTCTGCCGGCCGGGTTACGACGGTAACGGTCCGGCATGCATCGCGCAGTGCGCTCGAGGCTATGTCGACGTCGGCGTCATGTGCGTGCGCAACCCGCACATCATCTCGGCCGATACGAAATCGTGCCCCTGGTACAACAAGTGCGGTCTCGGCTCGAGCTGCAGCAAGTGTCCGAACGGATACATCAACGACGGCTGCACCTGCCGACTGCCGTACCACCACTACCAGAAGGGGATGTACTTCCGAGCCGGCTCGGCCCCGAAGTGCTCGACGTACTGAGGACGACCGTGCGTCGAGAGGCGTGACGCGGATCGATCCGAGGCTCTGCCTCGACGGTCGCTCCACGCACGCGGGCGCCACCTCCGATCGAGAGGCCTGACGCGGAAAGGGCGCGCGCGAACGAGCGCTGGCCGTCGCGTCGAGCGCCCCTGTATCCGGTCGCCGTATCACGATGCAGGCCGGGGTGTATCAGGGGTGTATCAGCGGGTGCAGGCCGTTACACGGCCGGAATTTTCGAGGTTTTTTCGCGGGATCGGTGTTGGCCCCGTCCTTGCGATGACGGGGTGTCGACGACGCGCGAGAGGACGCGTCGAGCTTGCACGAAAGGACGGAGTTGAAGATGTCGACGCGTTTCGTTTCCACCCTCGTTGCCTTCTCCACGACGCTCTTCCTCGCTGCCGGCTGCGCGGCGGGGCCGGACGACGGCTTCGAAGACGTCCACGGCGAGGAGGTGGGCGAGGGCGAGGTCCTCGCGACCGTCGAGACGGACACGATCGACACCGAAGCGACCAGCGTGTCCTGCAAGTGCCCCGCGGGCATGGAGCTCCAAGGTGGGCTCTGCTTCCCGATCTGCATCCGGGGTTACGTCGGCCAGGGGCCCCTGTGCGTGAAGCCCTGCGCGGCCTCGTACACGGACCTCGGTGCGGTCTGCGCGCGCGACGGCAGGATCATCGCGGCCGATACGAAGTCCTGCCCTTGGTACAACAAGTGCGGCATCGCCTCGGACTGCAACAAGTGTCCGGCCGGCTGGATCAACGACGGCTGCACCTGCCGCGTCGACGCCCACGTCTACAAGAAGCAGATGTACTCCCGCGGGCTCGGCGTCGCCCCCTCCTGCACGACGAAGTGAGGGACGACCATGTGCAGCGACGCCGTCACTCGGACCGAGCTCGAGGCTCCGCCCCGATCGGACGTCGGACGTCGTCCGACGCTGATCGAGTACGATCTCGTCGACGACGTCGTGCGTGCGCTCGAGGCGTATCCCGACGACGTCTACTGGGCCCGCCGCCTGATCGATCTCGTTCGTGATCCCGCGACGGCCTCGCGGCTCCGCGCGCACATCGTGACGGCCGTACGGAGGTGGGCCGCTCACGACCCCTCGTTCTTCATCCACGAGCGCTGGCTGTCCGAGCAGCTCGCCGTCTGGGCCTGGCCGAAAGAGATCCTCGAGGATCTCGACGAGCAGCTCGTGCTCGCAGACGAGTCCCTCACCCACTTCGTCCTGGGTCGTCTCTGGCTCGCTGCGCGCCGGCCTCCGGAGGACATGCCCGCCTTCTACGCTCGTGCGCTCGAGCATCTCCGGAAGGTCGAGAGGCGGCTGCAGCTCGGCGCCTGGCACGAGGCGATGTGCGAGGCGCTCAGCGTCGCCGAGCCCGACGAGCTCGCCCGCTCCGCGCACGAGATCCTCGACACCGCGACGCCTTCCGCACGCGAGCGTGCCGTCCTCGCGATCCTGCGTGGAGCCGCGCGGGCGGGGAACTGGGAGCTCTACGATGCGCATCGTCAGGCCTACGAATCGCTCGGACCCGAGGCCGCCCGCATGGACAGTGAGATCGCCCGCTACGACGGCATGCGCGCCGAGCATGCCCTCGTGCACGGACGCGATGGTCGCCCCGGTCTGAGCGCGCCGCGCGTACCGCGGTTCGTGCAGCGTTCGCTCCTCAAAACCTTCGAGGCTGCGACGGTCCGCCCTGCTTCACGACGTTGACGGCGCGTTCCGGCCGCGTCGTGGAGTGAAGGAGGTACGGAGGAGGAAGGGCTCACCTCGGTTCTCCCCCTGAAGACCCATTTCCTTCCTCTTCCGTGTCTCCTTCGCTCCACGACCACGTCGTCACGTCGGTTCGCTCGCCTCCGCCGTCGAGGCTCCTTCGTTGGCCGGGCCGGCCCCCGGCGCGACCGACGGGAGCGGTGTCGCGAGGACGTCGTCCGACGCGGGGAGGACGATCGTGAACTTCGACCCCGCGCCCGGCTGGGACTGCACCTGGATGGTGCCGCCGGCGTTCTGCACGATGCTCTGACTGATCGCGAGCCCGAGCCCGGTGCCCGACTCCTTCGTCGTGAAGAACGGGACGAAGAGGTTCTTCAGCACCTTCTGGCTGATGCCCGGCCCGGTGTCGACGACGCTGATCTCGACGAGCTCGACGTCGTCCGTCGGGAGCCTCCCGGAGTTGCCACTCGGGGGCGACGTGAGCCATGCCGTGCGCGGCGTGCGACGCCGGCTCGTCGTGATGGTCACGCGGCCGCGTCCGTTCATCGCCTGCAGCGCGTTCTGGACGAGGTTCATCAGCACCTGCCGCAGCTTCTCGGGATCGATGCGCACGCGCGGCAGATCGTCGGCGAGCTCGAGGCGGATCTCCGTCTCGTCCGTCTTCTGGCTGCTCAGGATCTGCACGCTACGGCGCACCGCCGCGTTGATGTCGAGCGGCACGGGGTTGCCCGCATGCGGGCGGGCGTAGTCGAGGAAGCTCCCGACGACGCGGTTCAATCGATCGGTCTCCTCGAGGATGATCCCGAGGAACTCCTTCATGGTGGGGTCGGTCTCCTTCGCCGACTCGACGACCTCCTCGAGGAGCTGCGCCGCGCCTTTGATCGCGCCGAGCGGGTTCTTGACCTCGTGCGCGAGGCCGGCCGCCATCGAGCCGAGCGCGGCGAGGCGATCCCGCTCCTTCATCCTGTCGTAGATGCGGCTGTTCGCGAGCGCCACGCCCATCTGTGCGGCGATCGTCTCGAGGAGCGCGACCTCCTCCGGCGTGAACGCGTCCTTCACGCGGTCGTCGGCGACGCAGAGCAGCCCGACCAGCTCCTCCGAGTCGCCGCGGATGGCGAGGACGACGGAGCTCTTGAGCGGGCCGAGCGCCTCGGCCGCCGTGAGCACGGGGGCCATCGTCTCGTGCGCGCCCCCTTCCGCTTCGCGCGCGAGCTCTTCGAGCGACAGCGACAGTCCGAGCTTCTCGAGCAGCGGGCGCATCGCGAGAGACTCGAGGCGCGCGGGAGCCGACGAGCCGATGGCACCGACGAGGTCGAACCCGTTCCCGTCCTGGTCGCGCAGGTACACCGCGCAGCTCGTCACGCGACGCGATCGTTCGAGCCCGTCGATGACGACCTGGATCATCTCCTGCGTCTCGAGCGTGTGCGCGAGGCGGCGACGCAGCTCGACCACGCTGGATTCGAGGTGGTAACGCTCGCGGAAGAAGAAGCGGTTGATGCGCGTCTCGAACTCGTGCTCGAGCGGCTCGAAGAGGACCAAGAAGACGATCGCCGCGAGCACCGCGTTCAGGTACATCGCGCCGAAGCGGCCGATGTACGTGATGAACACGTAGAAGATGCCGGCCAGCGCGAACGCGAGCGCGGTCGAGACGAGCAAGCGGCCGGACAGCTCGTACAGGTCCGCGAGGCGAGCACGCGTGAGCGACTCGGCGAGGACGAAGAGGAAGACGACGGCGAGGACGGCGCCGATCGGCGGCAGGTTGACGCCGAGGAACGCGACGAAGTCGGCGAGCGTGAACGTCATCGCGAGCGCGCCGACGCCCGCGAGGAACCGGATCCGCTCGCGCACCGCGCGCGACGAGCTCTTCTCGCCGCGACGCCACAGCGAGATGAGCGCCGCCGCGAGGAGGCCGAAGACGTAGAAATAGACGCCGCCGAGGGCGAGGGCGCGGAGCGCCGCCGGAGCGTTCTGGAACGGTGAGAGCGCGACGGCGAGCATCGGCACGCCGACGATCGCCGCGAGCTTCGGCAGCTTCGCGCCGGCGCGGGTGGTGTCGGGCGCCTCGAGCGGCGTGATCGAGTGGAACAGGTGCACCGCGAACTGCGGGAGGAGCACCGTGAGCACCGCCGTGGCGCGATCGAAGCGCGACCGGGCCGGCTCCTGGAGCAGCCCGGCGAGCGACTGGCTCACGTACCAGAAGGCGACGCAGGTCGAGAACGCCGCGAACAGCCAGTGGGCCGACCGGCGCCCGCGGAGCAACACCGAGAGCGCGATCGCGAACGCGATGACGCCGCAGAAGAGGGTCGTCCGTGCGCGAAGGTCCTCCACGCGGCGAGCCTAGCTCGCCTCGAGTCCCAGATCACGCAGGCGCCTCTGCCGCGCTCACGGCAGCGTGCCTCAGGGCTTCTTGCTACCGCTGCCCTTCTTCTCCTTGCCGCCGGAGCCGCTGTTGCTGCCGGTCGACGCCGTCGGCTCCCAGGGATCCGGGACCGGACCGATGATGTTCTTCCACGGGTCCGGGACGGGCCCGCACGTCGGGCAAGCCTTCCAGGCGCCGACCGGCGGCTTCTTGACCTCGTCGACGACCGTGCCGCCGCCCGGGAGCTCCACGCCGTACGGATCGCCCGCCGTGATGATGCCGTCGGATGTCTGCTCGCTCTCGTCCGTCTCGGTGGGATCCTCGTCGGCGCACCCGACCGCGAACGCGGCGAGGAGCGTGAACAAACCAACGTGACCGATACTGAGGCGCTTCATTGGTTCCCCTCCGAGGAGGTGGCGAGCCCGTACTGCTTCACGAGCTGTGACAAGCGCGGACGCTTCATTCCGAGAAGCGCTGCCGCGCGTGTGATGTTCCCTTTCGTCTCCGCCAGAGCGCGGGCGATGCAATCGCGCTCGATCTGGCGCTTGATGTCGGAGAGCGAGATCGTGCCCTGACGGACCTGCGCGTACGCGATGGCCGTCGCGTTCGCCTCGCCCTCGGGCAAGCTTCCGTGCCCGTCCTCTTCGTCGGCGTCCGTTCCGCTGGAGGCGAGCGGCCGCTCCGAGAGCGGACCGCCGAGCGGCACGCTCGGAGGCGGCGGACGGACGGAAACGGGGGGCGGCGGCGGCACCGACGCCGGGCCGGGGCGGATCGATGCCTGCGCGACCGCGCGGAGCTCGTCGACGTTCTCGATGAGGTCGTTCGGCGTGATGACCTCGCCCTCGGCGAAGAGCGACACCGCGCGGAGGACGTTCTCGAGCTCGCGGATGTTGCCCGGCCAGCGGTGGCGGCAGAGCAGGTCGATGGCCTCCGGCGACAGCTTCTTCGGTGTCTCCGAGCGCTCGGCGGCGATGCGGTGGAGGAGGTGCTCGGCGATCTTGCCGAGGTCGCCGAGGCGTGCGCGGAGCGGCGGGACCTCGAGGGTGATGCCGCGGAGGCGGTAGTAGAGATCCTCGCGGAACTCGCCACGCTCCACCATCGCGCGCAGGTCGCGATGCGTCGCGCAGATGACGCGGACGTTCGCGCGGATCGGGGTCGTGCCGCCGACGCGCTCGAACGTCTTCTCCTGCAGGACGCGCAGCAAGGCCACCTGCGTGCGCGGAGAGATGTCGCCGATCTCGTCGAGGAACAACGTGCCGCCTTCGGCCATCTCGAAGCGGCCGCGCCTCCGCGCCGTCGCGCCCGTGAAGGCGCCCTTCTCGTGACCGAAGAGCTCCGAGAGGAGCAGCGTCTCGACGAGGGCCGCGCAGTTGACGCTGATGAGCGGCCCGTTCGCGCGGTCGCTCGCGCGGTGGAGCGCCTCGGCGACGAGCTCCTTGCCCGTGCCGCTCTCGCCGCGGATGAGGACCGTGCTGTTCGACTTCGCGACCTTGCGGATCGCGATGGCGAGGCTGCGGATCTGCGGGTCGTCGCCGACCATCTCGCGGACGGGGCCGACGTGATCGGTGCGGACGACGATGCGCGGCGTGCGCGGCGGCTCCTCTTCGAGCGCGCTGTCGTGCGAGAGCGACGCCTGGAGCTTGGAGAGAGCGACCGTCTCGGGCTTCGCGAGGAACGCCGCTCGGATGTCGGGCGGGAGGTTGGCCGCGACCTGGTCGCGCACCGCGATCGCACGAGCGCAGTGCGCCTGCGCGGCCTGGAGATCGCCCGCGTCGCGGTAGAGCAGCGCGAGCAGCGTGTGGATCTCCGAGAGGAGGTCCTCTTCGCCGCAAGCGCGCGCGACCTGGAGGGCCTCGTTCGCGCTCTCGAGCGCGGGCTTCCCCATCGCCCGGAGGTGAGCGGCGCGCACGATCGCCACCTCGGCGCGGGCACGTGCGCTCCGCGCCACGGCCTCCGCGTGGGCGAGCGCGCTGGCCGTGCGCGCGAGGTCGCCGTCCTCGAGCGCCACGCGCGATGCGACGATCCAGGCGGACTCGAGGTAGTCGCGATCGCCAGACGCTTGCGCGTCCACGATCGCGCTCTCGATCTCGCGACGGGCGAGCTCGGTGTTGCGCCGCGCGAGAGCGATCTGCGCGGACACCCACTTGAAGAGCGCCGCGCAGCGAGGCGGCGCGCTGCCGGAGAGGAGCTTGCGCCCGAACGCGATCGCGTGCTCGGCGTGATCGACGAGGCCCAGCCGCAGGCGCAAGTCGGCGAGGTTGCCGATCGTGAGCGCCGTCGCGAGCCGTCCGCGAAGCGCCTGCGGGAAGCGGATGGTCTGCTCCCAGTACTGGAGCGCGGCGCCGTAGTCGTGCTGGCGGTACGCCACGAGGCCGAGGTTCGACAGCGCGTACGCCCGCGCGCGGTCCTCGCCGAGGCGGGTGCCGTCCTCGAGGACGCGCTCGAGCAGCGTGCGCGCCTCGTCGAGGCGTCCCTTCGAGAGCAAGGCGATCGCGCGGTTCAAGCGCGCACGGAGCTCCGCGGTGGTCTCGCCGGCCGTCGACGCCGCGAGCGCGTCTTCCGCGAAATGCTCGTCGGCCGCGTCCCACGCGCCGCGCGCGAGGAGGATCTTGCCGAGCGTCCCACGCGCCGCGAGGCGGGTGGCGACGGTCTTGGCGAGCGCGACCGCGCGGTTCGCGTGCGCGGCGGCCTGGTCGAGCTCGCCGCCGAAGTAGCTCGCTTCGGCGCGCTCCGCAGCGACACGTGCGAGCATCTCCTCGTCGCCTTCGGGCGTGTTCGCCTCCGCCTTGTCGAAGCACACGCGCGCGGCGACGAGGTCGCCGAGCTGGATCAGCGCTCGACCCATGAGGAGGCTGATCTTCGGGTTGCTCGGGTCGATGGTCGCGGCGCTCTCGCACCAACGCTGCGCATCGGCGGCCTCGCCGATGTGGAGCGAGCGCTCCGCCGCCTTCACCCGCAGCTCGAGCCCGCCCTTGCCGGTGATCGGCGCGACCACGTCGAACCAACGCGAAGCGATCTCGGCCGTCACGTGCGGATCCGATCCGCCGCGCAGGGCCTTCGCGATCGCCGCGTCGGCCTCTTCGAAGGCGCCCGCGGAGACGAGCAGCTCGGCGGCACGCGCCCAGGCCCAGGGATCGGGGTCGAAACCCCTCCCTGCGTCCATCAAGCACGCGGCGACGGCTTTCCGGAGATCGATGGACGCGCTCGCTTCGAGCGCGGACAGCTCTCGCGACGGGAGCGCCGACACGAGCGAGCCCGTGCAGCTCGCGAGGCCCGCGGCGACGAGCTGCTCGACCGCGTCCGCGACGTTCTCGTTGGACGAGCCCGGCTCCGACGCGAGCGAAGCCAACGTGGGGAGCGGAAGGCACCGACCGGCCAGCGCGAGGCACGTGAGGACGCGACGCGCGACGTCGCCCAGGCTTTCGAAGGACGGCGCCTCGTCGGGCGTCACGCGGCGGGCCTTCGCCCACCAGAGCTCGAGGGAGCGGAGGTCCGCGGCCGGCAAATCGGTCTGGGCCTCTTCGGCCACGGCGGTCCACCAGCGGAGCTTGTCGCTGACGGTCAGCTCGCCGGCGATCTCGAACGTGGTCGCTTCCCATCCGGGCGCCTCGGAGGCCGTGACGAACACGACCGTCACGCGCCCCGTCCGCGCGAGCTCCGCGGCCACGGCGAAGTCCCACGTCCCGCTCGCCGGAAGCGGCGCGACGATCGCCGCGCGCTGCGTCGCGGCAAGATTCGCGATCGCCTCGGCGCAAGCGAGCGGATCGTAGGGCGCGGCCTCCAACCCGAGGTGCATCGCCACCTCGCGGAAGAGCGGCGCGCCGGCCTTCCCGGCCGACTTGATGGGGACGAAGCCGGTCGCTCGGAGCCGTCGCGAGGCGTGCGCCAGGATCGGCCCGTGCACGTCGGCGGGTGCACGGACGACCACCACGCCGTCCTGCGATGCCGTCAGGCGCTCGTCGAAGTCCACGAACGCACGCGCGTTCGAGGAGGAGACCAGGGAGAGGGGAGGAGCCGGGAGTGCCAAGCGGACGAAACCTACTCGAAGAATTTCGCGCTTCAAGGACGCGGCCGGGTTTCGGTCGCGTCTCCGTCGGCGCGCTGCCTTGGTGGGCTTTTCATTATGCGCTCCAACGTGACTCGCGGCGCTCCGGAACGGCCCCGAGAGCGCCCTTACGTAAGCTCCTCCATCGACTTGCAAACGGCGATCCGGGCACTTCTCGGTAGAAAGTCGTCGGAATCACGAAGGTTTCCTCTTCGCGACCCGTGCCCGCCCCGCCGCCCCGTCAAGCTACGCACGCGCTTGCCGCGTCACGATCCGTGCGGACCGACACGTCCGACCGTTCGATCTTCCGCCTCAGGCCCTTCGCTTGCGCGTCCGCGGCTTCGTCTTCGACGGCCGCGTCGACGCGGGCTTCGGCAGGCTTCGGAGCGCGCGGATCAACACCTCGCGGACCTGCTCGAAGTGCGCCTTCGGGGCGTCGCCGATTCGCTCCGCGAGCGGCAGCTGCGCGAGCCCGCTCGCGACGTAGAGGGGCAGGGCCTCCGGGAGCTTCTGCCGGAGCAGCGCGATCTGCTTCTCGATGGCCGCAGCATCTCCGCGCCGGACCGGGCCGGTCAGGGCGTCGGGGAAGCCGAGCGCCTCGACGTTCTCCGCGACGCTCCGAAGGAGCGGGCCCAGCATCTTCGGCGCCTCCGAGCGCGGCACGCCCGAGACCGCGAGCAGCTCGGCCCCGATCGCGGCGAGCGCGGCGGCGCCGTTCGCCACGAGACCCGCCGCCGCGTGGTAGCCGACCGTGTCGAGACGGTCGAACGTGCGCGGCGTCATCCCGAGCTTCTTCGCGATCGCGCGAGCGCGCTTCTCGGCGACGGGCTCGCCCTTCACGTGGACGTGCCCGCGCGTCAGCGTCGGGAAGAAGTCGAGCGACGCGAACGAGATCATCGGATGCATCTGCGCGATCCCTGCGCAGACGCCGCGGAGCGGCTCGAGCGCCTCGGCCGGCAGCGCGCCGGCGTTGTGCACGACGACCGTCTTGCGAGGCACGACCCCGCTCGTGGCGAGGTCCGCGGCGACGGGGCCGAGCTGCCGGTCGCGCAGCGCGAGGACGATGACGTCCGCGTCGATGCGCTTCGTCGGGACGCCCGCGCGCGCAGGCCGGAGGGTGACGCGCGTCCCCTTCTTCCGCAGTGCCGCTGCCAGCGCGCGTCCGACCTTGCCCGCTCCGAGGATGAAGACCTTCATCGCCCGATGCGCTTACTTTCGTCCGCCGCGCGGGGCAATCCCTCGTGCGCGCTCAGGACGCGTAGAGGCCCTTGCGCGCGACGTACTCGAGGACCGGCTTCGGGACGAGCTCCTCGAGCCCGGTGAGGTCACCGCGCGCGAGCCGCGCGCGGACCTCGGTGCTCGATATGGCGGGCAGCACCGGTGCGGGCGCGCCCGGGTAGTCGACGCCGACGCGACCGAGCACGATGGGCGGAGCGAGCTCGACGATCCGCTCGAAGCGATACCACTTCGACGACTCGGCCATGATGTCCGCGCCCATCACGAACCGCAGCGTCTTGCCGGGGTAGCGCGTGCGCAGGTGCTCGATCGTGCGGAGCGTGCGGCTCTCGCCGCCGAGCTCCTCCTCGACGCGCGAGATCTCGACGCGCGGCAGCCAGCCCATCGCGAGCTCGCACATCGCGACGCGATCCTCGTAGGGCGCGAGCGATTTCGCGAACGGGTGCTGGTAGCTCGGGATCACGAGGAGCCGCTCGACGTCGAAGCGCGACAGCACGATCACGAGCGCGAGGACGTGCGAAAGGTGAGGCGGGTTGAAGCTCCCGCCGAACACTCCGACGATGCCGTCCGTCGAGCTCTCTTTCGTGGAGGTCGAGGTCATGTTCCCCCCGTCACGCGCATCTTCGGCGGTTGCGACGCCAGCGTCTCCCGACGGGTCGGCTTCCCCGTCGTGTCGTAGATGGTGACGGAGACCTCGTCCTGATCGTCGTCGAGGACCGCGAGGCCGCCGCCCGGCGAGCCGATGGGCCCGGGCGTGACGAACCAACGCGACCCGATCCTCTTGAGGAGCGGGCCTTCGCTCTTGCCGTACACGAGGATGTTCGCGGCGACGATGTCCTGTTCGTCGAGCCGAGCCTTGTCGTGGATGAGGACGGCGATGCGGTCGCCGATCGTCTCGATCGTGCGCGAGCCCTGCTCCGGCAGGGCCTCGAGCGCTTTGAGGCGTATGCGTGCGCGCTCGGTCGCGACGAACCGATCGATGGCCGCCGGCGTGCCGTTCAGCGCGATCTCGGCCGCCCGCCTCCACGCCCCGTCGTCGCTCGGATCGTCGCCGACGAGCTTGCGGGCCCAAGCCGCCACCGCCCGGTCGAGCGCGCCGTCGTTGCCGAGGTAGATCGCGCGATGCACCCTGGCCCCATTGAGCAAGAACTCGGCCCCCCGCCCGAGCGCGCCGATGTCCCCACTGGCTGGACCGAGCAGACCGAGCCGCATCGCGTGCTGACAGTGTTCCGACGGCGCGATCGAAAGTAAAGGGCTCGGCCGCGAGGTGGACCGCCTCACGCGCCGTCGCGCGTGATAGACATCGGGCGGCCATGGCCTCGGCTCGCCTGCGTCGGCTACCCGTGAAGCATCCCGTGACGATCACCTTCGACGGTGAGGTCGTCGTGGCCGAGCGCGGAGAGCCGCTCGCGGCAGCGCTGATCGCCGCCGAGAAGCGGATCATCGCGCGCAGCCCGAAGTTCCACCGACCTCGCGGCCCCTCGTGCATGCGCGGCGCATGCGACGGGTGTCTCGCGCGCGTGAACGACACGCCCAACGTCATGACGTGCATGACCCCGGCCGAGGACGGGATGGTCGTCGTCTCGCAGAACCGGCTGGGGCCGCGCGACGCGGATCTCTTGCGCATGACCGACTGGTTCTTCCCGGACGGGATGAACCACCACGAGCTGTTCGCCGGCGTCCCCGGCATCCAGGGGATCATGCAGGGCTTCGCCCGCCGTGTGGCCGGGCTCGGCAAGCTGCCCGGCGAGCCCACGCCGACGCGGAAGGCCTCACGCCGCAAGGCCGACGTCGTCGTCGTCGGTGCCGGTCCGTCCGGCATGGCCGTGGCCACGCGTCTCGCCGAGGCGGGGCGCGCGGTCGAGGTGCTCGACGACCAGCTCGAGCTCGGCGGCGGGGTGACGGCGCTCGCGCCCTCGGACGCGGCGACGTTCGGCGGCATCCGCGAGGCGTTCGACGCGCTCGTGGCATCCGGCGGCGTGCGCCTCCGCTCGAGGACGACGGCGGGCGCCGTCTACGGTCGCGACCTGCTCGTCGCCGGCGTGGACGGTGTGGAGATCGTCGAGCCCCGCGTGCTCGTGCTCGCGTGCGGCGCGCACGACGGCGCGCTCGCGTTCGAGAACAACGACGTGCCCGGCGTGATGAGCGCCCGCGCGGCGGGGTGGCTGCTCTCGCGCGGGGTCCTCGTCGGCGAGCGCATCGCCGTCGTCATCCCCGACGGCGGCGGTCCGTTCGGCGAGTCGTTCGCGCGCGCCGCGGCGTCGATCGCGAAGGTGGAGGTCGTCCATGGCGAGCCGATCGCCGTCCGCGGAGTGGGGCACGTGAAGGGCGTCCGCGTCCGCGTCGGAGCCGAGGAGCGGAAGATCGACGCCGACGCCGTGCTCGTGGACGCGCCGCGCTCCCCCGCCTACGAGCTCTGCCAGCAGGCCGGCGCCGAGCTCGTGCACGAGCCGCGCGGGTTCGTCACGCGGACGGACCAGGGGCGCATCGCCGACGGTGTCTGGGCCACCGGCGAGGTCGTCGGCCTGACGTTCGACGCCGCCGTGCTCGCAGACGACGCCGACCGCGTCGCCCGCCGCATCCTGGCCGCGTGAGGTCGGCTCAGTCGTCGACCAAGGTGCCGAACAGCGCGATCCCGATCGTGAGGCCGACGAACACGAAGAGCGCCATCAGGCCGAGGAAGCCGCTGTAGTCGTCGAACGGCTGCGTCTCGAACGCGTTCCGGGTCCCGGCTACGCCGCAGACCAACACCGGCGAGAGCAGCGGGAACAGCACGATCGCGAGCACCAGATCGCGCGCACGCGTCCGCACGGTCATCGCTCCGAACAGCGTCCCGAGGAGGGCGAGCGCCGAGGTCCCGAGGACGAGGAGCGCCGCGAACGCGAGCGCGTGGACGCCGGTCGGATCGTGGATCGCGCGCGGATCCCGCATCGCGTCGTCCGGCGGCGAGAAATCGATCGCGAACAGGAACATGCAGAGCGCGACGAGCGGCACCTCGATGACGAGGATCGTCGCGAACGTCGCGAGCGCCTTGCCGAGGAAGATCGACGCCCGTGCGATCGGCGCGACGAGCAGCCCCGTCAGGGCCGACTCGTCGCGCTCCCGCTGCCAGATCCGGCTGAACGACAGCACGGCCGCGAAGAAGACCGCGAGCCAGATCGTCCCGGCGGCGGTCGCGCGGTTGTACTTCGGATGCACGAAGTACGTCATGCTCGCCAGCACGCCGACGACGATCGCGAACACGCCGGCCGTCGCGAGCACCTCGCGCGTGCGCAGCTCGATGCGCACGTCCTTCTTGCAGATCTCCCAGGCGGCCGCGAGGACGCCGAGACGCCGCCGCTTGCTCATCGCTGACCAGGCCCGGTAGCCATGCGTACCGTATAGGCGAACTGGCCGCCGGGCGCTCGGTCTCGTTGAGGGCGGGGCGGGCCCCGCGCCCTCGTCGGTCAGCGGACGAAGAACGGCGAGTCGCCGCTCGCGGCCATGCCGCGGAGCTTGTCGGCGAGGATCTTGCGCTGCTCGGCCGTGAGGATGGGCAGGACCTTTTCGGCGATCGCCGTCATGTGCTCCGCCCCGGCGACCGCCGGCGGCTTGCCTCGACCGGCGGGCGCCACCGCCTCGACGTCGAAGTCGTCCTCGCGGAAAGCGTCGAGCGCGTGCTTGCCGAACCCGCGATGCGCCTTCCCGCCTTTCCACGCGTGCGGGCCGTGTCCCTTCTTGCCCTTCCACTTCCCGCGGAAGTGCTTCTCGTGACCCTGCGGCCCGTGCGCCTTGAAGGCTTCCATGCGCTCCTTGAAGCCTTCCTTCAGCGCCTCGCGGATCTGGGTGCGCTGCTCTTCGGTGAGCTTCAGGTCGTCGGCGAGCTGCTTCAGGTGCCCGAAGCCGGCGGGCCCCTTCGCGTGCCGCACATGCTCGCCGCGCTTCGCCTTCATCTGCCCCTGGAGCGCGTCGACGAAGGCGTTGCGCTGATCCTTGTCGAGGATGGCGTGCAGCCGCGCGATGGCCGCGCGATCCTCGGCGCGCGCCTTCTCGAGGTCCGCCGTGACGCGTTCGATCGTCGGCTGGAGCGCCGCCCGGTCGATGGTGCCTTTCTCGACCTGATCGGCGATGGCGAGCATCAGCTCCTTCCGTCGCTCCGCGAGCGGCGCGTGCCGGGCCTCGGCATCCTGCGCGAGCTTCTCGAGCTCGGCCCGCTGATCCGGGCGGAGCGGCACCTCCCCGAGCGCCTCGCCGACGAGCTTCACGAGACCGTGGGTGTTCTGTCCGACCGGCGCCTTCGTCGCGGCGCTCGCCGTCGTCTGCGGCTGCTCGACCGTACCGCCACACGCGATGCCGAGCGACGAGAGACAAGCGACCGAAAGCGAAAGGGCGATGCTTCGAGCGAGCTTCATCGTGACCTCCGCCGATTATGACGCGTGAGCTCGCCCGAATGCTCCGGTTGGGCCGGTAAAGATCCGTAAACGGGGGCACGAACGGCCCCGTCGGTGGGAGGTCGCAGCGGCGGGGGCGCCGCCATGCTCACTGCTCGAGCACGAGCACGAGGACGAATCAGAAGATGAACACGGCCAGCGCCACGACCGTGGACCAGAGGCCCTTCGGGCTGCCTTCGGCGCTCTGCACGACGTTGCGCGTCTTCAGGATGTCCTTCGCCAGCTTGAAGGCCTGCTCGCGTTCGCTCCACGCGGTCTCGGGATCGAAGTCGATGCCGAGCGTCGTCGCGAGCATCGTGGCGGCGAGATCCTCGGCGTACTCGCCCGCCTTCTTGGCGGTCTCGCCGTAGCTGTGGTGCTCGGAGAGGTAGCCGTACTTGTTGGGATCGCTGGGCCGCGCGAGCCCGATCGACGCGGCGATGAGGCGATTGGGCTCGTTCGTGTCTTGCCGGGCCATCACGCAGTGGACGATCTGGCCGGGCATGATCAGCTTCTCACCCTCCTTGCGGCTGATCTCCTTGCAGCGTGGAGGGAAAATCGAGCTGACCGTCACGAGGTTCGCTTTCTCGATGCCCGCATCGCGGAGCGCCAGCTCGAAGGAAGACAGGCGATCCTTGTGCACTCCGACGCCGTTCGTGAACCAGACGGCCTTCGGCACGAACATCTCGCTCATGACCGGATAGCCGCTCTCGCCCATCTTGATGCCGGCGTGCTTCTTCTTCTTGCCCATCGAGCCGTTCCTCTTGCCCATCGAGCCTTCTCTGCTCGTCAACGACACGCCTGCC
The DNA here is from genome assembly GCA_937949945.1 of uncultured Myxococcales bacterium. Taxonomy (GTDB): domain Bacteria; phylum Myxococcota_A; class Polyangia; order Polyangiales; family Polyangiaceae; genus Labilithrix. Next base: position 105,801 of record CALFEQ010000032.1, read on the forward strand.
GTGCAGGCCGGATCTCGACCAACGCGCTCTTTCGAGGTTGGCTGCGTACATAACGCGCGTCCGGCGACGACGTGAAATAAACGCCAGAAAACGGAGAGCCCTGCCGCCCGCCGAAACGGCTGGGGTGGCAGGGCTCCCGTCGAGCTCTCTCCGAAGCGGAGCCTACTTCTTGGCCGCCGCCTTCTTCTTCGAAGCGGCCGCCTTCTTCGGGGCGGCTTTCTGCGCGGGCTTCTTCTCGGCCTTCTGCGCGGCCTTCGTCTTCTGCGCGACGCGCTTCGAAGCCGACTGGTAGAGGTCCCAGAGACGCGGGACCGGGTAAGCGTTCAGGCGGGACTTGTAGCCCTCGTCCTTCGTGCGCTTCTCGATCTCGGCGATCGCATCGATGAGCTTCGCCCGCGTGCCGAACTTCTCCTTCACGGTGGTGAAGATCGTGTGCAGACGCAGAAGCTTCGCGTTCGAAACGTGAGCGAGTCCCTTCTGGGCATTCACGCGGTTGACCCAGAGGTCCTCGTCCTTCGTGAACTTCTCGAGCTCGGCGACGAGCTTGGCCTTGTCACCGAACTTCTCCTTCACCGTGCTGAGCGGGCTCTTCATGGCTTTCTCCGAGGGTGCACGAGATCACTCGTGCGCCTGAAAGGGCCGACCAGATACCTCAGGCCGACCTCTCGGCGCAAGCTCGGGTGAGCCTGCCCGTGCGCCGAATCAGTTGAGCTCCTCGAGGAGCCGCATGCCCATGCCGAAGACGATGGCCAGCACGGTGAAGGCGAGGCCCACGCCGCCGCAGATCACCCCGCCGAGGGCCATGCCGCGACCGCCGTGCGTCTCCGGCGACTCCTTCGCTTTGCTCATCGCGATGAAGCCCATGATGATCGCCGCGATGCCGAGCGGGACCGACGAGTAGCAGCAGCACGCGCCGGGGATCGCGAGGATGCCGGTGGCGAGCGAGGCGATCGCGAGCCCGTTCGACGGCCCGTTGCTCATCATCGGGCCCATCGGAGGCTCGCCGAGCCCGTGCGGCGGAGGGCCTCCGAACCCGCCCGGGGGCGGCCCTCCCGGAGGTCCGAACCCGGGCGGAGGTCCGCCGAAGCCGCCCGGCGGAGGTCCACCGAAGCCGCCGTGCGGAGGCCCGCCGAAGCCGCCGTGCGGAGGTCCGCCGAAGCCGCCCGGCGGAGGCCCGCCGTAGCCGCCGCCCGGAGGTCCGTGACCTGCTGTCGAGATGGTTCCGTCCGTCATGGTGACCTCTGGTCGATGGCCGTGGTTTCCGCGCGAACGCGGACCCCGCTTCTGGAATGATGGGACGAGCGGATCTCGAGCCTCCCATGTTTTCGCCCCCCGCACCAGTCGCGCAGCCACCCGCCTCCTCGGGCGTGCCGACCGCGGTCGCGCGGCGGAGGGCCTTGTTCGTCGCCTTCGTGTGGGCTTTCGCGGCGTTCCCCTTCGTCATCGGTGCCGTCCAGTGCCCGATGGCGCGGCTCTTCCGCTTCCCGTGCCCCGGCTGCGGCATGTCGCGCGCCTTCCATCTCCTCCTCGACGGGCACGTCGCGGCGTCGCTCGCGATGCATCCGCTCGCGGTGCCGACCGCCCTCTGCCAGGCCGCGCTCGCGCTCGCGACCGTCGTGGCCACGTCGCGATTCGGCGTGCCGTGGGCCCTGTTCGCCACGGGCTGGGGTCGCCTGGCCATCGCATCCGTGGCCGTCGTGCTCATCCTCGACGTCGCCCTCTGGCTCGCCCGCATCGCAGGCGCGTTCGGCGGCCCGGTCCCGGTCTGACGAAGCGCGAGCACGAGCCCTCGGTCACGGACGTGGAGACGGGATCGTCGGACGCGCAGAGAGGAGCAGGCCGGCGAGCGCAATTCCCTGGAGCCTGGAGCCTGGAGCCTGAGTGATTCACTCCCGCCCGCGAGCCTGCTAACTCGTCACGCGGCATGAGCAAGCCTCGCCTCAGGTTCGCGCCTTCCCCCACGGGCTATCTCCACATCGGCGGCGTCCGTACGGCGCTGTTCAACTGGCTGTGGGCGCGGAAGACGGGCGGTACGTTCGTCCTCCGCATCGAGGACACCGATCAGGAGCGGTCGACGGACGAGAGCCGCCAGATCATCCTCGACAGCATGAAGTGGCTCGGCCTCGACTGGGACGAGGGGCCGGGCGTCGGCGGTCCGTACGGCCCGTACACGCAGATGGAGCGCCTGTCGCTCTACAAGGAGTTCGCCGAGCGGCTCATCGCGAGCGGCCACGCCTATCGCTGCTACTGCACGAAGGAGGAGCTCGACGCGCAGCGCCAGGCCCTCAAGCAGAAGGATCCGAAGGCGCAGTTCAAGTACCCGGGGACGTGCCGCGACCGAAAGGACGAGCCGGATCGCAAGTACGTCGTCCGGTTCAAGGCGCCGACGACGGGATCGATCACGTACGTCGACAAGGTCTTCGGCGAGGTGACGACGCCGAACGTCGAGAACCAGGACTTCGTCCTGCTCCGTTCCGACGGCGTCCCGCTCTACAACTTCGGCGCGGTCGTCGACGACGTGACGATGGAGATCACCCTCGTCGCGCGCGGTCGCGATCACATGATCAACACGCCGCCGCAGATCCTCATCTATCAGGCCCTCGGCGCGAAGGTGCCCGAGTTCGCGCACTTGCCGATGATGCTGGCACCGAACGGCGAGAAGCTGTCGAAGCGTCACGGCGCCGTGAGCGTCACGGAGTACCGCGACAAGGGATACGCGCCGATGGCGGTGCTCAACTACCTCGCGCGCTTCGGCTGGTCGCACGGCGACCAGGAGATCTTCTCGCGCGAGGAGCTCATCCAGGCGTTCTCCTGGGACGCCTGCGGGCGTGGCGACGGGAAGTTCGACGAGAAGAAGTTCCTCGCCATCAACCACGAGCACCTCAAGACGGAGCGGCTCATGCCGACGAGCGAGTACGCCGAGCGGGTCCTGCCGTTCCTCGCCGCGCGCGGGCTGCCCGACGTGAAGAAGGAGGCGGTCGAGCGCGCGCTCTACACGATCCGTGAGCGCGCCCGCACGTTCGTCGAGGCGGCCGACATGCTCGACTACTTCTTCCGCGCCGAGCCGGTCATGGACGAGAAGGCGAAGGCGAAGTTCCTCGTGAAGGACGCCGCGCCGCGCCTCCGCGGCTTCCGCGACGCGCTCGCGGAGGTGTCCGAGTGGACGGAGGCCGCGCTCGAGGCGCGAGCGAACGCCTACTTCGAGCAGTCCGGCCTCCAGATGAAGGACGTCGCGCAGCCGGCACGCGTCGCGCTCACCGGTCGCTCGGCGAGCCCCGGGCTCTTCCAGGTGCTCTACGTGCTCGGACGCGAGGCGTCGCTCGCGCGGCTCTCGCGTGGGGCCGAGATCGCCGACGCGAGCTGACCCTTGCTCGCAGCGTTTCGGCTCGGTCCGACGAACGAGCTCACCGGCCTCGCCGGCTTCATCGAGGCCTACAAGCCGATCTTGCCCATTCCGGCGCTCGTCGGCGTCCTCGCGCTCGTCTGGCTCTTCTTCCGGGACACGTGGCGCGAGCTCGACGAGGAGGCGAGCCGACTACGGTCGGAGAGCCCTGCGCAGGGGCGGATGGACTACCGCCCGTTCATCGCGTTCGTCCTCGTCGCCGTCGTCCTCACCGTCCAGGAGTACTACGGCGGGCGCATCTACTTCGACCTCGTCGTCGGGCCGTCGCTCGCGAAGTTCGCGGCGGCGCACCCGTGGCTGAACTACGCGCGGTACGCGGAGCTCTGGGGTTTTGCGTGGTGGGCGGGCACGCGCGTGTTCGGCTACGTGCTGCCGTTCGCGCTCTGGAAGATCTTCTTCCCGAAGGACAGCGTCCTCGATTTCGGGCTGCGGACGAAGGGCTTCTTCGATCACGCGTGGATCTACGGCCTGTTCCTCGCGGTCGTCGTCCCCGCGATGCTCATCGTCTCGAGGAGCCCGGACTTCGGCACGTACTACCCGTTCTACAAGCAGTCGTCGCGGAGCTGGTTCGACTTCCTCGCGTGGGAGGCGATGTACTTCGCCCAGTTCTTCGCGCTCGAGATGTTCTTCCGCGGCTTCTTCCTGGGCGCGCTCCGGCGAAGCTTCGGCTCGGGCGCCATCTTCGCGATGGCCTTGCCGTACTGCATGATCCACTACGGCAAGCCGTACCTCGAGGCGTGCGGGGCGATCGTCGCGGGCATCGCGCTCGGATCGCTCTCGATGAAGACGAAGAGCATCTACCAGGGCTTCCTCGTCCACATCACGGTGGCGATCCTCATGGACTGGCTCTCCCTCCGCCATCGCGGTGCGACGCCGCTCCACTTCTGGCCGACGGCCAACTTCACGAAGTTCGACCCCGAAGAGGAGCCCGCGCGCGAGGCGCTCGCTCGGACCATCGAGACGTACGCCGGCGTCGTCTTTCTGATCCTGGTCGCGCTGCTCGTCTACTTCGTCGTCCGGAGCCGCCGCGCGCGTCGCGCCGGTGGGGGCTGACGGCGGCGCGGCGTCTTCGCCCGCGTCATCGCGCGCGCGTCTCGGCGTCGACGTCGAGCGCCGCGAGCGCGTGCTCGATCGCCTGCGCGCGCACCTGCGTCCGCCGTCGCTTCTCGTAGATGCGTACGAGGACGCGCAGGCACGCGACCGCGGAGTCGCGATGGCTCCCCGCCCACGGATGCGCGGCGAGGTGGCGCCACATGAGCTGCTCGAGCGCGCGCGGACGGCGTCCGAGCGTCGCCTCGGCGCGCTCGACGATGGCCGGCGATCGGGGATCGGCGCGGAGCGCACGGAGGTAGAAGCCGACGGCGCTGTTCGTCCTGCCGAGCCGTGCGCAGGCGTCCGCGGCGTCGGCCAGCGCGATCGCGCGCTCGGTGTCCTCCTTCGCCGCCTCGATCCGCTTCCGCGCCTCCGCGAGCGCCGCGGCGGTGGCGCGCGCGCCGGGCGTGACCGCGGGCCTCATCTTGAAGACGAGGAAGGCCGCGAAGACGACCGCCGAGACGAGGAGCGCGATTTGCCAGTCCATGCCCACGCCGTAAGGCTCCGAGGGCGCGCACTCTACCGGAATATCCGGGCGGGCCCCGAGGTAAGTTGCATGGGGGATGTGGTTACGGCAGGATCTCCGAGACGATGGCAGGGAATACGCCTCCCCCGCGCGGGATCCGCGCTCTGCGATCGGCGTCGTCCATCGCCGCGCTCGTCGGCGTGATGACGCTCCCCGTCACGGCCGCGGCCGACATCTACCAGTACGTCGACGCCGACGGCGTCATCCATTTCACGAGCGTCAAGCCGTCCGCCCCGAACGCGAAGCTCTATCTGAAGAGCGACCCGAAGCCCGCGTCGGGTGCGCCGCGGCCCGGCGTCGTCCCTCAGGCGCCGCAGGACAAGAGCATCGAGCGCTTCACCCGCTACGACGAGTACATCCGGCAGGCGGCGGCGCTCTATCAGATCCCGGAGGCGCTCATCCGCGCCATCATCAAGGTGGAGAGCGACTACGACCCGCGGGCGGTCAGCTACGCCGGCGCGCGCGGTCTCATGCAGCTCATGCCCGAGACCGCCGAGCTCCTCGGCGTGCGCGACATCCACGACCCGCGCGAGAACATCTTCGGCGGCGTGCGGTACCTCCGCGTGCTCGCGAACATGTTCAACGGCGATCTCGACTTCACGATCGCCGCGTACAACGCGGGCCAGAACGCGGTCATCCAGCACCGCGGGATCCCGCCGTACGCGCAGACGCGCGAGTACGTCGTGAAGGTGAACAAGTTCTATCGCCGCTACCGCACGATCCCCGATCCGGTCGAGGCGAGCCTGCCGCCGCCGGAGCCGGGGACCGTTCCCGCGCGGCAGGCTGCTGCCCAGGGACGGGCGATCGTCGTGCACGCGCCGTAGAGCCGCCGTCGTCGCTCGGTCACAAGAGCACCGACAGCCAAGCCCCGAGGCACGCCTCGACGTCCTTGCAGGTGTCTTGGGCGATGCAGGTCCTCCCGCCGGCCAAGACGTCGTCGCGGAGCCAGCCTCCGAGCTCGTTGAACATCGCGCGCTCTTCCTTCGTGCACGCCGAGATCCCGCACTTGGCTCCCCACCCGTCGCAGAGCTCGTCGCCGAAGGTCGTCGACGGCGGCACGCACTCGCTCGGGTGGACGTTGCACGGCGCGGCCGCGAGACAGTCGTAGGACGTCGCGGCCTCTGCTCGCGTGACCTTCGCAATCTCCGCGCACTTCGACTTCGAGCTCCCGTCGGCCGACGTCTCGCCACGGCAGCGATCGAGATGGTCGTAGTAGCGAATGCACGCCGCCTCGACGATCGGGGCGGCTTCGGGGAGCTCGACGCGATAGCCCTCCTCGACGCACTTCGCGCGCTCGTCGTCCGTACACGCGCGGCTCGGCGAGCAGCTCCGCTCGCACGCACGACTCGCATTGCACGAGTAGGAGGCGTTGATGCAGGCTTCGAGACACCGGTTACAGGCCTGGATGTCCAGCTCCGCGCGCTCGTCGCACTTCGTTTTGGTGCAGGTCTTCTCGACGCGCATCGTGGAGTAGGCGTACTGTTCCGACGAGGAGCAACCGAGAACGCTCGCGAGGAAGAGCGCCGAGACGGTGATGGCGAGCTTCGAGGTCGTCATGGTGATGCTCCGGTCGGCCGCCTCGCCGAGAAGTTGCGTACATTCGTCACGAGCCCGCACGACCGTCCGTTTCGCCCGTGGAGAGCCTGAGATAGACCTGAAGACATGAGGCTCCGCTCCTTCCGTCACTACGTCGCGGCGGCGCTGGGCCTCCTCTTCGGGGCGCCCGCGTCCGCTCACCCTCCGCGCCTCGAGGTGCAGGCCGTCGCGGCCACCGGGTCGATGCCGAAAGGGGTGACGATCTCGCCGGACGGCAAGCGCGCGTACGTCACGAACTTCGGCCAGGCGAACCTCAAGAACGTCTTCGTCTACGACGCCGAGACGCTCACGCACGAGGCGACGATCGACGTGCCCGGCAACGTCGTGGAGAGCGTGCTCTCCCGCGACGGCAAGACGCTCTACGCCTCGAACTTCCTGCGCAACAGCGTGCAGTTCATCGACCTCGAGACCCGCAAGGTCACGCGCGAGATACCCGTGGGCGAGCACCCGAAGATCCTCGTGCTCTCCACCGACGGCACGTGGCTGTTCGCCGCCAACTGGTCGGGGCAGTCGGTCTCGCAGATCGACGTCGCGAAGGGGAAGGTCGTGCGGACGCTCCGGACGACGGGCAAGAACCCGCGCGGGATGGCGAGCACCCGCGCGGGCGTGCTCTACGCCGCCAACTTCAACGGAGCCTCGATCGACGTCTTCCGCGGGCCGGACATGAAGGACCGGCACACGCTGTCGGCGTGCCCGATCCCGCGACATCTCGCGCTCTCACCCGACGACAGGCTCCTCTTCGTCTCCTGCTTCCACGACTCGATGCTCCACGCGATCGACGTCGCCACCGAGAAGGTGGTGCACGCGCTGCACGTCGGCAGCTCGCCGAAGTCGATCGAGGTCTCGCGCGACGGGCGCTGGGTCTGGTCCGCCGACTACGGCAAGGAGACGAACAGCGTCTCCGTCGTGGACACCGACGATTGGACCGCCCGCGTCTACCGCGTACCCGGGATGGACCGCGGGTCGGGGCTCGCGGTCTTCCCCGACGGCAAGCGCGCCCTGGTGACGGGGTGGTACGACGAGCACGTGTACCTCGTCGGCTTCGAGGGCACGGGCGGGGATCCCGCGGCCGCTCGCGCGAAGATCGAGGGCTGGATCCGCCGCCGTCCGCATCCCTGACCGGACGAGGACGTGCGGTCGTCCGATCGGAAGGGACGCTCGAAGGGGTGCAGTCGATCGAGAAAGAGTCTTTGACACTTTTTCTCTCGGCACCATGTTCCCCGGCATAGGATTCGACCAATGACGCTCCCGACGCTCGGCATCGACGCCTACCAGCTCACCACGCTGCTCACCCACGCCGACGAGGGGCGGCTCGATCAGGAAGTGACGATGTCGTTCTTCTTCCGCCGGATGCCGAAGAACCGGCGGTTCGTCCTCTTCTCCGGGCTGCGCAGGATCCTCGAGCACGCCGCGCAGATGGCGATCGACGGCTCCGAGATCGCCGCGCTGGAGAAGCACCCCACGATCGGGCCGGTGCTCCGCGCGCGGCCGGCGGTGCTCGAGAGGTTCCGGTCGCTCCGCGGCTTCCAGGGATCCATCGACGCGATGCTCGAGGGCTCCGTCGCTTTCGCGGGGCCTGCGTCACGCACGGACGGATCGCCGCTCGTCGTCGGCGGAGCGCCGCTCTCGATCTACACGCCCCTGCTCCAGGTGCGGACGGACCTCTTGCGCGCGAAGCTGATCGAGACGCCCTGGCTCGGGTTCGTCAATCACATGTCGATGGTCGCCTCGAAGGCGGCGCGCGTGGTCCTGGCCGCGGGCGGCAAGGGCGTGATGGAGTTCGGGCAGCGGCGGACGCACCCGTCCGCGGCGCTCGACGCGACGTGGGCCGCGTGGGTCGCGGGCGTGACGGCGACGTCGAACGTCGCGGCATGGGCGCGGTGGGGGATCCCCTGCACGGGGAGGATGGACCACTTCGCGGTGCAAGCCGCCGAGCGGCCCGGTGTGTCGCGCGAGCAGACCGAGCGCGAGCTCTTCGCCGCGTACGCGCGCACGTTCGAGGGATTTCCGACGACGATGCTCGTCGACACCTACGACACCGAGCGCGGGCTTCGTCACGCGGTCGAGGCGACGGGCGGGAAGCTCGCGTCCGTCCGCATCGACTCGAACGTCACGCCCGAGACGATCGTCCGGGCGAGACGGATCCTCGCGGAGCTCGGCTCGCCGCAGACCAAGATCTACGTCTCGGACGGCCTCGACGAGCAGCGCGTGGCCGAGCTGCGCGAGGTGGCGGACGGCTTCGGCGTCGGCGAGAACGTCGTCTGCTCGCCGGACGCGGCCGCCGGCATCGGCGCCGTCGCCAAGCTCGTCGTCAACGGGTACGGAGCGATCACGATGAAGGTCGCGAAGGGCACGGGCAAGACGACGCTCCCCGGCGAGCTCCAGGTGTGGCGCTTCTCCGATCACGACCTCGTCGCGCTCGCGAGCGAGCCGGCCCCGAGCGGCGGCGCACGCGCGATGCTCCAGCCGGTCTGGCGCGACGCGGCGCCGGTCGCCGAGACCGACGCCCGGGCCGACCTCGAGGCCGCTCGGGCTCGGGCGCGCGACGAGATCGGCGCGCTCCCCGACGAGCTCCGGCGGATCGACCCGGGCGGCGCGGAGCGCAAGCTGGTCGCCTCGGACGCGCTCGTCGGCGAGATCGAGCGTCTTGTCGCCGAGGCGCGCTGAAGCCTAGGGTCAAGGCAGGCGACAAGCGCGAAACACCAAGGGAAGGCTCGGGAGTTGCCCCACGAGCGAGAGAGCGTACTCGCGCGATCCGGCTCTGCATCGAGGAAGAAATGAGGCTCATCCGCATCGCGATCGCGAACGTCAACACCACCGTCGGCGCCGTCCGCTCCAACGTCGATCGCGCGATCGCGCTCGCGAAGGAGGCCGCCGAAGACCGCGCCACCATCGTCGCGTTCCCCGAGCAGCTCGTCGCGGGCTACGCTCCGGAGGATCTCGTCCAGTGGCGCGCCTTCATCGACGCGCAGTGGAACGAGCTCGGGCGCTTCGCCGCCGAGACGAAGGATTTCGGCGCCGTCTTCACCCTCGGGCTCACCGTCGCGCGTGGCTCGCACCTCTACAACGCGGCGGCCGTGGTCCACCGCGGGAAGGTGCTCGGGCTCGTCCCGAAGGAGAAGCTCCCGACGTACAACGTCTTCTACGAGGCGCGCGTCTTCGCGGGCGGAAAGCCGGGGCTCGTCGACGAGGTGCGCGGGGTGCCCTTCGGAGACCTCGTCTTCGACTTCGACTTCGGCACGCTCGCCGTGGAGGTCTGCGAGGACATCTGGTCGCCGGACGGTCCGATGCGGCGCCGGTCGTATGCGGGGGCCGAGGTCGTCGTGAACATCTCCGCGTCGCCGTATCGCCTCGGCGTCGTCTCGACCCGACGCGAGATGATCGCGACGCGCGCCGCCGACAACCAGTGCACGGTCGTCTACACGAACCTCGTCGGGGCGAACGACGGACTCGTCTTCGACGGCGGCGGCTACGTCGCGCAGAACGGCCGCCTCGTCCTCGACGCGCCTCGCTTCAAGGAGGGCGTCGCGGCGGTGAACGTCGACCTCGATCGCACGCGTCGCCTCCGGACCGAGAACACGACGTGGCGCGCCGATCAGGAGACGTTCGCCGCCACCGCTCCGCGCATCGAGCGCGTGAAGGCGACGGAGCCGACGACGTCGCGCGAGGGCCTCGTCTATCCGATTCCCCTGAACCGGAGCTTCTTCCTCCCCGGAGATCCGCCGAAGAAGACGCCGCGCGAGGAGTTCTGCGAGGACCTCCTCGACGCGCTCGCGCTCGGCGTCGGCGACTACTTCGAGAAGATCGGCGCCTTCAAGACGATTGGCGTCGCGCTCTCCGGCGGGCGCGACAGTCTGCTCTGCCTCTACATCGCCCGTCGCTGGATCCACATGCGCTTCGGTCACCTCGGGCCCGAGGCGGAGAAGGCGAAGGCGCACGAAATCCTCCGCGCGTTCTTCATGCCCTCGCGCTACTCGTCGAAGGAGACGCAGGCCGCCGCCGCGCAGGCGGCCGCCGACCTCGACGCGCCGTTCGCGGTCGTGCCGATCGACGACGCCTTCGAGCAGGAGCTCGCCGCCGTGGAGAAGATGCTCCAGCCGGGCGAGACGCTCGGCTCGATGGCGCGGCAGAACGTGCAGGCACGCATTCGCAGCGAGCGCATGTGGACGTGGACGAACTCCGCGAGCGGGCTGTTCCTCCAGACGAGCAACATGAGCGAGAAGGCCGTCGGCTACACGACGATCGGCGGCGACATGGAGGGCGCGCTCAGCGTGATCGCGAACGTCCCGAAGACGGTCGTGAACTACCTCCTCGACTACCTCCTCGAGAAGACCGGGATGCCCGGCATCGCGCTCACGTTGAAGAAGCCCGCCTCGGCGGAGCTCGCCGAGAACCAAGAGGACGAGAAGGAGCTCATGCCGTTCCCGGTCCTCGACGCGTGCTTCGCGCTCTACGCGGGCGAGAAGATGTCGCCGAGCGAGGTGCGCGAGGTCCTCGTCACGATGTTCCCCGAGTACGAGCGCGCGAAGGTCGAGGCGTGGGTGGCGCGCTTCGCGCGTCTCTTCACGCAGTCGATCTACAAGTGGGTGCAGACGCCGCTCTGTCTGCACGTCGGCAACCTCGATCTCGATCGCGAGCGCGCTCTGCAGCTGCCCGTCGTCCAGCGGACCGAGTGGGGCTGAAGGACCGCACGATTCGAGCAACGGCGCTGCGCGATTCGGCGAGCGCGTTCTCACGATTCGCGCACCGCCGTCGGGCGATCCGACGTGTGCGCACGGATCACGAGCGATCTCGCGGACGTAAATTGGATCGCTGACGACCCACGTGCGGCGCCGAAATCATCAATGATGCCGATGACATAAATGGATCGTCTCGTGTCGATTTCGCCTTGACCGAGGTGTGCCCGGACATCATACCAAGTGGCGTCGGGTGGGGTCTTGTAGGCGGTGACGGGGGAGGAACCTCTCCGCGCGTTCGATCCCGCGTGCGTCGCGTCGTGCGCTCACGACGCGGTCGTCACCTCGTGCCTTTTCCTTCCTCAGGGGTAAGTCATGAAGCTCTCCTTCTCTCTTCTTGCCGTCTTGGTTTCGGTTCCCTTCGCCGTGGCTTGCACCGCGGCCGCCGGCGACGACGCCGAGGTCACCGAGCAGGAGTCGAACGCCGCGAGCATCACGCCGGGCAGCTTCAAGCTCTATCAGGCGCCGAACTTCGTTCCGAACCCGCGTTGCGACGTCCACACGAAGCTCGAGCTCACGGCGGACGGCAAAGCGAAGGCGCACCTCGAAGAGGCCGTCGACGGCTTCTGCCAGATCGCCGTGGCGCGCAACCCGCGCGACTACGAGCTCACGCTCTCGAGCACCTCTTGCGGATCGCGCGTCTACACGGGCGGCTTCATCCGCGGCATCGAGAGCTGGTCGATCAAGATCACCGATCACCGCACGCGTCTCTGCCGGGACGTCGTGCCCGCGCAGATCGTCGTCGAGGAGACGAAGGACGGCCCGCTCGGTCCGATCAGCACCACGCGCTACAGCAGCGACGCCGACACGAAGCCTGCCGACGGAGAGACGCTGACGGTCGAGGGCCAGCTCGCGAGCGTGATGGGCATCGGCGGCGAGAGCACCGGTCATGCCGTGCAGACGCCGGACGGTCTCTACGAGCTCTTGCTCGACCCGGGCGAGAAGAATCAGTTCGTCGACGGCAAGAAGGCGCGTGTGAAGGGGAAGCTCACGTTGCTGTCCGGCGTGGAGACGCGGGACCGCCGCGCGATCGACGTCGAGGAGATGCTCGTCTGCCCGAACCCTGGCTACGTGAACTGCATGCCTCGCTTGGGCGGGCGCCTTTCGAACCTCTGCGCCCCTGCGAACCGCGAGTGGGTGAGCGCGAACTGCGAGGGGATCGAGTACCTCGACTGATCGCATCCGACGGCGCAGGAGGATCGCCTTGCGCGTCGCCACGTGAAGGTGGAATGCTGAAGTCTGCGTCGCACGATGGTGCGTGCGTCGCGGACGTATCATGGCAGGCGGTCCTCCACTCGAGCGCAGCAAGCCCGGCCGCGTGTTCGGCGCCGGGATCCTCCTCGCCCTCTTCGTCGGCTGCAGTCTCACCGACCTCGACGAGTTCCAGAGCGGCGGCCAAGTGACCGACGACGCCGGCACCAGTCAGGGCGACGGTCAGGCCGACAGGAACACGGGCGGCGAGACCCCCGAGGAGGAGGAAGAAGAGGGAGGGCCGTCGTGTGGCGAGAACAGGTATTGCGCGGTCGCCCCGCCGTCCGGGTGGTCGTTCGTCGCCATAAAGGCCGGCGAAGCGAGCCCTTGTCCGTCGGGATACAGCGACGGCGTCGATCTCGTGGAGATCGCCTCGCCGCCGTCCGGATCGGGCTCGACGCTTCTCTGCGGATGCACGTGCGGTGAGCCCGTCGGCACCCCGAGCTGCACCACCGGGACCGCACGACTCGAGAAATTCCCCACCTTCGTGTGCATCGCCGGAGCGGTCACGTCGTTCTCGTCTGCGTGCACGACGGTGAACCTCAATCTCGCGAGCAGCTTCGTGCGCGTGGGGCCGCTCGCCCCGACGCAGGTCGCCTGTACGAGCACGGTGCAGAACGAGAAGCCGCCCCCGGTCGAGACGAACTCCGTCCGGTCGTGCGCGCTCGTCGAGGCGCGCACCGAAGGGTGCTCCGCGGACCGGCGCTGCATCGATGCCCCGAGCGACGGCTATCGCCTCTGCGTGGCCCGCCCGCAGCGGAACGCCCTCTGCCCGAGGGGCTACTCGAGGCGGCGCGCGCTCGGAGCGGCCGTCGAGGACACGCGCAAGTGCGAATCGTGCCGCTGCGAGACCACGGACACGTGCACGAACGCTCGCGTCCGGCTCCACGGCTCGTCGGATTGCGAGGACACGCCGAAAGAGATCCTCGCCGACGGTAGCTGCAAGAACCCGGACACGAGCAGCAGCTACGTCGCCGCGCGATACGTCGCGGACCGCGTCCCCGGCACGTGCAAGGCAGTGGACGAGGTGATCTCGGGCAGCGTCTCGCTGACCGAGGAGATCACCGTCTGCTGTCCGTCCGGCGCCGGCGACTGACGGCGGCGCCTCACCCGCGCGTCGTGAGATCGCCTCGCTTCGTGAAGCTCGCCAGGAGAGCGACCGGAGCCCAGAGCGGGAAGAGGAGCGGCAGGCATCGCGTCAGCATCGCGAAGGCGCGGATGCCGGTCGACCTTTCGCCGTCCCGCCGGATCACGACGACGGAGTGGCCGCGCTGATCGTCCGGCTCCCACGGCTCGACCTCGAACCGCGCGAACCAGTCGAGGGCCGGGACGATGGTGCCCGCGAGCTTGCCCGAGAACCTCGACGGGTCGAAGCGGAGCGTGCGCGTGCGGCAGTCGGGCGTGACGAAGACGCCGTACATCGCGAGCGTGAGGACCGTGAACGTCTCCACCTTCGACGTGACCTGGATCGCGACGTGGAACCAGAGCCCCCACCAGAGCGCCACGACGCGCGTCGAGCGGATCCACAAGGCGGCGCAGATGGCGAGCTCGGTCATGATCGCGGCCTTCGACATCGCGCTCGCCACGTCGACCCGAGCGAGGAGCTCCACCAGCTCGCGCGGCACGCCCTTTTCGATCGCGAGGTGGGCGTGTCGCGCGATCCTGTCGGCGAGGACGAGCCCGTCGCGCCAGTCGGGATCGAGGAGCTTCGATCCCCCGGACGCCAAGTAGACGAGCGACACCTGGAGCTGCGCGAGGCGGACTCCCCAGAACGGGCCGCGGCGCGGCAATAGGACGGACGGCTCCGTCGCTCTCCACGATCGATCGCACGGCGTCAGCGAGAGCAAGAGCGCGTAGCAGTAGAGGGCGTAGCGGTTGTGGTGGAACTGGTTGCGATCGCAGAGCAGGAGCCAGAGCCCGAAGGCGGCGCTCAGCGCGAGCGCGGGTCTCGCCCATACGCCTATCGCGACCATCACCGCGAGGCACACCCGCGCGGCCAGGACGACGGCGTACACCCGATGCGACGGCACGAGCGCCTCGGGCACGATCGGCGTGTGGAACGCGTCGCCGAAGTACCCGACCGTCGCGAGCTCCTGCGCGGCGGAGAGCGCGTGCCATCCGAGCAGCACGCCGATCACGGCGCGGACGGTGCCGAGCACGTATCCGTCGGCGATCTCGTCGCGGAAACGGGCGAGCGCGGAGACCAACTCAACGACCTCCGTCTCGCGCGGCCCATGCCGGGCGCTCTTGCGAATCCGGTGTGTTCGAGGCGTGCTCGCCGTTCGTGCCGTTCGTCGTCCGCTCCGGGCTCGTGAGCCGGTGCATCACCGGCTCGCGTCCGTTGCGTCGCACCGCCACCTCGAGGACGAACCTGCGCGTCTCGTCGTCCTCGGGCACGTGCGTGGCGAGATAATCGAGCGCGTTCTGCAGGCGCTCGAGCTGCGTCGCCGCGCCGTACGAAGCATGCATCTCCGCGTCGAAGACCCAGCGAGGCCTCGGGATGCGCTCGTACCAGGTGATTCGACGGGGCGTCCCGTCGGGCCCGCGCGCCGTCCAAGCGCCGCCCTCGACGCGGACGCGCTCGCGTCCGCCGGGACGATCGATCTCGCGGTAGAGCGTGAGCTTGATCGTCGAGGACTCGTTGAACATCCGGAAGCCGAAGGCGCCGTCGACGCGGCGGTTCGCCGTCAGGATGAGCGCGAGCTGGCCGAGGACCCAGATCGCCGCGAAGAGGACGCGATGGACGTTGGACCAGCGGTTGCCGTGCGGCGGGGGCGACTCGCGCGGGCGGATCGAGGGGCGCTTCTCGCAAGGGACCGACGTCCCGGGAGCCGGCGCCATGGAAGGCGGCCGGCGAGAGGGGCGGGCCGGTTCCGGAGACGACGAGGAGCCCGCGCCACGGTCGACGCCTTCGGAGTCGGGCGAGTCCTCCACGCCGCAACGCTAACAAACTTTCGCCCCGACGCGACCGTATGGAAGGATCGATGGTGGTGCGTCGTCTCGCCCTTGCTGCCGTGCTCGCCTGTCTGCCCGGCCTCGGCTGCGGCGAGACGGTGTCCACGCCGAAGCCGACGGCGTTGGATGGGCTCAAGGCGAGCGCGACGACCGGCCGTCCCCCGATCGCGGAGACGCCTGCCGAGATCGTCACGCCGACGCGAGCATCGTCCGTGGGAGCGCTCGAGCGTCCGGGCGCGCTCCGCCGTTTCTTCGAGGCGCTCGCTCGCCTCGAAGCCGGGCAGGCGCAGGACGACGTGCGCATCACGCAGTTCGGCGACTCGCACACGGCCGCGGACGTCCAGACCGCTACCGTTCGTCGGGCGCTCCAGGCGCGCTTCGGGGACGGCGGGCGCGGGTTCGTCGCGATCGGCCGGCCGTGGAAGCAGTGGCTGCAGGACGGCGTGCGCGTCGGCATGTCGAGCGAGTGGGGCACCGAGAAGGCGAAGCTCGAGCGCGGCAAGCCCGTCGGCGACGGCATGTACGGCCTGCTCGGGATCGGGCTCGCCACGCGCAAGCGCGGCGCGCGCGCGTGGACCGACGTGTCGGCGAAGACGTCGCACGCCGAGCTCGCGTACCTCGAGCAGCCCGGCGGCGGTGCCTTCGACGTCTTCATCGACGGCGTGCGCGTCGTCCGCGTCTCGACGCGCGGAGAGCGCCCCGTGTCCGCGTTCCGCTCGTTCTCGGTGGCCGAGGGCTCCGCGCACCAGCTCGAGGTGCGCGCGGTCGGTGACGGCGACGTGCGCGTGTTCGGAGTTTCCCTCGATCGCGAGGAGCGAGGCGTCGTGGTCGACGCGCTCGGGATCAACGGCGCACGCGTGTCGACCGCGCTCGCGTGGAACGAGCAGCATTGGGCGGAGCAGCTCGCGCATCGCGCGCCCGCGCTCGTCGTCCTCGCGTACGGCACGAACGAGTCGACCGACGTCGACATGCCGCCGTACGTCTACGAGCGGCAGCTCGTCGATCTCCTCGGTCGCGTCGCGCGCGCGGTCCCGTCCGCGTCGTGCCTGATCCTCGGCCCGCCGGATCGCGCCGTCCGCACGACGGAAGGATGGAGGACCGCGCCGAAGATCCTCGAGATCGTCGCCACGCAACGTCGCGTGGCGGAGGCGGCCGGCTGCGCGTTCTACGATCAGCTGGCCGCGATGGGCGGCGAAGGATCGATCGCGCAGTGGGCCGAAGAGGAACCTCCGCGCGCCCAGAAGGACCGCTGCCATCTCACGCGCGAGGGCTATGCCCAGCTCGGAAGCGCGCTCGCCTCGGACCTGATGCGCGCGTACACCGCCTGGCGGCGCGAGTCGGGCCTCGGCCCCAGCCAGACGCGTGACGTTCCGGTCGAGCCGTCGACCATGCCGCAGGCGCCCGCGCCCTCCGAGCCCTGACCGCGCCCGATTCGGGCAATGGTCTTGGCGACGAGGGCTAGCCCGAACGGATCAGCTCTCGCGCTCCGTACCGCCTTCCTTCTCGTCGACCACCTCGAGCCAGCTCATCTCGACTTCCATCGTCCGATGGCGCGGCGGTCCGTCCGGAGGAACGAGGGGCATCGGCGGCAGCGTGACCTTCGCGCCCGGAAGGCGCGGCGGCTTCCTTCGCGACGATCGGGGCGATGACTCCGGAGCCTGCGGCTCGGCATCCTGCGCGGCCGCGCCTTCGCCGTCGCTCGCGGGCTCGAGCCACGCGAGCTTCACCTCCATCGTCTCGCGCCGGGGCGGACCCGAAGGTCGCGCCGAGCGCTTCGATGGCGCGCTCTCCGCGTCGGCGAGAGGGGATGCGTTCGAGGGCCCTTGCGACTGGTCTGGAAAGTTGGACTCTGCCACGATCTCGCGATTTTCGCACGGCGAGGTCGCCGGCTGCTAGGTGGGGTCGCTCCTTCCTTTCGGGGCGGGTCGTCCGAAGCCTGTCCTGAAAACCTTCGAGAAATCGAGGGGGTAAGGGCCGAGAGCCTGAAAGCGACACCGCTGTTGCACAATGTGCGCAAATGAGGTTGCCGTTGCGCAACTCGTTGCTATACGGCGGCATGCCCGTTCGCCAGCTTCGAAAAACGACGTTCACGCTGCCACTGCTTGCCCTCCTCGCGATCGCCTGTGGGCGAGAGACTTCGGAGGACGTCGGCGCGTCGGAGGACGCGATCCTGCCGAACGGCGGGATTTTCGAGGTCGACCACGACGGGACGCCGTACCGGCTGATCGCCGAGTTCTTCAAGGGACGGAACCTCGACACGCACGTCGTGCTCGACGGGTTCGAGCCCGCGTGGCCGCTCGACGACACGAAGACCACCGTGCTCAACCGACTCGGCACGCCGGTTCTCTTCGGGCAGCTCGGCTACTACCACACGGGCTTCGACGTCATCCGCTCCGACATGACCGTCAGCGCGGAGGTGCACGCTCCGCACGATGGTCTCGCCGCCGTCTTCGACTGGACCGGCAGTCGGATCGCGGAGGTCACCAATCCGCAGGCGACGGTCGTCGCCATCTACGATCCGGTCTCGCACGTCATCACGCAGCTCATGCACGTGCGCCCCACGGACGCGATCGCGAAGGCCGCGGACCCGGTTCCGGTCACGAAGGGCGAGGTGATCGGCACCCTCGCGCCGGCGCCGGTGCCGGCGCCGGCCTCGATGCGCCTCGCGCACGTCCACGTGAACTTCATCGACGCCGAGAACATGAAGATGCTCGACCCGGCGAAGCTGTTCGTCGGGTACCAGGACTCGGTGCCCCCGGAGCTGAAGGGCATCTACGTCGCGAACGAGGACGGCGCCACGGCCCGCGAGTTCTTCAACGGAAAGCTCGACATCGTCGTCGAGGCGGCCGACCGCGACGACGACTCTCGTCGCAACCTCGAGGTCTCGGCGATCGCGTTCACGATCAAGGACCAGGACGGGAACGTCCTGTTGTCGCAGGAGCGCTGCGAGCTCGCGCATCTCTACGAGTCGATCGCCAAGCCCTCGTCGTTCCGCGCGACGCACCTCGTCGACTTCGGCTCGGCCTCCGAACAGGTGGGGGGCGGGTGGCCTTCGAGCGACGTGGACAACCCGGCCCGGACGTTCCGCTACGCGCTGACCCAGCTCTCGGTCGAGGACGGGCGCTGCACCGTGAAGGACGACGCCGACGGCTTCCTCGACGTGAACGACGACATCACGAAGCTCGTCGTCGAGGTGACGCTCTGGGACGGCAAGGACAACGAGTCCGTCGCGGATCCCGTCGAGCTCATGCGCGGTACGCCGCCGGCCCCCGGCGGCAGCGGCGGCAGCTCCTCCAACGACGTCTGGAACTGGTAGTCATCGAGCGGCGCTCTAGTTCGTGCTGGGCGGCGGGCCTTTCCCGCCGCCTTGCCACGCCTCGAAGCCGCTCACGATCGCGTTGTAGAGGAGCTCGCCGAGGAGCTCGCCGCCCTGCGGCGACGGATGCGTGAGGTCGCTCCCGGCGAGGCCCTTGCGCACCCACGTGGCCATGGAGCCTTCGCCGCCCATGGCCTCGAACGTGTTCCAGAAGCCGACCCCTGCTTCGGCCGCGACCTTCTTCTGACACTCGACGAGCTTCTTGATGACGGGTTTCGTGCGCAGCCCGCCCGACTCGGTCTTCTCGGCGCGATCGAGCGGCGCGACGATGAGGATCGAGGCCTTCGGCGCCGCGCCCTTGAGCTTGTCGACGAGCGCGCGCAGCGTCTTCTCGTACGCCTCGCGGCTGGCCATGCCGACCTCGCTTTCGTTCGTCCCGTAGTTGAGGATGACGAGCGCCGGGTCGCGCAGGTCCATCTGCTCCTTCCAGTGCCCCGCGTCCATCGCGCCGAGCAGCTCGCCGCGGCCGCCGTTCGCGCCGAGGGCGTCGTAGACGACGCCGGGCACGTCGCGCTCGAGCGCCACGCCGAAGAGTCGCGGCGCGCCCGAGACGACCTTGAGCGTCATCCGCGCCTCGCCGTCGGGCACGGAGAACGACTTGATGCGAGAGACCTTCGTGTCTCCCTTCGTCGAGAACCGCTCGGTCCTGCCGTCGGCCTTGAGCTCGATCTCGCCGCCGTTCGGCGTCTCCATGTAATAGACGTCGAAGCGCGAGACCTTCTTGCCGTAGGTCTTCCCCGTGGACGTGCCGAACCAGGCGGTCGCGCCGGGCGATCCCGTGAAGCTCACGCCGCCGATGCCGTACATGAGGTCCCGGTTGAACGGACCCGTGATGCGGCTCGAGCTCCATCCACCGCTCGAGCCCTGCACGACATCGTTGTGGAAGTACCAGTCCCAGGGCTTCGCGATCAGGATGAAGCCGTGTCCGGCGTCGCCGAACTCGGCCTGCATCTTCCTCCGCATCGTCCCGGAGATGTAATCGCTCGTCAGGACGCTGTCGCCGTAGTGGAGGATGCGCGTGACGGCGCCCGGCTCCTTCCTCTTCGTCTTCGCGAGGCGCGTGTAGAACGCGTCGAGCGCGCGCCCGGTGGGGTCTTCGATCGCGATCGTGCCCTTCGCTTGCGCGAGGGCCGCGGCCGCTGCGGGCTGCGCGAGCACGGGCGACTCGGGCAGCGCGTTCGTCACGGTCGCCTCGTTCTTGGAGGCGCGGAGCTCGATCTCGCCTTGCGTCGGCGCCGGGATCGGCGCCGTCGTCGTCTCGGCCACCTCCTCGGCGACGATCTCGGCTTTGTCCCACGGCGCGCGCACGACGCGCAGGCGCGCGAGGCGCGGTGTCGTGTACGGGATGGCGAGCAGCGCGAGCATCACGCCGATCGCGACCGTCGTCTTTCCGCCGAGGGGATGAGGCACGTCCGACGAATAGAACGCGCCGAGTCCGGCAGCAACCTCCGAGCCGCACAAAGCCCGTGCGGAAGGCCGCAGCCCGCGTCACGCGCTTCGGACGCCCGTGCCTTGGCCCGGCTCGTGCTTGGGACCGAGCCTCCGAGCCCTCTCTGGAGAAGCTGCATGCCGACAGCATGGGAGAACGACGAAGACTCGGGATCGTCCCCCATCTTCCACGGAGCGACCCCCGAGCCGAGCTGGGTCGCGCTGCCCCTCGTACGGCGGCGCGACCCCACGGCTCGTCGCGCGCGGGAGGAGGTGGACGAGGACGACCGCGAGCTCGCGCACCTCGAAGCCACGCTCCGCGGTGATCGGATGGCGCCCTCGACGGCCGGCGGGATCGCCGGCTTCGTCGCGGGCATGGCGGCGCTCTCGGTCGTCCAGGCGACGGACGACGGGGTCGTCGCTCGAGCCGTCGCCGCCGCGGCGTCCGCGCGCGACGTCGCCGACGGCGTCGCCATGGGCATCGCGTATGCGACGGCGGCCTCGATCGGCGCGCTGGTCGGAGCCGCCTTCGCCGTCGTGACGCGTTACCTCCGGAGGTGGCTGCCGCTGCTTCTGTGGGCGGTCGTCTTCTTCGTGAGCCTCGCGCTGCTCGTCCTCGCGGCGGCGAGCGCCTACGGTCGAGGCGTCCAGCCCTCGCTGTCCGCCCCGGTCCTGCTCGCAGGCGCCGTCTACGGGGTGGGCGTCGCGTTCTCCTTGCCCATCCGGCGCCGGCGCTGACATAACGGGGCGCGCGTGAACCGGGCGGCCGGGATCGCGCGCGTCCATGCTCTTCAACAGTCCCGTCTACGGCGTCTTCCTCCTCGTCACGTACGTGGCGTTCTGGTCGCTACGACGCCGTTCGTTCTTGCGACCGCTGATGCTCACGGTCGCGAGCTACCTCTTCTACTTCATCGGGACGTACGACGCTGCGACCGAGCAGGAGGTGCCCTTCGGGCCGCTCGCTTGGACGCTCCTCTGCGTCGCCATCATCTTCTTCGGCAGCACGCTCGACTTCTTCATCGGCCGGATGCTCGGGCGCACCGAGAACCCGACGGCGAGGAAGGCGCTGCTGCTCGCGTCGATCTTCTACTACCTGGGCGTCCTTTCCATCTTCAAGTACTTCAACTTCGCGGTCGACTCGTTCGCGACCGTCGCATCGTGGCTCGGCCTGAACGTCTCGCCGGTGCACCTCCGGCTCGTTCTCCCGTTCGGGATCTCGTTCTTCACGTTCGAGACGATGAGCTACACGATCGACGTCTATCGCCGGGAGATCCGGCCGGCCGATCGTTACCTCGACTACCTGCTCTTCGTCTCGTTCTTCCCCCATCTCGTCGCCGGCCCGATCGTGCGTCCCAAGGCGATGCTCCCGCAGCTCGCGGCCGAGCCGAAGGCGTCCGACGACTTGAAGGCCGAGGGCCTGTTCCTCATCGCGACGGGCCTGCTGAAGAAGATCGTCATCGGGGACACGCTCGGTCTCAATCTCGTGAACCGCGTGTTCGAGAACCCCGAGCGCTACACGTCGCTGGAGTGCCTGGTCGGCGTCTACGCGTACGCGATCAAGATCTACGCGGACTTCTCCGGCTACAGCGACGTCGCGATCGGGAGCGCGAAGCTGTTCGGCTACGAGCTGCCGCGCAACTTCGACGCGCCCTACACGTCGGCGAACCTCCAGGAGTTCTGGCGCCGCTGGCACATCTCGCTCTCGACGTGGTTGCGCGACTACCTGTACATCCCGCTGGGCGGCAACCGCGACGGCACGTGGAAGACGTACCGCAACCTCATGCTCACGATGGTCCTCGGCGGCCTCTGGCACGGCGCCTCGTGGAACTTCGTCATCTGGGGGACGCTCCACGGCGGGGCGCTCGCGGTGAACCGCGCGTGGCAGCGTGCACGGAGCGCCGCGCGTGGCGCCGCGGACGCGGCGCAGGCCGGGGGCCTCTCGCTCGGACGCGTGCTCGCCGTGCTGGCGACCTTCCACTTCGTCTGCTTCGCGTGGATCTTCTTCCGCGCCCCGACCTTCGCGCACGCGACGCTGCTCATCTCGCGCATCGGCAACCTGACCTTCGACGCGCCGAACCTCACGTCGCGCGTGCTCGGAGTGCTCGCGCTCGGCTTCGTCACGCACTTCATTCCGCGCGGCGTCTACGCGCGGATGAAGAACGCGTTCGTGGCGAGCCCAGCCGTCGTGCAGGGCGTGACGCTCGCCGTCTGCGCGTGGGTCCTGCACTTCGCCGCGGGTGCGAAGGCGGAGCCCTTCATCTATGGTCAGTTCTGACCGAAGGGGGACGCGATGGCCGGCGACGGAGAACGGAGCGGGGAAGCCTTGCCGATCGAGTCGAGGGATCGGCGCGCGCGCATCGGGTTCGGTGTCGCGAACGTCGCCGTCGCCCTGTTCGTCCTCTTCGGCGTGTTCCGTCTGCTCCCCACGCGCTGGTGGGTCGTCGACGCGGGAGCGGTCGTCGTCGCCTCGCTCCTCGGCGCCTCCGGCATCGCTCTCTTGAGGAAGCACCGGCTCGCCGAGCATCTCGTGCGCGTGGCGGCCGGCGTCGTGCTCGCGCTCGGCCTCGCGACGTTCTTCGCCATCGTCGTCACCGCCGCCTGGCTCAGCGGCGTCTACGGCCAAGTGGGGCTGACCGGCGCGATCGTCTTCGGTCTCGTCGCGGCGCTCCTCTTGCCCTACGTCGTCGTGCTCCCTGCCGTCGAGCTCGCGTGGGTGGGGCCGCGCCGGCGTGCCCCGGCGGCGAAGGCCGCGCCGCGCGAGGACGCGCCGCGCGAGGACGACGCGCCCACCTCGAATGCGAGGGCGGAGGATCGAGGGCGCGGCAAGAAGAAGCGGAAGGGGCGTGGATGAGCGCACGCGCGCTTCGGCGGCTCCTCGTCGGTTACTTCCTCTTCGTCGTCCTCGCCGGTGTGGCGGTGCGGACCTGGTTCGCGCTGGGCAAGCCTGCTCGTGAAGAGGTCGTCGTCACGTGGTGGCGAAACGGCGTGCGCGTCGCGCGCGACGTCCACGGCCCGGGCGAAGCGCGAAAGAAGCCGCTGCCCGACGTCTGGGTGGCGGAGGAGGCCGTCGTCGGCGAGGCGCCGCTCTACTTGCATCCGCTGCTCTTCACGCTCGGGCTCGTGCCCGGACGCGACGGGGTCAAGGCGACGCTCGACGGCAAGGTCGCGTACGCGACCGTGGACGATCTCTTGAGCGTCCAGGCCTACGATCGTGCCCACTACTGGGCGCAGGCGAGCTTCGGGTGGGGCACGCATCAGGAGTCCGTGATCGCGGTCCTCGCCGATCAGCTCGGGGTTCCCCCGCACGAGGTGAAGCATCGAGCGACGTTCCGGCGCGTGCGCTTCGAGCGGCGTCCGTTCCAGCCGCCGGCCATTCCGACCCCGGCGACCATGGTGCCCATCAAGGAGCGCCCGGCGCACGTGACCGAGAAGGACCTCACGCGCGAGCTGGTGATGGACGCGGTCCTCGAGGCCGCGTCGCATCTGACCCGGAGCGTCGATGGGTCCGGCGAGTTCCGGTACCTCATCGACGCGACGACGAACAAGACGGTCCCCGGCTACAACTGGCCTCGCCACGCCGGGACCACGTTCTTCCTCGCGCAGGCCGCGGCGGTGCTCGACAACCCGACGATCCGCTATGCGGCGCTTCGAGCGGCCGCACGGCTCCGCGATCACATGATGCGCGACTGCGGAGCGCACCGGTGCATCGCGCCCGACGTGCCGCAGGCCGAGATCGGGTCGACGGCCCTCGCGTTGATCGCGTTCACGGAGATCGTCCGGACCGGAGCCGACGGCTCGTACCGTCCGGCCATCGTCGATCTGGCGGCGTTCTTGCGGAGCCAGCAGCGCCCGGACGGCGAGCTGATGCACCTCTACGATCGGGTGAACAAGAAGCCGATCGACGTGCAGTTCCTCTACTTCACGGGAGAGGCCGCGCTCGCGCTCGCGCGGGCGCACGAGGTCACGGGCGATCCGCGCGACCTCGATGCGGCGCGGCGCGCTCTCTCTCGGCTCTCGGGCGCGGGATGGAGCTTCTTCGGGAGCCGTTACTACTTCAGCGAGGAGCACTGGACCTGCCAGGCCGTGGCCGAGCTCTGGGATCGCGCACCCGACGAGAAAGCGCTCGAGTTCTGCTCGCGCTGGCACGAGTTCCAGCGACGCCTGCAGCTCGATGCCGACGAGACGCCGTTCGACGCCGACGGATCGTTCGGCTTCGGGCCGCTCGTGTCGCCACGCGTCACGCCCGCCTCGAGCCGCGGCGAGGCGGCCGGGGCCCTCGCGCACGTCCTGTGGCGCGAGAAGCTGGCGGGACGCCACGCTCGTGATGCCGAGCTCGTCCTCGTCGAGCGGGAGCTCCGCCGGGCGATCGCGTTCGTCATGCGCCAGCAGTTCCATCCGGGCCCGGCCTATCTGTTCGCCGATCCCTTGGCGGTGCGTGGCGCGGTGCCGGGCAGCCCCGTCGACTGGCAGCTGCGCATCGACTACGCGCAGCACGCCGGCAGCATGATGGTCCGCTGGCTCGAGATCGACGCGCTCGCGCGTGGCGAGGCGAAGCCCTGACCGTGGAGCTCTGCGGGAACAAAACGCGCCCGTCGAGCGTCTGTTTCGAGAACGAAACCCAGAGGCCGATCGGTCCGGTGCTTGCTCCGAATGGTTTGCCTCAGGCGTCTCGAGGTCCCATGCGGCCCGCGATCGTCACGAGCCAGAAAGCGATCGTTCTCTCTGCGAGGCCGGCTCCGTGCGTTGCGGGGGCGCCTACATCGGCGCCCAGAAATGCTCGCGGAAAGTGGTCCTCGCCAGTTTGCGATCGTAACTTCATTAAGGCGTGGGGTGATTCGTCATCCCTCGAGCGTGGGAGGGCGATGTCGAACGAGCACTGGCTACGGTTCGAGGGCGCTGCTCGAGGCAGATCGAGCGCGACCGGGCCTCGAACCGTGAAGTCGTCCAGCGCCGAGCTCGACCCCGTGCGGCGGGACCCGCCGGGAGCACGTTGCCACGCGCGAGGAGGCGGTACTCATTCCGCACCACGAACCACGCTGCAGCGCACCTCCGCGACGGGTAGCTCTGCAGCAACGAGCAGGCGGTCGACGGAGCACGTCGGGAGCAGTACGCGGCCCGTCTCGTTCGCGTCGAGCGTCGCGCCCTTCGGCGTCAGCGCGATCCCGTGTCTGGCGCACACAAACCGAGCGTTCGTAGCGAGCGGGGATCTCACCTACGAGGTCCAAGAAACCGACGGTGTCGATCTTCGCTCTCTGCGGGCGCCTCAAACCACCGCCGGGGACGGGTGCCCCGACGTTGTTCTCATTGAATCGGCTGTATGTGACAGCCAAAGAGGTATTGGATGGCCCTCACATCACGTTCCCGCGGTGACGCGGGGACTCCGATCGTCTCGTCTCTCGAGTCACTGTCACTCGAAGAAGCCCTTTTGTACCTGGATGCGGCCGAAGGTGACGAGCTCGCGGCGGCGTTTGCGCTCGCCAAGGATCGGAACCTTCTCGATGGAGATTCGGACGATCCAGACGAGGCGGAGGTGCACCATGCTCTGTTTCTGTTGCGCCGTGCACGCGGGCTCAGCGCGCCCAGCTTCGACCTGATGCGCGTTCAGCTTCGCAGGCTCGTCGCGGCCTGACGGACATCGACCGTCGAGCCCGGGTCGAGAGGCTCACCCACCTCTCGGCCCGGGACCGATGTCTCGGCCGCCGAGAGGGGCGCGGGGGGCGTCCTCCCCCCGATCGCCTGACGGCCACGTGCGCACCGTTTGCGCGACGGCGATGCCTTTCCCCGCCAGGCTCGCGCGCTCACGCGCGAGATGGTAGGAGGGGCGCGTCGCATGAGAATCGTGTGCATTGGTGGCGGTCCGGCTGGGCTCTACTTCGCGCTCCTCTACAAGAAGGCGCGGCCCGACGCGACGATCACCGTCGTCGAGCGAAACGCTCCGGGCGTGACGTTCGGCTGGGGCGTCGTGTTCTCCGACGAGACGCTCGAGTACCTCGAGGAGAACGACGGGCCGACGCACGAGGCCATCACGAAGAGCTTCGCCCACTGGGACGCGATCGACATCCACTACCGTGGCAAGTGTCTTCGCTCCGGCGGCCACGGCTTCTCGGGGATCGCACGCAAGGAGCTCTTGCGGATCCTGCAGGACCGCTGCGTCGAGCTCGGCGTGCGGCTGATCTTCGAGAGGGAGGTCGACGACTACCAGGCCGTGGTCGAGAGCCTCGGCGGCGCGGACCTCGTCGTCGCGTGCGACGGCGTGAGGAGCAAGATCCGCGAGCGCCACGCCGACGTGTTCCGTCCGTCGATCGATCTTCGCTCCGCCCGCTACATGTGGCTCGGGACGAAGAAGAAGTTCGAGGCGTTCACGTTCTACTTCGTCGAGAACGAGCACGGCATGTTCCAGGCGCATGCCTATCGCTTCGACGAGGACACGAGCACGTTCATCGCCGAGTGCGACAAGGATTCGTTCTTCGCGGCCGGCCTCGATCGGATGTCGACCGAGGAGAGCATCGCGTACCTCGAGAAGGTGTTCGCGGAGCACCTCGGCGGCGAGAAGCTCTTGCCGAACCGATCGCTCTGGGTGCAGTTCCCGACGGTCCGGAACGAGCGCTGGAGCCTCACGAACGACAAGGGCCAGCACGTCGTGCTCATCGGCGACGCGGCGCACACGGCGCACTTCTCGATCGGCTCGGGGACGAAGCTCGCGATGGAGGACTCGATCGCGCTCGTCAAGGCGCTGCTCGCCACGCCGGACGATCTCCCCGCCGCGCTCGCGTCGTACGAGGCGGAGCGCCGTCCGATCGTCGAGCGCACGCAGAAGGCCGCGCAGGACAGCCTCCTCTGGTTCGAGAACGTGAAGCGCCACCGCGATTTCGAGCCGATCCAGTTCGCCTTCAGCCTGCTCACGCGGAGCAAGCGCATCACGTTCGACAACCTCAAGCTGCGCGACGCCGCGTTCGCCGAGCAGGTGCGCTCGTGGCACGAGGCGCGCGTGCCCGGCACGAAGCCGAACGCGCCCGCGATGTTCACGCCGTTCTCGCTGCGTGAGCTCGTCCTGCCCAACCGCGTCGTCGTCTCGCCGATGTGCATGTACTCGGCCGTCGACGGGCTACCGAACGACTTCCACTTCGCGCACTACGTCTCGCGCGCGATGGGCGGCGCGGGCCTCGTCATGACGGAGATGACCGACGTCTCCCGCGAGGGCCGCATCTCGCCCGGCTGCGCGGGCATGTACCTGCCGGAGCACGTCACCGCGTGGAAGAAGATCGTCGACGCGGTCCACGCCATGTCGGCGTCGAAGATCGGCATCCAGCTCGGCCACGCGGGGCGCAAGGGGTCGACGAAGCCGATGTGGGAAGGGAGCGATCGACCGCTCGACAGCGGCAACTGGCCGATCATGAGCGCGTCGCCGCTCCCCTACTTCCCCGACAGCCAGGTGCCGAAGGAGATGGACCGCGCCGACATGGACGCGGTCAAAGCCGACTTCGTGCGTGCGACGAAGATGGCCGACGAGGCGGGCTTCGACCTGCTCGAGATCCACATGGCGCACGGCTATCTCCTCGCGAGCTTCCTCTCGCCGCTCACGAACGTCCGCAAGGACGCGTACGGCGGCTCGCGCGAGGGCCGCATGCGCTTCCCGCTCGAGGTGCTCGAGGCGGTGCGCGCGGCATGGCCGAAGCACAAGCCGCTGAGCGTCCGCATCTCGGCGACCGACTGGCTCCCGGGCGGCATCGAGGACGAGGACGTCATCGTCCTCGCGCAGGCGCTGAAGGAGCGCGGCACGGACATCATCGACGTGTCGTGCGGCATGACGACGCCCGACTCGCGCCCGAAGTTCTACGGCCGCATGTACCAGGCCTACTGGTCCGACATGGTGCGGAACGAGGTGAAGATCCCGACGATCGCCGTCGGCGGCATCTCGAACGCCGATCAGATCAACACGCTCATCCTCTCGGGCCGCGCCGACCTCTGCGCGCTCGCACGCCCGCACCTCGCGAACCCGCATTTCACGCTCTGCGCCGCGATCGAGCAGGGGTGGCGCGAGCTCTTCATCCCGAACCAGTACGGCATCGTCCGCCCGCTTCCGCCTGCTTCCTGAGCGAACGACGAGTCGCGCGCGCGTGCTTCGACGGGCTCGAGGGGCGCCGTCGGCGGTCGCGCGCCCGCTGACGAGGGCCAATCGTTCGGGGGAGCGCTGCCGAGCTCGTCCGCGGTCACCCTCTCGGGTGACAAACCATTTCGAGCACGAGCATGCTATGCGTTCACTTCGAGCTCTTCAGCTGAGAGGTCCACATGCACATCGCTCGGTCCGGCGCCTACGTCGCTTTCCTCTCGCTCGTCGCCGCGGGGGCGGCCCATCTCGTTGCTTGCGGGGACGACGATCCCGTCGCACCGCCCGCGGATACGAGCGACGCGGCTGTCGAGCCGGATGCTTCCGCGCCGGTCGTCGGACCCACGCTGACGATCTCGAGCACGCGGGCGAAGATCTATCTCGGGCAGACCGCGAAGCTCGACGGCGCCAGCATCGCGCCCGACATCGTCGCGAAGCACGCATGGACCGTCGTCGCCGCGCCCTCTGGGAGCTCGGTCGGGAACGAAGCGATCCAGGACGCGACGACGCCTTCGCCGACGATCAAACCCGACAAGCTGGGGCTGTTCACGCTACAGGTCAGCGGCGAGACGAAGGACGGCGCATCTGCTTCCGTCCTCGTCCATCTCGAGGCGCTCGATGCGCCGGTGTTCTTCGTCGAAGGGCGGATCACGATCGACCATACCGGCAATGGAGCGGTCCGACTATCCACGCACGTGGCGGGCGCGTGGGGGTCGCAGGCGCGCGAGGTCGGCTGTCCGCGCACCCTCGAGATCGTCGACAGCGACACCGGAGCGCCGATCACCGCCGCCGCCTCCTCGCGTGGCGGCGGATCGAATGGCGATACGTGGGAAGGCCCGCCGGGAACGCCCGCCCGGGTCGTCTTCCCGTGGTACGACATCCGGACCGGCGCGCCGACCTCCTTCTCGTCGAGCCTCGTGGTCGCCACTTCCGAGGATGGGTGTGGTGCAGAAGGGCCGAAGGTGATCGCCTCGACGGAACACTTCGACGGCGGCGTCACGGTTCTCGAGAACTTGATCTACGGCGCCCGCTTCTCTCCGAACGGAGAGCGCATCGCGTATATCCACGACAGGGTCGGCGTCGGCGCGCGTCTCGCGACCGTCGGCTTCGACGGCTCGGACCCGCGCGACCTCACTCCGACCCATGCGGACGGCGACGGCGGACTGATTCCCGACGGGGGCACCAATTCGACCCTGGTCGGGTCCCTCGTCGTCGGTCCCGTGGCTCCCCGTTGGAAGGACGATACGCACGTCGGGTGGATCTCGTTCACGAGCGCCCCGCCCTCGCGTGTGGACTGGGAGCTGTGGACCGTCGAGGACAAGGCCTCCGCGGTTCCCGAGCTCGTGATGCGCTGCACGAACGCGGAGATCACGCACTTCGACTTCTTGCCGGACGGAACGATCGTCGCGGCGGTCCGCCACGAGCACACGCTCGAGGACGGCGGATCCACCAAGCCGATGGACATCGTGGTCTACCGCGCCGACGCGACGACGAAGGCCTGCGAGGTCGTTCGCAACCTGACGAACAACACCGAGAACACGCACGTCGCGCGTGACTTTGCGCTCTCGCCGGACAAGACGACGGTCGCGTTCTATGGCGGAGTCGGCAACGGGCAGCCGGGGACGTCGCCGAACACCAACACCGCGCGGCTCTACACGGTCCCCGTCGACGGGTCGCGGCCACCGACGCCCGTGCCGGGGGCGACGGGTAACGCGGACCTGGGCAGTGGGCCGCGTTGGGCGGCGGGAGGAACCGTCCTCGTCTGGAGTCAGATCGACATGACCCCGTACGAGAGCGGCGGGGGCAGCTCGTTGGTGCGATTCAGCCGCCTCGTGTCGGTGCCTGCCGGCGGAGGCGACGTCGCGATCGTCACGTCGAGCTCGACGAGCCACGACTTGCAAACGGATGGCGGAGCGCAACGCGAATACGTCATCCGCCACGGCATCGGTCAGGGCTGTGGCGTGGCACCTGCCACGATCTCGAACGGCATCGTGCTCTTCTCGAGCGCGCTCGGCCTCGTCGGGCTCCTCGTGCGCCGTCGTCGCACGCGCTCCGGCTGACCGAACGGCGCGTCCTCGCGCACGAGATCGCACGCCCGCTCGTACCGGCCTGGCGTCTCAGCGAGCGGCGTTCTTCAGTCGCTCGTAGTCCGCGGCGGCGCTGTCGACGACGGCAAAATCGCGCATCGCCTTCTCGGACTCGGCGACGAGCTCGGCGGTGAAGACCGTCAGCCCCCAGATGCCGTTGTCGCGCTTGCGGAACGGCCATCGCGTGCCGCGCACCGTGACGACGCT
Source organism: uncultured Myxococcales bacterium (assembly GCA_937949945.1). Lineage (GTDB taxonomy): Bacteria > Myxococcota_A > Polyangia > Polyangiales > Polyangiaceae > Labilithrix. Next base: position 136,565 of record CALFEQ010000032.1, read on the forward strand.
CGCGCGCTCACCGGCGGGATCGATGTCGATCTGCGCGGGCCCGGAGAGGTCCTTGCGCAGGCGTCGCGCCCATCCGCGAGCGCGATAGACCAGGGCGAAGACGTCGCTCCCGTCGGGGCAATCGGCGTACGGGCCGTAGGCCTCGAGGAGCTCCGAGCGCTGGGGCTCGGGGTACGTGGCGGCGACGCGGTCGCGCGCCTTCCGGCGAAAGTCGCGGATCGTGTAGCAAGCCCACTGCGCCTCCGTCTCGAGGTACGCGAAGAAGCTCTTGGGATCGTCGCGGGCGACGCCGCGTGCGATCCGCATGTACGCGCCCTCGGGCGTGCGGTCGGAGGGGAACGGCCTGTACAGGGCGGCGAACGCGGCGGCGGGGACGACGACCGCGCCGGCCATGATCAGCACCTTCCGTCTCGTCAGGGGCATCGGGCAGGCTCGTCGAAGGAGTGGGGGCGTCGTGCGACTCGAGAAGCTCGATGGGTGCGCCCGACCGACATTGCTTGGAACTCCAAAGATTCAGGTCGAGTAGCGGCTCGTCGATCGCATTGCACGTCGTGGTGCCGGCGAGTGGGGCAATTTGAACCTTGTCTCGAAAGTCGCGGACGTCTATGGCGGCGGGATGAGCTCGACCGAGGGGGCCGCCGCCCATCGGCGGAGTGTCGTAGCACGGGTGCTCGCGGTTCGGAGAGCGACGATGAAGCTCGTCGAGCCGCTCGAGATCGAGGACTGGGTCGTCCAGTCGATGCCCGACGCGAGCCCGGTGAAGTGGCATCTCGCGCACACGACGTGGTTCTTCGAGCGTTTCGTGCTGCGCCCGCTCGGCGTGCCCGCATTCTCGGATGCGTACGACTACCTCTTCAACTCGTACTACGAGAGCGTCGGTCCGAGGCACGCGCGGCCGCGCCGCGGGATGCTCACGCGTCCGACGGCCGCGGAGGTCGTCGCCTATCGCAAGGCGATCGACGCACGTCTCGCGGACCTCGAAGGCTCTCCGCGCCTCGCCGAGATCGCGGACGCGCTCGAGCTCGGCAAGGCGCACGAGGAGCAGCATCAAGAGCTCCTCCTCACGGACGTGAAGCACCTGTTCTCCGAGAACCCGCTCCGCCCGGCCTATCGAGCCGGCGGCACGGCGCCGGTGGAGGACGTTGCGCCGCCTCTCTCGTGGGTTCGATTCGACGGCGGCGTCTTCTCGATCGGCCACGACGGCAGCGGGTTCTCCTTCGACAACGAGCGGCCACGGCATCAGGTCCTCGTCACGCCGTTCGAGCTCGCCTCCCGCCTCGTGACCTGCGGCGAGTATCTCGAGTTCATCGAGGACGGCGGCTATCGGCGCCCCGAGCTGTGGCTCTCGGACGGCTGGGCATGGGTCCACGCGGGGCGCGAGCCGGTGCGGGCGCCGCTCTATTGGGATCTCGACGCGCGCGTCCTCCACACGCTCCACGGCACCCGTCCGATCGTGTCGAGCGAGCCCGTCTGTCACGTCACGTGCTACGAGGCGGACGCCTACGCGCGGTGGGCGGGGGCGAGGCTGCCGCGCGAGGCGGAGTGGGAGATCGCGGCCGAGCGCGCCCTCGCGAAAGGCGACCCCGCGGCGAGGGGCTCGTTCGTGGAGGACGATGCGCTCCATCCCCGTCCCGCTCGTGCTGCAGCGATGGCGCAGCTCCTCGGCGACGCCTGGGAGTGGACGCAGAGCGCGTACGCCCCGTACCCCGGCTTCCAGCCGCTGCCGGGGGCGTTCGGCGAATACAACGGAAAATTCATGATCAACCAGCACGTGCTCCGGGGCGGATCGTGCCTCACGCCGAGGGACCACATCCGCGCGACGTACCGCAACTTCTTCCCGCCGAGCGCGGCTTGGCAGGTCACCGGCATCCGCCTCGCGAGGGACGTGGCATGACTCCGCTCGACGGATCGAGCCACGAGCGCGCGCGCTCCCGTTCCGCGCGCGACGACGCTCGGCAAGCCTTCCTCGACGACGTCGTCGCCGGTCTCCGATCGGCTCCGAAGCGGCTCTCGCCGAAGTACTTCTACGACTCGGAGGGCTCGCTGTTGTTCGACGCGATCTGCGAGCTTCCCGAGTACTACGTGACGAGGACGGAGCGCGCGATCCTCGAGGCGCGCGCCGGCGACATCGCCGCTCGCCTCGCCGCGTCCGGCGAGAAGTGCCGCGTCGTCGAGCCGGGCGCGGGCAGCGGAACGAAGACGCGCATCCTCCTGCGCGCGCTCGGTCCGCGACGCTGCGTCGAGTACGTCCCCGTCGACATCGCCGGCGAGCACCTCGAGCAGGCGGCGATGAGGCTCCGCTCGGAGATCCCGTGGCTGCGGGTCACGCCCTTCGCCGCGGACTTCACGGTCGATCTACCGTCGCCCGAGCGCCGCGACGACGCGCGAACCGTCGTCTACTTCCCGGGCTCGACGATCGGAAACTTCGATCCCGAGGACGCGGCGCACCTCTTGTCCCGGTTTCGCGCCGCCGCCGGTCCCGACGGCCGCGTGCTGCTCGGCGTCGATCTGAAGAAGGACCCGGCCGTCCTTCATGCGGCCTACAACGACGCTCGCGGCGTCACGGCGGCGTTCAACAAGAACCTGCTCCGCCGCATGAACGACGAGCTCGGTGCGAACTTCGACGTCGACGGCTTCCACCATTACGCCTTCTACGCGCCGGTGGAGGGTCGCATCGAGATGCATCTCGTCAGCGCGCGCCGGCAGTCCGTGACCGTCGGCGGCGGCACCTTCACGTTCGAGCAGGGCGAGTCGCTCTGCACGGAGCGCTCCTACAAGTACGATCTCCCGTCGGCCGAGCGCCTCGCCGCCTCGGCCGGGTTGACGGTGGCGGACGCCTGGCTGGACGACGCGCGGCATTTCGCGGTGCTCCTGCTTCGCCCCAGCAGTTGAAACGGTGCTCGCCGTCGTACGGCGAGCGCGGCGAGCACGCTCGTGCTCGTGCTCGTACTCGCCCTCGCCCGCGCCCGCGTTCTCGAGCGCTCGCCCCGCCGATTCGAGTACGAGTACGATGACGAGCCCCGATGGCCGCCTCCAAGCCGGTTCGCACCCGCTTCGCGCCGTCGCCCACGGGTGACCTCCACCTCGGTAGCGCCTGGACCGCGCTCGCTTCCTGGGCGTTCGCGCGCGCCGCCGGCGGGCGCACGGTGCTCCGGGTCGAGGACATCGACAGGCCGCGCGTGGTGAAGGGATCGGCCGAGCGCATCCTGGAGGACCTCGCGTGGCTCGGGCTCGACTGGGACGAAGGGCCGTCGTTCCAGTCGTCGCGCACGTCGATCTACGAGGCCGCGCTCGCGCGCCTCGACGCGATGGGGCTCACGTATCCGTGCGACTGCTCCCGCGCCGAGATCGCGCGCGCCGCGAGCGCGCCGCATGCGGGCGAGGAGGGGAGGGAGACCATCTATCCCGGAACCTGCAGGAATGCGCCGCGCGAGCGCGCTTTCAAGCGTCCGCCCGCCATCCGCCTGCGCGTGCCGGAGTCGTCGCGCGTCGTCTTCGAGGACGCGATCCACGGACGCGTCGAGGAGGACGTCGCGACGACGGTGGGCGACTTCGTCCTCCGCCGCGGCGACGGCGTCTTCGCCTATCAGCTCGTGGTCGCGATCGACGACGCGGAGATGGGCATCACCCACGTGGTCCGCGCCGACGATCTGCTCGCGTCGACCGCGCGCCAGGTCCTTCTCATGCGGCTCCTCGGTCACGTCGACGTTCCGTCGTACGTCCACGTCCCGCTCGTCGTCGGTCCGGACGGCGACCGCCTCGCGAAGAGAGCGGGAGGCACCACCGTGCGCGAGCTCGCCGCGCTCGGCGTGGGGCGCGAGGAGATGGTCGCAACGCTCGCGCACGGGCTCGGCCTCGTGGGCCCCACGGTCACCGCGCGCTCCGCGGCCGAGGTCGCCGCAGCGCTCGAGCCGCCGAGCCGGTGGCGTCGCGAGCCATGGCCGATGCCGAGGACGTGGGCCGAGCGCGCCGCGCGCGAACGAGGGTGACGCCGCGGCGCGTCGAGTCTCAACGCCGGAGCGCGAACCACACGCCGAGGGCGATGCTCACGAGGCCGACGACGACCCAGAGGAGCACCCACGTCCGCGTCGATTCCCTCGAGGCCGGCGGTTGGACGGCCGGGATGGTGGGCGGGCGCGCAGGCGTCGCCTTCGGGCGGACCGACGGGCGGCTCGGCGGCGGCTTCGAGGCAAGGAGCGGAGGAGGCTCGCCGACGAGCGTCGGCGCGTGCGCGTCGACGCCGAGCTCGCCGATGACGGCGGCCGGCACCGTGGTTGCGAACACGTTCGCGTCCGGCGTCGCCGAGAAGGCGCCGGGGCGAACCGCACCTGCGTCGTTCGGGTGAGCTCGCGCGTGGGCGATCGCGGCGGCGAGGACGGTCGCGGACCGGTAGCGCTCGTTGGGATCGCGCGCGAGCGCGCCGAGGACGACGGCCTCGAGGGCGGGCGTGACGCGCGACGGCGCGCGCTTGCTCGGCGGCTCGACTTCGCTCGTGAGATGCGCGGTCAGGATGCCGAGGGGCGTCTCGCCGGTGAACGGAGGCGAGCCGGTGAGCATCTCGTACAGGATCACGCCGGCCGCGTAGACGTCGCAGCGCGCGTCGAGATCGTCACCACGAGCCTGTTCCGGAGACATGTATTCGGGCGTGCCGAAGACCATGTTGTGCGTGGTGAGGTTCGTGGTCCCCGTGCCCGCGCCCGTGATGATCTTCGACATTCCGAAATCGACGACGACCGCCTTCTCGCCGCCTTCGAGGAGCACGTTGGCAGGCTTGAGATCGCGGTGGATCACGCCCTGCGCGTGCGCCGATGCCAGGCCCGACAGCACCTGCATCATGATGTCGAGCGCGCGATCGACGTCGATGGGACCCTTCGCGAGGAGGTCCGCGAGCGACTCGCCTTCGATCTTGGGGAGCGCGATGTAGAGCAGGCTCCTGTCGTCCTCCCCGGTGGGCACCTCGCCGAAGTCGACGATCGCGCAGATGTGCTCGCCCTCGAGCCGCCGCAGGATGGCCGCCTCACGCTGGAAGCGCCCGCGGATCTGTTTGTCGCCCGCGAGCGTCTCGTGCATCACCTTGAGCGCGATGGGCCGCCGGTCGTCGATGCGGACGGCGTCGTAGACGATGCCGGTGCCTCCTTCGCCCAGCACGCCGAGCACCTCGTACTTGTCGGCGATGACGCGCCTCTCCGTCGCGGTCACGATCCGCATCCTACTTGGTTCGAACGCCGTCGTCGCGCGCGCGTCTTGCGCGCGCGGCGTACTTCGGGTGCGCCGCCGTCGCCGCCCTCAAGGCGCCGCGCACGCCGCGCGGATCTTCGGAGAGAAGGTCCGTGCGTCGAGACGTACCTCGGTCGGGGAGTTCGCCTTCCATGCCGCGCACGCGCCCGCGGCCAGGCCTGGTGCGTCGAGCGCGACGTACGCCTCGAGCAGCGCGCGATGGATCGACGCGAGCTGCGGGCGGGTCAGCTCTCCCGAGCCCAGGAGACGGTTGCCCTTCGCGACGGCGTCGACGTAGCGCCCGGCCCGGACGTCGGCGAGCAACGGTGGGATGTCGGCCTCGGCGCGACGCTGGGCCTCGTAGGTTTGACCGCCGCCCTCGCTGCGTGTGCGCTCGGCGGCGGCGCGCGCGGCCTTCTTGCCCTCCTCCGTGAGCGAGAGCTCGATGAGCGGGATCAGCACGACCTCGCCGCGCAACAGCTTCTTCTTGGTCTCGCGTCCGTTGTAGAGGTCGAGCTCCCACGCCCGGTTGCCGTCGCCGAGGTAGCGCTGCGCGAGGCCCATCATCGTCTCGCCGTCCGCGGCGATGTGCGCGACGACGGCCGGGATCTCGATCTCCTGGTTCTCCACCGGAGGGATCCACGCCACGGCGCCGTTCGCGCGGGCGAGCGTCTCGGCCCGCTTCGGATCGCCGAGGTACGTGCGCGCGAGGGAGAACCACGTGTCTCCCTCCTTCACGCGGTGATGTCCGGGCGCGGGGATCTCGAGCGGCTGCCCCGGCACGATCGCGCTGCCGCCGTGCGCGTCGAGCGCGTTGGCACCTGCGATGGCGGCCTCGAAGCGAGGGGTCCCGTAGAAGCGGATGGCGATCTGGGCGAGCGTCTCGCCCTGCGAGACGACATGGGTGAACGCCCGCGCGTCGGACGGACCCGCGAGCACGAGCGCGCAGATCACACCGAGAGCAAGCCCGGCCTTCGATTCGCCGACCTTCCTCTTCATGGCTCCTCCTTTCCGCCGTCTTCGGGTACGAGCGGGATGGTCACGTCGAGCGTCACCACCTCACCGGGGACGATCTCGATCTCGCGCTCGACGGGCGCCATCGCCTCGGGGTGCGTGAGCGTCACCCAGTGCTTGCCGGGCGCGAGCGGGATGGGGCGTGCGAACGGCGTCGTCTCGACGTGCTGGCCGTCCACGCGCACGTGGGCCCAGGGCGTCGCGACGACGCGAAGACCTCCGCCATGGGGAGGCACGAGCTCGAGCGGGCGCGCGCCGACGTCGCGTTCGCGCGCGCGGGCGCTCGTGCCCTCGAGCGCGACGGCGCCGCCGACGAAGGCCGCGGCGATGGCCGCGAACCCGAGCACGACGCGCGAGAGGCCCATGGCCGTGCGCGCGTGCGGAAGAGGGGCGCGCGCGCCGCGGGCCGCTTCGTCCTTGCTCGGCCCGACGCCCTCCGATCCGTCCGCGCCGCCGAAGCCCGCATCGATCAGCGCCGCACGGACGAGCGCGGCGGGATCCTCGCGCGTCTCCGCGCGTAGCGCCGCCTCCAGGCGCTCCCTCACGATCCCCGCGGACGGGTAGCGATCGTTCGGCGACTTCTCGAGCAGACGCATCACGATCCGTTCGACGGCGCGCGGGACGTGGGGCGCTTGTTTGTGGAGCGGCGCCGGAGCTTCGCGCCGGATCCGCTGCGCCGCCGATCGCTTCGCGTCGTCGCCGCCGGGGCCGTCGAATGGGCGCGAGCCGCTCAGCATCTCGTAGAGGACGACGCCGAGCGAGAAGAGGTCGCTCCGTCCGTCGACGAAGTCGCCGAGGATCTGCTCGGGAGACATGTACGCCGGCGTTCCGAACGCGTCCTTCACCTGCTCCGGCGCCATGCGTCCCGTCGCGGTGATCCCTTCGGTCCCGAGCGTGTCGCTCATGCTGCCGGTGCGAGGACGCTGGGCGATGCCGAAGTCGATCATCTTGACGACCCCGCCGCGCGAGACGAGGACGTTGCTCGGCTTGACGTCGCGATGGACGACGCCGCGCTCGTGGATGTGCTCGAGGGCCGCGCAGATCCCGCAAGCGATCGCGAGCGCGGACGGCACCGCGAGGGGCTTCTTCTTCGGCGACGACGAGCGCCCCGGCGCGTCGTCCGTCCCGCCGAGCAGCCGTTGGAGCGAGACGCCGTCGACGTGCTCGAGCACGAGGTAAGGCCGCCCCGACGGCGTGCGCCCCGCCTCGAGCAGAAGGACGACGTTCGGGTGCGCGAGGTCGGCGAGGATCTTGGCCTCGCGTTCGAGCTGCTCTCCGAACGAAGACGTCGCCGCGATCTGCGTCTTGAGCGCCTTGATCGCGACGACGCGTCCGAGGGGCTCTTGTACCGCTTTGTAAATCGCCGAGAGCGCGCCGGATCCCAGCGTGCCGGTGATCCGGTAGGCCCCGAAGCGGAGCTCGCTCATCGGCCAGACCTCCGCGCAGGTCTCACGTGGGGGTTGCCCTCCGTTCCCGTTCCCGCCCCCGAAACCTTTGCGAGAAGGCCGGCGGCTTGCACGACGGCGTCTGCGAGCCGTGCCGCGTGCTCGAGGATCTCCTTCGTCGAAGCCGCCGAGACGTCACGTGTCATGACTCTTCGCGAGCTTCGTGAGCATGGCTACGACCCGCTCCGCGAGCTGTTTGCCTCGCCGGTGTGTGTCGTCGGTGATCAAACGGCGTCGCAGGCAGACGTCGAGCATGGCCGCGCATTCGGTCGTCGAACCGGTTGCAGCGAGGTAGTACCTCCTCTCGTCGCCCGACGAGAGCTTCCCGGCGCCTTCGGCGATGTTGTTCACCGATCGAGAGCGCGGCTCGGGAGAGCTGATCGGAGAGATGTCCGCGTCCGCGCGGGAGGTGTTCGACGACGTCATCGAGCAGGTCGAACAGCTCCAGAGCCACTTGGTAGACCTCGAGGCGTTCGTGGTCGAGCGGCATGGGGACGGTCGGCGGAGCGGGGCTGGATGATCCGAAGCGCGAAGGGAACGACCGGGAACGGCGACGACTCCGGGACGGAACGATCGGGAACGGGAACGGCGGAATTTCGTCACGCTCCCGTGCCGCTGCAGAGATCCGGCTCTCCGCTCATTTCACGAACAACGATTCCCCCGTCATCGCGCTCGGCTTCGGGATCCCCATCAGCTCCAACATCGTCGGCGCGACGTCGCAGATGCGCCCGCCCGGACGGAGCTTCCGGTCGCGGTCGGCGTCGTTGATGTAGATGATCGGAACCGGGAACAGCGTGTGCGCCGTGTGCGGGGCGCCCGTGACCGGGTCGATCATCAGCTCGCAGTTGCCGTGGTCGGCCGTGATGAAGACGGCGCCCCCCTTCGCGCGGACCGCGTCGACGATGCGGCCGATGCCGGCGTCGACGACTTCGACGGCGGTGACCGCCGCGTCGAGCACGCCCGTGTGGCCGACCATGTCCGGGTTGGCGAAGTTGACGAGGATGAAGTCGAAGCTGTCCGACTCGATTGCCTTCACCACGGCGTCCGTGACGCCCTTGGCGGCCATCTCGGGCTTCTTGTCGTACGTCGGGATGTCCTTCGGCGAGGGGATCATCTGACGCTCCTCGCCTGCGAACGGCTCCTCGCGGCCGCCGTTGAAGAAGTACGTCACGTGCGCGTACTTCTCGGTCTCGGCGCAGCGGAACTGCGTGAGGCCCATCCGCGAGATGACCTCGGGGAAGATGTCCGGGTAGGTCTCCTTGGGGAACGCGACGGGCAGGTCGATCTTCGCGTCGTACGTCGTCATGCACGCGAAGACGCGGAACGGCGGATCGGCCGGGCGCGAAAACCCGGTGAAGTCCCGCGTCGCGAGCGCGCGCACGAGCTCGCGGGCGCGGTCGGGGCGGAAGTTGAAGTGCAGGCCCGTGTCCTTCTCCGAGTCGACGCCCGCGTAGTCGCCGACGACGAACGGCTCGACGAACTCGTCCGTCTTCCCTGCTTCGATGCTCGCCTTCGCTCCCGCGACGGCGCTCGCGTGCTTCGGCGCGTCGGCATGGACGATGGCGCGGTAGGCCTTCTCGACGCGCTCCCATCGGTTGTCGCGGTCCATCGCCCAGTAGCGGCCGCTCACCGTGCCGATGACGCCCTTGCCCGCGAGGTGCTTCTCGAGCGTCTCTAGGTAGCCGGGGGCGGTGCCCGGCATCACGTCGCGGCCGTCGAGGAAGGCGTGGACGACGACGGGGACGCCGCGCTCGTGGGCCGCGTCGATGAGCGCCAACAGATGGTTGATGTGACTGTGGACCCCACCGTCCGAGACGAGGCCGAACAGGTGCAGTCGTCCGCCGGCGGCGCGCGCCTTCTCGATCACGTCCCGGATGACCGGGTTCTGGCCGAGCGTGCGATCGTGGACGGCGTTGTCGATGCGCGAGATGTCCATGAGCGCGATGCGCCCCGCGCCGAAGTTGAGGTGGCCGACCTCGCTGTTTCCCATCTGTCCCGGAGGAAGCCCCACGTCCGGTCCGCTCGTGCCGATGAGCCCGTGCGGGTAGCGCTGGTAGAGCGCGTCGAGCACGGGCGTCTTTGCGAGCCGGACGGCGTTGGCTTCGACCTCGGCGCGTTCGCCGAAGCCGTCGAGGATCACGAGGACGACGGGGCGAGGACGTTGGACAGCTGCCATGGGACCCGGACCATAGCATGCGGCCCCCGCCCGGATGCCGCCAGGGGCGGGCTCGCACGAGCTCCCGTCGTTTCGGGCGGTCGAGCCCGTGGCGAAGGCCGGGCGAAAGGCGCGTGGCGACCCGGCGAAGGCTCGAGCCTGCGTGGCTTGAGGCTCGAGGCGCGATCGCGTACCTAGCTACCGTGCCCTGGGTCCGAGCGCTCTTCCGAGGTCAGCCCGTCCTCGCGCGCGTGAAAGCGAACGGTTCGTTCGACGCCGTCGGTGGTCGTGTCGAAATCCGTTACAGGCCCACCGATCCTCGGGCGTACCGCGCCGCGGAGCGGAACCTCGAGCGGATCGAGGGCGAGCAGATCCTCCCGGACGACACGTGCGTGCCGGGCGAAGAGGTCGACAAGAAGCGAGGGCGGCGCTTCGGGCTGCTCGGGGTGGAGCCGCAGGGCGCGGGAAGGCGATCGAAGGACGCACCTGCGAAGGCGCCCGCGCCGGAGCCCGTGCCGAAGGACGCCTGGACCGTGTACGCGGACGGCGCTTGCTCCGGCAACCCCGGGCCGGCCGGCCTCGGGATCGTGCTCGTCTCGCCCGACGGAAAGACGATCGACGGCTACGAGTACCTCGGAGAGGCCACGAACAACGTGGCGGAGCTCACGGCGATCCTCCGTGCGGCCGAGATCGTCCCGCCCGGCGCGCCGGCGGTCGTCCACACGGACAGCCAGTACTCGATCGGCGTGCTCACGAAGGGCTGGAAGGCGAAGGCCAACCAAGAGCTCGTCGCGAGCGTGAAGGAGGCCCTCGCGCGTCGAAAAGGTTGGCAGCTCCGGTACGTGCCGGGGCACGCGGGCGTGCCGCTCAACGAGCGCGCAGACGAGCTAGCGCGCGAGGCCGTCGCGCGTCGCGCGTCGCGCATGCCGGCGCTCGCCACGACGGCCACGGCGCAGTGACCGCACGGTCGCGCGCGCCTGGAAAAATCGGGCCGATCGTGACTATGCTGGCGCCTCCGATGGCCGCCCGAGTGCACCCCACGTCCGTCGTCGCCGAGAGCGCCGAGATCGGAGATGGCACGCAGATCTGGCTGTTCTGTCAGGTCCGCGAGAACGCGCGCATCGGCAAGGGATGCATCTTCGGGAAGGGGATCTACGTCGATGCCGGCGTCACGATCGGTGACAACGTCAAGGTCCAGAACAACGCCTCGATCTACACGGGCGTGACGATCGAAGACGGCGTGTTCGTCGGGCCGCACGTCTGCTTCACGAACGACAAGGTCCCGCGCGCGGTGAACCCCGACATGACGCGCAAGGGCATCGACGACTGGAAGATCACCGAGACGCTCGTGAAGGCGGGGGCGTCGATCGGCGCGAACGCGACCATCGTGTGCGGCGTGACGATCGGCCGCTGGGCGATGGTCGCGTCCGGCGCCGTCGTCACCAAGGACGTGCCCGATCACGCGCTCGTCATGGGAAACCCCGCGCGCATCTGCGGGTGGGTTTGCTCGTGCGGCAAGCGCGTGCAGATCGACGATCGCGAGGGGCGCGGGAAGTGCGAGTGCGGTCGCGTCCTCGTCAAAGAGCGTTCGCCCGACGGTAGGGGCGACGTCGTCCGCATCGCGTGAGGCAGAGCCATGGCGAGCATCTTCCGCGAGGGATTGTTCGACGGGCACGTCGCCATCGTCACCGGCGGAGGCAGCGGTATCGGTCTCGCGACCGCGCGCGTGCTCGCCGAGCTCGGCGCCAAGGTCGCCATCTGCGGGCGCAAGCCGGAGAAGCTGACGGCGGCGGAGGCCGAGCTCCGCCGGCGCGGCGCGCGCGACGTCTTCTCGATGCCGTGCGACATCCGTGAGCCCGAGCAGATCGCCGCGTTCGTCGACGCCGTCGGGGAGAAGCTCGGGCGTGCGACGATCCTCGTGAACAACGCCGGCGGTCAGTTCCCGACGACGGCGGAGACGGTCACGCCTCGCGGCTGGGAGGCGGTCGTCCGCAACAACCTCAACGGCACGTTCTACATGACGCAGGCGGTGGGGACGAAGCACATGATCCCCGCTCGTCGCGGTCGCATCGTGAACGTCATCGCGAACGTCGCGCGCGGCTTCCCTGGGATGATCCACACGGGCGCCGCGCGGGCGGGCGTCGAGAACATGACGAAGACGCTCGCGATCGAATGGGCGCAGCACAACATCCAGGTGAACGCGGTCGCCCCGGGCATCATCCGCACGAGCGGCACCGACCAGTACCCGCCCGAGCTGGTCGAGATGAGCCGCCGGAAGACGCCGATGAAGCGCCTCGGGACGGCCGGGGAGGTCGCGCAGCTCATCGTGTACCTCGCCTCCGATGCCGCGTTCTTCGTGACGGGCGAGTGCTGGTACATCGACGGCGGCGCGCACCTCTGGGGTGACAACTGGATCATCGAGTCCGACGAGCCGGCGCCGGCACCGGCGATCATCGCGGAGCTCGACGAGTAGGGAGCACGGGGGTGTCGCGGGAGGTGGAGAGGGCCGGCTCGCCGGAGGCGCGCGCGGACGCCGACTCTCCGCTGGAAGAGACGGCGGCGCGGAGCGATGCGACCGCGCCGGTCGAGGGCGCAGCCGATGCCGCCGCCGCGAGCGGAGCCGCCGACGCGGGCGCGCCCGCCGAGCCGCCGCCGGCGTCCGCCGTCCTCGAACGCGAGAGCCCGGCGGCGCGCAAGTCGCCCTTCGACGCGACGCCCCCGCGAACGGAGCCACGGCGGCCGTGGATCCGTTCGTTCCGCCAGTGGCTGCACGACTACTTCCTCGGCGAGGACCCGGCGTTCGGCATCGCGCTCGTGCCGTACTGCTTCCTCTCGATGATCCTCTTCACGAGGCATCCGCGTACGAACTTCATCTTCGACGAGCAGGAGGCGCTGCTCGCGAATCCGTACGTGCGGAGCATCGCGGACGCGAAGCCGAAGTTCACGTGGCTCGACGCGTTCTACCGGGACTTCTGGGGGCTCGGCCCCGAGCGCAGCATCGGGTCGTACCGACCGATCCCGAACCTCGTGTGGCGCGCGCTCTGGGGCCTCGGCGCGCGCGAGCAGACGCCGTTCCTCCACCACTGGGTGAACGTCCTGCTCCACGGCATGAACGGCGCGCTCGTCTGCCTCATCGCGTTCTCGCTGACGAGGCGTCGAGGCGTCGCGTGGATCGCGGGCGCGGCCTTCACGGCGTGTGCCGTGCTCACCGAGGCGGTCAGCGGCGTCGTAGGTATCGCGGACGTCCTCGGCGCGACCGGAGCGCTGCTGGGCATCCTCGCGCTCACGCGGAAGATGCCGTGGATGGCGCTCGGCGTCTTCTTCGGCACGCTCTTCGGCCTCTACTCCAAGGAGAGCGCGCTCTGCTGCGTGCCGCTGCTCCCGCTCGGCGCGCTCCTGCTCGCGCCGAACCTGCACCCGCAGAAGCCGCGCCGCTGGCTGCGCGCGCTCGTCGCGTTCGTCGCGGCGGCGAGCGCGTTCGTCCTCTACGTCGAGGCGCGGCGGAGGATGTTCCCGGCCCCGCTCCCGCAAGAGCTGTCGGTCGAGGCGAACGCGCACAAGGGATTCGCCGGGCGCGCGTTCGCCGCGCTCTTGCGCTGGTACGCGCAGCCGACGCTGCCGAAGGATCCGCTCAACAACCCGCTCGTGAACGCCGACACCGCGCACCGGATCGGCGGCGCGCTGCGCGTCTGGTTCCGCGGCCTCGTGCAGGTCGTGTTCCCGCACACGCTGTCGGGCGACTACTCCGCGCCGCAGGAGCCCGTGCCGGAGACGCTCGCGTCGCCGGAGATCATCCTCGGCGGGATCGCGATGATCCTGCCGTTCCCGCTCGCGGCGTTCCTGGGCATCCGATCGTATCTGCGCCACCGGCGACGCGAGGCGGCGGCACGTGCGGAAGCTGCCGCGGAGGAAGCTGCCACGCAGGAAGCTGCCACGCAGGAAGCTGCGGCGCAGGACGGGGGCGCGCAGGACGAGGGCGCACGAGAAGGGGCCGCGCCGCCCGCAGCACCGGAGGGCGCGGGCGTCGAGGCACCGCGGGCCCTCGCACCCGAACCGGACGAGCCCATCGGCGACGTACCCGGCGTTCCGAGGCGATCGCCTCCGCCTCCGCGCGTCGAGCCGGACACGGCGCTCGTCGTGGCGTTCGCCGTGCTCTGGGTGGTGCTCTCGTTCTTCCCGGTGTCGAACGTGCCGGTGCTGCTGCCGACCGTGCGCGCCGAGCGCTTCTGGTACTTCCCGGTCATCGGCTCGAGCCTGCTCATCGGCGTTCTCTTCGGCTGGCTCGTCGATCGGCTCCGCGTGCGCGAGCTCGAGGCGGAGCGCGACGAGACGAAGCGCAAGCGCGCCGTCGTGTTCCGCCGAGCCCTCGTCGCGGGCACGGTGCTCTTCCTCGGGTTCCAGGCGTTCGCCGCGCGCAGGCACGCCAACGACTACACGGACGACCTCGCGTTCTGGGACGCGACGCGCAAGGCGGTCCCAAGAAGCGCGAAGGCGCACCTCAACTACTCCGTCATGAAGGGCGCGCGCGGTGATCTGGAGGCGCGTCTCGCGTCGAACGCGGTAGCGCTCGAGCTCGCGCCGAAGTGGCCGATGGCGAACGTGTACTACGCCGACACGCTCTGCCGTCTCCATCGCGCGGAGGAGGCGTGGCCGCACTACGTCCGCGGGTTCGAGCTCGCGCCGAACGACGTGAACCTCATCGCGCTCGGGCTCCAATGCCTGTGGGACGAGAAGATGCTCGTCGAGGACTCGCGCATCCGCGCCGAGCTCGACGCGCTCAAGGACAAGCACCCCGGATCGTGGCTCGAGTACCTCGGTCGTGACGTGCTCGAGCACGGCGAAGAGCACAACGGCGTGGACCCGAAGTATCGGCCGCGTGGCTACAACGAGGGTCCGAAGGAGTGAGCGGGATCGATGGCTCCTGACTTGCGCACGAGCGCGGCGGCCCTGGTGGTGACCATCGCCTGCGCGCTCGTCGTGACGGTCCGCGCGCTTCGCGCGCCGGAGCCGCAGGCGAAGCGCTCTGCGACCGCGGCCGAGCGCCTCGAGATCGCGGCGAGCATCGCCTCGAGCGAAAAGGAGTGGATGGACGAGGCGAGGCAGCACTTCCCGGAGGACCACTGGTCCCAACGCGACGACTTCCACGCGCTCGAGCTCCGGCGGATCGTCGAGATGGTCGAGCAGAAGGGCGTCCGCGTCGAAGACGCCCTCCAGGCGATCGACGACGACATCCACCGGAAGGGCGCCCGCGATCCGGCGGCCTCCGACGAACGCTACGCGCGCGCGGTCCCGTGCAAGCCACGTCCCTTCTACGACTGATCCATGGGGCGCTTCGCCGAACGCACCGCCGTACGCATTGCCCTCTTCGCGCTCATCGCGACGGCGCTCGTGTGGGCGATGCTTCCTTGGGCCGCGTACACGAACGAGTTCCGCGACGCGCAGGTCATGAACCTGTACGAGCGCGCAGCGGTCGACACGGTCCGCCGGTTCGGCGAGCTGCCTCTGTGGAACCCCTGGTACTGCGGCGGGCTCTACGGGCTCGGCGCTCCGCAGAGCCGCTTCGCGTCACCGACGTTCCTCCTGAGCCTCCTGTTCGGAATGGAGCGGGCGGAGCCGCTCGTCGTCTTCCTCTTCGCGATCCTCGGCATGGAGGGCACGTACCGGTGGGTACGCCTCCGCGTGAACGACGCCACCGCCGCGCTCCGCGTGGCGCCTCTGTTCGCGCTCTCGGGATACTTCTCCGTCGCCCACTTTCGCGGCTGGACGAACTTCTTCGGCTTCGAGCTCGTGCCGTTCGTCCTCTACGGCATCACGATGGCCGCGCGTGGGCGCACGTCGGGGATCGCGGTCGCGTCGATCGCGTTCGCGGTGATGCTCGGTTTCGGCGGGACCTTCGCGGCGCCCCTCGTCGCGGTGGCGGCCGTCTTCGAGGCGATCCGGGCGATCCTCGAGCAGCCTCCGCGCCGCCGGCTTCGCGCCGTCGTCATGCTCGCGGCGCTCGCGAGCTTCATGGCCGCGGTCGCGGCGGTCCGGCTCCTTCCGCTCGCGGAGACCCTCGTCGCGTCGCCGCGCATCATGGCCGGTACGCCCGGCCACGCGCCGAAGAAGATCTTCGAGTTTCTCGTCAGGACCCTCGAGGCGCGCGACGGCAACGTCACGGACGCGGGGATGTTCTTCGTCGGCGGCGGGTTCCTCGCGCTCGTCGCGTTCGGCGGAGCGGAGCGCAGGTCGATCTCCGCGCTGATCGGCGTCGTCTTCTTCCTCTGGTTGGCCGCAGGGTACTCGCGCAAGCCCTCGCTCTTCGCGATCCTCCGCGAGCTTCCCGTCTTCTCGGCGCTCCGCTACCCGGAGCGATTCCTCTGGCTCGCGATCCTCTACGGGTGCGAGCCCGCCGCGAACGCGCTCGCGAAGCTCCCGCGCCTCGGCGACGGTCGCCGGTGGCGCGTCGTCACGAGCACGATCCTCACGTCGGTGATCGTGGTCACCATCGGCGTGCAGATCGCGATCTTCGCGGACGTCGGCAGCAGCCGCGAGCTCGGCGTCGTCGCGGTCGACGAGGCGCGGGAGTTCCGCCAGGCGCGCGGCAACCGATGGCTCGCGGCGCATCACCAGGGCATCGGCCTCGGCTCGCTGTCGTGCTGGGAGACGTACCCGGTGATCATGTCGCCGAAGCTCCGAGGCGATCTCGCCGCCGAGGAGTACCTCCTCGATCCGGACGCGGGCACGGCAGAGCGCGTCTCGTGGTCGCCGAACCGCATCGTCGTTCGTGTCTCGCTGAAGCGGCCGACGCGCCTGCTCGTGAACCAGAACTGGCACCCGGGGTGGCGCTCCTCGGTGGGGGTCGTCGTCGACGACGATCGCCTCCTCGCGGTGGATCTCCCCGAGGGCGAGCACGAGGTCACGCTCTTCTTCCGCCCCACGTCCGCCGTCGCCGGCGGCGCCGTCACGCTGGTCGCGCTCGGCTCGCTCTTGCTCCTCGCGATCGCCGCGCGACGAGGGCGCGTCCCGTTCCGGCGTGCCGTCGCGCTCCGCACGGGCGCGCTCGTCGTCGCGCCGTGGATCACGCTCGGCGCGTTCGTCGCGACGTGGTCCGAGCCCCGCTATCCGCCGCCGCAGCAACGGAACGCGAACGGCACGCCGGCGCTCGTCTCGAGCGCGCCGATGGACGCGCGACCTGCGGGGTTCCGGCTCGACTTCCCGATCGTGGTCGAGGCCGTGAAGATCCGCCCCCCCGATGCTCTGAAGAACGTCACGTTCGACCTCTACCTCCGGCGCACGGGGCCGATCCCGCGTTTGACCGGCATGTTCGTCCACGTGAGGCGCCGCCCGGGCCAGGGCCCGCTGCCGCCGGCGGAGCCGGACAAGCCGGAGCCGCGCGAGTTCTTCAACGCGGATCACCAGGTCGTCGGAGGCAGCTTCTTCCTGTCCGACGCGCCCGAGGGGCAGCTCGTCCACGACGCCTTCGGCGTGCACGTCGGGAGCGCGGCGCCCGGTGAGTACGACGTGTGGCTGGGGTTCGGTCACGTCTCGGGCCGCAAGTGGCGCGCGCGCGTGGAGGACTCCGGCGGCGCGCCCGTGGAGAACGAGCTCGTGCGGATCGGCTCGTTCGTCGTTCCCTGATCGGCGCGGCGCGAGCGCGGTCAGCTCGAGGCGCCGAGGACGGCGTCGGCGACGGCGACGGCGGTCGTCCGCGCGAGGAGGATCCCGTTCCGGTGATGGCCCGTCGCGAGGAAGAGGCCCGGCAGCGGCGACGCGCCGACCTGCGGGCCGCTCTCCGTCCGCGGGCGGAAGTTGCACCATGCACGCGACAGCTCGGCGCTCGCGAGGCCGGGCGCGATGCGCAGCGCGGCGGCGAGGATGCTCTGCACCCCGCCGGCCGTGACCTCGCGCCGGTGGCCGACGTCCTCCATCGTCGAGCCGCAGATGACCCGCCCGTCGCCGCGCGGGACCACGTAGCCGCCGCCGAGGAACACGATGGTGGATAGGCGCGGCGGGCGCTCTTCCAGCATCACGAGCTGGCCACGGATCGGGCGCACGGCGGGCATGTTCTTCGGCACGCCGGGCACGAGCGACGACCAGCTCCCGGCCGCGAGCACGACGGCGTCCGCGCGGAGGATCTCACGGCCGTCGAGCGAGACACCGACGCAGCGCCCGCCCTCCTCGACGAGCGACGAGACTGTGACGCCGCTCTTCACGCCGATGCCCGCGCGGCCGATCGCGGCGACGAGCGCGCGGAGGAGCTGCGGCGGATCGACCTGCGCCTCGTCCGGGAAGCAGGCGCCGCCGAGGAGGTTCGGCCCGAGCTCGCGCTCGACGGAGCGCGCGCCTTTTGCGTCGAGCAGCTCGGCGCGGAGGCCCGCGGCTCGATGGGCCTCCACGCGCGCCGCGAGGGCACGGAGCTCCTCCTCCGTGTCCGCCATCTCGAGCAGGCCCGTTCGGCGGTAACCGATGTCGATCCCCGTCTGCTCGCGCAGCTCCCCGGCCCATTCGGCGTATGCCTCGCGGGCGCGCACGTAAAGGTCGCGCTCCTCGTCGCTGCTCGACTCGAC
This sequence comes from uncultured Myxococcales bacterium, assembly GCA_937949945.1. GTDB lineage: Bacteria > Myxococcota_A > Polyangia > Polyangiales > Polyangiaceae > Labilithrix. Next base: position 154,945 of record CALFEQ010000032.1, read on the forward strand.
CTGGGCCGCGAGCATCCCGGCCGCGGCGCTCGACGCCTCGGCGCCCGGCACGGCCTTCTCGAGCACCACGATGTCATGCACGCCTCGACGCGCGAGCTCCAGCGCGCTCGCGCAGCCCATCACGCCTGCACCGACGATGACGATCCGCACGGGCCGTCCTCTACACCGCCCCCGGCCGAGCGGCTAGTGTGGGCGGTGCGATCGCTCCGTCATTGGCGCGGCTTGAGGAGCGCGTAGTCGGGCCGCCGCAGGACGACCTCGTGCGTCTCCTTCACCGCCTGCACGAGGGGATTGTTCCTCGTCGCGAAGCCCTCGGGGGCGCACGAACGCCAGAAGTCGCCGGGGCACGTGCGCATGCCGACGATGCCGACATCGCGGGCCTTCTCGCGGAAAAGCTCCGCGTCGATGCGGTTTCGCTCTTGGACGTGTCCCGTCCAGATCTCCGCGACGGCCCCACGCGTGTTCGCCGACAGATAAGCGGACGGCATGTCCGGGAAGAAGAGCCCATAGCGGGCGCCGGCCGCGTGCGCGACGACGTCCGCGTGCATCTGCTCCACGAGCTGCTTGTGCTGGGGCGTCGTCTTGAGGCCGCGGAATGGTCCGGAGCGTACGCGATGCGTCAGCTGAGAGAGCGGCGCGTCGCGATAGACGGCGCCGTCGGCGCTCGCGAGCTTCAGTAGCGTCACGAGCACCGCGCCGGGGGCCACGATGCTGGACCACCCCAGCAACGATCTCCACGGCCGGCTCCACGCCTCTTCGCAGGCGCGGCAGGCGAGGATGTATCCGGCGAGCAAGCATGCGAACCCTCCGAGCCCGGATGCGAGGGCGCCGTTCGAGCTCGAGATCCCCGTCAGGACGCCGACGACCATGCCCGGAGCCCACAGGATCGCGAGGACGTGGAAGGCGCGTCGGCGGTCGTCGACGAGCGTGGCGAACAGAGGGGCGAAGAGCGCGATGCACGTGAAGAAGCACATCGGCCTCGTGTACTCCACTATGCCCGTCGGCAAGGCGAGCGTCGGAAGCCAGAGGGCGAGCAAGAAGACGGCGGGACGGATGCGCCGCGCGAGGGCCGTCAAGGTCACGGCGACGGCGATTGCGTGTACCCAGTCATTCTTGAAGCGCGCGATCGTCGTGGGGACGGTCGAGAGCTCCTTCGTCAGCGACGGGCCGTAGGCGCGGACGAAGTCGACCGTCAGCTTCAGCGAGCCGAAGCCGGAGCGGAGGAGGAAGAGGCAGACGTAGAGCCCGATCGCGGCGCCGCCGGCCGTGTACCAGGCGAGGACGCGCCACCACCCGAGCGGCTTGTTCCCGAAGACGACGATCGTGACCGCGTGAAAGAGGACGACTGGCGCGAGCGTCGGATACGCGAGCATCGCGCTCGCCGTGGATGCTCCGGCGAGCATCGCCCAGCGTGCGGCGGAGCGCGTGCTCAGGTCTCCTCGCGCGAGCCGGAGCACCGCGATCGACGCGAGGATGACCATGCCGCCGCCGACCGTGTTGTACGAAAATTGGAAGATGCTGTAGGGCGCGTAGAAGCAGACGAGGGCTCCGCACGCGAGCGCGGCGCCGCGCGAGATCCATCCGCGCACGGCGCTCGCGAGCGTGAGCCCGATCGCCGACAGGAACGCGAGATACGCTGCCCGCATGAAGAGCATCAGCCCGGCGTTGCTCCTCACGACGAGGTGGTACGCGGCGACGAGCGGCACCTCGAGGAGCCCTGCACCCTGGATCGAGGTTCGGTCGTCGAGGAACGGACGGTCGCCGAGCACGAAGCGCAGCGGCAGGGCGACGTAGAGAGACTCGTCGCTCAGGTCGACGCCGCGCTGGATTCGCCAGCACCAGAACCCGGTGACGGCGACGAACACGAGCACTCCGAGGACCGCGCTCGGCTCGCGTCGCAGCGAGGCGAGCACGGCTGGCAGGAGCAATGGCGGCGCCGGAGCGGTCGTGGTCTTCTCGCGCATGGGAGAGCGTAAAGCTCGACGTCGGTACAGTAGGATCCGACCCTGGTCAAGGTCATGGCCGGACCGTGTGCTAGCCTCGGGCCGCTCGGAGTCCAGCTCGTGAACATCGGAGGATTCAGCGGCAACCTCGAGCAGGATCGGTCGGGGATCTGGGTCCCGATCGAGGCCGAGCGAACCTCGATCAGCTATCCGGAGGGCGGCCATGACGCGTGCTTCGAGCTCGAGGATGCGTCGTTCTGGTTCGCTCATCGGAACGACGTCATCACGCTCGCGTTGCAGCGGCATCCGTTCGACGGCGCGTTTCTCGACGTAGGCGCGGGGAATGGCGTCGTCAGCTGCCGTCTCGAGGCAAAGGGCTACCGAACGGTGGTCCTCGAGCCCGGTGAGCAGGGCGCGGTGAACGCGCGCCGACGCGGGCTGCCGGTTGTCGTCAACGCGACGCTGGACGCGGCCGCCTTCGCGCCGTCGTCGTTCGGCGCCGCCGGTCTCTTCGACGTCATCGAGCACGTCGAGGACGACGAGGCGCTCCTCCGCGCCGTCCATCGCGTCTTGCGCCCCTCCGGCGTGCTCGCGGTGACCGTGCCGGCCTACCCGTGGCTATGGTCGTCGGAGGACGAGCTCGCCGGTCACTACCGCCGCTACACCCTCGGCCGGTTGCGGGCCGTGCTCGATCGCAGCGGGTTCCACGTGCAGTACGCGACGTACTTCTTCGCCGCGCTCACGGCGCCGATCTTCGTCGCGCGAAGCCTCCCGCATCGTCTGGGGCGCCGCCGCTCGCGTGACGACGTGGAGGCGCGAGCCGCCACCGATCACGTCCTCGGCCGAGGCGCACGCTTGGCCATGCGGATGCTCCTCGCACCGGAGCTACGCGCGATCCGAGCCGGGAGGACCGTGCCCGTGGGAACGAGCTGCCTCGCGATCGCGAGGGCGCGTCGGTGAGGCGCCGGATTCTCGTCTCGGTGTCGGAGAGAAGCGTCGTGTCCCCGTCGAGGCTCCCGGCTCGCGTGGGCGTTTCGAACGGAATCAGTCGCACCGTGGCGAGAGCGAGAGCTCGTCGTCGGCTGCGCTGCACCTACTCCAATCGGAGCGGCCGCTGACCGCATCGTCCGTCACTCGAACGACGCGACCGTCGGCGTGCTGATAACAGCGACCCTCCGGAGCTCCGCCACAGCCGCCGTCCTCGCATGCAAGACATCCGACGAGAACGGCTTTCGTACACTGCCGTTCTCGATCGAGCTCGAGCCCGGTGATCGGAGCACAGCGCGCTGGACACGGTGTCGACGGCATCTGTCCGGGAGCCATCGGAAAAACGCATTGCTCTCCAGACGAAGCCACCGTTCCGCGATCCGGAGTCTCCGCACCCGAGGTCGTGTCGGCAGGAGAGCGCTCGGCCGGATCGGAGCTCGAGGAGCCGCAGGCTCCGACTGCGAGTGCGAGGAAAATGGCGATTGCCAAGTGACGAATCATGCCGCCGCTCCTCTCGTTCATCGAAGCTGCCCGTCGAGTCTCCCACCCGCGAGCCTCATCCGTCATCGGCGCACGGACTGCATCGTAGCGGGCTTTCAGCGAGGCGAGGACCGTTCGGTAGCGCCATCCGACACCGCTGCGTTGCCATCCTTCGCAGCGCTGGACGCCCTACGGATCGGGCAATAATGTGGCCGACATGCCTGATTTTCGGGCCCACAGGCTCCTCATCACCGGCGGCGCGGGCTTCATCGGGAGCGCGGTCGTCCGCCATGCGCTCTCGCGGAAAGACGCGGGGCTCGAGCGCGTCGTCGTATTGGACAAGCTGACGTACGCGGGACACACGATCAACCTCGCCGGCCTCGAGGCGGATCCTCGTTTCACGTTCGTCGAGGGCGACATCTGCGATCGCGCCCTCGTCGAGAAGCTGTTCGCGGAGCACGCGATCGACTCCGTCCTCCACCTCGCCGCGGAGTCCCACGTCGATCGGAGCATCGAGTCGGCGGAGGTCTTCGTGCGCACGAACGTGAACGGGACCTTCTCGCTCCTCGAGACGGCGCGTCGCGCGTGGGAGGCCAAGGGCGACGCCGTGCGGTTCGTGCACGTCTCCACCGACGAGGTGTTCGGCGCGCTCGGCGAGACCGGCGTGTTCACCGAGACGAGCCCTTACGCGCCGAACTCCCCGTACGCGGCGTCGAAGGCGGCAAGCGATCTGCTCGTCCGCTCGTACTTCAAGACGTACGGCCTTCCGGCGATCATCACGAACTGCTGCAACAACTACGGCCCGCGGCAGCTCCCCGAGAAGCTGATCCCGCTCATGATCACCAACGCGGCCGAGAACAAGCCGCTGCCCGTCTACGGCGAGGGAAAGCAGATCCGCGAGTGGCTCCACGTCGAGGACCACGCCGAAGGTCTGTGGGCGGCGCTCGAGCGCGGCCGGCCGGGCGAGAGCTACTTGTTCGGGAGCGGCGAGGAGCTGAACAACAAGGCGATGGTGGAGCGCATCGCCGACTGCGTCGACGAGCACCTCGGTCGGGAGAAGGGGACCTCTCGCCGGCTCATCACCTTCGTCCCGGACCGCAAAGGACACGACTTCCGCTACGCGATCGACGCCTCGAAGGCGAAGCGCGAGCTCGGCTGGCAGCCGGCGAAGAAGCTCGATTCGGCGCTCCGCGAGACCGTCGCCTGGTACCTCGCGAACGAGGCGTGGCGCCGCACGGTGTCGACGGAGGAGCATCGACGCTTCCAGGCGGCGTACTACCGGCAGCACGAGAAGGAGACGAAGCAATGAAGGGGATCATCCTCGCCGGCGGCTCCGGCACGCGGCTCTACCCGCTCACGCGCAGCCTCTCGAAGCAGCTCCTGCCGGTCTACGACAAGCCGATGATCTACTACCCGCTGAGCACGTTGATGCTCGCGGGTATCCGCGACGTCCTCGTCATCACGACGCCGCGCGACCGCCGTCTGTTCGAGGATCTGCTCGGCGACGGGACGCAGTGGGGCATGAAGCTCTCCTACGTCGAGCAGAGCGCCCCGCGCGGTCTCGCCGACGCCTTCATCGTCGGCGAGGAGTTCGTCGGGACGAGCCCCGTCGCCCTGATCCTCGGCGACAATCTCTTCTACGGCGCGGGCTTCGCGCAGACGGTCGAGAAGGCGGCGAAGATCGAGCGCGGCGCTCACATCTTCGGCTACTACGTGAAGGATCCGACGCAGTACGGCGTCGTCGAGTTCACCCCGGACGGCAAGGTCCTCTCCATCGAGGAGAAGCCCGCCAAGCCGAAGTCGAACTACGCGGTCCCCGGCCTCTATTTCTACGGTCCGGACGTCGTCTCCGTGGCCAAGACGATCAAGCCTTCGGCGCGCGGCGAGCTCGAGATCACCGACGTCAACCGCGTCTACCTCGAGCGCGGCGAGCTCCGGCTCACGCTGTTCGGTCGCGGCACCGCCTGGCTCGACACCGGCTCGCCCGACTCGCTCGTCCAGGCGACGAACTTCATCCAGACCGTCGAGACGCGTCAGGGCCTCAAGATCGGCTGCCCCGAGGAGATCGCGTTCCGCAAAGGCTTCATCGACGCCGCGCAGCTCGCCGCTCTCGGCCGCGCGCTCGAGAAGACGGAGTACGGGCGATATCTGCTCGAGATCGCGAGCGAGGCTCTCTGAGCGCCCGAGATGCGAGCGCGCGTCAGGACGCGCGGACGGCCAGTCGCTCGCGGACCTCGGCGTATCGCCGTGCGAGGGCGGACGGATCGTCGGCGACGATGATCGCCTCGCCGACGCGGTGCCGGCCGTTGAGGAACGGCTCGACCTCGTCGCCGATGCGGCGGTCGAAGACGAGCGACTTCACCCACGGCTCGGCGCGCAGCGCTTCGGCGGCGTCTTCGTTCCACGTGACGCGACCTCGGCTCGTGGCGCCGAGGAGCACGACGGCGGCTGGTCGCGCGGGGTCGGGTGCGCGCAGACCGAAGTCCTCGCCGCACGCGCAACGCACGGCCTCGTCCACGAGATCGAACCCGCTCGCCGTCTCGATCAGTCGCGAGAGCGAGTTGCCGCCGAGGCGCGGCGTCGCTTCGAGGATGGTGCATTTCTCGCCGTCCCAAACGACGTCGGCGTCGAAGGGGCCGTCGTGTACGTCCAGCCGGCGCATCACGTCGAGCACGGCGGCGACCACCGCGGACTCGGCGTTCGCGTCGAGGCCGCTCGGCAGCGTGTGGCCCCACGTCGCCACCCAGGGCGCCGGCGCCGTCTCGCGACGGGTGAGCCAGACGGCGACGATCGCGCCGTCGCGCAGGAGCCCCTCGCACGTGAGCTGGACGCCCGGGACGAATCCTTCGACGAGGGCGCTCGGTCCGAAAGCGAGCGTCTCGGGAAGACGCTCCGCGAGCTCTTCGAGGGAGCGGACGATGAAGATGCCCTTCGACCCCGAGGATCGCGCGGGCTTGAGCACCCACGGTCCTTCGGGCGTCGGCGCCCGGGGTGGCTCGCTCGACGCGAGCGTCACGCAGGGCGGGGTGGGGAGGCCGCACTCGGCTTGCCACGCACGGAAGCGGGCCTTGTCGCAGAGGACCTCGGCGGCGCGCGGCGACGGGCCGCGAAGCCCGAGGCTCGAGGCGACGAACGCGGCCGTCGGCACCGCGACGTCCGTGCACGCGGCGATGACGCCGGTGATCCGCTCGCGCCGGGCGATCTCGAGCACGCCGTGGGGATCGGTCGTGTCCGTCGAGTACGCGACGTCGGCGACGGCATGCCCGGGGTTCGAAGGCACGTTGTCGGTCGTGACGACGCGGATGCCGCGCGCCTTCGCGCGGTGGATGACGGGCATCTGGTAGAGCGATGCCCCGAGGACGAGGAGCGCCGGATCACTCATCGGCTTCGGCGATGGCATAGCTGATCCGCGAGCGTCCGATCTGGTTGCTCATTCGGGTGATGTAGAGGAACTGGATGAGGAGCGACAACGTGACCATCGTGTTCGAGAACGCGATCGTCACGAGGATGCTCGCCCAACCCGGGACGGTGTCCTTCGACAGCGCGAGCGACAACACCCACATCGCGAGCCCGCTGAAGACGACGAAGCCCATCACGCAGATGGCCGTCATCGCGTAGAGCGGATAAGGCGAGTAGTTGAGGAGCAGGTTGAACGCGAGGCGTAGGCTCCTCGAAAAGCCGTAGTTGGACGTGCCGTACGCTCGCGGGTGGTGCGCGACCGACACGTTCTCGCACGTCGTCGCGTGCGACAGGACCATCGCGGTCACGTACGGGTAGGCGCCGGTCATCTGCGCGGCCTGTCGCGCGACGGCACCGCTCATCGCTCGCAGGCTCGTCAGCTTGAAGTCGGGCGGCAGCGCGTAGATCCGGCGCAGCATCGCGTCGACGAGTCGGCCTCCGAGCACGCCGAGCCCTTTCCTCTCGACGTCGAAGGCCCCGACGACGAGATCGACACCGCGGTCCACCGGCGCGATCAGCTTCGGCAGCTCCTCGGGCGGGTGCTGCAGGTCGTCGTCCATGGTCACGACGACGCGGCCCGTGGCGCGCGAGAGCCCGCACAACAGCGCATTGTGCTGCCCGCTGTTCTTCAAGAGCCGCACGAGGCGCATCCAGCGGCGCTCCTTGCCGCCCTCGCCCTTCTTGAGCTCCTTGAGCACGCGCCAGCTGTCGTCGGGGCTCCGATCGTCGACGAAGATCACCTCGTACGGGCGGCCGATGCCGTCGAGCGTCTTCTCGAGGCGAGCCACGAGCTCGGGGAGGGCCCTTTCGCCTCGGTAGACCGGGATGACGATGCTGATGTCGACCCCGGTGTTGCTCGTGGTCTTCGGGGAGGAGTCCGCCATGATCGGCCGGCCGAGCTACGACGGGACAGCTCATACCACCGTAGCTCGGTCACGTCTGCCTACGAGGAAACGGCCCGCTTTCTATCGCGTCGTTTGCCCCGCTGTGCTAGGCAACCCACGAGAATTCTCGATGTTGCAGAAGATCCTCCAACGCGTGAGCTTCAGCAGGTCGTCCTGGGATCCGATCGCTTACTGGAGTAAGCGCGCATCCGATCCCGAGACGAGGAGCGTGATGTGGGAAAACATCTCGTTCAATACGCTCCTCGATCGCGAACAGTGGAGGGTGATTCAGAGCTGGCTGCCCGAGCGCCGAGGCGCCGTCCTCGATGTCGGATGTGGCATCGGTCGCGTGAGCTCGCGGCTCGCAGCCGAGTTCTCCGAGTACGTCGGGTTCGATCTCGAGCCGATGGTGGCCGAGGCGCGGCGCCGCAACCCCGACCTCGCGGATTCCTTCGTCGCTTCGACGGTCGAAGACTACGAGTTTCCTGCCGAACGCTTCGACTTCGTGCTCTCCCTCGGCTGCGTGGCGACGGCGTGCACGAAAGAGAAGCTCGTCGCGGTCGCCCCGAAGATCGTCCGGAGCCTGCGATCCGGCGGGCGACTTCTCTTCATCGAGCCGTTCCACAAGAGCTGGATCCTCACGCGTGGATGCAAGATGACGGCGCGTGAGGTCGCGTCTCTGTTTCGGGACCACGGGATGGTCGTCGAGGGGTTGGACGGAATCCTTTTCCCCCCGCTTCGGATCGTCCTGGCCGAGAAAGCGCTCCAGCCGTTTCCGCGGCTAACGGAGGTCGGATATCGGGCGAGCTCCGCGATCGTTCGCCTGTCTCCCGCCGCGCTGGCCGACTACAAGGTCATTTCCCTCTCCAAGCGCTGAGCGCCCATGGCGGGCCGCTCAGCCCACCGCCACTGGGTCTCGATCGCGAAGTGGGCGGCGACGCTCGTCCTGCTCGCCGTCGTCTTGTACAAGCTGCCGCTCGGCTCTCTCGCCGCACGCGTCGTTGCGCTCGATGCACGCGACGTCGCAATTCTCCTCGCCGTCACGCTGCTCCAGGTCGTGCTGGCGGTGATCCGATGGTGGCGCCTCCTGCACGGGGTCGGCGAGCGCGTCCGCTTCGTCAGTGTCTTCGGCGACTACTGCGTGGGCGTCCTCTACAACATGCTCCTGCCGGGAGGTGCGGGCGGCGACGTCGTCCGTTCGCTGAGGATGCGGGGCCGCCTCGAGAAGCCCCACGCCGCGTGGTCGACGACGCTCGTCGAGCGCATCGTCGGCCTCGTCACGTTGGGCGTGCTCGCGAGCGTGGCGGCGATCGTCGGCGTCGACACGGCGACGGGCCTTCCTTCGCACGTCCGTTGGGCGATTCTCGGGGTGACGGGCCTTTTCGCCGTCGGCCTCGCCTTCGCGTCGCTGCCGTTCCAGTTGGCCATACGGTTCGTCGGCAAGCGGCTGCCCGAGGTGGCGCGCAAGGACATCGACGGCATCGTCGCCGACCTCGGCGGGCCCCTGAAGAAGCGTTCGGTCCGTGTGGAGGCCTTCGCGTGGTCGGCCGCCTACCACGCGTCGAGCATCGTCTTCAAGATCGCCTGCGCCGCTGCGCTGGGGGCGCCTGGCCACGTGCGCGCGATCCTCATCGGGATCCCCATCATCTACGTCCTATCGAGCGTGCCGATCACCGTCGGGGGGCACGGCCTGCGCGAAGGACTCTACGTCGGCGTGCTCGGCGCTCTCGGGATGCCGTACGAGGTCGCGCTCGGTCTCGACGGCGCGTTCATCCTGTCGTCGCTCCTCTTCTCTGCGATCGGTATCGTGTTCCTCGTCGTCGACCGGCCCCAGGCGACGACTGGCGTAGGCGCCCGCCTGCCGCCGCAGACAGATACGTGACCCGTTTCGAGACCGTGATGATCCCCTTCAACCGCGCGACGATCGCCGACCGGCAGCTCGACTACGTGAGGCAGGCCTTCGAAGGCCATCACGTCTGCGGCGACGGCCCCTTCGGCCGCAAGGCCGAGGCGCTCCTCGCGGCGGAGACCGGCGCGCGGCGGGTCCTCCTCACGACGTCGTGCACGCACGCGCTCGAGATGAGCGCGCTCTTGCTCGACCTCCAGCCGGGCGACGAGGTCGTCGTCCCCGCGTACACGTTCGTCTCGACGATCAACGCCTTCGTGCTGCGCGGGGCGAAGCCCGTCTTCTGCGACGTCCGCGAGGACACGCTGAACCTGGACGAGAAGCTCCTCGCGGAGAAAATCGGACCGCGCACGAAGGCGATCGTGCCCGTGCACTACGCGGGCGTCGGCTGCGAGATGGACGCCATCCTCGCCCTCGCCGAGCCGAAGGGCATCGCGGTCGTCGAGGACAATGCCCACGGTCTGTTCGGCAAGTACAAGGGCAGGCCGCTCGGCTCGTTCGGCGCGCTCGCGACGCAGAGCTTCCACGAGACGAAGAATTTCTCGTGCGGCGAGGGCGGCGCGCTGCTCGTCAACGACGAGCGGCTCGTCGAGCGCGCCGAGATCCTCCGCGAGAAGGGGACGAACCGGAGCCGCTTCTTCCGCGGGCAGGTCGACAAGTACACGTGGGTCGATCTGGGATCGAGCTGGGTCCTCTCCGACGTGCTCGCCGCGGCGCTCCTCGCGCAGCTCGAGGCGAGGGAGTCGATCCAACGGCGTCGCGCTCTCGTCTGGCAGCGCTACGCCGAGGGGCTCGCGTCTTGGGCCCGGGAGCGCGGGGTCCGGCTGCCGACGGTGCCGGAGCACTGCGAGCAGTCGTTCCACATGTTCTATCTCGTGTTCAACGAGCTCGCCGAGCGCACCGCCTTCATCGACCACATGGGCAAGGCCGGCATCAAGGCGGTGTTCCACTACCAGCCGCTCCACCTCTCGCCGATGGGCAAGGCGCTCGGCACGGCGCGAGAGGGCGACTGCCCGGTCACCGAGCGCGTCGCCGACTGCCTCGTGCGCCTGCCGTTCTATGCCGATCTCGGGGAGTCCGATCAGGCCCGCGTGATCGAGACGGCGTGCGCGTTCCGCTGACGGCGATCAGAACCACTGCTTCGGGCACCGCTCGCGCGGCAGCACGCGGGCGCGTGCCTCGTCGCGCGCCGCCTGGGCGTCTTGGCCGATCACGCGCTCGAGATCGGCGACGCGGTACCAGAGGCACGGACCGATGCCGCGCGTGCCGTAGCGCTCCGCTCGCTCGCGGAGCTGCGTGATGCGGTCGCGTCCCTGCGGCTCCCAGCCTGTAGCCAGCATCCGCGTCGACGGATGCAGGACGAAGAGCTTGCTGTCGTCCTCTGGCGGCGAGAACGCGGGCACCATGCCGACGGCGAGCGCGCACACGAACGAGACGAACCGCGCGACCGTCTCGCCGCGGCGCTCGCCGGGCTGATGCCAGAGCGCGGCCACGATCGGCGCGAGCAGCATCAATGCGCAGACGACGTACCAGAGGGTCGTCGAGCTCCACCCGAACCACTCGCCGACGTGATGCGGGACGAGGCCCACGCGGACCATCGGGATCGTGAACTGTGCGAACGGCCGCGCGATCGTCTCCGGGAGCGTGTCGTAGACGAGACCGACCGTGCCGATCGAGAGCACGCTCGCCAGGGCGAGGCCGCCGCCGACGCCGCGCGCGAGGGCGCGGCGGGCGCGGCTCGCGCATGCGAAGCGCTCGAGGGCCAGCGCGGCGCCGAACGCGAAGAAGGGCGCGCAGACGACGAGGTATCGCGGGCCGACGGTCCAGCCGGCGCGCCACTCGACGAAGCCTGCGTTGACGCCGAACACGATCGCCATGAGAGCGGGCCACACGGCGCTCGCCATGCGGACCTGGCCGCGGTGGCTCGGCGGGCCCTTCGGCGAGAGGAGCAAGAGCGGCACGCCGAGGAGCCCGATCCACATGAACGGGCTCATGCCGAAGAAGCCGAACCCCGGATCGATCGCGAGCGCTTTGATGCGATCCCAGGTGGGCCACATGATTCCCCAGAGGCCCATCTTGTGCTCGGCGGCGAAGTGCGCCGTCTCGAGCTGCTGGTGGCCCGGCGTGAACGGGTTGTTGTACGCCGTCCAGTGGAAGTACATCACGTGCGGGACGTTCAAGAGCCCGCCGAAGGCGAAGGCGAGGAAGCGCGTCGGCGTCAGGCTCGCGCCGAGCGGGACGAGCCTCTGGAGGGAGCCGAGCCCGGGGAGGAGCCCGATCACCCGGAGCAGCGCCTGCCACGGGCTCCAGAAGACGACCATCGCCCAGAGCGACATGAGGATCGTCATGAAGAGCGCGTGGTACTCGAGCGCGACGCACAGGCTCGTGCAGAACCCGGCGAACAGGGCGCGCGACGGGCGCATCTTCGCGATGTCGCCGTTCGCGAGCCGGCGCTCGCGCTCGATGGTGGCGAACGCGAGGAACGCGACGGCCGCGTACTGCGAGTGGCTCGCGAACATGTGCGTGTACGCGAGGTAGTTCGTGCCGAGCCCGGCGGCCGCGACGGCGATGTACCGGATCGCCGCGTCGCGCGTGAAGGCGCGGAGGTACCGCTCGAACCAGAGCAGGAAGAGGAAGCACGGGATCTGCGATCCGAAGATGCGCATCGACCACGTGGCTCCGCGGAGCCACCAGAGGCGCTCCTCCTGTGTCGGCGCCGGCGTCACGATCGGCGCGTCCGGTCCGGTCTTGCCGCCGTTCACGCCGGGGTACTTCTTCCCGAGGATGGGAGCGACGACCTTGGAGAAGAGGACGTAGCCCGGGATCCCGGCGTAGACGACTGCCGGGGCCTTGACCATGTAGTAGTGGTACCGGCCGTCGTCGCGCCCCTTCACGCGGGCCATGTCGTTGACCCATCCGAAGGTCGCGACCTGCTCGTCGATGCGGAAGGTGCCGCTCTCCACGAGCGCCATGACCGTGAACACGCGGACGAACTCGTTCGGGTTGTTCACCGCGCGCAGGTACGGGAACACGCAGAGCATCGGCAGCAGGACGAGCACGAAGAAGAGCCGGTGAAGGCCTCTTCGTTTTCGACCAAGCTCGCGTCGCATCGGGAGCGGGGCAGTCTAGTGGAAATCCGACGGAATGGGGCGCTCGCGCTCCCGATTCGGCTCGACCGGACGCCCTCCTTGCGGTCCCGACCGGGCGGGCGTAGGACTCCGCACGCCGGAGCTCGGGCGGGCTACCGCGAGGGCAGGGCTCGGCGGTTGGCCGTAGGAGAGACGAAGCGATGGCGAGGGCGGAGCCGCAGGACGTGTCGGGCGCGGCGCCTCGTAGCGCGAAGTTCGACGCCTACGCGCGCTCCTACGAGAACCTCCACCGCGCGAGCGTCGCGGCGAGCGGTGAGGACCCGTCGTACTTCCACGACTACAAGATCGACTGCTTGCGGCGGAAGGGCTTGCTCCGGGGGCCGCTGCTCGACTTCGGTTGCGGCACCGGCAACCTCACCGAGCGCTTCGCCCGCGCGCTCGGCGAGGTGCACGACCTCCACGGCTACGATCCGTCGACCGAGAGCCTCGCCGAGGCGCAGGCGCGCGCGCCTTCGGCCGTCTTGCACTCGGACACGAGCACGCTCCCGCGCCGTCACTTCGCGACGGCGGTCCTGTCCGGCGTCCTGCATCACGTCCCGCCGCACGAGCGGGACGGCGTGCTCGCGACGGTGTGCGAGACGCTCCGGCCGGGCGGCCACGTCGTGGTGTTCGAGCACAATCCGCTGAACCCGCTCACGCGTCGCGCGGTCGCCGCATGTCCGTTCGACGACGACGCGATCCTGCTCTGGCCATGGGAGGCGCGGCGCCTCTTGCGGCGCGCCGGGTTCGAGGACGTCGCCCTCGACTTCATCGTCTTCTTCCCGCGGCCGCTCGCGTTCCTCCGTCGCTTCGAGCCGAGGCTCCGCCGCGTCGTGCTCGGAGCGCAGCAGATGCTCGTCGGCGTCCGTCCCTGACGTCGTGACGGGCCTCGCTCAGAAGCAGCGATCGTCGTAGCCGTTCGGTCGCGTCTCGCAGCCGGCGGCGCAGACCGCCTCCAGCGTGACGACGCCGTTCGTGCAGCGATAGAGCTTGTCGGAATCGCCGTTGACGCCGTTGCCTCCACAGTAGAGCCCATTGCCGAAGGCGCACGAGCAGACGTCGTTCTTGCCATCGGGCATGCGCGCGCACTCGAAGTCGCAGACCTTCTCGAGCACCGGGACGCCGTCGATGCAGCGATAGAGCTCGTTCGTCTTGCCCGGCACTCCATGGCCTCCGCAATAGAGGCCGTTGCCGAGCGCGCAGACCGGCTGCGAGGGGGACGGAGGCGTGGACGGAGCCGCTGGGGCGTCGGGCGTCGACGGCGGCGTGGAAGGCAGACTGGGCTCCGCGGGATCGGCCTCCGACGGCTCCTCCGGTGTACGGGGGCTCACGCCGTTGCCGTTCTTCCTTCCACTGGAAGGCTCGGCCTCTCGCAGCTTGGGGGGCGGGGCGTCATCGGGGCCGGAGAAGGAGCACGCCGCGACGACGAGCGACTCGACGATCACCGACAGGAGAACAACGGCTCGACGCATGGGCTCACCTCTGCGGCCCACATGAGCACCTCGCGTACCGCGCGGCGGACGCACGCGCCGACGCATGCGGTCGACGACGCCGAGCGGCTTTCACGCGAAAACCTCGGGCCTACGCCGTTTGCGAGAGGGCGTCCGGCATGGCTCGCGCGAGAGCCTCCCGTGGATCGGCGGTCCTCATGGCGCCCCGCCACCAGGCGGCGTTCGCCGTCACGACGCGCACGGGCGGCCCCGTCGGTCGGGCCGTGGACCCGCCGAGGTCCGACCGTAGCGAGCGCGACGCGACAAAAAGAGAGAGGCCGGCAGCGGCCGATCCGTCGATGGATCGAGCCGACCCTGCCGGCCGTCGCTACGCGCTATCCGATCACCAGATCTTCACGCGCTTCTCCGGCGGGAGGTAGAGCGCGTCGCCCGGCTTCACGTCGAAGGCGGTGTACCAGGCGTCGTGGTTGCGGACGACGCCGTTGACTCGGTACATCGCCGGCGAGTGCGGGTCCGTGAGGACCTGGTTGCGGAGCGCCTCGTCGCGGTAGAGCGTGCGCCAGACCTGGGCCCAGCCGAGGAAGAAGCGCTGATCGCCGGTGTAGCCGTCGATCACGGGCGCGGGCTTGCCGTCGAGCGAGAGCTGATAGGCGCGGTACGCCACCGTCAGGCCGCCGATGTCGCCGATGTTCTCGCCGAGCGTGAGCCGGCCGTTGACCTTGATGCCGGGCAGCGGCTCGAACTGCGAGTACTGCTCGGCGAGGGCATCCGTGCGCTCCTTGAACGCCTTGATGTCGGCCTCGCCCCACCACGTGCGGAGGACGCCCTTCGCGTCGGACTTCGCGCCCTGGTCGTCGAAGCCGTGGCCCATCTCGTGGCCGATGACGCCGCCGATGCCGCCGTAGTTCACGGCCGGATCGGCGTCCGGATCGAAGAAGGGCGGCTGGAGGATCGCGGCCGGGAAGACGATCTCGTTGAACGTCGGGTTGTAGTAGGCGTTGACCGTCTGCGGCGTCATGAACCACTCCTCGCGGTCCGCCGGCTTGCCGAGCTTCGCCTTCGTGTACTCGTGGCGCCAGACGCGTGCGCGCTGCGCGTTGCCGAAGGCGTCACCCGGGACGACCTCGAGCGACGAGTAGTCCTTCCACTTCGACGGGTAGCCGATCTTGGGGCGGAAGGCCGCGAGCTTCTCGAGCGCTGCCTTCTTCGTCTCCGGCGTCATCCAGTCGACCTGCTGGATGCGGGCGGCGTAGCCCTTGCGCAGGTTCTCGACGAGGCGATCCATCTCCGCCTTCGCACGCGGCTGGAAGTGGCGGGCGACGTAGAGCTCGCCGACGGCGTCGCCGAGCGCGGCGTTCACGGCGGACACGGCGCGCTTCCAGCGGTCACGCTGCTGCGGCTGGCCGTTGAGCGTCCTGCCGGCGAAGTCGAACACCTCGGCGTCGAGCTCCGACGGGAGGACGTCCGCGGACGCACGGAGGAAGTGGTAGGTGAGGTACGCCTTCCAGGTCGCGACCGGCGTGGACGCGAAGAGCTCGGCGAGCTTCGGGATCGCCGTGTTCTCGAGGACGATCACCTGCGACTGATCCGCGTACCCGAGCTCGGTCATGAAGGTCTTCCACGGGAACTTCCCGGCTTCCTTCTCGAGCTCGGCGATCGTCTTCGGGTTGTACGTCTTCTCGCGCTCGCGGCGCTCGGCGATCGGCCAGTGACGCTCGGCGATCTTCGTCTCGAGCGCGAGGATCGCCTTCGCGTTCTCTGCCGCCTTCTTGTCGCCGACCATCGCCAGGACCTTGGCGATGTGGGCCTCGTACTTGGTTCGGATGTCCTCGAACTGCTTCTCCTTCTTCAGGTAGTACTCGCGCTCGGGGAGACCGAGGCCGCTCTGGCCGACGATGACGACGTAGCGATCGGGGTTCTTCTGATCGAGGCTCACGCCCATGCCGATCGGGCCGTCGAGCGGCAGGTCGGGCCGGGCCATCAGCTTCGCGATGTCGTTGTGGTTCTTCGCGGCCGCGATCGCGTCGAGCGCCGGCTTGGCGGGCTCGAAGCCCTTCTTGTCGATCGTCGCCGTGTCGAGGTACGCCGCGTAGAAGTCGGCGACCTTCTGCTCCTTGGTCCCCTTGGCAGGCTTCTCCTGGACCTTCTCCTCGAGGATCTTCCGCACGTTGGCGTCCGACTCCTCACGGAGCTGATCGAACATGCCCCAGCGCGACCGATCGGCGGGGATCTGCTGCGCCTTGATCCAGCGGCCTCCGGCGAACGTGTAGAAGTCGTTGCCGGGCTTGGTCTGAGGATCGATGCCGTCGAGGTCGACGCCGAAGGTGCCGAGCTTCGGCTTCGGTCGCGCCGCCGTCGTGTTCCCAGGCGCCTCGAGCGACTTGGCCGCCGTCGTCGAAGGCGGAGTCGAAGGCGAGGAGGCGCACGAAGCGGCCAGAATGGCGAGGAGAGGAAGGCTGACGAACGACGCGTTCCGAATCATGGGGGCGACTCGTAGTCAGGGCGTGGCTCTGGCGCAACTCGTCCGCGGGCCGACCCATCACGAAGCGCCACCGATGCGGCTCCGTCGTGCCCACGGTGCGGCAGAACTGAGGCCGAAGCGACTCAACTCCCGGCCACGGCCGAGGTCGGCTGCCGCCTTCGAGGCTCAGGTCCGCCAGCTCCGCAGCCGGCGGAGCAACGCTCGCCCTCGGTTGAAGCCACGCGCCCGGATCAGGCGGACGGCTTGCTCGGCTGTAGCGCAGTCTTCCCCGCTCGCCGCTTTCGCGAGCAGCTTCAGGTCGATGCGGTCCTGCAGGCGCTCTTCGCTTTCCGAGAGCACCTTGAGGGCCATCAGCTGACCGGTGCGTGCGACGGGGAAGCGTGACGCCCGGTCGGTATTGCATCGGCTCTGCCGCGGCCACGAGCTCGGGCTCGATCCCCGAGGATGCGAAGAGGAGATCGATGTACACCTCGGGGAGGGCGGGGTGGCGAAGCCGCGCGGTTGCGAGTCGACCCGTTCGAGTCCGCTCCACTACCGTCTCGATCACGTAGGAGCGCGCCGTCAGCGAATCAAGAACGCGCTCGGCTTCTTCGTCACGGCGCACGCTGACCGCCAGATCGACGTAGCGCGTGAACCGAGGCTCGGTCCTGGCGCCCACGGCGAGGCCACCGACGAGGGCGAAAGGAACGCCGATCGCGTTCAGATCGGAGGCCGCGCGACGTGCGGCCTCGACTACCCCGAGTGCCTTCGAGCGTTCCTTGGCCATGGCACTCGACGTCCAGGTGCATCCGGCGGCCGTGCGAGGAGCCACCTCGTGTAGAGCTCGTCGAGCTCCTGTTCGGTCGCGTCAGGGTGCTGCCTGCGAAGGTTCTCCCGCATGAGCACGGCGCCTTCGCGCTGCATCTCGAGCGCGAGGCGGAGCCGCTCGGCCGCGCGACGGCGTTCCGCTCGTTCGTTCGATCGAGCTCGTGGTGTCCGTCGCGGCATGCCCCACACTCTGAACGACCGGGCACACGTCGGCGATCGGGGCGTGCCCCGAGCGCCTTCGGTGCTGCTCGACGAGCACGGCCGTCGCGACGTGTCGGCCGTCACCGACTGGACCGATCGCGCCGCAAGGCCTGCAGGATCGACCCGCGCGCGAGGAAGGCGACGGAGCCGACGAGGCCGAGGACCGAGAGCCAGATCCCGAGCGTGAGACGGCGCGGCCAGTAGCGGAGATGGACGCGGTGGCGGCCGGGCGGAAGGTCGACGGCGAGGAGCTGGTCGTGCTCGACCACGGTGCCGACGTTCGTCTGCCAGCCGTGGTCGTAGCCGCTGTTGACGAGGATGCGGCTCGGGCGCTTCACGTCGACGTCGATCGTGAACGTGTTGTGCGTGCGGTTCGCGACCTCGACGACGGCGCCGTCGTCGGCGGCCCTCGCTTGCGGAACGTCGCCCGTCCACACGGGGGCCTTCGAGGCGTGTGCCCAGGCGGCGCGACAGGCGAGCCACGCGTGATTCTGCCGCGGATGGTTCGCGAAGTCGGGGTGGAGGTCGGCGCCGCCGTAATAGAAGCGCGTCGATGCCTGCACTTGCGCGGGGGGAGGATCGCGGAAGCGATACTCGAGGATCTGGGTGAACAGCCCCGCGTTGTCCCCCGCCGCGAAGAGGCCGATCGCGAGGAGCGTCGTCCGCGCTCCGTCCGCGAGCGCAGGCTTTCCGAGCCAGCGGCGCACGGCGACGGGCACGCGGTCGATGGCGTACGCCATGAAGATGGCGATCGGCATCGCGAGCAAGAGTCGGAAGCGCGAGGGCACGCGCATCGACTTGAAGGGTGGGACGTGGGCGTTGAGCAGCGACCACGGCGCCCAGCTCGCGAAGTGGCCGAGCATCAGAATCACGAGGACGGCGGACACCGCGACGAGCCACCAGGACTCGGCCGCGGCGACCGCGACGCCGAGCACGAGGAGGAGCAGGCCGAGCCAGCCGATGTACGCGTGGTACTCGCCGAGGACGTACTGCTGTCCCGCGAGGCGCATGCGCCACTCGGGCGAGCGGAGCAGGTACATCTTCACCCACGTCTCGAAGTTCGCGAGGTGATCGACGTCCGGGTGCATCGCGCGCGTGTGCGACGCGAGCTGATCCTGCAGAGGAAGCAGCCGGCTCGCGCCGACCGTGAACGCCACGAGGCCGACGACGGCCGCGACGCCGGCGAGGCGCATGGCGCGCCGCACGCTCGTGCAGCGGGTCACCGTCTCGATCCCGAGGAAGACGACGTTGAATGGCAACGGGTACGTCGCGCCGTCGTAGACCATCAGCGCGAGGAGCAGGCCCGTGCCGACCGCCCAGTTCCACGAGTGCTCCGCCTTCCGCCACGCGTAGAGCAAGAGGGGCGCGTGGTAGAAGGAGATGAACGCCATGTGCTCGCCGGCGTACTGGTTGTGGACCGTGCCGAACGACCACACGCAGGCGGCGACGAACGTGGCGCCGCGCGAGAGCTCGAGGTCGTCGCGGCACAAGAGCCACATGCCGAGGAAGCCCACGACGACGTGCGCGAGGTGCCAGACGACGACGGTGACGCCCGAGCTGAACGGCAGCGTGAGGAAGAAGATGGGCGACGCCGTGATGTTCTCGGGGTGATCCCACATCGGGATCCCGCGGCAGTCGAACGGGTTCCAGAGCGGCATCTCGCGGTAGCGCCGGATCGCCGCCTTGCTGATCTCGATCTGGTGGAAGAAGTAGTGGCCGTCCTCGATCGGCGTGCCGGGGTAGTTCTTGAACATCGGCCACCACACGACGACGGCGATGAGGAGGCCGATCGCGAGGACGAGGCCGATGCGAAGCCATTGTGGGCGGAGCGTCGGCTCGGGGATCCGCATCGCGCGCTCAGCCTTCGTCGTCGCGTTTCGCGCCCGAACGCTCGGACGCGAGGAGCGGGTTGGGCTCGACGCGCGTCGCGTCGCCCTCGTCGTCCGCCTCGCTCGAGACCGGCGCGACCTTCGTGGGCATGCTGCTGAACCGTTCGGAGCGCGCCTCGGCGCTCTCGCCCTGCGCGCTCTCGCCCTGCGCCTTCGCGCCCCCGGAGGCCGCGGGCTCCTTGCTCGAGCCGAACAGCTCCTTCGGGTCGCGTGACGCCGGCGGAACGCTCGGCGTCTTGCCTGCGGGCGGGACGCTCGCCGCCTTGCTCGCCGGCGGCGCGTCGCTCGGTGTCTTGCCTGCCGGCGGTGAAGCGCTGGGCGTCTTGCCCGGCGGCGCCATGCTCGATGTCTTCGCGGGCGGCGCGGCGCTCGTGGCCTTCGACGCCGGCGGCGCGCCGGTCGCCGTCTTTGCGAGCGGGCTCGAGCCCGAGGGCTTCGTGCCGAGCGGAGCCTTGAGGCTCTGTGTGCTGGGCGGGCGCTTCGAGGACGACGTCGTCGCGGACGGCAACGGCAACGACGGCGCGCGCGGCGGCATGCTCGCCGGCGCGCTCGTGCTCGTCCGTGTCGGAGCAGGCGCCACGCTCGCGCGCGGCGGGGCGCTCGACGCCGCGGGCCTCGGCGGAAGGCTGCTCGGCGCTCGGCCGGCCGTCGGCGACGTGCCGCTCGGCGAGCGAGCGCCGCTCTCGACCTTCGAGACGCTCGACGGGAGCTTGGGGGCCAGAGGCTTCGCCGCGCCGGGCACGGGCGGCGAGGACGGCAACCCCGTGGACGGCACGCGCGGCCCCTGCGTCGACGCCGGTCCGTCCTTGCTCGTGGCGATGGCGCCCGTGGCGACGGCCGGCAGCGGCGGGGCGCCGGGAACGAGGACCTCCTCGATGTCCTTCGTGGCGAGATGCTCGACCTTTCGCCGCCCGAAGTTGATGCGCTCCGAGACGATGTACAGCGGGCGGCCCTTCACCTGTTCGTAGATTCGGCCGACGTACTCGCCCAGCACGCCGATCATGAAGAACTGCACGCTGAAGAGGAACGAGACGAGGACGACGGTCGTGGTCCAGCCGGGCACGGTCATGCCGAGCAGCTTCGAGATGATGGCGCCGAGCCCGTAGAGGACGCTGGCCGCGCCGACGACGACGCCGACGTACGTCGCGAAGCGGAGCGGCTGGATGCTGAACGACGCGATGCCGTCCATCGCGAACGCGATCATCTTGCGGAGCGGGTACTTCGTCTCGCCGGCCGCGCGCGGCGCGCGGTCGTACTCGACGGCGGTCTGCTTGAAGCCGACCCACGCGACGAGGCCGCGGACGAAGCGGTGCGTCTCGCGGAGGCCGCGCATCGTCGTCACGACGCGGCGGCTCATCAGGCGGAAGTCTCCCGTGTCGAGCGGGACCTCGATCGGGATCATCGCCGCGAAGACGCGGTAGAAGATCTTCGCGGTGATCAGCTTGAACCACGACTCGCCCGCGCGCGACCTCCGGCGCCCGTAGACGACGTCGTAGCCCTGGCGCCACTTCTCGACCATCTCGAGGATCACCTCGGGGGGATCCTGGAGATCGGCATCCATCACGACGACCGCGCGGCCGCGTGACTTGTCCATGCCGGCGGTGATCGCGCGCTGGTGCCCGAAGTTGCGCGAGAACGAGATCACCTTGTAGCGGAGCTCGTGGGACGCCATGCGCCTGAGGATCTCGAGCGAACCGTCACGAGAGCCGTCGTTGACGAAGACGACCTCCGTGTCGATCGCGAGCTTCTCGAGGAGCTCCTTGAGGCGGACGTCGAGCTGCGGGAGGACCTCCGCCTCGTTGTAGATCGGTATGACGAGCGAGAGCTCCGGGCGCGGCACGGGGCCTTTCTAACACATCGGGCATCCGTCCAAGGACCCCGAGGTCCGCACCGATTCGGCCGTCACGCCGGGACTTTGCCCTGCCGCTCGCGGAGCTCCCACGCCCAGGCGTCGGCGACGATGGCGTCGAGATCGGTCCGCTTCGCCTTCCAGCCGAGGACCTTCTCCGCGCGCTCGACCTTCGCGACGAGCTCGGCGGGATCGCCGGGGCGCGGCGGAGCTTCGACGACGGGCACCTCGCGACCCGTCACCCGCTTCACGGCCTCGACGACCTCCCGGACGGAGCGGCCTTGCCCGGTCCCGAGGTTGAAGGCGCCGGAGGCCCCGCCGCGGACGAGGTGCTCGAGCGCGGCGAGATGCGCGTCGCAGAGATCGCGCACGTGGACGTAGTCGCGCACGCACGTGCCGTCCGGGGTCGGCCAGCTCGTGCCGTACATCGAGAGCGATTTGCGGATCCCGAGCGCGACCTCGAGCACGATCGGGATGAGGTGCGTCTCGGGCTCGTGGCGTTCGCCGAGCCCGGCCTCGGGCCAGGCGCCGGCCGCGTTGAAGTAGCGGAGCGCGGTCCAACGAAGACCGTAGGCCCGGCCGTAGGCCTCGAGCGCGCGCTCGACCGCGAGCTTGGAGTCGCCGTAAGGGCTCTCGGGCCGCTTCGGGTGATCCTCGTCGATGGGTACCGAGTCGGGCGTGCCGTAGACGGCCGCGGTGGACGAGAAGACGAAGACCGGCACGCTGGGCGCGTCGAGCACCGCCTCGAGGAACGCGAGCGTGCGCACGAGGTTGCCTTGGAAGTAGAGGCGCGGCGCGCTGACCGACTCCTCGACCCGGATCTTCGCGGCGAAGTGGCAGATGCCTTCGACGCGCTCCTCCTTCAAGAGCGCGCTCACGGCGGCGACGTCGCCGACGTCACCCTGGACGAACTTGGCGCCCTCTGGGACCGCGTCGCGGTAGCCGGTCGACAGGTCGTCGAGCACGACGACCTGGTGGCCGGCGTCGAGCAGCGTCTTGACCATGTGCGAGCCGACGTACCCGGCGCCGCCCGTGACCAGAACCTTCATGACCTCTCCTCTGCGAGGGCGCTCGCACGTGGAGCGAGCACCATCACGTAGTAGCGGACGCGATCGTTGTCGGGGCTCGACGATATCGTCATGCCGCGCTTCACCACGAGCCCGGCTTGCCGCGCGAGCGAAGCGTACGCGTCCGGATCGCGGCAGTATCGGCCGCGATCCATCATCGCCATCACGTTGTTGAAGAGCCTGCCGGGAAGGAAGACGATGTCGCTCGTCACGACGCTGACGAGGCGCGGCGAGCCCGCGACGAGGCGGAGGACGTTCTCCGCCTCCGCGTTCGTCAGGTGGTGGAGCACCCCGGAGAGCACGACGCCGGTGGGCGCGAGCTCGGCGACGTCCTCTGCGCGCAGCGTGCGGTGCTCGAAGCGGACGCCGGGCCGGTTCCCCCAGCGCTTGCGTGCGGTCGCGATGGCCACCTCGTCCGTGTCGACGCCGAGGTAGCGCTCGTAGCCGGACAGGTACCGGAGCGCGTCGCCCGTCCCGCACCCGACGTCGAGGACGAACCGCCGCGCCTCCGGCCCGAGCAGGTCGTAGAGCGGGCGCATGTCGATGCCCCCGACCACGCGCGGGCGGACCTGGTCGTAGACGAACGGATGAGCGAGGATCTTGCGGTAGAGGCCGAACATCGAGCGCGAGGCAAGGCCGGAAAATCCCGGGAAAGAGGCCGCGAAGGCTACACGACGGAGGGCGCCAGTGCGACCATGCTTGACAGCATCCGCGCCGCAACGTAGATACGCGGGCCCCTCGGGCCAATAGCTCAATTGGTAGAGCAGTGGACTCTTAATCCATTGGTTTCGGGTTCAAGTCCCGGTTGGCCCACCACTTTCGGTTCGGAAATCAGGCCTCCTCGGTGAAGGTGCCGAGCGGAGGCCTGAGTCGTTTTCGGGCGTGCGATCGCGCAGGCCTCGGCAGTGCCCGGTGCCTATAGCTGCACACGACGGCGTTGGGCGTGCCGATCATGACCTTGCACGTCGTCGCATACGGCGGCTTGCGGCTGTCACCGACCTTCACGGCGCAGTCGCACGACTCAACCACCGTCCATTCGCCGCCCTGGCACACTTCGACCGTCGTCTCGTTCGTCTTGGCGCACCGGTACGTGCCCTCCGGTTTGCCATCACAGCCGCCGCCCGACCCCGGGGCCGGCGTCCCGCCCCCGCCGCCGCTCGGGCCGAGCCGCGAAAGTCGAGCTGAACTCGATCTGCCCGACCTACTTGCAGGCGGCCACGATGGCGTCGACGGCCACGTCGTCCCTGTCGGCGCTGTTGGCGAGGCGGCACACGACGACGACGCGCGTACCGTTGGGGACGGCGACGCTGCTCTCGACGATCGTGGACTCGAGCTGCATCTTCTGAACGAGCTTGACCGTGTCGCGGGCCGGCCCCGCGAAGACGGCGGCGTCCCGACCGGTGCCGCACTGCGAGCCCGTACACGCGCGCCCGCAAGCGTTGCCCGAGGCGGCGAGGCTCACGAAGGCCGTCAGGATGTCACGATCGAACTCCACACCCACGCACCCGTACACGAACTGAACATCCAGCCTGGCGTCCCCCTCGTAGTTGATCGCGTCGAGGCCGGCGACGAGCCCGTCCTTGACGAGCACGTTCTCGACCTCGCAAGCGCGGCCGTTCGTTGCGGCGGCGGGCGTCGCCTCGAATGCTGCGATCGCGCGCAGCCGGCCGCCCTCGCACACCACCGGCGCAGCGTCGGCGCCGGCGTCGTTCTCTTCGATCGGCGGCGAAGCGCCTGTGTCGGGGCCCGCATCGACGTCGCTTCCGCCGTCGGGTCCGGGCTGCCCCGAGAGCCCTTCGAGCGAGGTCGTGATCGAGCATGCGAAGAGCAGAAGCCCGAAGCTGGCCTCCACCGCCTTCCGACACACCACGTTGCGAGAGTACAGCCGGCTCGCGACGCCGCCTAGGGCGCCTGCGTCGACGCCCGCGGCAGGCTCGATCGCCATGTCCGAGCCTCGTGGAAGATCATTAAGACCGTCGCCGGATCGACGTTCTTCCATGCATGCCCGACCAGTTCCCGGTTCGCGTCCTCCTCGTCGAGGACGACGACGACATCTCCATGTTCGTGGGGCGAACGCTCCAGCGGGAAGGCTGTACCGTCGTCTCCGTCCGCGATGGGCGGCAGGCGCTCGCGCAGCTCGCGCGTGACTCGTCGTACGACGTGATCCTCCTCGACCTTCGCCTGCCCTTCGTCCACGGCAGCGAGGTCTACGACGAGCTCTGTTCACGTGCGCCCGAGCTCTTGCGGCGGATCGTCTTCATCACCGCCGCCGACGACGTGTCGGAGCTCGAGTTCCTCGGGAAGGTGCCGAACCGGCGGCTGACCAAGCCGTTCCCGCTGGACGCGATTCGCAACGTGGTCGCCGAGGTCGCCCGCGCCGCATGAGGGCGGGGCTGGCCGCGGACCGTCGGGCCGGAGCTGCGACGCTGACCCCGCGGGGCCTCCAGGGCCGCCCCACGAGCTCAGCCGCGGTGCGGCTTGCGGCCTCAGATAGAATTTTCAACGTTGTTTTGAAGGCCAGGTCGCATTGGTCTAGGCGACATGCGTCGAGTCCTCGATGTCGTCAGGCCCGAGCTCGGTGGCTTCGTCGCCATTGCGCTCGTGTCCGGATTGACGTGCGGAATCAGCCGCGGGATCGGGATCGACGAGGGCACGGCGGACGCGGGCGCGTCGGGCGAGGTCGCCGAGGCAGTGGCCGAAGCGAACGAGGCGACCGACGAAGCGACCGGCGAGGGGCCCGGCCCTGCTCCCGTCGCGGTGAACGTCGCCGAGATCACGCCCGCGCCGGCGGACGCGTCGGCCCCCACCGCGAAGACGTACAACGTCATCCTCATCACGGTCGACTCGTTGCGCGCCGATCTCGGGTTCACGGGCTATCCGCGTCCGGTCACGCCCAACATCGATGCGCTCGCCGCGCGGAGCACCGTCTTCGAGAACGCCTACTCGTTGGCCTCGTTCACGATGAAGTCGCTCGGGCCGATGCTCATCGGCCGCTACGCGAGCGAGACCTTCCGAGACTACGAGCACTACACGCTGTTCTATCCCGCGAATGTCTTCGTCGCCGAGCGGGTGACGGCGCACGGCGGGCGCACCTGCGGCGCGGCCACGCATCGTTACTTCGGGCTGAGGAAGGGCATCGAGCAGGGGTTCGACGTCTGGGACACGTCCGCCATCCCGCCGAACGCGACCGACGCGGAGACGCGCGTCACGAGCGACAAGCTGACCGACGTGGCGATCGGCCTCCTCAACAGCCCGCGGGCGGCCGACATCCCGACGAACCCGAACGGCACACCGAGGGCGCACCGTCCGCGCCAAGGGCCGGCCGCGGGCCGTTTCTTCGCCTGGTTCCACTACCTCGATCCGCACCTGCCTTACGTGCGTCACGAGGGAGCGCCGAAGCTCGAGCCTCACCCGGACATCCCGGCCGAGCGCGCGGCCTACGACGGCGAGGTCTGGTTCACCGACAAACACGTCGGCCGCCTGCTCGATCACGTCGCCGCGCAGCCCTGGGCGTCCGAGACGGCGATCATCCTCACGGCCGACCACGGCGAGGCCTTCGGCGAGCACGGGCAGCGAGGACACGGCCGCGAGCTCTGGCAGCCGCTCGTCCACGTACCGCTCTTGCTCTACATCCCGGACGTGCCGCCTTCGCGCGTACGGGTGAAGCGGTCGCTGATCGACATCGTCCCGACCATCCTCGACCTGATGGGCCTGCCGGGTGACCAGAAGCTGCACGGCAAGTCGCTCGTGACCGACGCCGTTCCGCCGCGCCCCACGCACCTCGAGGAGCGCGACGTGTACATCGACATGCCGGCCGGCCCGTACAACGAGCTCCGGCGCGCGTTCATCACCGGCCCTGCGCCCGGCCTCAAGCTGATCGACATGGGGAAGGGACGCGCGGGCTACGAGCTGTTCGATCTCGCCAGCGATCCCGGCGAGACGCGGAGCTTGCGATCCGACACCGCCCGGCTCGACGCCGTCGTCGCGGCGATGGCTCGCTATCGCTCGAAGCTCGAGGAGAGAGCGCACATCGACCCTCGGTGAGACGCTCGGCGGTGGTCGGTGGAGCCGGCGCCGCGTCGCGAGAGGTCGTCGTCGTCGTCGGCACGGTGGCGTGGACGACGGCGCGGGGGCGCCAACGGCATCGGCGGCTCCTGTCGCGGTACGTACGAGATCGAGCTCACGAAGGGGTGAGCTCGTCTCGAGCGCGGAGGTAGCGTCGGCCGGCAGGGACGGCGCTCGCGCCGCATCGCCATCCGCGGCGCGTCGAGCGATGCTTGGGGGAGCGATGCACGATCCCTTCGATGCGCTCAGGCGCGACGTCTCGTATCTCGGCCACGTCCTCGGCGACACGCTGGTCGAGCAGGAAGGGCGGGGACTGCTCGACCTCGAGGAGGCGATCCGTGCGCTCGCGAAGGACCGGCGTGCGAGCGAGAGCGCCGGCCGTCGCGCCGAGGTCGAGGCCACGACGGAAGCGCTCGTGCGGATCATCCGCGCCCTCGACACGGGGGCGGCCGAGCGCGTCGCGCGGGCGTTCACGCACTACTTCCAGCTCGTCAACCTCGCCGAGCAGCACCACCGCACGCGGCGGCGCCGGGACTACGCGCGCGAGGGCAAGCCGCAGCCCGGATCGCTCGACGTCGTCTTCGCCGAGCTCGCGCAGGACGGCGTCACGAAGGAGGAGCTCGAATCGCTCCTCGCGAGGACGACGGTGAAGCTCGTGTTCACGGCCCACCCGAGCGAGGCGCAGCGCAGGACCGTCCTCGACAAGCACCGCCGGCTCGTCTCGCTCCTCGCTCGGCGCGAGCGCGCCGAGCTGACGCCGCAGGAGAAGGCCGACGTCGATCGCGCGATCCGCGAAGAGGTCGTGACCCTGTGGCAGACGGACGAGATCCGCCAGCAGAGGCCGCGTGTCGGTGACGAGGTCAAGAACGCGCTCTTCTACCTCGAGGAGATCCTCTATCCGCTCGTGCCACGCTTCTACGAGGCGATGGAACGCGCCTGCGAGCGCGCGTTCGGCACGCCCGTGGAGGTGCCGTGCGTCCTTCGCTTCGGCTCTTGGGTCGGCGCCGACATGGACGGGAACCCCAACGTGACGCCGGAGGTCGCCCTCGACACGGCGTTCGCGCAGGCCGCGCGCGTGCTCGAGCTGCATCATCGCGAGGTCGTCGCGCTCGGGGCGGCGCTCTCGCAGAGCACGCTCCGCGTCGGCGTCTCGGAGGAGCTGCTCGCGTCGTTGGCGCAGGACGCGCTCGACATGCCCGAGCTCGCGATCTCGCTCGAGGCGCCCACCCACCACGAGCCGTACCGACGGAAGCTGCGCTTCGTCGGCGAGCGCCTGCGCGCCACGCGCGCCGCGATCGTCGCTGCGCGCGAGTCCGGCGATCCGCGCGCCGAGCCCGCCTTCCCGAAGCACGCCTACTCGGGGCCGGCCGCGTTCATCGCGGACCTCGAGACCATCCACGCGTCGCTCCTCGCGAACAAGGGCGCGCGCGCCGGTGCCTCGCGTGTCGCGGCCTTGATTCGGCAGGTCCGCACCTTCGGCTTCCATCTCGCGCGGCTCGACGTGCGCGTTCCGGCCGAGTGGGTGCGTGCCGACGCGCGCGTGGCGCTCGGGCTTCCCGAGGGCGAACCGCTCCGTCTCGATGTGCTCGAGCGAGCGCTCGAGGACGACGTCGGGAAGCTGCGCGTCCCCGACGGTCCCGGCATGCGCGCCGTCGAGGCCGTCGGGCGCATCCGTCGCGTGACCTTCGACGGCGGCGCCGAGTCGTTCATCCTCAGCATGACGCACGGCGCGGAGGACATGCTCGCCGCGCTCCTCCTCGCACGCATCGCGGGGCTCGACCGGCCCGAGGACGGCGTCTCGAAGATCGCCATCGTGCCGCTCTTCGAGACGCTCGACGATCTGGATCGCGCCGACGGCGAGCTCCGTCGCGCCGCCGCGTCGAAGGCGTACGCCGCCTATCTCGAGCGCCGAGGGCGCCTTCAGGAGGTGATGCTCGGCTACTCCGACTCCAACAAGGACGCGGGGATCATCGGCTCGTCGTTCGCGCTCTACCGCGCGCAGCAACGCCTCGTGGCCGTCGCGCGCGCGCACGAGCTCTCGCTCGAGATTTTCCACGGCCGCGGAGGCTCCATCGGGCGTGGCGGAGGGCCGTCCCAGCGTGCGATCGCGAGCCTGCCCGCCGGCGCCGTCGACGGCCGGTTCAAGCTCACCGAGCAAGGCGAGGTGCTCGGCTGGAAGTACCTCGTACCGGAGATCGCCGAGCGGAACCTCGAGCTCACGGTGGCCGGCGTCGTGGCTCACTCGCTACGCGAGGAGGAGCGGACGAGCAGCGCGCATGCCGTCGCGGTGCGCGACTGGGAGGCCGTCTTCGAGAAGGCGTCGGCGATCAGCGTCGAGCACTATCGCGCGCTCATGACCATGCCGGGGTTCGCCGAGTACTTCGCGGCGACGACCCCGATCGAGGACATCCCACGCCTCAACATCGGCTCGCGCCCGGCGCGACGACCGGCCGGCGCCGGCGGAGGGGCCGGCTCGCGGTTGAAGCTCGAGGACCTCCGCGCGATCCCGTGGGTGTTCGCGTGGAACCAATCTCGCCAGATGGTGCCGGGCTGGTTCGGAGCGGGGCGCGCGCTCACGTGGCTCCTCCGCGAGATCGGCGTCGAGCGCGTGCGCGAGATGCGCGCGGCGTGGCCCTTCTTCGCGACGACGCTCGACGCGATCGCCGTATCGCTCGCGCAGGCGGACATGCCCATCGCGGCACGCTACGCCGGGCTCCTCGAAGACCGCGCGCTCGCGCGCCGGATCTTCGTACGGCTCGCGCTCGATCACGGCCGCGCGGTGCGGGCGATGCGCGAGATCTTCGGCCGGCCGGGGCCGCTCGACCCCGATTCGACGCTCGCGCGGTCGATCGAGCTGCGCAACCCGTACGTCGATCCCCTCAGCTTCATCCAGGTCGAGCTGATGAGACGCAAGCGCGCGCACGCCGGGGAGGTCCCGAACGAGCTCGAGCGCGCGATCCTGCTGACGATCAACGGCCTCGCCGCAGGCCTCCGCTCGACGGGATGATCAGTTCGCGTACTTCTCGATCAGCTTGCTGAGGCGAGGGACGGCCTGCTCGACGTTCTTCTTCGCCGAGCCACGGAGCTTGTCGTAGGCCCCCTTCGCGACGCTGCTCTTCGCGCGCGCCGCCTTCGCGTCGGTGATCGAGAGAAGGGCGTCGGCCACACGACCCGAGTTCTGGACGAAGTAGTCCGAAATGGGCATGTTCTGCGCCTTCGCGTCGGACCAGATCGGTTCGAGCGCCTTGGCGAACTCGGGGAGCAGATCCTCGACGGCCTTCTCGACGAAGCCCGGCCGAATCCCCTTCACCGTGCTGTACCCTGCCTTGATCGCGAGGCCCGAGATCCCGGTCTTGTCCTTCACCTCGGCGTCGATCAGATCGACGCAGTCCTTGATGACGTCCTTCTTCTTGTCCTCACCCGTGAGCACGTCGACCAGAGATCCCATCCTTACCTCGCTGGCCGGCCGACTTAGCACAGTCGCGGCCGCTTGGGTCGACGGCGTTCGTTGGGGGGCCAACCTTGACACGTTGCGTTAGTCGGGACAGAACAAGTGAGTGAACCGTCATTCAGTATGCGTCGAGCCGTTCGTGAGCCCGTGCCGCATCGGGAGGAGGGGCGATGACGCGGCATGATCCGAAGGACCGGGTCGCGGTGGTCGCCGGGCTCCGGACCCCGTTCGCGAAGCAGGGCACCGCGTACCGCGACATGACGACGCTGGATCTCGGTCGCGCGGTCGTGAAGGAGCTCATCGCGCGCGCGGAGCTCGATCCGAAGGAGATCGGCCTCGTCGTGTACGGTCAGGCCGTCCCGACCCCGACGGCGCCGAACGTGGCCCGCGAGATCGTCCTCGGCGCCGGCATCCCCAAGAGGGTCGAGGCGTTCAGCGTCGTGCGCGCGTGCGCGACCTCGTTCCAGTCGACGACGAGCGCGGCGGAGGCGATCCTCTCCGGACAGCACGACGTTGCCATCACGGGCGGCGTCGACAGCGCGAGCGACGTCCCGATCACGGTCTCGCGCAAGCTCGCACGCGTGCTCCTCGAGGCCTCGAAGGCCAAGACCCTCGGCGAGAAGCTCAAGGTGGTCGCTCGCCTCTCGCCGCGCGACCTCGTCCCGGTCCCGCCCGCGCTGAAGGAGCCTTCGACCGGGCTCACGATGGGCGAGCACGCGGAGCTCATGGCGAAGGAGCACGGCATCAGCCGCGAGGAGCAGGATCGGTTCGCGCACCGCAGCCACACGCGTGCGGCGTCCGCCTGGGAGCGAGGCCTGTTCGACGCCGAGGTGATGCACGTGCTGCCTCCGCCGTCGTTCGATCGCCCGATCACGAAGGACAACCTCGTGCGCGACGACTCGAAGCTCGAGTCGTATGCGAAGCTGCGGCCGGTGTTCGATCCGAAGCACGGAAGCATCACGGCCGGGAACTCCTCGCCGCTGACCGACGGCGCGAGCGCATTGCTCCTCATGAGGGAGTCGAAGGCGAAGGCGCTCGGCTACACGCCGCTCGGCTACCTCCGGTCCTGGGCGTACGCCGCGCTCGATCCGGAAGACGGGCTGCTGATGGGCCCGGCGTACGCGGTCCCGATCGCGCTCGATCGCGCCGGCCTCCGGCTCTCGGACATGGACGTCGTCGACATGCACGAGGCGTTCGCCGCGCAGGTCCTCTGCAACCGAAAGGCGCTCGCCTCGCGCCGCTTCGCGGAGGAGAAGCTCGGGCGCAGCTCGGGGCCGATCGGCGAGATCGACGACGACAGGTTCAACGTCCACGGAGGCTCGATCGCGCTCGGCCATCCCTTCGCGGCGACGGGCGCTCGGATCATCCACACCGTCCTGCGCGAGCTGCGACGGAGGAAGGCACAGTTCGGTCTCGCCACCGCGTGCGCCGCTGGGGGGCTCGGCGCCGCCATCGTCTTGGAGGCTGCATGACGGCTGCGACGACGTTCGATCTCGGCGCTACCCCCGCGGCTCGGCCCGCCTCGATCGTGAAGGTCGAGACGAGGCCCGACGGCGTGGCCGTGATCACGATCGACGACCACGCGGAGACGTTCAACACGATCACGCCCGCGCTCGGCGGCGAGCTCGCCTCGGCGCTGAAGAGGGCGGAGGACGATCCCAACGTCCGGGCCGTCGTCCTCAGGAGCGGCAAGAAGGACTCGTTCGTCGTCGGCGCGAACATCGACTTCGTCCGCTCGATGCGCTTCGCGGCCGACGCGGAGGAGGCGTCACGCGAGGTCGCACGGCGCTTCGCGCGTCTCGGCACGGGGCCGAAGCCCGTCGTCGCCCTGGTCCATGGGCAGGCGCTCGGAGGCGGCTTCGAGATGGCGCTCGCGTGCACCGCGGCGATCGCGACCGACCATCCGAAGACCGCGCTCGGTCTACCGGAGGTGAAGCTCGGGCTCGTGCCCGCCGCGAACGGCCTGCTGCGCGTCGCCGAGCGGGCCGGCCTGCGCGTCGCGCTCGACCTGGGCCTCAGCGGCAGGAGCCTCCGTCCCGCGGACGCGCTCCGCCTCGGCCTCGTCGACGACGTCGTCCCGGCGCCCGTCGCGCTCGAGGCCGCGTGCGCGCTCGCGCGCCGCCTCGCCTCCGAGCCGAAGCTCGCGCGCACGCTCGCGAAGAAGCGCGTGCGGAGGTCGGGCAAGCTCGTCGAGCGCGCGCTGCTCGAGAGGAACCCGATCGGGCGCGCGGCGCTCTTCGCCCGCGCCAAGAAGCAGCTCCTCGAGAAGACCCGCGGGAACTACCCGGCCGCGGAGCGCATCGTCGACCTCGTCGCGTGCTTCGGCGCGCGCGGGTTCCGCGCCGCCGCCGAGCTCGAGCCGCGCGTGTTCGGCGAGCTCGTCGTGAGCGAGACGGCCCACCGCCTCATCGACGTGTTCTTCGCGCAGACCGCGGTGAAGAAGGACGCCGGGCTCGAGCCGAACGAGACCGGGACCCCGTTCCCCGTCGAGCGCGTCGGCATCCTCGGCGCGGGCCTCATGGGCGCCGGCATCGCGACGGTGAGCGCGCAGGCGGGCCTCGCGGTCCGCATGAAGGACACCGACGACGCGGCGGTCGGACGTGGCCTCAAGTACGTCCGCGACGTGCTCGACGCGCGCGTGCGACGCAAGTCGCTCGCGCCGCTCGAGCGCGACGCGATCTTCGCGCGCGTCTCCGGAGCGATCGACTACACGGGCTTCCGCCACGCCGACGTCGTCATCGAGGCGGTCTTCGAGGACCTGGAGCTGAAGCACCGGGTCCTGCGCGAGGTCGAGAAGCTCGTACGGGACACGTGCGTCATCGCGTCGAACACGTCCTCGATCCCGATCTCGCGCATCGCCGAGGCCTCCAATCGGCCCGAGATGATCGTCGGGATGCACTACTTCAGCCCGGTCCACAAGATGCCGCTGCTCGAGGTCGTGCGCACGAAGACGAGCGACCCGCGCGCCGTCGCCACGGCCGTCGCGCTCGGCAGGCGTCAGGGCAAAACCGTCATCGTGGTCCGCGACGGGCCGGCCTTCTACACGACGCGCATCCTCGTCCCCTATCTCAACGAGGCGGCGCACCTGCTCGCCGAGGGCTGTCCGATCGACGAGGTCGACGCGGCGATGGTCGACTGGGGCTTCCCGGTCGGTCCGTTCCAGCTCATGGACGAGGTCGGCATCGACGTCGGCGCGCACGTGGGCAAGGTCACGCAGGAGGCCTTCGGCGAGCGCATGCGCCCGCCGGACGTCTTCGCCCGCCTCGAAGAGGACCACCGCAAAGGCAGGAAGAACGGACGCGGCTTCTACCTGTACGGCCGCGGCGCGCCGAAGCAGAAGACCGTGGACGGCACCGTCTACGAGGTCCTCGGCGTCGCGCCGAGGCCGCGCGCCGTCACGGGCGACGAGATCGCGCTCCGCTGCGGTCTCGCGATGGTGAACGAGGCGCTCCGCACCCTCGGCGATGGCATCGTCCGCAGCGCGCGCGACGGTGACATCGGCGCCATCTTCGGCGTCGGTTTCCCGCCGTTCCGTGGCGGCCCGTTCCGCTACACCGACGTGCTCGGCGCGGCCGAGGTCCTCCGTCGGATCCGGTCGCTCGAGCAGCGCTTCGGCGCCCGCTTCGAGCCCGCGCCGCTGCTCGTCGAGATGGCGCGGACGGGGAAGCGGATCTACGGCTGACGGACGCACGGGGCAGGGCTGCTCGCCGAGCTCCCGGATCGCCCACGTTTGTCTCGAGCGACACGAGGGGTAGAGTTCGAGATCGATGCAGCCCCAGCAGCCTTGGTCGCCTCATGGCTCGTTCGGCCCGAGCCCGTATGCCCAACCGGCTCCGCAGCCGAACCCGTATGCCGCGCCCGGACCTGGGATCTACCGGCAGAACGTGTTCGTTCCTCACGGCGCGACGTCGGGGCCGCTCGTGTCGCCGTCGCTGCGCAAGGTGAAGCTCGTCACCGGCATCGCGCAGATCGTGACGCTCCTCGGCGGCGTCGCGGCGATCGTGTTGGGCACGGTGATGAATGCGTCCGAGCGCGACATCGCCGCCGCCTTCGGTTTGGCGTTCTTGGGGCTCTTCTACCTGCTGCTGATCGCGTACGGGGTCGCGAACCTCGTCTGGATCTACAAGTTCTGGGCGTGGATCCCGCCCGAGCACCGCTACACGAGCATGTGGAAGAAGTACATCTCGCCCGGCATGGCGGTGGGGCTCATGCTGGTCCCGTACTTCAACCTCTACTGGATGTTCGTGGTCTATCTCGGCCTCGCGGACATCATGGAGCGCCTGCGCGTCCAGTACCCATGCAGCAAGGGGCCGGCGAAGACGCTCGCGATCCTCACGATCGTCGTCCCGATGGTGTTCTTCCCCGCGGGGCCGTTCCTCCAGTACATGTTCGCCAAGCACCTCGAGGAGATGGCCGCGGAGATGCAGGCCCGCATGCCCTCCGCTGCCCAGAGCCCGATGATGCAGCCGGCGTGATCGCCCGGCCGAGTTTCCTCGCCTCCGCCTGATCCGGACGCGCGGCACGAGGGAGCGGCCGCGGATCTCGACGTCCATCCGCGAGCTCGAGCGCGCGCAGGCTCCCTCCGGCGCTCTCCGTGCTAGGGTCGCGCGCGATGATCCCGCGCTACACGCCGAAAGACTTCTCCGCGCTCTGGTCGTCCGAGCGTCGCTACAAGGTCTGGCTCGAGGTCGAGCTCGCCGCCTGCGAGGCGATGGAGGAAGAGGGGCTCGTCCCCAAGGGCACCGCAGCGAAGATCCGTGACAAGAAGCTGGTGCTCGATCCCGTCCGCATCGAGGAGATCGAGCGCACGGTGAAGCACGACGTGATCGCGTTCCTCACGCACGTCGAGGAGCTCGCCGGCGCGGACGCGCGCTGGCTGCACCGCGGGATGACGTCGAGCGACGTGCTCGACACGTCGTTCGCGATCCTCCTCCGCGACGCCACCGACGCGCTGCTCGCGCGCATGGATGGCCTCCTCGAGGCGCTCGCGAAGCGGGCGCGGGAGCACGTGAAGACCCCGATGATCGGACGGAGCCACGGCATCTTCGCGGAGCCCGTCACGTTCGGGATGGTGCTCGCCGGTCACTACGC
This sequence comes from uncultured Myxococcales bacterium, assembly GCA_937949945.1. Taxonomy (GTDB): domain Bacteria; phylum Myxococcota_A; class Polyangia; order Polyangiales; family Polyangiaceae; genus Labilithrix. The sequence continues at coordinate 190,085 of CALFEQ010000032.1, forward strand.
GGAGATGCGTCGCGGTCGCGAGCGCCTGGCCCGCGCGCGCGAGGCGATCGCGTTCGGGAAGATCGCCGGCGCCGTCGGGACGTACGCGCACCTGTCTCCGAGCATCGAGAAGAGGGCGCTCTCCGCCCTCGGCCTCCGCCCCGAGACCGTGTCGACGCAGGTCGTCCCGCGCGACCGGCACGCCGAGCTGTTCGGCGCGATGGCCCTCGTGGCCGCGGGCATCGAGCGGCTCGCGACGAACGTGCGCCACTGGCAGCGCTCCGAGGTCGGCGAGGCGGAAGAGGCGTTCACCGTCGGCCAGAAGGGATCGAGCGCGATGCCTCACAAGCGCAATCCGATCCTCACCGAGAACCTGTGCGGCCTCGCGCGCGTCGTCCGCGCGGCCTGCATCCCCGCGCTCGAGAACGTCGCGCTCTGGCACGAGCGGGACATCTCGCACTCGTCCGTCGAGCGCATGATCGCGCCGGACGCGACCGCGACGCTCGCCTTCATGCTCGATCGCGCCAAGGGCGTCGTCGAAGGCCTCGTCGTCTATCCGGAGCGCATGAAGCAGAACCTCGATCGCGCCGCCGAGCTCTTCTTCTCGGAGGCGGTCCTTCTCGCGCTGGTCGAGGCGGGCGTCGCGCGCCAGGAGGCGTACGTCTGGGTGCAGCGCAACGCGATGCGCGCGTGGAAGGGCGAGGGCGCCTTCCGCGAGAACCTCGCGAGCGATCCGGACGTGAGCGCGAAGCTCTCGCGCGCGAAGCTCGACGCGCTCTTCGATCTCGATCACGCCCTGAGGTACGCCCCCGAGATCGTCGAGCGCGCGCTCGCGAGCTGACGGTCAGGCGCGGAGCGCCGCGAGGGCGACGACGATCGCGGCCACGAGGCAGAGCATGAGCGCGGTCATGATCGTCAGCGCCCAGCGCGCGTCGTTCGAGTAGCGCTTGCTCGACCAGAGGGCCGCGAGCCCGATGGGTGGGAAGACGACGAGCAGCGTCCCGATCGCGACGGGATCCTCGTACCAGCGCGAAGCGGGCGCCTTCGCCTTCCCGAGCAGCTTCGCGCGCTCGCCGGCGAGGAGGTCGGCGCGCTTGTTCGCGGCGACCTCTTCGGGCGTCACCGCTCCGAACATCCGGACGTCCTTCTTCGGATCGCGACGGTGCCGGAGAATGGGCGCCTCGTTCTCGACCCGTCGCGGCGGCGGCATCGCCGCGGGCGAGACCGGCGGCGGCGCCAGCTCCTTCACGCCGGGAGGAACGGGGAGGAACATGCACTTGCGGAGCGCGGAGCGCCCACGGACGTCCCACTCGCGCGGCCACAGATTGCGCGGCGACTCACGGAGCCAGCCGTTTCCAATCAGAGTCCCGGCCCCTCCCCGGCGTGTCCCGATCGGTCGCGGCGTTCGCATCGAGTCGTCCGTTCTCCCGCGTTCCACTCAGGATGATACGGCCGGGCCGGAGTGCAACCTTTCCTCTCGTCGCCCGGAGCGGTGACGACCCGCGCCGCCCGTCGGTCCAGAAGCCGCTCGACGCGTCGCGGCGCGGGCGATCAGAAAGACGATGGGCGGGAGGTGGCGGAGACGAAGCTTACTGATTTCGGTGCCATACACCGGGCGGACCGGCACCTCCCGGATGCGGGCGCCGCGCACCGCGAGCTGACCCAAGAGGTCGTTGGGGTAGCCGAAGCTCGGCCAGAGGCCGTCGAGATCGAGGGTCTCGACGGTCCGTCGCGAGATCGCCGTGAACCCGCACTGGCTGTCCGTGATGCGCTGTCCGATCGCCAGCGAGGTCAGGCGCGAGAACACCTGACCGCCGATCCAGCGTGGGAGGCCCATCGTCCGGCGGACGTTCGGCTCGCCGAAGCGGGTGCCCTTCACGTAGTCGGCTTCGCCCCGGACGATCGGGAGGACGACCTTCTCGAGATCGTCGGGGTGCATCTGGCCGTCGCCCGCCATGACCGCGATCGCGTCCTCGTCACGGATCGGGTTGATGCTCCAGCGGCCGTCTCCGAACTCGAGGGCGGCGCGATAGCCGCTCGCGATGGCGGCGCCGACGCCTCGACGGACAGGATGACGCACCAGGCGAGCTCGGCCGTCGTCCGCGGCGCGCGCCTCTTCGCTCGTGCGGTCGGTGCTGCCGTCGTCCACGACGATGATCTGGTCGACGAAGCGCGGCATCGTCGCCACGACGCGGCGGACGTGGGCCTCCTCTTGGAAGGCGGGGACGACGACGATGACGGAGCGACCTTCGAGCATCGGGACGGCAGGGCAGGGGCCTAAGGCGGGAGCGTCATGTCCAAGGTGCCGATGTGACACGTATCTGTCACATGGCTAGAGTATTCGCACTATTTCGGGGGGTACCCCGAAGGAAGGATCGAAAACCCGTTGGAGGTCGACTTCGGTCGACGTGCTCGTGATGGCGCGAATCCTGGTAATCGAGGACGAAGCGGACATCCAGCAGGTCCTCGACTACAACCTGCGTGAGAAAGGGCACAAGGTCTTCATTGCCGGAAGCGGCGAGGAAGGGCTCAAGCTCGCGCGCGAGAAGAGACCCGACCTCGTCCTGCTCGACCTCATGCTTCCGGGGATGCCTGGCACCGAGGTCTGCAAGGCGCTCAAGGCCGACCCGGTGACCAAGGGCGCTCAGGTCGTGATGCTCACGGCCAAGGGCGAGGAGATCGATCGCGTCGTCGGGTTCGAGCTCGGCGCCGACGACTACGTGGTGAAGCCGTTCAGCGTGCGCGAGCTCATGCTGCGCATCCAGGCGATCCTGCGTCGCTCGCAGGGAGACCAGGAGGCCTCGCAGCGCTCCTTCCAGTTCGGAAAGCTCCGCGTCGATCGCGAGGCGCACCGCGTGTGGGCCGACGACGTCGAGCTCGAGCTCACTGCGCTCGAGTTCAAGCTGCTCGTCACGCTCTACGACCGGCGCAATCGCGTGCAGACGCGCGCGGCGCTCTTGAGCGACGTCTGGGGCATCGACGCGGACATCACGACGCGCACCGTGGACACGCACGTGAAGCGCCTGCGCGAAAAGCTCGGCGCGGCTGGTAGTTACATCGAGACCGTTCGAGGCGTCGGGTACCGCTTCACCGATTCGCCCGAAGAGGCCGCGGTGTGATGGTCGAGCGGTCGGCGCATGCTCTCGAACATCAGCGCGGCATCGCGAGGAGAACGGGGCGGTGAGGGGAAAGATCCGCCTTCGTCTGCTCGTCGCGGTAGGGAGCGTCGTCGCCGGCTCGATCGGTCTCTCCGGCATCCTCTTCTCCGTCGAGGACGGCGTCTCGCTCGCCGTCTTCGCGCTGCTCGCGGGGGCGCTCGCCGGCGCGGTGATCGCCGAGCTGTCGGTGCGCTGGCTCGACGAGTCCGTCCGGCCGGTGGCCGACGCTGCGCGCCGTATGCAGGAGGGCGACCTCTCGGTGCGCGCGCGTCTCGCGAAGACCGAGGACGTCGGGCAGCTCGGCGCGGCGTTCGACGAGCTCGCTGGCAGCTTCTCCCGCACCGTCGGCGAGCTTCGTGGAGAGCGCGATCTCGTGGGCGCGATCCTCGACGGGATGCTCGAAGGCGTCCTTCTCCTCGACAAAGAGGGGAAGGTGAAGCTCATGAACCCGGCGCTCCGCGAGATGCTCCTCTTGCGGCCAGGGACGGACGTCATCGGCCAGCCGCTCCTCGAGGTCGTTCGTCACGCGGAGCTCAAGGAGCTGCTCGACCGCGCGCGCAAGACGAAGACGACGCTCTCCGGCGAGATCGAGCTCGGTGGGCTCAAGCCGCGTCGCTTGCTCGTGCGCGGCTCGGCGTTCACGCCCGGCGCAGGAGGCGCAGGTCGTGTCGAGGAGGGAGGCCTCCTCGCCGTCTTCTTCGACGTGACGGACATCCGCCGGCTCGAGTCGCTCCGGCGCGATTTCGTGGCGAACGTCTCGCACGAGCTCCGCACGCCCGTGACGGCGATCCTGTCCGCGGCCGAGACGCTCGACATGGCGCTCGAGAAGGATCCCGAAGGCGCTCGGCGCTTCCTCGGCATCGTCGAGCGGAACGCGGCGCGCCTCCAAGGGCTCATCGAGGACCTGCTCGAGCTGTCGCGCATCGAGTCGCGCGAGCTGCGGCTCCGGCCGGAGCGCTTCGACTTCGAGGCGTTCGCGACGCACATCATCGGCCTGTTCCGCGAGCGCGCCGACAAGAAGAGCATCGCGATCCGCCTCGACTGCCCGAAGAAGCTCGAGATCGACTGCGACCGGCGCGCGCTCGAGCAGGTGCTCTCGAACCTCGTCGACAACGCGGTCAAGTACTGTGGCGAGGGTTGCACGATCGTCGTGCACGCGGAGCGCGAGGACGGGGTGGAGGGCAGTACGGCCCGCGGCCCCGGCGTCCGCTTCCACGTCGCGGACGACGGGCCCGGCATCGAGGAGAAGCACATCGGCCGGCTCTTCGAGCGCTTCTATCGCGTCGATCCGGGGCGCTCGCGCGAGATGGGCGGCACCGGCCTCGGCCTGGCGATCTGCAAGCACCTCGTCGAGGCGATGGGTGGCAGCATCCGTGTCGAGAGCACCTTCGGCAAAGGGACGATTTTCGAGGTGCGCCTGCCCGACGCGAGCACGCGCATGCGCGACCGGTCGTCCTCCTCTTCGCTCGACCACGTCGGTCGTGGCGACGCGAGCAACCCCGATCTCGGAACGGATGGGGCGAGCCTCGAGGCACGCGCCGTCGCGATGGAGGTCGGATGATCGGTGCGCGTCGGCTCGTCGCGATCGTCGGGGTGGCAGCGGCCGCAGGGCTCGCCGTCTTCGCCACGTGGTCCCGAGCGAGCCGCGCCGATGCCCCGGCGCGCGTGATCGACGGCGCAGGCGCGACGCTGCCGTTTCCCCTCTACGCGAAGTGGTCGAGCGAGCTATTGCGCGTCGACGGCACGCTCCGCATCAACTACCAGCCGCTCGGATCCGGGGCGGGTATCCGCCAGATGTCCGACGGCGTCATCGACTTCGGCGCGACCGACGAGCCGCTCACGGACGAGCAGCTGAAGGACGCCGGCCGCGATCTCGTCCACGTCCCGATGACGATCGGCGCCGTCGTGCTCGCGTACAACGTGCCCGGCGTCCCCGAGCTGAAGCTCACGCCGGACGTGATCGCGGACGTGTTCCGCGGGACGATCACGCGCTGGGACGATCCGCGCCTGCGCGAGGCGAACGCCTCCGTCACGATGCCGAGCGAGCCGATCAAGGTCGTGCACCGCGCGGACGGCAGTGGCACGAGCGCGACGCTGACCACGTATCTCGCCCGCAACAGCGAGGCGTGGCGCGCCGACGTCGGACTCGGCGTCTCGCCCCGTTTCCCCGTGGGCGTCGGGTCGCGCGGCAGCGACGGCGTGACCGCGTACGTGAAGTCGACGCCGTTCGCGATCGGCTACGTCGAGCTCACCTACGCGAAGCAGGCGAGCTTGCCGATCGCGCTCGTGAGGAACCGCGCCGGCAACTTCGTCGCGCCCTCGATCGAGTCGCTCGACCGCGCCGCGAGGAGCGCGCTCGACCGCGTCCCGGACGACCTCCGGATCTCGCTCGTCGACTCGGACGATCCGGGCGCGTATCCGCTCACGGCGCTGTCCTTCCTCGTGCTCCCGCGAGACTCGCGCGATCGCGAGAAGGGCGAGGCGCTCGCGCGGTTCGCGTGGTGGGGCCTCCACGAAGGCCAACGGTACGCCGCGGCGCTCGACTACGCGCCTCTCCCTCGAGAGCTCGTGGCCCACGGCGAGCGGGTCGTGCGCGAGCTCCGCGCCGGCGGAGAGCCGGTGCGCGTCGCCTACGAGGGGAACGGCGGATGACTCCGAGCGCGCTCCCCTCGAGCTCCCGGGAAGCTCCTCGCGCGCTGCGCATCACCGACGCCGCGAGGGGATCGGGCGATCGCGTCTTCGGCGCCGTCGGCGCCGTCGCGGCGGGCTTCCTCGGGCTCGTCCTCGTCACCGTGGCCGTGTGCGTCGTGCACCTCGCGTGGCCGAGCATCCGCGAGACGGGCCTCTCGTTCTTCGGCACGTCCGCGTGGGATCCCGCGCGAGACGTCTACGGCGCGCTCGCGTTCGTGTGGGGGACGGCGATGACGTCGGTCGTCGCGCTGTGCCTCGCCGTGCCGATCGGCCTCGGCGTCGCCGTGTTCTTGACCGACCTCGGCCCGCGACCGCTCCGGAGGCCGGTCTCCTCGCTCGTGGAGCTGCTCGCCGCGATTCCGAGCGTCGTGTACGGGCTCTGGGCCGCTTTCGTCGTGGCGCCGCTCCTCCGCTCGAGCATCGAGCCGGCGCTCGCCGCGATCGGCGGGCCGCTCTTCCGCGGACCTCCGATGGGCGTCGGCATCCTCTGCGCCTCGATCGTGCTCGCGATCATGGTGCTCCCGACGATCGCGACGGTCTCGCGCGACGTGCTCGCCGCCGTCCCGTCCGAGCTGCGCGAAGGAGCGCTCGCGCTCGGAGCGACGTCGTGGGACGTCGTCCGCCTCGTGGTCGTGCCGCATGCCAGGCGTGGCCTCTTCGGTGCCGTGCTCCTCGGCTTCGGCCGCGCCGTCGGCGAGACGATCGCGGTCGCCACCGTCATCGGGAGCCGCGCCGACGTCTCGCTGTCGCTCTTCGCGCCCGGCTACACGATGTCGAGCGTCATCGCGAACGAGTTTCCGAGCGCCACTTCCGATCTCCACGTCGCTGCGCTGGCGGAGGTCGGGCTCTTGCTCTTCGTCGTCACCGTCGCGTTCAACGTCGCGGCCCGCCTGCTCGTCCGAGGCGAGAGGTACGGACGCGCTCTCACCGTGCCCGCGGGGAACCGATGACGCCGGGGATCGAGTCGGCCTACGCGAAACGGAAGATCGCGGCGCGGGCCGCCACGGTCGCGTCGAGCGCTGCCGTCGTGCTCGCGCTCGCCCCTCTGGTCGCGATCTTCCTCCACGTCGCCGTACGCGGTGTCCGTGCGCTCTCCGTCTCCTTCTTCACGGAGCCCGTCGGCGCGCGCGGCGCCGGCATGGCGAACGCCGTCTTCGGCACGATCCAGCTCGTTCTGCTCGCGAGCGCGATGGGCATCCCGCTCGGCATCGCCGGAGGGCTCTATCTCTCCGAGTGCCGGCACACCCGCCTCGCGCGTGCCGTGCGGTTCTGCGCGGACGTCCTCGCGGGCGTCCCGTCCATCCTCGTCGGCGTCGCCGTCTATGCCGTCGTCGTCGTCCGTATGAAGCAGTTCTCCGCCTTCGCCGGCGCGGCCGCGCTCGCGATCGTGATGCTCCCGCTCGTGGTGCGGACCACGGACGTCCTCGCGCGCGCCGTGCCGGATTCGCTGCGCGAGGCCGCGCTCGCGCTCGGCGCGACGCGGTGGCGTACGGCGATCTTCGTCGTGCTGCGGACCGCCGCGCCCGGCATCCGGTCGGGATGCATGCTCGCGGTCGCGCGCGTCTGCGGGGAGACGGCGCCGCTGCTCTTCACCGCGTACAACAACCGGTTCTTCAACGACAGCCTCTTCGACCCGACGTCGACGCTCCAGGTGCAGATCTTCACGTACACGATGACGCCGAACGAGGACTGGCACGCGCAGGCGTGGGCGGCCGCGCTCGTCCTCGTCGCGATCGTCGTCGTGCTCGACGTCCTCGCGCGCAGGCTCGTCGAGCGGAAGGAGGTCGCGTGACCGAGTCGATCGACAGCATCCGTCTCCGTGCCGCTCGACCCCTCGAGGCGGAGCCGGTGAAGATGCGCGCCACGAGCCTCTCGGCGTGGTTCGGTGACAAGCGCGCGCTGTCGAACATCTCGATGCCGCTCGTCGAGCGCAAGGTCACGGCCGTCATCGGACCTTCCGGCTGCGGCAAGTCGACCTTCATCCGCTGCCTGAACCGCATGCACGAGGTCGTCGCGGGCGCGCGCGTCTCGGGCGACGTGCTGCTGGACGGCAAGAGCATCTACGCGCCCGACGTCGATCCCGTCCGTGTCCGCCGCCGCGTGGGCATGGTCTTCCAGAAGCCGAACCCGTTCCCGACGATGTCGATCCGCGACAACGTCCTCGCCGGGCTCCGGCTGAGCGGGATCGAGCCGCCCGACGAAGACGCCCTCGTCGAGGAGGTCCTCGGTCGGGTCGCCCTCTGGGACGAGGTGAAGGATTCGCTGGATCGCCCCGGAGGCGAGCTCTCCGGAGGCCAGCAGCAGCGACTCTGCATCGCGCGCTGCCTCGCGCTCGAGCCGGAGGTCGTGCTCATGGACGAGCCGTGCTCGTCGCTCGATCCGGTCGCGACGGCGAAGATCGAGGAACTGATCCACGACCTACGCGACCGCTACACGATCGTCGTCGTCACGCACAGCATGCAGCAGGCCGCGCGCGTCTCGGACTACACGGCCTTCTTCTATCTCGGCGAGCTCGTGGAGTACGATCACGCGGACGTCATCTTCACGAAGCCGTCGGATCCCCGGACGGAGGACTACATCACGGGGAGGTTCGGATGATTTCAGTCCTCAGTCCTCAGTCCTCGGTCCTCAGCGGGGATCGACTGCCGCCTTTGTCCGAAGCGGATCGTCCGTCTGCTCGCAGTGACGCACTTCCCAAAGGACGTTTTGCGAGCCGCCCTTGCGCATCGTCCAGAGGACGACTTGCGAGCCGCCGTTGCCAATCCCTGGAGCCTGGAGCCTGGAGCCTCATACCTGAGGACTGAGGACTGAGGACTGAGATGCCTCGCACCCACACCGATCGCCTCTACGAAGGAGAGCTCCGCAAGATCCGCGAGATGCTCCTCATGATGGGCGCCAAGGTCGAGGAGATGCTCTCGCATGCGATGCGGGCGCTCATCGAGCGGGACACGGAGCTCGCCGAGCGGACGCTCTACATCGATCGGCAGATCAATCGGCTCGAGCTCGAGGTCGACGACCTCTGCCTTCGCGTGCTCGCGCGGCGGCAGCCGGTCGCCAGCGATCTCCGGTTCGTGACGATGGCGCTCAAGGTCGTCACCGACCTCGAGCGCATGGGCGATCTCGGCGTGAACATCTGCGAGCGCGTCATCGAGCTCAACGAGGAGCCGCCGCTCAAGCCCTACGTCGAGGTCGTGAACATGGCCGAGACGGCGCAGGAGATGCTGCGCGAGGCGCTCGACGCGTTCGTCGCCGGCGACGCCGAGCGCGCCCAGGCCGTCGTCGAGCGCGACTCGAAGGTGGACGCGTACTACGGCGCGATCTTCCGCGAGCTCCTCACGTACATGATGGAGAACCCGCGGAACATCTTCCGCGCGACGCGGGTGCAGTCGATCGCGAAGTACATCGAGCGCATCGCCGACCACGCGACGAACCTCGCCGAGATGGTCGTCTTCATGGTGCGCGGGAAGGACATCCGCCACCTCGGGAAGCTCGAGCGCCGAGTCGCGTCGAGCAAGCCGCCCGGTCCGTCCCGTCCGTCGCCGCCTCCGCCGGAGGATTCCGACGCGTCGCTACGCGATGTGGTCGGCTCACGCACGCCGAGCCGGCGCGGGTGAGGGGGTGATTTCACAGGAACATCAGAAGGGCGGAAGGGGAAGCAAAGAGGGAGACGGTTCGTCCCCGTTCCCGTTCCCGACTCTGGGTTCACCGACTGGACGTTGGTGACATGTAGTTGTCGAAGGACTTGATCCCCATTCCTTCGCCTTCCCGTCCTTCCCCACTTCCTGTGGGTTCCCCAGCCCCGGTCCCGACGCGCAGTACACACCGAGCGCCCGCGCGCGCTGAGATGGCGACGGCGTGCGATGGAATGTTCATTCATCGCCCTCTTGCGCCCTCCTGCTCTTCCGGTGAAATCCCCACGCGCTCGCGCTACCGTTCGAGCATGAAGAACCCGCACCCTCTGACGGCGCTCGTCTTCGCGTTCGCCGGCGCGGTACTCGTCCAGGCATGCTCGGGCGACGACGACGGAAACGGTTCGGGCGGCGCGAGCAGCGGTGATCCGTCGACGAGCGGAGGGCCCGGCGGCGGGACGTCGAGCGGCGGGACGAGCGGCGGCGCATCGGGAGGCCCGGGCGGACCGCCGACGAATCCGGACGACGGTCCGCCGGCCGGAAATCCCGACGGCAAATGCGAGGTGCCCGCCGAGGCGCAGGCCGAGAGCATCGCCAACCCGACGACCGTCGTCGGGAACGGGACGCCCGAGAGCTGCACCTCGGACGCGTTCGTCGCAGCCGTCGCGAAGGGCGGTGTCATCACGTTCGACTGCGGGCCCGACCCGGTGACGATCACGCTGACGACGACGGCGAAGGTCTTCAACGACAAGCCGCCCGTCGTCATCGACGGCGGCAACAAGGTCACGCTCAGCGGCGGCAACAAGGTCCGCATCCTCTACATGAACGCGTGCGACCCGGAGAACGGCGGCTATGCGTCGGGCGTCCCGGGCGACTGCAACGAGCAGGTCACGCCGAAGCTCACGGTCCAGAACATCACGTTCGTCGACGGCGACGTGCGGCTCGGGAACGTCCAGCAGGGAGGCGGCGGCGCGATCTACGCCCGGGGAGGGCGGCTCAAGATCGTCAACGCTCGCTTCTTCCACAACGCGTGCGACGAGCTCGGCTCCGACGTCGGCGGCGGCGCCGTGCGCGTGCTCGACTTCCCGAAGGGCGGCAGCGTGTCCCGTCCGGTGTACGTCGTGAACAGCACGTTCGGCGGCAAGAAGGGCTTCGGCAACACGTGCGCGAACGGCGGCGCCCTCAGCAGCATCGGCGCGTCGTGGTCGATCTACAACAGCGTGTTCACCGACAACCGCGCGACGGGCACCGGCGCGAACGACGGCGACGGCGGCAACGGCGGCGCCATCTACAACGACGGCAACACGATGGCGCTCGAGGTCTGCGGCACGCTCATGGAGGACAATCACGCGAACGAAGGCGGCAGCGCGATCTTCTTCGTGAGCAACAATCAGACGGGCACGATCACGATCAAGGACTCCACGCTGAGGAACAACCCGAAGGGGAAGTTCGAGACGGCCGGCTTCCCCGGCCTGTTCGTCAAGGCGAAGGGCCCGCCCAACGTCATCAACTCGACGATCGAGCGATGATCGCGTGGCGGCTTCGTGCTGCGGCCGCCATCGTGTAGAGGATCGGTGCTGACCGATGCTCTGCACGAGCCCCGCACACGAAGCCGCATCGGCGATCCCCTGCTTGGCACACGCAGCGGCGGGCGCCGCCTCCGCGGGGCGATGGACCATGCCGCTGCCCGGCGTCGACGACGAGGAGGGGGAGCGCGTCGATCCCGATCTCGGCTTCGTCGTCGACGCGCACGTGCATCTCTTTCCGGACGGCTTGTTCGAGGCGATCTGGCGCTGGTTCGACGTCCACGGATGGCCGATCCGCTACAAGCTGAAGACCCCCGAGGTCGTGCGCTTCGCGCTCTCGCGTGGCGTCGGCCATCTCGTCGCGCTGCACTACGCGCACAAGCCCGGGATCGCGCGGAGCATGAACGCGTTCATGGCGTCGGTCGTGAAGGACGAGCCGCGCGTCACCGGACTCGCCACGGTCATGCCCGGCGAGCCCGGCGCCCGCGACATCCTCGAGGAGGCGTTCGGGCTCGGCCTGCGCGGCGTGAAGCTCCACTGCCACGTGCAGTGCTTCTCTCCGGACGCGCCCGAGCTCGCCGAGATCTACGAGACGTGCATCGCGCACGACATGCCGCTCGTCATGCACGCGGGCCGCGAGCCGACGAGCGCCGGCTACAAATGCGATCCACACGCGCTCTGCCACGTCGACCGGACCGAGGCCGTCCTCCGCTCGTACCCGAAGCTGCGCCTCGCCGTCCCGCACCTCGGCGCCGACGAGCTCGCCGGCTACGCGCGCCTGCTCGAGCGCTACGACAACCTCTGGCTCGACACGACGATGGTGCTCGCCGAGTACTTCGACGGCACCGATCACGCGTTCGAGATCGTCGCGGCGCGTCCCGACCGGATCATGTACGGCACCGATTTCCCGAACATCCCGTACGCGTGGGATCGCGAGCTCGGACGCATCAAGGCGCGCCGGCTCCCCGACGCTACCCTCGCGAGCCTGCTCGGCGACACCGCGCGGGCGTTCTACCGGCTGCCGTCCTAGATGGGCTCGGCCTCGACCGCCTCACGGAGCGCGTCGAGCGTGGGAATCGCCTCGGCCTCGCTCGCGAGCTTCGCGGCGGCTGCGCGTATGGCGGCGATCTGCTCGTCGACGCGCTCGGGGGCCGTGCCGCCGGCGCTCTTCTTCGCCGCGACCGCGTTCCTCGGGTCGACGGCCGACAGCACCGTGGCGTCGAAGGCCGGATGGACGGAGCGGGCGTCGTCGACCGTGACCTTCGCGAGGTCGATCTTGCGCTCGCGCGCGAGGTGGACGAGCTGGCCCGTCGCCTTGTAGGCCTCGCGGAAGGGGACGCCCTTGCGCACGAGCGCCTCGGCGACGTCCGTCGCTTGCGTCGAGCCGTCGGACACGGCGGCGATGCAGCGTTCGGGGTCGAACGTGAGGTGCGGGAGCGCGAGCCGCACCGCGCTCACGGCGCCGCGGAGGCGCGGGCCCGTGTCGAGGACCGCGTCACGGTCGTCCTGCAGATCGCGCGCGTAGCCCGTCGGCAGGCCCTTCACGAGCGTCAGCATCGTCATGACGTTGCCGATGCCGCGCGCCGCCTTTCCGCGGACGAGCTCGAAGATGTCCGGGTTCTTCTTCTGCGGCATCATGCTCGAGCCCGCGGCCACCGCGTCGCCGATGCGGAGGAACGCGAACTCGCTCGTCGTGAAGTCGATCACGTCGGTCGACAGACGCGAGAGCGCGAGGAGCACGCGCGCGCCGGCCCACGTCCAGTCGAGGACGAAGTCGCGATCGCCGATCGTGTCGAGCGCGTTCGCCGTCACGGTCGGGAAGCCGAGGAGGCGTGCGACGATGCTCCGATCGATCGGCAGCGACGTGCCCGAGCAGGCGCCGCTGCCGAGCGGCGACTCGTTCGCGCGGGCGAGCGCCCGGGAGAGGGCGTCCGCGGCGCGGAGGAGCTGCATCGACCACGCGCTGATCATGAACGCGGCCGAGACCGGCTGCGCTCGCTGCCTGTGCGTGTACGCCGGCAGGATGACGTCCTTCTCGCGCTCGGCGCGGGAGGCGAGCTCGGTCACGAGGGCCGCGACCTCGGAGAGAGCACGCGCGGCCTGATCGCGCACGTGCAGGCGCAGATCGAGCGAGACCTGGTCGTTCCGGGAACGTGCGGTGTGCAATCGCTTGCCCACGTCGCCGAGGGAGGCCGTGAGCCTCGCCTCGATCGCCATGTGCACGTCCTCCTCGCCGTCCGGCAGCGTGAGCTTGCCCGCTGCGGCCTCGTCGTACATGGCGAGCAGGGCGGAGCGGAGCTGCTGCGCGTCGGAAGGCTCGACGAGGCCCACCTTCCGGAGCATCGTCACGTGGGCCGCGCTCCCGAGGATGTCCTCGCGGACGAACGTGCGGTCCTGCGGCAACGACGAGCTCCACGCGAGGAGCTCCGGGATCATCTCCACTCGGCCCGTCGCGTCGGTTCGCGCGATACCGCCAGTCGTTCTCTCCGCCTCGCCCTTCGTCATCGGGGGTCTCCTGGTCACGAATGGTCACGTCGCGACCATGACCGGCGCTTCACAGTGGGCTGGCCGGAGGATCGCGCTACGAGGGGGCGCCTGCTCGGCCCCGAGCGGATCACCTCGTCTGGACGCCTGCGTCGGCGGTGGGCGTCGACGGCGCGGAGCCTGCGGCAGAGTCCGCTTTGTCCTTGGAGCTCGGCGTCAGCCCCCAGATCAGCCCGACCGTGAGGAACAGCACCGCGCCGAGCGCCGGCAGCCACATCGGGGTCTTCGGCTCGGGCGGGCCCGCAGGCGCGTGTCCGTGGGGATCGCTCGCATTTCCGTGCGCTTCGCTCATGGTCGTTGCCCGTCTTTCACACTCGCACGCGCGGGTGTCAAGGTTCCCACTTCTCGTCGGTCACGGCTCCGACCGGACGCCTCGACCGAGGGGCGGTCGGACGCGCCGTAGCGTCGGGCTCGCGCGCCCTCCTCGCGCGTGCTGGGGAGGTCCGCCGTACGGCACGGCGAGTGCTAGATTTCCAGCACCCATGGCGCCCTCCCACCCTGCGATGGCTCCCGTCTCCCTCGCCGCCGCGCTCGTCGCGTTGTCGTTGGCGACCGCCCCCGCTCAGGCCGCTCCCCCGAGCCTCCCGACGTTGCCGGGGCCGAACGCGCCTGCGCCGTCGGGAACCACCGTCGATCTCCAGCAGCTCCGGAGAGGCGTCGTCCAGGTCGAGCAGAACGGACGGCCCATCGCCGTCGGCACGGTGCTGTCGAAGGACGGCCGCATCCTCACGGCGCTTTCGGGGCTGAACGGCGCCGAGCAGCTCGACGTCCGGTATGCCGACGGCAGCGTCGTCAAGGCGAAGGTGGGGCACAAGGACAAGGGATGGGATCTTGCGCTCCTCGTGCCGCAGTCGGGCAAGTGGACCGACGGCCTCATGCCGACCGACGCCGATCCCGCCGGCCTCGACCTGAATGCCTTCCTGCCGAAAGGCGGCAAGCTCGCCAAGGTGCCGGTGGCGTTCAAGGGTCGCACCGACGCGCGCACGAAGGACGGCGAGCCGCTCCGCGCGGGCCTCGACCTGGATCTGAAGGGCCTGCCCGGCATTCCCGGCGCGCCCTTGCTCGATCCCAGCGGCAAGGTCGTCGGGATGCTCGTCCGGGCCTGCAAGGACGTCCCCGAGGCGACGGACAAGGGTGGCGCGGCTGCCGCGGCGGCGGCGGCAGGCGCCGAGAAGAATCCATGCGCCCCCGTCACGATCGGCGCGCCGGTTCCCGTGCTCCGCGGGTTCCTCATGAAGACGCCGGCGACCGCCGTACCGCCGGCGCCATGGCTCGGACTCGGTGGGGCGCCGTCCGATTCGGGCAACGTCAAGGGTGTCCGTGTCGTCGGTGTGGCTCCGAACAGCCCGGCCGAAAAGGCTGGGCTCAAAGCTGGCGACGAACCTGACACCATCGTCGCCGTCGATGGGCAGCCGGTCGAGACACCCGAGCAGCTCGCGGACGTGATCGCCAAGCGTGCGATCGGGCAGACCGTCAAGCTCCTCGTGTTCAGTCAGGGCAGGTTCCGCGAGGTGCCGGTCACCCTCCGCGCCGCGCCTTGACGCACGCCGCCGATCGCCGAAGTCGACAGCATTGTCGACATTGACAGAGCCCACCTCCGCTGTTGCATTCTTTGGTCGTGGGACTGCGCATCGAGGTTGCCGGCGAAACCAACGTCGGCATGAAGCGGACGCACAACGAGGACAACTTCTCCATCATCGAGGAGAGCGGCCTCTACATCGTTGCGGACGGCATGGGCGGTCACGCCTCCGGAGAGGTCGCCAGCAAGATGGCTGTCGACTCTCTGAGAGAGTTCTTCGAAGCGACTGCGCAGGACCCGGAGCGGACCTGGCCCTACAAGATGGACCGCTCCAAGGGTTACGAGGAGAACCGGCTCATCACCGGTATCAAGCTCGCGAATCTGCGCATCTACGAGACCGCACAGCGCGACGTGAACAAGCGCGGCATGGGCACGACGATCGTCGTGCTCTTCGCCGTCGAAGACGGCGTCTACGTCGCGCACGTCGGTGACTCGCGCGTCTACCGCATCCGCGACGGGAGGATCGAGCAGCTCACCGAGGATCACTCGCTGCTCAACGACTACATCAAGATGAAGCGGCTCACGCCGGAGGAGATCGCGAACTTCCCGCACAAGAACGTGATCGTTCGCGCCCTCGGCATGAAGGACACGGTGAAGGTCGACACGCGCTTCGAGTCGCCGCGCGCGAACGACGTCTACCTGCTCTGCTCCGACGGCCTCTCGGGTCCCGTCGAGGATCCGGAGCTTCTCGAGATCGTCCAGAAGTACAGCGACCTCAAGGTCGCCGCTTCGAAGATGATCGAGCGCGCGAACGAGAACGGCGGCCCCGACAACATCACGGTGGTCCTGGCGCGCTGGGTCGAGGATGGGACCTGAGTAGGAAGGCTCCAGGCTCCGGGCCAACGGATCCAGGGAAAGGGCCTCCTCCCGAATGGGACGGAGGCCCTTCGCATAGGGTCCTCAGTCCTCAG
>CALFEQ010000033.1 GCA_937949945.1 uncultured Myxococcales bacterium
TCTACAACCCGCAGCTTCCGCAGCAGGAGCTCGGGATGATCGAGGGGACGAGCGCGGATGCATGGCTTGGAGACGCGTACGCCCTCGAGGATCCCAAAGCAGCACGCCAGGTGCTCCACAAGCAGTATGCAGCGGTCGTGGGGAACCCGCCGTACATCACGTGCAAGGATGCGGCACTACGAGATCGCTATCGGAAGTCCTATCGCTCGTGCCACCGCGAGTACTCGCTCGCAGTTCCGTTCACCGAGCGCTTCTTCCAGCTCGGGCGGACTGGCGGCTATGCCGGGATGATTACCGCCAACTCCTTCATGAAGCGGGAGTTCGGCAAGAAGCTCATCGAGGAGGTCCTTCCCGACTGGAACCTCACACGTGTCGAAAACACGTCCGGCGCCTACATTCCGGGGCACGGAACGCCAACGGTGCTCCTTTTCGGAACTGCCGAGAAGCCGCAGAGCACGAAGGTCCACGTGATCCTCGCCAACCGCGGCGAGCCATCGACGCCGGAGGATCCGTCGCGCGGCCTGGTGTGGACGAGCATTGTCGAGCACGGCGACGAGGTGGGCTTCGAGAACGAGTACATCACTGTGGCCGAGGTCGAGCGCGACGCGCTCCAGAAACACCCTTGGAGCCTTGGTGGTGGTGGGGCAAGCGAGCTGAAGGCGCTGTTGGAGGAACGTGCGGAAAAGCGGCTAGCCGACGTCGTTGAAGAAATCGGCTTCATTTGCATGACTCGCGCGGACGACATCTACTTTGCGCCACGCCATGCACTTAGAAATGCACGAATTGATGACCGTCACATTATCGAAAACGTGGAGGGTGAAGTCGTTCGCGACTGGGCGATAAGCACACCCAACACAACGGTATTTCCATACGATGCAGAGCTAAACCCAGTCAGCGAGAAGGAAGCTCCCGGCGTTCATCGTTTCCTTTGGCCGTACCGCACGCTCTTGTGGTTGAGACGGGAGCCAAACGGAGACCATCGAGAGCTGGGACGGACATGGTGGGAGTGGAGCCGTTTCCAGAAAGAGCGCTTTCGAAAGCCTCTCTCGATCGCCTTCGCCGAGGTCGCCACGCACAACCACTTCGTGCTCGACCGCGGCGGCAAGGTGTTCAAGCAGACGGCGCCCATCATCAAGCTTCCCGAGGGCGCGACGGAAGAAGACCACCTGGCCCTCCTCGCCTACCTCAACAGCTCCACCGCGTGCTTCTGGATGAAGCAGGTCTTCCAGGCCAAGGAGCGTGCGACGGGCGACAAGAGCACCGAGAAGATGGTGCCCGAGAAGGACCGGTTCCAGTTCGCGGGTACAGGACTCCGCGCTCTGCCCATCCCCAAGTGGTCGAGCGAGCAGCGTACCGAGCTCGCTCGCCTCGCGACCATCGCTCTCGAGGCTGCTGCGAAGCGTGAGGCCTTGTCCCCCTCTCACGTCATCGCGTCGATCGCCGCGTCCGGCGGCGACTTACGCTCCGTCGTCGAACGCACCGAAGCCGAACGCGCCGCGCTGCTTCGTACGATGGTCGCGGCGCAGGAGGAGATCGACTGGCTGACGTACACCGCCTTCGGCCTGGTGGATCAGCCGTCGAGCATCATGTCGAGCGTGAAGGAGACGCCCGCCGATCCCGAGGACCGGCCCTTCCACGTTCGTGCAGAGACGGACATCGGCCGCACATCCCCCGGATGGCGACAGCGGGTCCGCTTGATCCTCGAGTCTCCCGAGCTCCGCCTCCTCGAAGGTCCGATGTTCAAGCGCCCGTGGGACGGCCGACGCGGCGTCTTCGGGCACGCGGCCACGTCGTTTTTCGAGCAGGTCGACGATGCCATGCGAGCTTGGCTCCAGACGAGAGCGGAAGAGGCGCTCCGTGAAGCGCGGGGGGCGCGATCGCTCCAGCAGCTCGCCCTCACGCTCGCTGAAGTCGATGCGGTGGTGCGCGTCCTGAGCGCGAGAGGCGCAGAAGGCTCGCCCGTCATGCAGTGCCGCGACATCCTCGCCGGGGCCGACGCCGTCCCCTTCCTCGCCGCCTACCGCTTCACCGACTCCGGCCTCGAGAAGCACGCCGAGTGGAAGAAGACCTGGGAGCTCCAGCGCCGAGAAGACGCCGGTGAGAACGTCGGCCCCATCCCCATCCCGCCAAAGTACGCGCAGAAGGATTACCGCGACCCGAACTACTGGCGCCTACGCGGCAAGCTCGACGTCCCGAAGGAGCGCTTCATCAGCTACCCGGGCTGCGAGAGCGACGAGGACGGCGAGCCCGTCTACGGCTGGGCGGGCTGGAACCACCTCGAGCGCGCCCAGGCGCTCGCTGCACTCTACAACGACCGCAAGGAGCGCGAGGGCTGGTCGACCGAGCGCCTCCTCCCCATGCTCGCCGGCATCCTCGAGCTCCTTCCCTGGATCAAGCAGTGGCACAACGACCCGAATCCCGACTTCGATGGCCTGCGCCTCGGCGACTACTTCGAGGGCTTCCTACAGGGACAACTCCGCGAGCACGGCGTCACCACGCAGGACCTCGAGAACATTCGCCCAGCAGCACGCACGCGCGGAGCCAAGTCGGGATGAGCGCGTCGCGCCTCGATGCTCGAGCAACGTCAGAGCACGCGAGCGAGGTCGGACAGATCCTCAATTCGCCTCCGCGCTGAGCTTGGAGGCAAGGTCGGCGAGCATCTTCTCCGCTAGCCGCTCGCTCTCCGACTCGGGAACGATCACGGCAAGTGATTCGAGGTTCTCACGCAGGATCTCAACCGCGTCGTTCGCGGCGTCCATGATCACGTTTGGGCGCTGCAACCGCGGCATCCCGACGAGCATGAAGAGCTCCGTGTCGTGCTTCTTCGGCTGCAAGGTGATCACGCGTCCGGTCCATCGCGCCGCCTTCTCCCGAATCGCATCCGGGTCTCGAAGGTCGAGCGAGATCGGCTGAGCGACGTTCCACTTGCCGTTCAACCAGGCGTGCTCGAACGTGTGCTTGTAGTGCGGTGTCTCGATCGTGTGAGGCTGGATTCGGGCGACGATCTCGGGACGCGCAAGCTTCAGGAGGAAGCTGCGCCAGACGTCCAGATCGTCGCGCACTACCCCGGTCCGATGCGGGACATAGCGATCGACGTGCAACGCGAACAGCTCATTGAGCGTTCGTGCGGGGTCGCTCGTCACACCACTGATGAGCGGCGAGAACGTGATGCTGCCATCATCGGGATGAACGACGCTGTTCGCAAACGCCACGAGATCCTCCGCTCGGGCGAGTGCACGCTGCGTGGCTGTTGTGGTGATCCAGGCCTCGCATGCACGTTCGAAGCTCCGAGCGATGCGGCGAAGGTGAACCGGATCCGCATCCGGGAAGGCCGTCGTGATCCGTCCCCAATGACGGAGGAACCGCGCACCTAGATAGTCGCGCTCGCTGCACAGGAGTAGCACGCCGATGTTCAGGAGCTCGGCCGTCCGCGGATCGTGCACGTAGCGGACGATCAGGGCAGTACAGGGGGTCTTCACCTCTGCAGCCATGCTTCTACCTGCGGCAACCATTTCCCCGCGGCGTCTCGCCGCCTCTTGAGAAACTCCACGACCTGTTCGAGCTTACCGCTGGCGATCCCGACCTGCCATCGCTTCGGTGTAGCTTCGATGACGGAGTCGAGAAGCTCGTCCGTCAGGAGCTCGAGGTTCTCCCGGAACCGCTCGAGCGAAGCTTGATACCCATGAACCCAGCCGCGAAGCGCGTGTTGCTCCAGCATCTCGAACATGGGGTCCTCCACGCTCGAGAACGGTCCGCGGAAGTCCCAAAGGAACGCAAAAGCCTCACCGTGATCGTACGCGATCAGCTCCTTCCTGCGCACGAAGAGGTTCGGGTTGCCTGCCCGTCGGTCGACGTTCTGGATGAAGACGTCGAACCCGATGAGGTCACACGCCGGAAGGCAGAGCTCGTGGCTCGGTAGCTCCGGCGTCCACTGCGTGATCGACCCAGCGCCGCCCACGTGCTCCGAGCCGAACGCCGACCCGATCGATCGACGAGCGAGCTCGCGCCATTCTGGATCGACAATGGCGTCAGCGAAGGGCTGCGTGATGGCGACCTCGTAGGGCCGCGGCGTCGGAATACCGAGCAAGCGTGCGATCGCGGTTCCGAGCCACTCGCAGAGATACGAGATGACCGCGGTCTCGGGAGGGTTCATCGCGCTCGAGAGCTTCACGACGCAATCGACGGGCCCCTCAGCACCACGAGCAGTGATTCGCACCGGTCGGTTTCGACCTGTCGCCAGCTTCCCGTGGAACAGCTCAGCCTCGACCGGCGACGGCGGCGCGACCGCAGATGTCATCCGAGTGATGCCTCCCCCTTTCGTTCGGACACGTGCCTTACTCCGAGGCCGTCCCAGCGGGTCCAGTTCCTGCCGCTTCGGAGCGAGCCCGCGTCAAACCGCGGCAATTTAGCACGTCCTCTTCGAGGGGACGAGATTCAACGAGCTGTGACCGCCTCTCCTTCTTGGACTTGTCACCTCGTCTCACCTCGTCCCGGCACGCCCATGGCTCCTTTTCACGCCAATCGCGTCTAGGCAAGCGATACTCACCAGCCGCGATGATGACTGCCACGACGACCAGCGCTCCTGCTGTCCGCGACCTCTTCGACGTTCCCGACCAAGTCGGCAAGGGCGCGTTCGTCGTCCGGCTCACCGAAGCCGTCGAGCGCCCGGCCGAAGCCGCGCAGACCTTCGTCGTCACCGAGCGCCTGGCCGACGCCTTCGATCGCGCGCTCGGCCTCGTAAACGCCGCGCTCCGCGACCAGCAGTCGAAAGCCGCGTACATCCACGGCAGCTTCGGAAGCGGCAAGAGCCACTTCATGGCCCTTCTGAGCCTCCTTCTCCGCAACGACGAGGAGGCCTGGCGCATCAAGGAGCTCCACGCGCTTCGCCCGAAGTACGACTTCATCGGGAAGAAGAAGTTCGTCGAGCTCCACTTCCACATGGTCGACAAGCGGGGGATCGAAGACGCGATCTTCGATCAGTACCTCCGCTTCGTCCGCGAACAGCACCCGAATGCCGACCTGCCCGGGCTCTTCGCCGACGAGGCGCTCTTCGCCGACGCAGCACGCATGCTCGACGAGCTCGGCGACGAGAGGTTCTTCGCCCGAATGAACGCGCAGAGCTCGGGCGCTGCCGCGCCAGGCTGGGGCAAGCGCGCGCAGGCGTGGAATCGGGAACGCTTCCGGGTCGCCGCGTCCTCCACGGATCCCGAGGAGCGCGCCAAGTTGTTCAGCGCGCTCGCAAAGAGCTGGTTCGGATCGTTCGCCGAGCAGAGCGATCGCTACGTCGATCTCGACACCGGCCTCGGCGTGATGTCGCGTCACGCGAAGACGCTCGGCTACGACGGGATCGTCCTCTTCCTCGACGAGCTCATCCTCTGGCTCTGGAGCCTCGCCGCACGCCCGGAGGTGCTGCACCGCGAGGTGCAGAAGATGGTGAAGCTGGTCGAGGCGCAGGAGTCGGTTCGACCGGTTCCGATCATCAGCTTCATCGCCCGCCAGCGCGATCTCGCCGATATGGTTGGAGACGACCTGCTCGGCGACGAGCACGTCCGGCTGCGCGAGTCGCTCCGGTGGTGGGAGGGTCGGTACGAGCGCATCACGCTCGAGGACAAGAACCTGCCCGAGATCATCGAGCGCCGCGTCCTCAAACCCAAAGACGAAGCCGCGAAGGCCTCGCTCGAGGACGCCTTCGCCCGGCTCCGAAAAGCCGCAGGCGCCTCCTGGGAGACGCTCCTGGGGCAGGAAGACGAGCGGGCTTTCCGACGGCTCTATCCGTTCAGCCCGGCGCTCGTCGAGGCGCTCGTCGCGCTCTCTTCATCCCTTCAGCGCGAGCGCACCGCGATACGCATGCTGATGGAAATGCTCGTCGAGCACATTTTCGACCTGACCGTCGGCGAGGTCGTGCGCGTCGGGGATCTGTTCGACGTGCTGGCGGCCGGTGACGACGCCGTCGACGGCATGATGCGCAGCCGCTTCGAGGCGGCCAAGAGCCTCTATCGGCACAAGCTGTTGCCCCTCATCCGCTCGACGCACGGGACGAACGGACCCGATCGGTGCCAGCGCGAGCGGCCCGACCACCTCACACGCCTCGGATGCGCCGGATGCCCCGAGAAGGGCTGCCGCACCGACAATCGCATCGCGAAGACGCTCCTCATCGCAGCGCTCGTACCCGAGGTGCCGGCGCTCAAGGACCTCACCGCGAGCAAGCTCGTTCAGCTCAATCACGGCAGCCTCAAGGTCCCGATCCCCGGCGGTGAGGCCGCCGAAATCGCGCAGCGCCTCCGCCGATGGGCGGGCTCGCTCGCTCAGCTCCGCGTCGGCGACGGTGCCGATCCGAGCGTACGCCTGCAGCTCGAAGGCGTGGACCTCGGCCCCATCCTCGACAAGTTCCGCGGCGCCGACTCGCCCGGAGCGCGCCAGCGCGTGCTGCGCGACATCCTCTTCGGCGCGATGGGCGTCGAAGCGGTCGCCGATGCGGGCCTCGAGCACGTCGTGAAGTGGCACAACACGAAGCGGCGCGGGTACATCCGCTTCGGCAACGTCCGCAAGCTCGGGCACGACCACCTCCGATGCCAGGACGATCACGAGTGGCGCCTCATCGTCGACTATCCGTTCGACGACGCCGGCCACGGGCCCGCCGATGACGAGGAAACGTGCGAGCGCTTCATCGAGGAGGCCGGCGGGAGCTGGACGCTCGTGTGGCTCCCGAGCTTCTTCTCCAAGGAGATCAACGATCTGCTCGGCGAGCTCACGATCCTCGAGCACATCTTCGCGTCGAAGGACACGCAGCGTGAGGCCGTAAGCCACCTCGGCGTCGCCGATCAGCAGCGCGCGACGAGCGATCTCGACAACCTCCGCCACGCCAAGCGCGGCAGGCTCCTCCGCGTTCTCGAGCAGGCCTATGGCCTTGCCACGCCGAAGGACGGCGACATCGACGAGTCGATGCGCGTCGAGCAGCACCTGCGCGTGCTCAAGCCCGGTGCCAAGGTCTCACCTCAGCTCGCGCCGAACCTCGCGGAAGCGCTCGACCGCTACGTGAGCGCGCTCCTCGAGCAGCGTTACCCGAAACACCCGCCGCTCGGCGAAGCACTGACACCCCAGCGCGTCGAACGCCTCGTCGAGAAGTTCGGGGAGATCATCGACAGCGACCAGAAGAAGATCGTCGCGGACAAGGCGCTCGTGAACGAGATGCGCGTCACGCTCGGCGAGCTCGGCCTCGTCCGCACGACCGAGGGCGCCGTGCACCTCGTCGAGGACAGGACGCTCCAGATGCTCGAGCAGGCACGCGTCAAAGCCGGCAGCCACGATCCGCAAGTGCTCGAGCTCCGGCGCTGGCTCGACCCGCAGCGCAAGATGGGCCTCACCCCCGAGGCCGAAGACCTCGTCATCCGCTGCTACGCGCGCTGGGCCGCCCGCACCTTCGTGCAAGGGGGTAGGCCGTTCGAGCCGTCCGCGAGGACCGTGCTCGCGGACGACGTCGTCCTCGAGAAGCCGCCGCTCCCGCCGATGGACGAGTGGAACAAGGCGCTCGGCCTCGCAAGCTATGTCTTCGGGATCACCCTCGCGGGCAAGGCGCTGCACGCCGACAACCTGAAGAGGTTCGAGGTGCTTCTCGGCAAGGCCCTCGCGCTCGTCGAGCGCAACGCCATCGCGTTGCCGGATCTGCTCGAGCGGCGCCTGCTCGCACTCGGGGCGAGCATCGACGTCGATCGCATGACGACGGCAAAGAGCGGCGCGGCGCTCTGCAAGGCGCTCAGCGGCGCTCCAATCCTCGATCAGATTGCCACGCTGGCGCGCTTCGAGCCGAAGACGAGCGCGCAGGCGCTCGGACGCAGCCTGTCGGCGTCGGACAAGGGCGCGGCCGGCGGCGCGCTCGCGGAGGCGGCGACGCTTCTCAACGACGACGTGTTCTTCCACACGTTCGAGCAGCTCAAAGCGCAAGCCGCCGATCTGCCGGGCGCCGCAGAGCTTCTCGACAAAGCCCTCAAAGTGCTCCGGCAAGACGAGATCAACGAGCCCATCGTCGGGCTACGGACGCTCGCGAGGGAGGCGATTGCCCTGTTGCGCCCGCCGCCGGCGGCGCCCCAACCCGAGCCGGGCTGGAAGGTGGTGCTCTCGGAGCGGGTCACCGCAAAGGGCTCCGCGGACTCGACCAACAAGCTCGAAGCGCTCCTCTCCAAGGCAAAAGCTGCCCTGGAGGGCGCCGGCGCGG
Source organism: uncultured Myxococcales bacterium (assembly GCA_937949945.1). Taxonomy (GTDB): domain Bacteria; phylum Myxococcota_A; class Polyangia; order Polyangiales; family Polyangiaceae; genus Labilithrix. The sequence continues at coordinate 8,213 of CALFEQ010000033.1, forward strand.
ACGTGGAGCTGACCGCCACCATCGAGATCCGCAAGAAGTCGACGTAGCTCGTGCATGGTATCCTCGGCGCCGAGTAGCAGCCGCCTCGTGCGCCGAGCGCAGGCGACATCGAGAAGCGCGTGGACCTTCCGGAGCTGAGCAGAAAAGACGTCGAGCAAGCGCTGCTGGAGCTTCGTCGTCGCGAGAAGCAAGGCAGGCGCCTGTTCGCGTTCCATGGCCGCTACGCGCCGGGCACCGAAGAGACCTTGACCGTCGATGCGGGCGAGAGCGTTCACGTCATCCCGGTGCGCAGCGAGCTCGATCTACGCGCGCACATGCCGCCCATCGGCGCGGTCACGCCCCCGATCGTGTTCATCGTGCCGTGGACCGGCGAAGTGCCGCTCGATCTCGCCGGGCGCTTCTCCTGGGACGGCCGCATCAAGCGCATCGGCAAGGAAAGCCGGCTCAAGCGCCTGCTCGGAGCCACCGAGCTCGGCGAAGGCGTGGTCCAGTCCCCGCTCGCCGAGTACCTGCTCCAGCATCCATCCGAGATCGAGCATGCGCTCAGCGGGGGCCTCGTCACGCTCGACGCGCTCTTCGACCGATGGCTGAGCGCTCGCTTCGGGATCGACACGACCGACGGCCTTGCGCTCGACCTCTTCCTCGGCTGGGCGGCCATCGACCATCGCGCCGCCGAAGTCGACGCACTCGAAACTTCGCATCCTGCGCTCGTCAGGGCGATCGAAGAGCACATCCGGCGATCGCTCCGCGACGCGGGCATCGTCGTGTGGAAGGCATGGCGTGAGCGGCGCGGAAGGAAGCTCCTCGAGCTCGCCGTGCTCTTCGAAGCGCTCGCCAAGTACGACTCGGGGCCCGCCTTCACGTGGCGCGGCATGCAGCAGAACGAGCTCGGCGTGACGAGCGACGAAGTCGCACGCCGCGTCGCGCTCGAGCTCGGCGACGCGGTCGGCCGTGCGCTGCGCTGGGTCGAATCCCGACGTCTGGGCATGACCCGCGAGGTGCTCGCAGCGGCCGAGGCGCAGATCACGGCCCCCGACGTTCGGCCGCTCCTCGTCTCGAGCACGCGTCTTCCCATTGCGTGGGAGCTCCGCCTCGCCGCGCTCGGCGAGGCGCTCGCGGCCGGTGCTCGCTCTCCCGACGCCGCCACCCTCGAGCGCGCCATCGAAGCGTACGCCCAGCTCGACACGCACGAGTGGTTCCAGGACCCCAAGCACGGCGCGGTCGTTCGACGCGCCGAAAGCGCCGTGCAGCTTCTCGCGTGGCTCGCCTCCCCGCAGCCGGCGCCGGAGCCTGCTACTGAAACGCCGCAGCGCGACGCCGAAGTCCTCGGCCGCTGGTACGTCGAGGAGGGCGGCTTCGTCGACCTCGCCCGGCGCCGCGCGCGAGGTCCCGCCGGGGATCCGTTCGGCGACGGTGTTCAGGCCGTCGTCGAAGCAGCCGACCGCAAGCGGCGCGAGCTCGACCGACGCTTCGCACGCTCGCTCGCCGGCTGGATTGAAGCTGGCCGCCCACCTCAGCAGGCGCTTCCGATCGACATGGCGGTCGAGCGCATCGCACTCCGCTTCCTCCAAGGCGACGAGTCGCGAAGGCTCCTGCTCATCCTCATGGATGGAATGGCCTGGGCGCAGGCGATCTCCATCATCGAGTCGCTAGGAAGCTGGGGCGCGACGCCATGGGGACCGATTGCGTGGCACGCGTCCTCACAAGGACGTGTCGGGCAGAGCAACACCCCGGTCGTCTTCGCGCAGCTGCCCACGGTCACCGAAGTGAGCCGCGCGGCCTTCTTCGCGGGGAAGGTCACACCCGCCGGCGTCGTGCAGTCCACCGCCGACGATCCCAAGCGGTGGCTAGCCAACAAGGCCGTCGCGAAGATCGAGCCTGAGGGTATCGATCCGAGGCTCCTTCTCCGCGGGGAAGGTCACACGAACGACGGCGTCGCCTCGCAGGAGGCGCTGAGCCTCATCGCCGATCCGAAGCGCCGTCTCGTCGCGATCGTGATCAACGCGATCGACGCATCGCTCAAGGGCGACACGCAACAAGAGCACGAGTGGACCGCCGAGAGCATCCGCTCGTTCGTGCAGCTCCTCGACAAGGCGCGCGAATCGAGACGCGCGGTGCTCCTCGCCGCCGACCATGGACATGTTCCCGCCGACCTCCTGAAGTCGAAGGGCAACTACACCGGAGCGAGCCCGCGCTTCCGGCCATGGGCAGAGCCCGGGGATCCGGTCGACGACGACGAGGTCGCCTTCCACGGGACCGGGGTCTGGGCTCCGAGAGGCGCGCACGGCGTCGTGCTCCTTGCCGACGACCAATCGCGCTACGGAGGCGGCGCGTCTGCCGGCGAGCATGGCGGCGCGAGCCTGGCGGAAGTCGTCACGCCCTGCCTCATCATCGCACCGGACGACGGCCGTGACGTTTACGATCCCGCCCAGAAGGTGATGCCGCTGATGGCGCCTTCGTGGTGGCACCTCGAGCTCGCACAAGAGCCGTCGTCGTCGACGACCGAAGAGCCGGTTACACCGCGCCGGCCCGTGAAGAAGACAGGCAAGGCGCCTCCGAAGGAGCAGCTTGCGCTCGCGCCCATCGTCTCAACACCCGTGACGCCGCCCTCCCCCACCCCGCCGACGTCGCCGACCACCGCTGAGACCGGTGGGTCGCCGCCGCGCCGCCACTCCTCGACGAAGATGAAGGCGCCGTCGCCGCTCGAGACGAACGAGCTCCTAATCGCGCGAACACCCAAGGCGGACGAGCGAAAGCTCGTCGTGAAGGCCGTCGAGTACCTGCGCGAGCGCAACGACACGGCAAACCTCGACGCATTCTGCGCGGCGATGGGCACGCCCGCGTGGCGCGCCGCAGGCCTCGTCCGGACGCTCCAACAGGCGCTCAACGTCGACGGCTATGAGGCGCTCACGCACGATCTGAAGGGCAAGCAGATCCGCCTGCACCGCGCCGTCCTCGAGGCGCAGTTCGGGGTGAAGCTGTGAACAACCCTAGCCCTCTGAAGCGACGAGAAATCATCGACGCCCTCCGAAGCGGTAGCGTGCCCAAGCGCGGCCTCGAGCTCTACGCCGTCGGCCTCGAACGCTTCGAGAAGGCGATCGACGAGGAGCTCGACAGCGTCGCCGCCGGGAATGGGAAGTTCAAGGCGGTCCAGGGTGACTACGGCGCCGGGAAGACCTTCTTCTCGCGATGGCTCGAGCACCGCGCGCGAGAGAAAGGCTTCGCCACGACGCAGGTCCAGATCTCCGAGACGGAGACGCCGCTCTACCGCATGGAGACCGTCTACCGGCGCGCGATCGAAGGCCTTCAGACGAGCGAATGGAGCGACGGTGCATTCAGCGCGTTGCTCGACCGCTGGTTCTTCTCGCTGGAGGACGAAGTCCTCAGTGAAGGCAAAGTCGACGCGCAGGATCCCGAGGCCGTCACCCACGCCGTCGGCCAGCTCCTCGAGCGCCGCCTCGCCGACGTCAGCGCGACGCAGCCCGAGTTCGCGGCCGCCCTCCGTGCATGCCACGCGGCGCGGGTCCGCGGCGACCACGCCACCGCGGAGGGTCTCGTCGCCTGGCTCATGGGCAATCCCAACGTCGGCCCCGGCATCAAGCGAGCCGCCGACCTCAAAGGCGACCTCGATCACTTCGGCGCAGGCGGCTTTCTCCGCGGCCTTCTCGAGGTCCTGAAGCAGACCGGCAAGAAGGGCCTCGTCCTGGTGCTCGACGAGGTCGAGACGATTCAGCGCGTCCGCCGGGAGAGCCGTGAGAAGAGCCTGAATGCGCTGCGCCAGCTCATCGACGACATCGCGAACCAGCGCTTCCCCGGCCTCTACGTCCTCATCACCGGCACGGAATCGTTCTTCACGAGCTCCCGCGGCGTCGGCGGACTCGATCCGCTCGCTCAGCGGCTACACGTCGACTTCGCGAAGGATCCTCGCTTCGACAGCACCCGCGCCGTGCGCATTCGACTCCCGCCCTTCGATAGGGACAAGCTCCTTCAAGTCGGCAGACGCGTGCGCGAGCTCTATCCCTCGACGGAGCAAGCACGCATCCAGGAGCGCGTGAACGACGCGATGCTCGAGGCGATCGCCGATCGCGTCACCGGTCAGCTCGGCAACAAGGTCGGCGTGACGCCGCGCATCTTCCTGAAACGCCTCGTCGACGTCCTCGACAAGGTCGACGAGCACCCGGACTACGATCCGGCCATCCACGAGGACTTCACCATCCAGCCGAACGAGATGACGCGCCAGGAGCGAGAGGCCGCGGGCATCGCACGTTCGGTCGACGACATCGAGCTGGACCTCGACGAGGTGTCCGGCTCCGGAGCGGACGGTTCTCTCGAATGAGCGCGTTCGACCGGCTGAGCGGCGCGCTCCAGCACCAGATCGTCAGCCGCCTCGGATTCCACTCACTCCGCCCCGTGCAGGAGCAAGCGATCGACGCGATCCTCGCCGGGGACAACTGCGTTGTCCTCGCGCCCACGGCCGGTGGGAAGACGGAGGCCGCGTTCTTCCCCGTCCTGTCGTTGATGGACGAACAGGACTGGCGGCCCATCTCGTGCCTGTACCTCTCCCCCATCCGCGCGCTCCTCAACAACCAGGAAGACCGCCTCGCGCGCTACGCGGACCTCATCGGACGGCGCGTCTTCAAGTGGCACGGCGACGTGTCGTCCAGCGCGCGCACGAAGTTCCTGCGCGAGCCGGCGGACCTCGTGCTCACGACGCCTGAGTCACTGGAGGCCATGCTGATGAGCTCGCGCTTCCCGGCGCGCGAGCTCTTCGCGAACCTCCGCGCCGTCGTCATCGACGAGATCCACGCGTTCGCGGACGACGACCGAGGCGCGCACCTCGCCTGCGTGCTCGAGCGCCTGACCCGCTACGCGCGCTACGACATCCAGCGGATTGGCCTCTCGGCCACAGTCGGCAACCCGGAGGAGATCCTCCGCTGGGTCGCGGGCAGCTCGAAGCGTCCTGGCCGCGTCGTCGATCCCGGTGGCGCCAAGAAGGTGCCCGAGATCAGCCTGGACTTCGTCGGCAGCCTCGAGAACGCCGCACGCGTCATCAAGGAGCTCCACCCGGGCAAGAAGCGCCTCGCCTTCGTCGATGCCCGCCGACAGGCGGAGCAGCTGGGACAGCTGCTCAACGATGAGAAGGTTCGCACGTTCGTGACGCACGGCTCGCTTTCGGTCGAAGAGCGCCAGCGTGCAGAGGAGGCCTTCGCCTCCGGCAAGGACTGCGTCATCGTCGCGACCAGCGCGCTCGAGCTCGGAATCGACGTCGGCGATCTCGATCACGTTCTGCAGATCGACAGCCCGCCCACGGTCGCGAGCTTCCTCCAGCGCATGGGCCGCACCGGCCGGCGCGAGGGCACCTCTCCGAACTGCACGTTCCTTGCGACGAAAGACAGCGGCCTGCTCCAAGCCGCGGCCCTCATTCGGCTTCATCGTCAAGGATTCGTCGAGCCGGTGCGCCCCAGCCGGCGAGCAAGCCACATCCTGGCTCACCAACTCATGGCGTTGTGCGTGCAGCTCGGCGGCGTGGAGCCGGGCGATTGGTGGAGCTGGCTCGAGGGCGCGACCAGCCTCGCGGACCTGACACCCGACGAGCGCCAGAGCCTCGTCGCGCACATGCAACGCGAAGACATCCTCCGCGTCACGGATGCCAAGCTTTGGCTTGGTGACGAGGGCGAGAAGAAGTACGGGCGCGCCAACTTCCGACAGCTCTACGCCGTTTTCGACGCGCCGAAGCTCGTGGTCGTGAGCTGGAACACGCGCGAGATCGGCACCGTGGACGCCAAGTTCCTCGCCACGATCGATTCCGACGAGGAGCGCGGCTCCTTCATCCTCGCCGGCAAGGCCTGGCAGATCGCGATGGTCGACTGGGAGCGCGGCCGTTGCGAGGTACGGCCCGCGCCGGCCGGCAAGTCCACGCGCTGGTCAGGCGGCAGCCGCTTCTTGAGCTACGAGCTGTGCCAGTCGATGCGCGAGGTGCTGGTCGGCGAGGACGTCGACCCGGCGTGGTCACGTCGAGCGCAGTCCAGGCTCGCGTTCATGCGCGCCGAGCACGACTTCCTCGCCGACGAGCGCGCGCCGCTGCTCGACAAAGGCAACGACGTGGAGTGGTGGACCTTCGCCGGCGGCGCGGCGAACACGCTCCTCGCGAAAGTCCTCGAAGCCGAGCTGGGTGGGCGGGTGGCGGCGCAGAACACCCGTCTGACCTTCAAGGAGGGCGCAGCGAAGAGCACGCAGGCGATCCGGGAGAAGATCGCGGGCCTCCGCGCGGCAGGGCGGCCAACCTCGTCGGACGCGCTGGCGTTCGCGCAGGCGGCGCAGCGGACGCCGGTGTCGAAGTTTCAGCCCTGCCTCCCGGAGCCGCTGCTCGCGGACCTGCTGGCGGAGAAGCTGCTCGATGTGGAAGGAGCACGTCGGGTCATCGCGCGGGATGGGCCACTCCAGAAGCGAGATACCTCACCCCCGCGTTCGCCAGACTCGTGGGGCGACATCCAGCTTCTTGCGCTCTCGATCGACGGCTACGAGTCGGCCGGCTCCTTCGAGGCCTGCGCAGCCATCGCGAACGGCATTTCGGCGAGATATGCGCGCGAGGGCGTCGCAGCGCTGGCAGCAGCCGAGACCGACGACCTCCGGTACACGCTCTTCTTCACGGCGCGGAGCTGGCGTCACCAAGGTGACTTCCCGGATGCGGAATCGATGCGGTTCATACACGCGCTTGTCGAGGAGCTGGGCCGCCGGAAGGGAGTCGACTGGCTCTGGGACCAGGTGGACCTAGCGCGCGAACGCTTGCGAACCGTGAACGCGTGATAACCGCACGAGAAGGCAGCCCGGGTCGGGGCTAACGCCGCTTCCCCCCGGATCTCCGACCCGAGTGGTTGCTGCGTGAATGGCCGCTGTGGCCACCATAGGAACGGTGCGTACCGTGACTGGGGCTCCGTGTCCATCCACTCGATCGACGGCTGCCACCGGCGATGCCACCGTGGTGCGAGCAGGTTCCTCGCCCGCTCGAGTGTGACCACGTGCCGTCTGCACACAGCGTCGGACCTCCGTATCCCCTGTGTGAGCCCCGTTCTTCCGCCCACGGGAACGATGCCTCATCGTGA
>CALFEQ010000034.1 GCA_937949945.1 uncultured Myxococcales bacterium
CTGCTCGCGCATGGCGCGACGCTCAAGCTCGAAATGCTCACGATGCAAGGGCCTCTGCCCTGACGGCCCCGACGAGCCGACGACGCCGCGGCGCGCGATCTGCATCGACGTCTTCGCGTACGGAGGACGTGGACCATGAAGGACGACCCCAAGAAAGCCGGTGTCGCCCCGCACACGCGGAGGCGCGTACAGCCCGGAGCCGTCGTGGGTGGGGCACTTCTCGCCTGCGTGATCGGCACGGCGGCCTTGGGCGGTAGCGCGCGCGCAGCCGACGAGCCTGCGAAGCCGAGCGACAAGGTCGAGATCGAGGGCGTCGTCGCCGAGGTCAAGGGAAGCTGCTCCAACCTCGAGCTGACGATCGGAGGTCAGCGCGTCGTGACGGACGCAGCGACGCGCTTCGAAGACGGAGCGTGCGCCGACGTCTCCAAGGGCAAGAAGCTCGACGTCGACGCCGTCCCCGGTGAGGACGGTGCGCTCCGCGCGACGAAGATCGACTTCGACTGAGCCTACTTCACCGGATCCTGCCAGGCGCACTTGCCCGCGATGCACCTGAGCTGCGGATTGCAGCAGTCCGCGTCAGTGGTGCACTTCTCGAACTCCTGCGAGCACTGGCCCGGGGGCACGTCCATGCAGACGAGCGCGCCGCTCTCGTTCTTGCGGCAGAAGCCGTTGCAGCACTCGTCGCCGGTCTCGCAAAACTCGCCATTCGGCTTGCACGGGTCGACGACCCAGAAGCCGCGCGTGTTGCCCGCCTGGAGCTCCTGCCCGGGCAGGTAGAACGCCGGGTGGCTCGGGTCCTCGCCCGGCTTCGGGTTGATGTCGATCGCGGCGACCCAGAGCTTCTTCTGAGGCGAGCTCTCGTCGTGCGGAGAGTGCTTGAGGAGGTTGCCGTAGAGCCGGCGGGACGTGAAGACGACCCAGTAGTACCCGCCCGAGGGGACGGGGTTCACGGTCGGCATGTAGTTCAGCTTCGTGTCGTCCGGATGGTTCGCGTCCGTCGGCAGGTACGACTTGCCGTCGGGCCCGATGCCGTTGAGAGCGTCGAGGCGCCGCGCCTCCTTCGTCGGGCCGTCCTTCGCCAGCCAGATCTCGGCGGTGGCGCCGTACCACGTCGTGAGCTGGCAGTTCGTGCGCGTCGGCGGAGGTTGGACGATGTTCGCACGGCAGTGTTGTCCATCGCCGCCCACGTCCCCGCCGCGGATCGTGTTGTGGAAGACGACCGCCGAGCCGTCGGGCAGGAAGCTGGGCCATCCCGGCCATCGGTTGGCGTCACGGTAGATCTCTCGGAGGTTGCTGAACGACGGGGTCGTGTCGGGATTGCAGGCGACCGAGCCCGGCTGGGCGCCGCACGTGAAGTCGAACACGGCGAGCGAACGCCCGTTGCCGGCGGTCACGCCGTTGCCGCCGGGGCCCTCCCAGAAGTTGAAGGCGACCTTGCGGCCGTCCGGCGAGAACGCGGGCGTCACCGCCGCCTTCACCTGCTGCGCGATGTTCGACGGAATCTCGTCGCCCTTCGCGCGATCGTAGAGCCTCGACGAGCTTCCATCGTGCGTGAACGCCTCGCGGGCGTAACCCCAGCTCGCGAGCGCGAACGACCCGTCCGGGTACGGCGCAGCCCACACGAACTTGCGGTCGTGCGCCTCGTTCGACACACCGAGGTATGCGGTGCGCGGCGGGTTCTCCTGCCTGAGGTCGTACGACGCGCCGTTCCGATAGTCCTCGCCGCCGTTTGGGAAGTTCACCATCCCGTCCTGGACCCAGAGCGTCGAGCCGTCGGCCGAGACGACGTGGCACGCGTGACACTTGCCCGCCATGCTCGGCACCGCGAGCTCCGGCTCGGGGGACCGCGGCCGGATCTTGATGATTCCGCCGGTCTCGGCGCCGCCGCCCGTCGTCACGACCGAGTCGTACGAGTTGTAATAGACGGTGCCCTTGAGCACGCCCGGCGCGATCTTCCACCTGCGCGTGATCGGGCCGTAGACCTTGTCGTCCGACGGCGAATAGATCTTCACCTCGACGAGGAGATCGTCACCGGCGTTCCCGTTCGTCGCGGTTCGCCAAGCCGTCTCGTCGATGCGCACGCGCTTGCGCGCGTCGCTGCTGGCCTCGTACTGCGCCACCGAATACGTCCCCTCGAACGTGTAGTTCGACTGGGAGAGCTTCACGTAGACGGCAGAAGCCGTCTTGTTCGTCCGCCACATGAGCAGCGGCGGCAGGAGCCCTCGCGGCCAGACGGTACGGTCGTAGGGGTAGAGGAAGCCGAGCTCCTGCTCGCTCGCGGGCGGATTCGACTGGCCCTTCAACTTCGTGACGATCTCGTCCGCAACCGGCGGGCCGAGCGGCTCGCCACCGACGCCGCCGATGCCGCCGAGGCCCGCGCCGGCGTCGGCCCCCGGCGGCGCGCCGTTCTGGGACGCGACGACGACGACGTTGACCTTCGCGGTGCCTTCGCGCCCGGCGTACCGGGCCGTCACCGTCCCCTCGCCCACGTTGTTGCCGCTCGCGTGGAAGACGCCGTTCGCGTCGATGTCCCCGAGCTCGCCGCGATCGAGCAGCCACGTCGCCGCGACCTGCCGGCCTCCGATCGAAGCGACGAACTGCTGCGGAGGTGCGCTGACGACACCGTCGACGATCGTCACGGTGACCGTCGCGGTCGGCGGCGAGACTTCGAGCGGTCCCGACGCGCCCGGGTCGCCCGAGCTCCCGCCCGAGCCGGCGTCGATGCCGAAGCCCGGAGCCAGGCCGCTGGATGCACCGTCGTTGCCCGAGCCCGTGTCGCCCGAATCGCCGCATGCCTGGAGCGCGAAGGCGATCAAGGCGCCGACGACGAGCCACGCGAACGTGAGGCGAAGATAGCGAGGGGTCTTCATCCGGGCTTCTCCGTAGCGCGGGCGCGTACCTTTCCGCGTCTTACAGCCGTGTCGATACGTTATCGAGACGCTTCCCCCTTTATACCTGCATCGGCGGCATCGACCGGCGACGGCCTTCGCTTCGCCCGTAGCCACGCGATGACGCGCTGCGAAGTCGCCACCTCGGTGGCGAGGTTGTGGGTGGCGAAGTCGTACACTTCGAGCTCGCCCACGAACGTGCCTCTCGGCCACTCCCAGTCGATCTGGGCGACCGGCGTTCCCTCGGCGCCGGTCAGCCCGCAGCGATAGACCTGCCGGACCCGGTCGCCGTCCTCGTCGACGGCAATCGCGAGCTTCGCCACGAGATCGTGCGGCTGGCTGCGATCGTCGATCACTCGAAAGCCCGCGAGCCTGAGCGCCTTCGTCATCGCGGCCCTCAGATCCTGGGGCACGCGAAGGGCGTTCGCGCGCGCCACGTGGTTCGCGTCTCTCGTCTCGATCGTCGGGTCCTCGGCGATGAGGATCACCGCGCCGCTCACGTCCGCGGGCAAGCGGTGGACGGGCGGCACGGGCACGGTGCTGCCCGTGAAGATGTTGTCCTTGCAGGCCGACAGATCGAGCGCAGCGAAGAGGCTCCCGACGACGAGAGCGACGATCGACGCCTCCCTGCGAATCGCCATGGCCTACGTCTGCTGCCGCAGCATGTACTGGAGCAGCTGCCTCGAGACCGAGAGCAGCCGCGCCGCGCGGGACTTCGATCCCGATGCGCGCGCGAGAGCCTCCGACACGAGGGACGTGCGGACCTCGTGCTCGATGGACTCGAGCGATCGATGGCCGACGAGACCGCGCACCTGGGCCGCGAGGTCGACCTCCGGCGGCTCGAGGAACGCCCGCTCGATGCGCTCGAGGTCGGCAGGCTTCTCGAAGTACGCGGCGACGCCGAGCTTCGCGAGGCGAAACGCGTCCGACGGGCTGTGGGAGCTCGAGAGGACGACCGTGTGAGGCATCGGCGAGATCCGGCGCGCGGCCTCGATGACGTCGAAGCCCGAACGATCGGGGAGGAACAGATCGAGCAGGAGCCATTGGGGCGGCTTGGCCGCGAGCGACGCGAGCGCCCGCTCGACGGTGCCGACCACCTCGACGCTTCGGACCCTCGGCTCGAACGCCTCCCGGAGCGAGGCGGCGAGCCGAGCATGATCTTCCACGATCAGCAGATGCACGTCGTGCACGGCTTCGTCGACAAGGTTAGCGTTTGCTCGTCGTGACGACCACGAGGAACACCGGCAAGGCGAGCGAGGTGCGATGGACGACGCACACGAGCACCCCGCATCGCGAAGCAGCCCGCGCGTGGGTCGAGGCGCGCACGGCGTCGCTCCTCGCTCGGCGCCGCTCGGAGATCGAGCGCTTCCTCGCCTGGGGCCGCATCGTGTTCACGGTGCTCGTCAGCGGGCGCTCGATCGCCATGCGCGCCTGGGAGCCGTGGGCTGCGTGCTTCGCCGCGATCGCGATCGCGGTGAGCGTCTGGGTCCTCTGGCGCGCGAAGCGCAGACGGCTCGACGAGGCCGACGTGGTCGCGATCGTGATCCTCGATGCCGTCATCGGCGCGGCGGCCCTCGGAGGGAACATCTTCCAGGAGCACGTCGCCTGGTACACGTACCTCGGGCTGTTCCGCATGCCCGACATCATCGCGGCGGTGTTCCTCGTGACCATCGCGGCGCTCCGGTTCTCGGTCTGGGCGGTCCTGGCGAGCGGGCTCGCGAACGCGCTGCTCGCGCTCGTGCTGGCATGGCTCGACCATCGGGTGCACGGAGAAGCGCTGGGTTACGGCGTGCGCGAGCTGTCGATCCACCTCATCGTCCTCTTGGCCACGACCGGGACCGGCGTCTACGCCGCGCTGAAGACACGCGCGATGCTCACCGAGCACGCCCTCACGCTCGTACGCGAAGAGCGCGCGCGGCGCAATCTCGACGAGGTGCTCCGGGACTCGCACGACGTCCGCGCCTCGCTGCAGGCGGCGATGATCGAGGCGACGTTGCTCGAGCGCGGCGGCGCCTCGGAAGACGAGCGGCAGCGCCGCGCCACGAACATCTACGAGAACCTGCGGAACGTCGCCGAGCACCTGCGCCGTGTGCGCGAGACCGTGACGACGGGAACGACGTCGATCGCGCTCGAGCGCGTGGTCGTCGGCGACGTGCTCGAAGACGCCATCCGAGCCGCGCGCGCGGCCTTCCCCGAGACGCGCATCGAGATCACGACGGCGACCGACGCCGCCGTACTGGTGGCGGGAGGACGTCGCGCGCTGCGGAGCGTGCTCGGCAACCTCGTGCTCAACGCGTGCGAGGCGTGCGCACGCGTCGACGAGCGGGACGCCGCAGGCCGCGACGGCACGAGGAGCGGCCTCGTCAGGGTCTTCGTCGAGCTCGCGAACGACGAGCGCGTACGCCTCAGCGTCGACGACGACGGGCCCGGGTTCGCGCCGGAGGCAATCGCCGCCATCGAGCGCCACGAGCGGTTCACCACGAAGCCGGGCGGACAAGGCATCGGCCTCCGGCTCGTCCAGCAGACCGTCGAGGAGAGCGGCGGCGAGCTCACGATTGCCAGGAGCGACGGCTCGGGCGGCGCCCGCGTCGTCGTCACCCTCTCGCGCGCCTGACGCCGTGCGGCCCTCCTCGCGGGTCTGCAAGCTCGTCGCGGAGCGTGAGGACGAGCCGGGCGGCGGCTTCCCTACCGGATCTCCGCGTACGTATCCGCGCTGCAAGCCTTGCTCACGGGCTCGATCGACATTCGGACGATGAGTCGATCGGTCGTCGAGCACGGCGCGCACTGCACGTCCGTGGACTTGAGCAGACACACCTTGCGTCCAGCGGTCCGCACGCGCGGTGCGATGTCCCGCTGCACGAGCTCCTCCGCGACCTCCATGGCGACGTAGCGCTCGTCGTTCCGGAGCTGCGTCCGGCACTTGTAGTCGTAGTCGACGCGGCCCGGGTTGAGCGGTCCCGACGTATTGCGCACCGTGCAGTCCCGAGCGACGTTCCCGACGCGTCCCGCGGGAGCGGCGTCGAGGATGCCGTGGAACCACGTGGACGTGGGGATGTTCCGAGGAGCGCCTTCGCCGTGCCCCCAGTTGACCTCCATGCGGGACTCGGCGACGGGCTGCGAGAAGCTCGACGGCAGACCGTTCGGCGCGGCTCTGTCGGAGGACGCGATCCGAGCGGTGTAGGTCCGGAGACCGAACGCGAGCGGGTAATGGGCGAAGAAGCCGACGCCGACGGCGACGGGACGTCGCCACCGGCGGAGCGAGTCCTCGACCTTCGCCTTGGCGATGGCCGTACGGGCACTCGTCCCGTCGTAGTCCGCGATCACACGCGCGGGGGCGCGGCCCCAGAAGTACTGGTTCGCCTGCGCCATGATGTGCGGCGCCGTCCACCTGCCGTTCGGCCCGCAACCGGACACCACGGCATCGTCCATCAGGCGGTTCAGCTCCCACGTGATGGCTTCGATCCCCGGAGTGTTCCACTCGGGCGCCACCTCGTCGGGCGTCGAGGGGCCCCGGCCTCCGCCGGCCAAGTAGAGCCGGGTCATGTGCGACCAGCCGGACAACCGCTGGTGGGCCATCAGGTCGTAGTAGCCGATGAGCATGGCCCACACGGTCGGGCCGCACCCGCTCGCGCACGGCGAGATGTTCAGCCCCGTCTTCGCCTCGAGCTGCTTGTACTTGCGCTGCACCGCCCACGCCTGGGTGCGCGTGCTGCCCCCGGCGGCCCAGCTCTCGCTGACACCGGTCGGGTCACAGACGAGCGTGAACGTCTCCGAGACGTCGCGTGCGTTACCGGCGGCCTTCACGGCGCCGCCGCCCGCGTTCTCGGCCATCACGTACTTGTTCGAGCCGAGCGCGCGCAATCCTGCGATCTCGAGCCGGGACTCTTCGCCCTTCACGACCTCGAACCGGAAGCGCTCGGCGCGGTCGGCCGTCCGATCCGCCACGAGCAGCTTCGTGGCGGGATCGACGCCGACGAACGATCCGTTCGGAGCGCGGAGCGTGACGGCGTCCGTGCCCGAGGAGACGGCGGTGAAGATGGCGTGCGGCACGATGGTATCCGCGTCCGCACGTATGGCCCCGCCGCCGCCGTTGACGGCCCGGACGAAGTGACCGGAGGTCGCCCGCAACGCGAGGCGGGGGCACGACACGGGCGCGACGGCCGTGACCGGCCCGCGCTTGCTCGTGGGCGCGGTGGCCCTCACCTGCGCGAAGAGCGCCTTCGCGACGCTCGAGGTGAACCGGAAGGTCTCGCGTGTACCGTCGCCGTACGCGATCGCGACGTTCCTCGTCGCGGGCGCCGCCGTCGTGGTGCCGCGCACGCGCAGGACGGCGTCACGCTGCTCGATCGCGGGGGCGGACGCGTCGCCGTCCACGCGCACCGAGGTGACCGGACGCCCGAGCAGGGGAATCGTGAGCTCCTCTCCTTCGCCGAGGACCCAGTGCCCGCGCGCGTGGGCGCGATCGGCGTCCCAGTCCGCGCGCGCAGCCTCGCGCCGTGCATCGATCTGGAGGCGGTAGTGCTCGGCGTACTCGGCGCGGAACGCGCGCCACGACGGCCAGGCCGCGAGCTCCACGAGCGGGGCCGACGGACCGCGCTCGATCCGATCGCCCGCGATCCGCACGAGGCGCTCCTCCTCCGGCACGCGAGCGTGCAGGTTCGGGTCGACACCGGCGATTCGCGGCGGAAGGCTCCCGATTCGGGCGAGCGCCTCTCCGTCCTCCCCCTCCGCGACGAACGTGCCGCCGTCGATGTAGAATACACGTATACGGCGCCCCGGCCCGACGCGGGCGCGGAGGTCTTCCGATGGCGACCGCCCCTCTTCCTCCGCCGCGAGCGGGACGGGGAAGTCGTCCTCGCGCGTGCCGAGAACCAGCCAGCCCACGAGGCGGCCGTCCCGCGCGCGGACGCGGACCTCCCAGTACGCCGGATCGGTCGCATCGTCGGGGGCGTAGAGCGGCACGGCGCGACCGTCGACGCGCGCGTCTCGCCACTTCGAGCCTGGCGAGAGCCCCTGCGACGCCACGAATCGAGCCGCCCTGCGCTCGAGCGAAGGCGGCAGCTCGACGCGATCGTCGACGGCCTGCTCCTGCTCGGGGCTCGCGCTCGCGACTTGGCTCGGTCCGCCGAGCGAAGCGCACGCGAGGGCCGCCGCTGCGACGATCCCCCGCGTCCAGCCCGAACGGCGATCGTGCCCCCTACCCTCTCCGCGTACTCCTCTCCGAGATGCTCGACTCATTGCATCGTCGTACCTCGAGGCGAGAAAAGCTCGCCGCCCGGATCGAGTGTAGTACGCGGGATCGCGAGCAGGCCCTGCAAGAATTCTTGCAGTCCGCCCTCGTGCGCGGAGACGCACGCAAAGGCGTGCGAGAGACGGGGCGATGTGAGCGGCGCCCGTGTCGTCGTCACCCTCGCGCGCGCCTGGTCGCGCCGAGCGCGCTCCCCTCGCCGCAGGACGGTGCAAACCTCGCGTCGCTGCGGCCGAGCCTCGCTATCGCTGCACGTGGCCCGCAGGATGACGGGAGTCCTCGGCAGGTCACGTGGACGACACACACATCGGCCGCGTTTTCCCTCAGCAGGATTGGAAACGTTCACGACCACGGTCGCACGGAGCGCCCCTCCACCACTCGCACGGTCCTCGCGGGCCGGCCTGGCGCTTGCTGCGCGCTCGGGGCATGCGAGCTTGCTCCGTCATCGACGTGATCGAGAAAGCCTCCCCGTACGAGAGCGCCGACGCCCCTCCCCCCTCGCAGCGCAAGACGCTCGACGTCGCGGCGCTCGCGAGCATCGCGGGCCTGCACGACTCGAACGGGAACATCCCTCTCGACAGGTGCGTGCCCGTGCGGACGAGCTGCGACGTGCCGCCGACGGTCAGCCGTGACGAGATCCTGGTCTTGCTCTACGTCGACGGCGAGACCTCGCTCCGGCGCATCGCCGAAGAGACGGGGCTGTCGCTGCCGCAGACGCTCGAGGTCTTCTTCAGTCTCCTCGCGCGGGGGCTCGTCGACGTCGTCGACGAGCCGGGATCTGCGTCATCGGTACGATGAATCGGCGCGCGACGTCCTCGGCGACCGAGCCGCGCGACCGAGGCCTCGGAGATCCGGTCAGGCCGGCGCCAGTCGCTCGGCCAGCGCTTCGGGATCGTCGACGCTCACGAGGAGCTCTCGGAGGCGCACCGGCACGCCGAGGACGCGGGCGCGCTGCGTCGGGCGCAGCTCGAGGACGAGGATGCGGTCGCCCGATCCGTTGACGAGCCACCGCCCGAAGAGGCCGTGCACGCCGCGACTGAGCGGCTTCGATGCGAGGCGCCTCGTCGCGACGACCGCCGAGCGAGGGAAGGTCGCGCGGAAGGCCCAGCTCATGCGCACGTGGACCTCGTCGTCGGTGACCTCCACCCACGCGTCCGAAGGAAAGATGAGGAGGGCCGTCGACAGCGCGGCGTACCAGGGATCGAATCGGATCGAGAATCGTGTGGAGCCGCGCGCCATGGTCCTCGCCGTAGGTCAGGCGGTCACCGGCGGCTCCGACGGCGCCGCGTTGAAGCCGTAAACGTCCGCGTTCTCGAGCGGCGGGAGCTTCGACTTCTGGACGAGGATCGTCCGGACCGCCCAGATGTCGGTGAAGATCCGGTAACGGAGCGCGGTCTGATCGAGGTAGTCGACGCCGGCCGACCCGCCCGTCCCGGTGCGGCGACCGATGACGCGCTCGACCATGCGGGCGTGCCGCTGGCGGAAGATGACGAAGGCCTGCTCGAACGCGACGAGCTCGTCGAGGATGACGCGAGGCCACGCGAGCAGCGGCAGCTCGCGGTAGCTCTCGATGAAGACGATCGCGGCACGGATGCGCGCCATGCGCGCGCGCTCCTTCTCGTCCTCGACGTCGCGCGCCGCGAGGAACGATCGCGCGGACTCGATCTCCCGCTTGTAACGGGCCTCGAGCCGATCGACGTCGGCGGCCGTGAGACCGGAGTGCTTCGCGAGGGCCAGCGTCTCCTCGGTGGAGCGCGCGTGCGCCGCGCAGTAGGCGTCGATGAACGCCTGCACCGTCTCGGCGTCTCCGGGCGTCGTCGGCGTCGACCCCTGGATGGGCGTCCTGTACAGCCAGTTCTGGATCGCCTCGAGGAGCGTGGGCTTGTCGCGCAGGCGTGCCTCGACACGGCGGTACGCGCTCGACGGCGTGCCGTCGTGGTTCCTGAGCGCGTTCATGTAGCTGTGCTCGTGGCCGAGCGGGAGACGCTGCTCGTCCTTCAATCCGAGCAGGATCTCGATCTCGCGCAGCTGCGCCGACTGGAAGCCGCTCGCCGGGCTCAGCTTGTCGCGGAACGCGAGATAGTCCCGCGTCGTCATCGTCTCCATGACCTCGAAGTGCGCGGAGACGTGCGAGACGAGGAGCCCCATGCGCCGGATCCCGCGCGCCGCCGACGCGAGCGACTGCTCCGGGACGGGCACGCGCGCGAACAGATCGCGGACCGAGACGAGCTCGCGCAGCGTCAGCTTGAACCAGAGCTCGTCGATCTGGTGAACGGCGATGAAGAGGACCTCGTCGTTCGACAGGTTCGCGTCCGTCGGCTCGAGCCCTCCCTGGAGCGAGAGCAGCTCCTCGACCTTGATGTAGTCCCAGTACGTCGTCGGCTTGCGGCTCACGCCGACACCGTACTGCCGGTCACGTCGAGTCGCCAGCGTCCTAGGACGTCTCCGCGATCACACGCCTCGTGCGCGCAAGAGCTGCGCACACGAAGAATTTGCACGCGATCGCGCGACCCCCGAACGACCTCGGCTCTCGCGACGCGCCGTGGCCGATCGCTCGGCGGCGAGCGCTTCGACGGCGCTCAGCCGCCGCCCTTGAGGCGCGCGTTGGTGAGCTGAGCGCCCTTCTCCCAGCCCTCGCGCGTGCCCTTCTCGTACATCTTCTCGATCATGCCGCCGATGCCGAAGATCTTCGCCTCGGCCGTGACTTCGACGATGCGGATGCACTTGTCCGGACCGCTCGGCTCGCACCGAACGGTGCCTTCGTTCCTGAGCTTGTCCGCCATCACCGACGGCTTCACCACGAAGCGATAGACCTTCGACGCCTTGTCGAAGCGGCCCTCCTCCCGGTAGCCGAAGCTGGAGCCGAGCGCCTTGGTCACGGCAGCCGGCGCGTCGAACTTCGGGATCGCGTCGACGATCCGCACGATCTCGGTGTCCGTCTCCTTCTGCTCGACCACCTCCCACTTGGGAAACTGGAGCTCGGAGAAGATCTTCTTCTGGAGCTCGAGGTCGAAGAAGAGCTCCCAGAACTTCTCGGGGGTGCAGTCGATTTCGTGGCGAATCGTGAAGGTGGCCATCGATTCGCTATTACCTCGTCTCGCGGCGGAGCTGAACGCCCTTCGTAGGGCCCCCGGCGTGTGATAGTCATCACGCCGCATTCCATGGGAAAACCGCTCCTTCTCGAGATCGGTACCGAGGAGCTTCCGTCCTCGTTCGTCGACGCCGCGCTCGCGGCTCTTCCCGGGCTCGCCCACGCGAAGCTCGAAGCGCTGCGCCTCTCGCACGGCACCATCCGCGCCCTCGGCACGCCGCGGCGCCTCGCCGTCCTCGTCGAGGACGTCGCCGAGCGGCAGCCCGATCTCGACGAGGAGGTCGTGGGCCCGCCGGAGACCGCGGCGTTCAAGGACGGCAAGCCGACGAAGGCCGCCGAGGCGTTCGCGGCCAAGCTCGGTGTCTCCGTCGACCAGCTCACCGTCGTCGACCGGCCGGCCTCGGGCAAGCAGAAGGCGGGTCGCTACGTCGTCGGGCGCAGGCAGGAGCGCGGCCGCGAGGCGCGCGAGCTCCTCGGCAAGGCGCTCTCCGAGATCTGCGCGGAGATCCCGTTCAGGAAGTCGATGCGATGGGGCTCCGGCGACGCGACGTTCGGCCGCCCGGTGCAGTGGCTCGTCGCGCTCTTCGGATCCGACACGATCGACACCTCGTTCGCGGGCATCCGCTCCGGGCGCACGTCACGCGGCCATCGCTTCCTCTCGCCCGGGGAAGTCGAGATCCCCAGCGCGGACGCGTACGTCGAGACGATGCGCCGGCATCACGTGCTCGTCGACCGCGAGGAGCGCGCGAAGACGATGATGGAGCGCGTCGCGGCCGCGGCGAAGGCGGCGGGCGGCGTCCACGATCCGGATCCGCATCTCGTCGACGAGAACGCGTCGCTCGTCGAGGAGCCGCACGTCGTCACCGGCTCGTTCGACCCGCAGTACCTCTCGCTGCCCGCGGCCGTCATCCGCGCGGTCGCGCGCGGGCACCAGAAGTACTTCTGCGTGGCGAAGGAAGGCTCGCCGGACGAGCTCCTCCCCCGCTACCTGACCGTCGCCAACACGGCGAACGATCCGGCACGGGTCGCCAAGGGAAACGATCGCGTGATGCGGGCGCGCCTCGCGGACGCGAAGTTCTTCTACGAGGAGGACCGCCGGGCGGACCTCGAGGAGCGCGTCGAGAAGCTCGCGGGCATCGTCTTCCACAACCGCCTCGGCACCGTCCGCGAGAAGGTCGCGCGCCTGGAGACGCTGGCCACCCGCATCGCGGAAGCGATCGGCCTCCCGCCCGAGCGCGTCGAGCTCGTCCGCCGCGCCGCGCACCTCTGCAAGTTCGACCTCGTCTCGCTCATGGTCGGCGAGTTCCCCGAGCTCCAGGGCGAGATGGGCCGTGACTACGCGCTCCACGCCAAGGAGCCGCCCGAGGTCGCCAACGCCATCCGCGACCACTACAAGCCCATCGGCGCCGAGGGCCCCATCGCCGAAGACGACGTCTCGGCGTGCGTCGCCCTCGCCGACCGGCTCGACACGCTCGCCGGCTGCTTCGCCATCGGTCTCTCGCCGACCGGCGCCGCCGATCCGTTCGCGCTCCGCCGCGCGTGCATCGCGACGCTGCGCACGCTC
Organism: uncultured Myxococcales bacterium; assembly: GCA_937949945.1. Classification (GTDB taxonomy): domain Bacteria; phylum Myxococcota_A; class Polyangia; order Polyangiales; family Polyangiaceae; genus Labilithrix. Next base: position 12,792 of record CALFEQ010000034.1, read on the forward strand.
GTCGAGAGCGCGAAGCGCAACCCGGCGTACGCCTCTCTCCGCCTCGGCGACCTCTTCGCTTGGGCCTACGACGGCTTCGCAGGCAAGAAGCTCGACCTCTCGAAGGAGCAGACGGTCGCCAAGCTTCGCGACTTCGCGAGCGAGCGCCTCCGCGGTCTCATCGCGACCCAGACCAGCAACGCCGTCGCCGACGCCGTCTGCGCCGGCGGCGACCTCGACCACCCCGCGCACGCGATGGCCCGCGCCCGCGCCCTGCACCGCGCGGTCACCGAAGGCCGCGCGTGGCTCGGGAAGGCGAAGACCGTCGCCAAGCGCCTCGCCGGCATCTCGAAGGAGGCGAAGCCGGTCTTCCACGGCAAGGACGCCTTCGAGAAGGCCGACGACCACACGATCGTCGACGTCATCGCGAAGGTCGACGAGTCGACGCGCAAGCTCGAGACCGAGGAGGCCGTCACCGCCGCGCTCGAAGGCGCCGAAGACCTCGCCGCCCGCCTCGACGACATCTTCGCGCGCACGCTGGTGAACGATCCCAACGATCCGCGGACACCGAAGCGCCTCGAGCTGCTTTCGTACGGGGCTCAGTGCATGCTGCGCATCGCCGACTTCTCGCGCTTGGCCTGAACCGAGCCCGATTTCGGGCCCCGCCCCCCCGCCGCGTCGCCGCGCCGCGGCGGGCCGGGCGGAAGGTCGCGCGCACGCCGGCTCGGCACCGATCGCGGCAATCGCTACTCACCCGCCGTACGTCGTGTAGAGTGCGCGCGCCATGAAGCTCGTGTTTTCGTTCGGGGACGGCAAGGCCGAAGGGGATCCCACGCGCCGAGACCTGCTCGGCGGCAAGGGGGCCGGGCTCGCCGAAATGACCTCGCTCGGACTGCCGGTCCCGCCCGGCTTCACCATCTCGACGGAGGCGTGCCGCGCCTTCATCTCGACCGGGGCGATGCCTGCGGAGCTCGGCCCCGAGGTCGACGAGGCGCTCGTGCTGCTCGAGAAGCGCGTCGGGATGAAGTTCGGCGATCCGAAGGCGCCGCTGCTCGTCAGCGTGCGGTCCGGCGCGCGCGCGTCGATGCCCGGGATGATGGACACGATCCTGAACCTCGGCCTGAACGACGCGACCGCGAAGGGCCTCGCCGAGAGAACGAAGAACCCGCGCTTCGTCTACGACGCCTACCGTCGCTTCGTCGCGATGTACGCGGACGTCGCGCTCGGCGTGTCGCGCGAGCATTTCGAGCACGCCCTCGACGAGGTGCGCGCACGCATCGCGAAGGAGCGCGGCATCGACGCGACCAGGCTCAACGCCGAGGAGCTGCGCCGCAAGGTCACCGACGCGGACATCCCGGCCGAGGAGCTCCAGGCGCTCGTCGCGAAGTTCAAGGCGATCGTCAAAGAGAAGACGAAGAAGGACTTCCCCGAGGACCCGCGCGAGCAGCTCTGGTGGGCGATCCGCGCCGTCTTCAACTCGTGGAACAACCCGCGCGCCGTCGTCTACCGCAAGATGCACGACATCCCCGAGAGCTGGGGGACCGCGTGCAACGTGCAGGCGATGGTCTTCGGCAACCTCGGAGACACGAGCGCCACCGGCGTCGCCTTCACGCGCGACCCCTCGACGGGAGAGCGCGTCCTCTACGGCGAGTGGCTGCCGAACGCGCAGGGCGAGGACGTCGTCGCGGGCATCCGCACGCCGCTGCCGCTGCGCGCCCTGCCCGGCAAGGAGGAGGACTCGCTCGAGCGGCGGATGCCGGCGGCCTTCAAGACGCTGACGTCGATCGCCGAGCGCCTCGAGAAGCACTTCCGCGACATGCAGGACCTGGAGTTCACCATCCAGGAGGGGCACCTCTACATGCTCCAGTGCCGAGCGGCGAAGCGGACGGCCCGGGCCGCCGTCCGTGTCGCGGTCGACATGGCGAAGGAGAACCTCATCACCCGCGACGAGGCGATCCTCCGCGTCGAGCCGAACTCGCTCGATCAGCTCCTGCACCCGACCCTCGATCCGAACGCCCCGAAGAAGCTCCTCGCTCGCGGCCTCGCCGCGAGCCCGGGCGCCGCGCAGGGCAAGATCGTCTTCAGCGCCGACGAGGCCGAGCGGCGCGCCGGCCAGGGCGAGGCCGTCATCCTCGTGCGCGTCGAGACGTCGCCCGAGGACATCCACGGCATGAAGGCGGCCCGCGGCATCCTCACCGCGCGCGGCGGCATGACCAGCCACGCCGCCGTCGTCGCCCGCGGCATGGGCAAGCCGTGCGTCGCCGGCTGCTCGGCGCTCGCGATCAGCTACCACGACCAGACCGTCGCCATCACGCAGTACGACGACGACGGGCGGCCCACGGAGACGATCACGCTCAAGAAGGGCGACGTCATCACGCTCGACGGCGGCGCCGGGCACGTCTACCTCGGCGCGGTCCCGACGGTGAACGCGGCGATGACCGGCGAGTTCGCCGAGCTCATGAGCTGGGCCGACGACGTCCGGACGATGAAGGTGCGCGCGAACGCCGACACGCCGCTCGACGCCCGCACCGCGCGGAACTTCGGCGCCGAAGGCATCGGGCTCTGCCGCACCGAGCACATGTTCTTCGACGAGGAGCGCATCCGCGCCGTGCGCGAGATGATCCTCGCCGACGACGTCACCGCCCGCGAGACCGCGCTCGCGAAGCTGTTGCCCCACCAGAAGCAGGACTTCGTCGAGATCTTCCGCGAGATGAAGGGCCTGCCGGTCACCATCCGCTTGCTCGATCCGCCGCTCCACGAGTTCCTCCCCACGGAGAAGAAGCAGATCGAGGAGCTCGCGCAGTCCCTCGGCGTCTCGGTGGCGCGCCTCGAGCAGCGCATCAAGGACTTGCACGAGTTCAACCCGATGCTCGGCCATCGCGGCTGCCGCCTCGCGATCACCTACCCCGAGATCTACGCGATGCAGGTGCGCGCGATCCTCGAGGCGGCCGCCGACGTCGCCGCCGAAGGCGCCACGGTGCAGCCCGAGATCATGATCCCCCTCGCGATGACGCGCGAGGAGCTCGTGCGCATGAAGGCGATCGTCGACAAGGTCGCCGGCGAGGTCTTCGCCACGCGTCCGAAGGTCCCGTTCAGCTTCGGCACGATGATCGAGCTGCCTCGCGCCGCGATCCGGGCGGCCGAGCTCGCGCAGATCGCGGACTTCTTCTCCTTCGGCACGAACGACCTCACGCAGTGCACGATGGGGCTGTCGCGCGACGACGCCGGCAAGTTCCTCCCGGCCTACGTCGAGACCGGCATCCTGCCGAAGGATCCGTTCGTCACCATCGACGTCGACGGCGTCGGCGCCCTCGTCCGCCTCGCCGCCGAGCGCGGGCGCGCCGCGAAGAACAACATCAAGCTCGGCGTCTGCGGCGAGCACGGCGGAGACCCGGAGAGCATCCGCTTCTTCCGCGACGTGAAGCTCGACTACGTCTCCTGCTCGCCGTTCCGCGTGACCATCGCGCGGCTCGCCGCGGCGCAGGCCGAGGTCATCCACCGCAAAGGTCGCCCGGTCCCGGCCGCGAGCACCGCCTGACACGGCTCGAACGGAGCTGCGGCGCGCCGTCGTCACCCGAACGGGTTCCTCCGTCCAGGTGACGCTTCGGCGCGAGCAATTCGATTCCCGCGGACCGACATTGGACCTCATGCGACCTCTCCACTGGATCCTGTTCGGCCTGGTCACGACGCTCTCGGGTGCAGCGTTCGTCGCATGCACGGGCGACGACCCCGACCACACGTCCGGCGGGCGGACCAACGGAGACAGCGGCGGCGACGCCTCCACCGACGCGCCGCCGCCCACGAGCCCCGACGGCGAAGCCGAGGTCGACGCGGAGCCCCCCGACCCCGATCCGCCGAGCGAGCAGCGCAAGTGCGTGCTCGCGTGCGAAGCCGACGCCGGCGACTCGGCGCTCACGTTCTATCGGACCGTCCAGGAGTGCACGTGCGAGGCGGACGCAGGCGCCTGCGCGCCGGTCTGTCCGAGCTACTGCCAGAGCCCGTCGCCGGACTCGAACGCGTGCAACGACTGCGTCGCGAGGGCGTACGTCGGGCCGTGCTCGATCGCCGTGAGCTGCGGGGGTGACGAGGCCTGCGTGACGTTCGCCGATTGCGTGCGGGCCTGTGTGGATGGGACGTGAGGCCTCCGGCCTCACGTCCGTCCTCAGTCCTCGGTCCTCGGCGTCCGCTCTCCGAGATCGCGCACCACTCGACGGGTATCTTCGAGCATCGAGCACGAGTACGAGCACGAGGACGATGGCATGAAGTCGTGCTCGGCTCTCGCTGAGGCCCGAGGCCTGAGGCCGATCACGCCAGGTGATGGCGCATCGCTGCGCCGAGCCACTGGTAGTCCGCGTCCTGCTCTCGCGGGCTCGGACCGCCGCGCATGATCGCGACGAGCTCCCAGTAGCGCTCGGCGCGCCGGTCGTACTGCTTGCGCATGCGCTCCGTCATCGCGGCTTCGTCGAGGCCCACGGCAGTGGCCATCTTCGCGATGAGACCGCGGATGAGCGTCCACGCCTCCTCGGACTTCGGGTCCACGCCGCGCGCCCGCGCGTCGGCTGCCACGCGATGGAACTCGGCCTGGCTCCTCTGGAGCGCAGCGACGTCGGCGTCCTTGGACCAGAACTCCGTCGCCTGCGCGCGCATGCTCGCCACGAAGGACTCGTCCTCGAGGATCTTCGAGAGCTCGATCCAGGCGTCGAGCTGCTCTGCGGTCGGCTCCTCCGGCAGATCCGGGACGCTCGCCTCGATCATGTTCTTCACCCACTCGTTGGCGGCCGGGACCCCGTCCATCACCTTCGCGAAGAAGTCCTCGATCACCTTCCGCCGTTCGTCCTTCGACAGCTTCGTCACCATGGAGAGCCTCCTCAGGTCTTCTTCCGAGGCTCCCGAACGGATCGCGGCGCGGAGGGCGGCAGCGACCCTCCGGAGCGACGCGATGTGAGCTTCGATCGCGCCGAGGCGGAGCCGCAAAGCCTCCTCGAGCGTGACGTCGCGACGCAATACCCGATGGATCGTCTCGAGCCCGATCCCCGCTTCGCGCAGGGTCCGGATGAGCTCGAGCCGCACCACTTGGTCCTCCGAGTAGAGCCGGTAGCCGCTCGCGGTTCGCTCCGCCGGGGGCAACAGGCCCTCGTCCGAGTAGAACCGCAGCGTCTTGACCGGGAGCCCGGTGCGTCGCGAGAGCTCGCCGATCGTGAGCCTCTTCGCCATGGACAGGGACAGTGAGGTCTCCAGTCACTGGAGAGTCAAGGCCCGTACCGCCGATTTCACGCCTTCGCGCAGAAGTGGATCATCGTGACCGCCGCCATCCAGTCGTCGGACTCGAAGCGGACCGTGCGCTCGCCCGCCAACGTCGCGCCCGGGTAGAAGGACTTTCCGTAGGCGTCACGCGGTTTGACGTAGTCGATCTCCACCTTGAACCGCGGCGGAAGCGGCCGCATGCGCTTCGCGAGGTCGGGTCGCCGGAGCGCCGCCGCGACGCCTCGCTCGATCTCGCGGATGGCGACGTCGGGGTGGACGCTGATCGTTCCGGTGCCGACGCCCCGCTGCGTCGCGAACGTCGCGATCGCCTCGTTGTACCGCTCCACCTCCCGACAGAGCGCCTCGTCGCCGGAGACGAACGCGACCGGCACGCTCAGCGACGTCGCCGTGTACGTGTTGATCAGGAACTCCGAGGCTGGCTCGTCGTTGATCCGCATCGCGTCGACGACCCGGCCCGCCATCGTGTGCGCGAGCGGGTTGCCCGCCGATCCGGCGCGCGCGTGGTAGCCGACGAAGACGGCAGCGTCGAAGCTCGCGTCGAGCTCCGCCATCATCGAGAACGGGTGGCCCGTCCACCCGCGCACGATGCGGACGCACTCCGGCAGCATCCGCGGGACGATGTTCCGGCCCGTCCAGTGCGCGTCCTTCACCCAGATGGCCGTGGCGCCGGCCGCGATCGCTCCCTCGCACGCGGCCTTCACCTCGAGCGTCATCTGCTCCTGGAAGTACTTGCTGTCCGGAAGCGCGGCGTCGCACTCCTCGGGAGCGGTGATCCCGGCGACGCCCTCGATGTCGGCGCTGACGTAGATCTTCATGCGCTGCCCCTAACGGCGGCCGCGCATCGATGCAACCGTCCGACCGGCCGCGCGACCACCGCGCGCAGCGCTCAGGCGGCCGCGGCAGCGGCGAACGCCTCTTCCGCCGCGGCGATCGTCGCGTCGACGTCCGCCTCCGTGTGCGCGGTGCTCAGGAAGGCAGCCTCGAACTGCGACGGCGGCCAGTACTGACCGCGGGCGAGCATCGCCGCGTGCCACTTGGCGAAGCGCGACGTGTCCGATTTCACGGCGTCGGCGAAGCAGCGAACCGGCCCCTTCGTGAAGAAGGGCGTGATCATCGAGCCGACGCGCTGCACGCACACGTCGAGGCCGCTCTTCTTCGCGCCCTCGACGAGACCGCGCTCGAGACGCGCGCCGAGCGACTCGAGCTTCTCGTAGACGCCGGCGTCGAGCCGCTCGAGCAGCGCGAGCCCCGCGCTCACTGCGACCGGGTTCCCGCTGAGCGTGCCCGCCTGGTAGACGGGGCCGAGCGGCGCGACCTTCTCCATGATCTCGCGCCGACCGCCGTACGCGGCGAGCGGCATGCCGCCGCCGACGATCTTGCCGAGGCACGTCATGTCCGGGCGCAGCTTCGCGCGCTCCTGCATGCCGCCGCGAGCGACGCGGCAGCCGGTCATGACCTCGTCGAAGATCGACACGGCGCCGTGCTCCTTCGCGAGGCGGATGATGGCCTCGAGGAAGCCGGGCTCGGGCGGCACGACGCCCATGTTGCCGACCACCGGCTCGACGATGACCGCGGCGATCTCCTTCCCTCGCTCGGCGAAGATCGCCTCGAGGGCCGCCACGTCGTTGTACGGCGCCGTGATCGTCGCCTTCGCCGTCGGCGCAGGCACGCCGGCCGAGTCGGGGACGCCGAACGTGAGCGCTCCGGAGCCCGCCTTCACGAGCAGGAAGTCCGCGTGGCCGTGGTAGCAACCCTCGAACTTCACGATGACCTCGCGGCCCGTGAACCCGCGCGCGACGCGGAGCGCGGCCATGCACGCCTCGGTTCCGCTCGAGACGGCGCGCATCATCTCGATCGACGGGTACAGCTCGATGACCTTCTCGGCGAAGCGCACCTCGAGCTCCGTGGGGGCGCCGTAGCTGGTGCCGTTCTTCGCGGCCGCGGCGATCGCCTCCACGATCGCGGGGTGCGCGTGCCCGAGGATCATCGGGCCCCACGATCCGACGTAGTCCGTGTAGCGCTTGCCGTCGGCGCCGAAGACGTACGCCCCCTCCGCCCGTGAGACGAACACGGGTTTCCCGCCCACGCTCCGGAAAGCGCGGACGGGGCTGTTCACACCGCCGGGGATGATGCGCTCTGCTCGCGCGAGGAGCTCGATGCTCTTGGGGTCGGCCATGGGCAGCACGGTAGCACTGGGGTGGACGGCAGTCTTCAGTCTCCCGACGCCAGCCTCGAGCTGGGGAAGGCTCCTGTTTCCAGCCAGGGAAGGCTCCAGGCTCCAGGCTCCAGGCTCCAGAGGGGACGGCCTCCGGCGAAGCTGAAGGCCTCGACGAGTCGGCCGCCCATGCTCGCGCGGACGACGCTCGCGCCCGTCGAGTCAGCTCGCGCTCGCGAGAATGTCGAGCTGGAGACTGATGTCAGCGCGGTCGGCGGCTCTCCTGGAACGTCACTTCGAGCTTCACCTCCTTGCCGTCCCGGAGCACCACGGCAGGGACGGTCTCGCCCGGCTTGCTCGAGTTGAGGACGAACATGAGGTCCTCGACGCTCGCGATCTCGCTCTTGCCGAGGCGCACGAGGATGTCGCCCTTGCGCATGCCCGCCTTGTCGGCGGCGCCGCCGGGGCGCACTCCCGCGAGGAGCACGCCCTTCTTGCCCGGGCCCGGACCGCCGTAGTCGGGGATCGTGCCGAGCGAGGCGCCGAAGCTCCTCATGTCGCCGTGCGGCGGCGGGCCGACCGCGTCCGCCTTGAACGTGAGCGGCGCCTCGCGCTTCGAGACGGCGAGCGCGATGTCCGCGCAGATCTTGCCCGTCTGCATCGCGCCCGCGGCGTTGATCTTGTCCGCCGTGTCCGAGGGCTTGTGGTAGTCCGAGTGCGTGCCCGTGAAGAAGTGCAGGACGGGCACGCCCGCCGAGAAGAAGTTGATCTGATCGCTCGGCCCGTAGCCGTCTCCGCTCGCCGAGCAGGTCACGCGGTGCGTGGCGCAGGCGGCGTCGACGATGTCCTTCCACTCGGCCGCGGTCTCGGCGCCGAAGATCTGCAGGCGGTTGTCGCGCATGCGCCCGACCATGTCCATGTTGAGCATGGCGTAGACGTCGGTGAGCTCGTGCGCCTTCTTCTCCGCGCCGGCCGCCTTCGCCTGCGGCGCCTTCGCGTCGCTCGCCTTCGCCTCTCTCGTCTTGGCGTCCGCGATCCACTTCTGGACGAAGTGCGCCGAGCCGAGCACGCCCATCTCCTCGCCGGAGAACGCGACGAACACGACGTCACGCGCGAGCTCGGTCTTCCTCGAGGCGAGCTCGCGCGCGACCTCGAGCAGCGTCGCGGCGCCCGACGCGTTGTCGTCCGCGCCGACGTGCGGCTCGTCCGAGTGCGGCGAGAGAGAGTGACGGCCGCCCCTGCCCAGGTGATCGTAGTGCGCGCCGATCACGACGACGCCGGGCAGCTTCTTGCCGTCCTTCGGCTCCGCCACGAGGCGCCCCGCGACGTTGAACGCCTGCGAGGTCTTCGGAACGAGCTCGATCCCGAGCTTCCCGCGCACGGCCTGCTTCTTCCGAAGCTTCTCGATGATCGGCCGGCCCACCGAACGCTTCAGCACGACCACCGGCAGCCCGGCGTCCGCGTAGCCCTCCGGCTGCAGGCTCGGCAGGCGCGCCTCGTCCGGCGGCTGCCAGTCCGGCTTCGCGCCCGCGGGCGGCGCCGGATCGTCGACGACGACGAGCCCGACCGCGCCCTTCTCGCGCGCCCAGAACGCCTTCCTGCGGATGTCGCCGAAGCGGCGCTGCGCGTCGGGGCTCGAGAACTTCTCGTCGTCGGGGACGAAGCGCCGGACGACGACGATCTTCTTCTTCACGTCGAGCTTCTCGTAGTCGTCACGCCCGAGGTCTTTGGCGACGATGCCGTACTCGGCGAACACGAACGGCGCCGTGACGGACGTCTTCGCCGGCGAGTAGCCGAGCACCACGAAGTCGTCGTTCGCGACGGTCTTGCCGTCGATCTCGATCTTGGTCGCCTCTCCCTGCTCGAGGCGCGTCACGACCGGGAACGGCTGCCGGAAGGATCCGTCGTCGCCGGCGGGCAAAAGGCCGAGCGACCTCATGCGCTCCTCGATGTACGCCCCCGCCTGCTCGAGACCGGGCAGCCCGACGCCGCGGCCCTCGCGCGCGGGATCGGCGAGCCAGACGACGTCCCGCTTGATGCGATCGGCGCCGGTCTCGACGATCGTGCGCTCGCCCTCCACCCAGGTCGCGAGGAAGACGTTCGTGTCGTGCTTGCCGGGCGCGGTCGCGCGGTTCGAGGCGAACGCGAGGTACTTGCCGTCCGGCGAGAACATCGGGAACCCGTCGAACCCGCGCGCGTACGTGATGCGCTCGAGCTCGGTGCCGTCCGTGTTGATCGCCCAGATGTCGAACTCGCGCCCCTTCGGATCGCCGTAGTTCGTGGAGAACAGGATGCGATCCTGCGACGGGTGGAAGTACGGCGCGAAGGAGGCCGCGTCGAGGTACGTGATCTGCCGCGCGTCCGATCCGTCCGCGTTCGCGACCCACAGCTCGAGCTTCGACGGACGCACGAGCGGCGGGTCGTGCGCGAGCAGCCGTTTGTAGTCGTCGAGCTCCTTGCCCGGCTTCGGTCGCGACGCGCGCCAGACGATCTTCGTGCAGTCCGCGTTGAAGAACGCGCCGCCGTCGTACCCCGGCGTGTCGGTGAGGCGCCGCACGTTCTTGCCGTCGGCGTCCATGCGATAGAGATCGAGGTCGCCGTCGCGCAGGCTCGTGAAGACGATCGACCCGTCCTTGCCGCAGACCGTCGCCTCCGCGTCGTAGCCCTTCGTGTCCGTCAGGCGAATCGGATTGTTGCCGTCGGGATCGGTCTTGAAGATGTCGTACGAGTCGTAGAGCGCCCAGACGTAACCTTGGCTGTGATCGGGCTTCGGCGGGCACGCGTCACCGCCGAGGTGCGTCGACGCGTAGATCACCTCCCGATCGCCCGGCATGAAGTAGCTGCACGTCGTCGCACCCTTGCCGCTCGAGACCGGGATCAGCGGCGGCATCGTCGGCTGCGCGCCGGGCGGGACGTCGAGCACGCTCGACAGCGGCATGCGGTAGATGCGGTCGCAGGCCATGTCGCCCGTGCGCGACTGGAGGATGAGCTCCTTGCCGCTCCACGCCCAATACGCTTCGGCGTTCTCTCCTTCGAGCGTGAGCTGCTTCACGTCGGCGAGGTGCTTCTCCTCCGGCATCGGCGTGGACGGCGGGAGCGCGGGCGCAGAGGGCTGCGCGGGCTTCGGAGGCGGCTCCGCCCCGCACGAGACGCTCGAGGCGACGCACAACGCTGGGAACAGGGCGATCTTCGCGCGCTTCATGGGCGCGCGCACTCTAGCGCACGAACCGTCCGTTCGCGCGCCCGGACGATCTCCAGCCGCGGTCCGGACGGCTCAGCCGCTGGGCGGCCGGCGTGACTTTCAGGGCAGACCGGGCACGGGCGTAGGCACGAGGACGTTCCCGCCACCGTTGGGATCGCCCAAGCGGCCAGCCGTGGCGTCTCCCCACGCGACGACGGCTCCGTCCTGGGTGATGCCGACCGCGAAGAGGTGATCGACGTCGAACGACGCGAAGGGCGATCCAGGAACGACGGTCGGCGGATAGCAATCGACCTCGTTGCCAGCAGGCGTCACGCATTTTCTCACGCCGTTCCCGCCGACGAGATTCCCCGGGCCCCAGCACGACACCGACGCTCGCGCCGAAGAGCCACCAGCTGCGCGATGCCACGTGTCGAGGGTAACACGTTCGCATCGGCGTCACGGGACGGTCGACCTCGGAACGAAAAGACGCCGCTCGCGAGGAGCGAGCGGCGTCTTTCGTCGTCGGCGCGGGTGCTTCACACGCCGGCCGTCAGGCGTCGGTCACTTGATGTAGCCGCCACCGCCCTTCTTGGAGCTGCCGCAAGCGCAGTAGCCGTAGTCGATCTCGTCGTCCGGATGACCGCCGCCGCAGCTCGGACCGACGCAGCCATCGGGCTCGGGCGGGCAGACGTCCGGGTTGTCGCTCGGGCCCTGGCAGACCTCGCCGTCGTCCGGCTCGGCGCCGTGACCACCGCTGCCGCTCGATCCACCGTTGTCGTGGCCGTTCGACCCGCTGCTGCCGCTCGAGCCGCCCGTGCCGCTCGAACCACCGCTGCTGCCGTCGGAGCCGCTGTTGTTGCCGTCCGACCCGCTGCTCCCGCTCGAGCCGCTGCTACCGCTCGAGCCGCCCGTGCCGCTCGATCCGCTGCTGCTGCCGTCGGAGCCGCTGTTGTTGCCGTCCGACCCGCTGCTCCCGCTCGAGCCGCTGCTGCCGCTCGAGCCGCCCGTGCCGCTCGAGCCACTGCTGCTGCCGTCGGAGCCGCTGTTGTTGCCGTCCGACCCGCTGCTGCCGCTCGAGCCGCTGCTGCCGCTCGAACCGCCCGTGCCGCTCGAGCCACTGCTGCTGCCGTCCGACCCGCTGCTGCTGCCGTCCGACCCGCTGCTGCTGCCGTCCGACCCGCTGCTGCCCGAGCCGCAATCACCGTAGCAGTAGCCGTTGTCGTCGCCGGCGCAGCTGTCGTCCGGTCCGCCCGTGTCGCCCGAGCTGCTACCGCCCGAGCTCGTGCCGGTCCCGTCGTCCTCGCAGATCTCCTCCGACTTGTCGGTGGCGGGGGGCGCGTAGGTCCGCGTCACGACCGCGCCGCCCGCGCAGGCGATCTTCGGCTGGAGCCACTTCACGAGGCGATCCGTACGGGCGACGTAGAGCTTGCCCGTCGTCATGCCGCGACCCGAGACGACGCCGAGGATGCCGCGCGAGTCGAAGACGACGCCGCCGGTGTCGAGCGTCTCGCTGCCGATGTCGACGAGATAGGAGTTCGGAGCGCTCCGCACCTTCGTGAGGACGGCGTCGAGCGCCTCGAAGCCGGCGCCCGTGCCTCGCATGCGCGAGGCCTTGGCGCCGTCTCCCGTGCGCTCGCTCACGAGCTTCGGGTACGCGGGCAGCTTGATCGCCTCGTCGAGGTAGAGGACGGCGACGTCGTGCTTGCGCGGATGAGCCTTGTTGCTGTTGTAGACGCGCCAGTCGTAGGTGAGACCGCGCGACGCAGTCACCTTCGTCTTGCCGTCGGCCCCGGTCACGACCCACTTCGCCTTGCCGGCGACGAGGTGCCCCGCCGTGAGCACCAGACGCGGGGCGATGAGGACACCCGATCCCTGACCGACCCGGGTACCTTGCTCGTCGAGGAGGTCGATCGAGACGCTCGCGGCGCTCACCGCCTGCGCCGTCGGCACCTCCTCCTGCTCGGCCGTCCCTCCGCAGGCGGCGAGCGTGGCGATCGAGGATGCGAGGATGCTTGCGCAGACAGCTCCGAGAATCCGCATGCCTTTCATCGTTCGAACCTCCGTGCTCCCGAGAAGACCGCGACGTCCGCCCACGCCCGCGAAAAGCGGCTCTCGGCGAGACGACCTCCGCCGTTGCACATGGCCTGCCAACGCCTTCGCGCGAGAAATCCCGCGAAATGAAGGGATCCGGCGATCGCGCGCGTGCTCAGGGCATGCGTGGAGCAGGCATCAGGAGTGGATCATGCGATCGCCCGGATCGCCTTCAGCCCGCGTTCTGACTCGAATTTTTCGAGCGGCGACGGCGGAAAAGAACAGCGACGGCGAACAGCGAGAGGACGTACGACGCTGCTCGCGATCGCACGGGCGAAGCGCCGACGCTGCAGCCGTCGTCCTCCGGCGGCGCCGGCACGCAGACCTTCCGCCGGTCGTCGCATGCATGGCCGGAAGGACAAGACGCAGACGAGCAGTCCAGTGTGCACGACTTCGTCTCGAGATCGCAGAGGCCCGACTGGCAGTCGGCGTCGACGCCGCATTCGCCGCCGAACCCGGCGAGGAGCGGGTTCGGCTGCCCTTCGAGCCACGGCTCTTGACCGACCTCCGCGTAACCGGAGAGGACGAAGTCCGCGTGCGCCGCGACCGAGGTGAACACGTTCGTTCCGCCGATGCACGCATCGGCGCCGGCGCCGCCCTTCGTGTTGCCTCCGCGCGACAGCGCGCCGAGCACCGCGCCCGAAGCCGCGAGGGCGGGCCCGCCGCTGTCGCCCTTGCACCCGCCCTCGCCGACCCGGAACTCCGCTGGTCCGATCCCGTCGGCGGGTCCGACGTCGAGGACCTCGACCTCGGTCCGCTGCCGCCTCGCCGGCGGATCGGGCTCGTCGTCGGCGATGCCCCAGCCGACGAGCGTGACGCGATCGCCCTTCGAGGGCTTCGCATCGAGCTTCACGGGCACGATCGTGGCGCCCGCGACGGGTCGATCGAGGACCACGAGCGCGATGTCGTTGTCGCAGAGCGTCTTCGCGCCGGTCGTGAGGATCTTCACGCCCTTCGAGGGCCGCGCCGAGCCGTCGAGGAAGTTCGGGCGTCGCTTCCCGCCGAAGACGTAGATGGTGCTCGGCTCGTGATCGCGCTCCACCGCACCACCCGAGATCGGCTGCCCCTTCGAGTTGCACGATGCGCCCGGATCGGTGACGGCGACGCAATGGCGTGCCGTGAGGACGAGCGTCGGGGCGAGCAGGCTGCCGGTGCACCCGCTCGCGGCGCCTCCGCCGCGCGAGAGGGCGTCGTAATGCATGACGAGGACGACGCCGTCTTGCGACTCGTCCGACTCCGTCCCGAACACGATGCTCGACGAGACGCGGTCGGTCCGATCCTCGGGCGCTCGATCCGCGGACGCGCAAGACGCGACGCATGCCAGAAGGGCGAATTTGAGCTTCGTCATGCGGAGATGGCGCTCGGCCGATCGTAGCGCGCACCGCGCCATGCGCGCACGAAGGAACGCGAGGAGCTCAGCCCCTCTTCCTCCGCGAACGCAGCGCCGCGAACGAGGCGACCACCGCGCACGCGATCGCGAACGTGCCGCGCGAGGACGCCGGATGCCGAGCGCCCCGCGCGACGTTGCAGCCGTCGTCCTCTCCCCCGCTCGAAGGAGGCGCCGTCGCGCCGTCCGACGGGCTCGTGTTCGTCGTGCCCGGCTCGCGGAACCGGATGACGTACTTGGCGTCCGTCTTCTTCGTCGTGATGCCCGCGACGACGACGAGCACCTCGCCCTCGGCGTCCGCGGGGAGCCTCTCGGCGCGATCGAGCCGGGCGACGCCGTCCTCGATGGGGACGAGGACGCCGGCGTTCCGGGACGGGTCCGTCTCGAGCGCGATCTCCCATCTGTCCTCGAGCTTTCCCCGGTACGCGAAGTACGAGAGGCCCGACGTGATCCCCTCGACGCCCTCCGCGAGCTTCGCGATGCGGATCCCGGGGTACTTCGCGGCGTCGGGATAGCCTCCGACGCTCGGCAGCTCGCCGGTCCCGGCGTTCCACGCCGCGAACATCGGGAACGCCTCCGCGAGCGAGGAGCCCTTCGTCGCGAGCACCGCGTCCGCCGCGGGGATGGCGTCCTGGCCTGCGGCCTGGAGCTCGAGGATCTCGCGGATGGTCTCGGGCCCGTGGGAGAGCGACAAGAACAGCGGCCACACCGCCGAGCCGTAGAGGAAGCCCGCTGTGACACCGGCCGGCGGCGCGTCGATCGATCTTCCGCTGTCGGAGAAGAACGCGGGAAGGTGGCGCTCGAAGTCCTCGAGGACGGGGAAGAGCGTCTTCATCCCCCACTGCGCCGTGCCCTCCGCCCAGAAGGGCTCGAGGCGCGGGCGGTAGGCGTTCTGGATCGCGTGGAAGATCTCGTGAGCGACGACGGTGCGGAAGCCCTCCTCCGCGCTCGCGTAGCCCTTCGAGCGGAACGTCGACTCGACGAGCAAGAACGAGGAGCACGTCGCCCCCTCGCACTCCGGCACCGTCGCGCCGTCGGCGCCGGCGAAGCGGACGAGGTAGACGTCGAGCTTGCCGTCGCCGCCGTTCGACGCGCACGCGGCGTCGCTCGGGACCTTGCGGAACCCCAACTGGGCGTACCGCGCGAGGGCGTCCTCCGCGGTCTCGGCCGCGAACGCGACCGTGTCGGGGACGCCGTCCGGACGCGTCGAGTCGAGGACCGGGGCGTGCGTCCCGCTGGTTGCATAATGCACACGAACCTGCGCGGTCGCGAACGAACGGACCTCGGCGTCGCCGTAGGTGTAGCCCTGGTACCCGCCCGGATCCGTGGGCCGTCCGGCGCACGCGGCACGCGCCTCGGACGAGGCGAGGAGCCCCGCACAACCGAGGATCGCGACGAGCCCGTGCCCGAGTCTCACAGCCGTGCGACCTTGAGGAGGAAGTAGCCGGTCGCGGGCGACGTCGTCGACCCGTCCGGCCTGCCCGTGTAGCTGACGATGCCGACCTTGTGGCGCACCCCGGCGGCGCTCTTCACGATGAACGTGATGCCCGGCTTCGCGCTCGCCCTCATCGACGCCTGATCGTAGTCGTACCAGCCGGTGAACGTCGTCACGGGGTCCGAGATCTCGTCGGTCTTCGCGTTGCACTCTTCGTCGAAGAACGACTCGGGGACGACCTCGACCGCGTCGGCGTCCGCCGCCGTGACCGCGTCGAAGTCCTTCGCGATCATAGCGCCGCCGCCCTTCCCCGGCCCGGCATCGCCGCTGTTCGTGAAGATCACCTGACGCTTGAGCGCGAGGTCCCACTCGGACGAGCTCGGGGCGTCTTTGTCCGTCA
Source organism: uncultured Myxococcales bacterium (assembly GCA_937949945.1). GTDB lineage: Bacteria > Myxococcota_A > Polyangia > Polyangiales > Polyangiaceae > Labilithrix. The sequence continues at coordinate 28,685 of CALFEQ010000034.1, forward strand.
CGTCGACCTTCGTTCCCGCGAGCGTGATGTACACGCGCGGATTCCGCCTCGCCTGGTCGAAACCGCCCGCCGAGGCATCGACGTAGATGGTCGCGACGCCGTCGACCTCCGAGACGACCTTCACCTCGGCGTCCGCGACCTTCGCGACGGGGACGAGGAGCTGGTCGCGCGCCGCGGTGCATTGCGTTCCGCCGCCGCCCTCCTCGTCTCCTTCTTCCTGCTCCTCGGCGCCGCCGTCGCTCTCCGGCGTCCCGCCGTTGTCGGGGACCACCGTCACCTTCTCGGTCGTGCATGCCGGAGCGGCGGCGAGACCTGCGAGCGCACAAGCGACGAGCAAAGAGAGCTGTTTCATGGTGGCGGCCTTCCGTTCGTGTCCCCCGCGATTCGGACCATCCTCGAGCCTCCTATCGGACGGCCTTCACGCGCATGACGATCGTACCTGGGCTCGTCTCGGTGGCCCCTTCGAACCTCACGAAGCCCACGAGGTAGCGCGACTTGCCGTCCGCTCCGACGACGAGCCAGGCGACGTTCGCCGGCGCGGGAGGGACCGCGTTCCTCGTGGTCCACAGACCGCTGAACGCGCTCACGATGCGATCCCCGCGGAACGTGTGCCCCTCGAAGCTCTCCGCCGTCACCGCCTCGAAGCGCCCGAGCTCGCTCTCCGGCGTTCGCTCGATGACCTCCTCGAGCTTCTCGGTGGCCGTCTTGTCCGCATCGAGATCGACGGCGCCGACGCCGCGCGGGCCGCCGAGCTCGCCGTTGACGGAGATCTCCTCCCTGCGGAAGCAGAGGTGCCACGCGGAGGACGCGCGCGCCTCGGCGGGCGTGAGCATCATCCGCTGATCCGTGCCGAGGTCGATGCATTCGCTCGGCGCGTTCGGATCCGGCGTCGTGCCGCCCGCCGTGCCGTCGAGGTCGAGCGCCTCCTTCGGGGGCTGACCGACCTCGGAGTAGCGGATCCGGTAGAGCGCGCTGACCGGCACGCCGTCACGCTTGCCGTAGTACCCGAGGATCTGGACGCGATAGAGCTTGTCGCCGTCCTTGACGCCGTAGACGTGGAACCGGCTGTAGAGCGCGTGGTACGGCGCGCCTTCGTAGAAGTACCAGCGGACGAACGCGCCGCCGGCCCTGTCCATCGAGAGGAACGGGACGTCGGGCGCGACGTCCTCGAGGAAGACGATGGGATCGAGCGGCCCGAACGCGCTCGCCGCGCCGGGCCCCGACGGTCCGCTGTTCGTGTAGACGTCGAGCCCCTCGAAGGCGAGGTCCCATGTCTCGTCGCTCGCCGGATCGGCCGGCGTGACGACCGCGGGCGGGCTCGCGAGCTTGACGTAGACGCGCCCCGACTCGGGCACGGAGACGCGGAGCTCCTCACCGGCGTCGAACGCCTCTCCCGGATCCCCCGCGTCGGCATTCACCGTGCCGCCTTGGTTCTTCGCGCCCGCACCGACCTCTTCGCTGCAGGAGGCGAGGATCACGAACAAGCCGAGAGCACCGAAGCAAGCTGCCTTCATGTCTGGAGCCTCACTCCCGAGGCCTGAGGCCCGAGGCCTGAGGCCTGATCAGTCCCACGGCCAATCGCCCCGCAAGCCCACGTAGAGGATACGCCCGAGCGGCGGCCGTGTGTCGCCCAGGCGGCCGGGCTCCTGCTTCACGTCGAGGAGGTTGAGCGCACCGACGTAGACCTGAGAGCGCGGCCAGAGCGTGCGACCGGCGCGCACGTCGACCGTCTGATAGCCGGGCGATCGAGCGTCGACGTCGAGGAAGGAGCTCGTCACCACCCGCGCGCGCACGTACATCTCGAGTTTCCAGCCCGGCTCGACGCGGATCGCCGACGTGACCGCGTGGGGCGGCCGTCCTTGGAGCGGCCGCTCGTTCACGTCGTCGCGCGTCCACGTGTAAGCGTAGCTCGATTCGGCGGTCAGCCAAGGAGCGGGCCTGAAACGAGCATCGATCTGTCCGCCCGCGGTCCGCGCGCGTCCGAAGTTCGTGTAGCGGTACGTCCAGACGCCGTTGTCGAGCACGCCATTGGCGAGATCGAGGTCGATGAGGTCGTCGACCCAGTTCGCGAAGACCGACCCGCGGACCATCGACGTCTTCGTCGGGGTCACGGTGGCGTCCGCGTTCACGCCCCAGGACTTCTCGGGAGACAGATCGGGGTTGCCCTGGAGCCGATAACCGTAGAACGAGTGATCGAAGACGAAGCCGAGCTCCTTCGCGCTCGGCGCACGGAACCCGCGGCCCGCCGACGCGCGGAGCGTCACCGCGGGCGTGACGACCCACGCGGCCGCGAGACGCGGCGCGACGGACTCGGCGTACCTCGTGTGGATCTCCGTGCGGACGCCGGGCATGACCGTGAGCCGCTCGAAGAGCTTCCACGAGAGCTGCGCGTAGAAGGCCGCGATGCCGTAGCTCAGCGGGACGACCTCCGGGCTCCTCGTGGTCACGGGCCCGGTGGAGGTGCTCTCCGCCTTCGTGATCGTCTGCTCGAAGTGCTCCGCCTCGAAGCGGGCCCCTGCGACCCACGTGCGCGATCCCTCGGGCACCGTCGCGACCGCCTCGAGGCTCTGCATCCGATGGTCGCGATCGCGGCGCTCGTCGATCACGGAGTCGCGACGATCCTTCATCGTGAAGTTGTCGAACTGCTGGCGGCCGAGCGTGAGGCGGAGGCTCGCGCCGCCCGACCATCGCGTGACGTGGATGACGTGCAGCGTGTAGCGATCGGTCTGCTCCGGCAGATCGGTGACGAAGCGCCCGAGCCCGGGCACGACCGCGGACTCGACGCCGTCGAGGCGATCGCGGAACGCGCGCGCGCGGATGCGGACGTCCATCATGTCGCTCAGGCGAGCGCCCGTGCGGAGACCGACCATGCGCCGCTCCGTCTCGGGGATGCGCAGGTCCGGGATCTCCGGATCGGACGTCCGCGGTACGCCGTCGAGCCGCGTGAAGTTCGCATCGAGGCCGATCCACGGATCGCGCAGCGGACCGAGCCGGCCGTCCTTCTTGAACGCGCCGTTCCCCTGGAGCACGACGCCATTCAGCGATCGGTACTCGGCGCGCACGCGCGCGCTCGGCCCCGCCGTCCGTGGCGGCGCCGTGATGATGTTCACGACGCCGCCGAGCGCAGCCGAGCCGTAGAGCGAGCTCGTCGGTCCGGCGACGACCTCGATGCGCTCGAGATCCGCGGTGGGGATCGCCGCGAGGTCGACGGCGCCGCCGACGTCACCGACGACGCGCTCGCCGTCCTCGAGGATGAGCACTCGATCGCGATCGAAGCCCTGGATCTGGACCGCGCTCACGCCACCGAGGAACCCGTACGATCCCGGGTTCACGTGGAGGCCGGGCTGCGTCGCGAGCACGTCCGCGACGCTCGTCGCGCCACGCCGGTCGGCCTCCTCGCGCGTCACGACGTCGGTCTTCACCGTCGCACGCTGGACGCGCTCGGGCGTGCGCGTCCCGGTGACGACGACGGTCTCCGCTTCCTCGGGCTTGCGCTCCTCGGCCAGCGCGACGCCCGACGAGGACAGCACGAGCGCCGCCGCCAGCGCCCACCGCCAGGTGGCGCTCGCGAGCGGGTCGGAGGTCCGTCGAGCGGGCATGAGCGTGATGGCCGAATGTCTCGTGAGCTATCACGCTTCTCCCGGCTCGCGCACGTGCGGGCGGCGTTCGTGCGCCGCTCGGCCCTCCCCCCTCGAGCGCGTCGTCACTGGAAGACCGCCCACACGTACGTCACGTCGCCCTCGACCGTCGCCGGTGCGTTCGGCTGGTACGGGAGCTGCGGGCGCTGCGTGACGACGGGCTGGGCGCAGGTCGCGGCGAGGAGGAAGCGCTTGCGGTCCACCGACCAGCGGAAGCGCTGGGCGGCGGAGTCCATCTCGGCGAAGCACTTCGACGACCAATCCTGGAAGGTCGCGACGCCCAGCGCGGTCTTCGGCGGGTTGGGCAATCCCGACGCCTTGATGTGCCTGGGCTTCCGCTCCGTCTCGATGCGGAACCTGCCCTGCGCCTCCACGCGGAGCCTGGCGAGCCCGCGACGAGCCGCCTGCTCGCGCGGGGGAACGCTGTAGTTCTGGACCTTCTCCACTCCGGCGAACGAGACGGGCTCGATGCTCACCCGGATCTTGTCGTCCGCGTACGCGAACATCGCGACCTTCGTCGCGAGCGCGTTGCAGCGGGCGTTCATGCCGTCGGTCGCCGTCCCGTCGTTGAACTTGGCGGACTCCTGACCGACGCAGTACAGGCCGTCGAGCGTGTGCTCGAGCGTCACCTGCCCGCGGTGGAACGTCCACGAGTCGATCTCCTCGAACGCCCGCGTCGCCTGCATGACGGCCTTCTGGATCAGGCCCACCGTCTCGGCCTTCTTCGCCTGGAAGTCCCGGCGATCGCGCAGCGACGCGGGCTCCGGAGTCTCGAGGACGATCTGCGTCAGATCGGAGGCCGCGCGCTGGATGCCGAAGAGCGTGCCTCCCTGATCCGCCGGCGCGATCATGGCGCGGAGCGGCTGGATGACGTTCGCGCGGAGGCGCTCTTCGTCGACGGTCGCGCGGAGCGTCGTGCCGTCGTGGATGCGCTGGTCGCGCTCGACGATGTGCAGCAGCTCCTCGACGACCGGACGGAGGGCGGTGACGTGGCTCTGCGTGCGCTTCAGCGTCTGCGAGAGGACGTCGATCGACTCGTTGTCCGCTCCGAGGCTCAACCGATCGACCTCGCTTGCGAGAGGACGCAGACCGCTCGCCGCACGGCTCGCCGCCTGCTTCGCGCGCTCGGCCTGATCGTGCCGGACGTCGACGTTCGCCTCCTGCGCGTCGGTGTCGTCGTCGTTCGGGCCGGTGCACGCGGTGAACAGGACCGCGAGGAGAGAAAGCGAAAAGACCTTGCTCGAGCTCAAAAAACGAAAGGACATGTCGATGCTCCTTCGAAGCGTCGCGAGACCGACGCGCGTTGCTCCGCCCGAGTGCAGCGACGATGCCACCGCGAAATGCGTGGAAATCCCGCGCATCTCGCGCGGAAGCCGGATCGCGCGCCGCGAGATTTCGACGGGCTCCGCTTTGTTCGACGCGCGAGAAACGACGTGATGACGGGCGGTTGCCGCATGATCGGCCCCTGGTAGGCAGATGTGGGACTCAGGTTCGGCGGCGGAAACGTGCCGTCGTGCTGAACGCAGGCGCTCAGCGCGCCTCGCCGGGATCGCTGGTCTCGGCCGTGAGATACCGGCTGATCATCGCCGCGACCTCTGCGGAGAAGCGGCCGTCCCTGACGAGCTCTCCATAGTCGCGCGCCGCGATGCGGGCGAGGAAGACGACCGTGCGCACGACGACGAGGCTCGCCACCTCGATGTCCTCGACGATGAGGTCGCTCCGGCGTCGCTCGAGGACGCCTCGCACGAGCGCCACGGCGCCGTCGATGCGGTCCGCGGTCAGGTGCAGGACGTTGTTCGTCTCGATGCGCATCTTCCCGAGGGCTTCGATGCGGCTCGCGATCATCGAGAAGGCGAGCTCGACGATGCGCCGGACCGTCGCGTCGAACGGACCGGGCTGCATGACCGCGACGCCTTCGCCGAACTCGCGCAGACCGGCCTCCCACTGCCGGTTGACGACCGCCGCGAGGAGCGCCTCCTTCGACGGGAAGTAGCGGTACAGCGTCCCGGCGCTCACGCCTGCCCGCTGCGCGATCTCCTTCGTCGTGGCCTCGTCGAACCCGACGCGACGGGCGACCTCCTCCGTGGCGTCGAGCAGCGCGTCGACCGTCTCCCGCGACCGCTCCTGCGTCGGGATGGTGCGAGGCTGCGTTCGGGACGCGGGACGAGCCACGTTCCCACGCTACACCGAACCACGCCGCGCGGAAGCCTCCCCGAGAGGAGGCGGCGGATCACTTCGGGACCACGAACGAGTGCTTGATCGTCTGCGGCGAGCCGTTGAACGGGTTCACCTTCGTGCGCTTGAAATGACCCGCCACGCAGTCGCCGACGGGCGTCCCTGCGTACGGCGGATCCATCACGACCGAGCCGACCGTGCCGTCCGGGTTGAACGTGACCGTCGCCGTGCCCGGGCCCGTGACGCCGTCCGCCTTCTTGCAGAAGACGAGGATGCTGTTCGCCTGTGCGAGCTTCGCTCGCGCAGCGGACTCGTTCCACGCGTTCGGATCCGGCGGCGGGACGGGGTCCTTCTTGACCGGAGGCGGCAACGGCGTCGGAGGCGGCTCCGCGGTCGCGGTCGCCGTGGCGGTGGGCGTCGGCTCCGGGCCGGCATCGGCGACCGTGTCTTCCGCCACCTGCTCGCCGGCGTCCGCCGTCTCCTCGACGGCGGCCGTCGGCGCGGGCTCGGGCTGCGGCTCCGGCTGCGGCTCCGGCTGCGGCGACTCCGACGCGACGACGGTGGCGGACGAAGACGCCGACGGGTCGGGCTGTGCGGAGTCCTGCTTGTTGCTCATCGTGAGCAAGACCAGGCCGCCCCCACCGAGCAACAGGAGACCGCCGACGATCGCGGCGACGAGCAGCGCGCTCGACTTCTTCTTCGGCCCCCCTGCGACCGACGACGGAGGCAGCGACATGGAATCGCCCATCGTCGTGTGCATCGGCTGCTGATGAAACGCCGGGCTCGAGATCATCGGCTGCTGCGACGGCTGCAACCCGGAGGGAAGGTGCGCCGGAGGCGGCTGCTGATGCGGGGGCTGCATTCCCTGCGGCTGCTGCCCTTGCGGGTGCTGCTGCTGCGCGTACCCCTGCATGGGCGGCGCCTGCATCGGCGGCTGTCCGTGTGCGGGCTGCGGAGGCTGCTGGGCCTGCGCGGACGGTTGCGGGAACTGCGGCGGCGATCCCGCGGCAGGAAGCGGCCCGGTCCCGCCTTGCTGCGTCGGGAGCCCGAGAGGGTGTGGGCCGCCGAGGGGCATCGTCTGCGCGAGCGGGCCTTGCCCCGGCCGCTGCGGAGGCGGCTGGGCGCCGGGGGCCATCATCATCGTCCCCTGGAGCGGCGGCGCGCCCGCACCTCCGCCCTGCTGTCCAGGCACCGCATGCGGGCCGACCATGGGAGCGCCCGAGCTGCCCGCCGCCCGCGTCGCGCCGAGGCCCCCGGCCTGCGCGGATGCCGCCTCCGCCTCGGCGAGGCCGCGGAGCAGATCCTCGTTCGGAGCGCTCACGCGCGTCACGTCCTCTTCGGCGTTCGACTCGAGCGCCGACATGGCCGCGGGCTGCGCTCCGGCGGACGGCACGCGCGGCGCGGACGGAGGCGTGCCGGGAGAGCTCTGCGGTCGCGCCGGCGCCGCGCCCGGGGGGAAGACGTTCGGGGCCACCGCGTCGATCGGCAGCGTCTTGTCGAGACGCCGTCCACCGGGCGCCCCCGGCGGGGCCATTCCTTTCTTCGTGTTGCGCATGTCCTCGGGCATGGTCAGTGGTGGTGTTTCGGCAGCGGCGATGGCGTGACGCTTCTGGCTCGCGGCGGTCGCAGCCATCGACAGCGCCTGCCACAGCTCTCCGACGCTCTGCCATCGCTCGCGTGGATCGAGCTTCGTCGCACGGGCGAAGATCTCCTCCACCTCGTCGGACACGTCGAGCCCGAGCAAGCGAGGCGTCGGCCGCCGGTTCGGATCGATGGCCATCTGCGCGAACTCGCCGATGTGCGTCCCCTCGTTGACGCAGCGATCGCGCATCGCCTCGAGGAGGATCAGCGCGAACGCATACACGTCGGAGGCGGCTCCGACCTTGCCGATCGTGTCGTCGAACTGCTCGGGCGCACCGTAGGCGGGCGCGAAGATTCGGATCTGCCCGACGGTATGCGTGCGCGGGCCGATGTTCAGCGCCGAGTCGTCGAGGATCTTCGCGACGCCGAAGTCGAGCACCTTCATCCTCGTGCCCTGCGGCGTCGACGCGAGGAACAGGTTGCCCGGGTTGAGGTCGCGATGGACGACGCCTTGCGCGTGCGCGTACCCGAGCCCGTCGGCGGCCGATGCGAAGAGGCTCATCACCTCGTCGAGCGGCCGGCCCTGCTTTCCGACGGTACGGCGGATCGTGAACTCGTTCGCGAGCGAGCGACCCTCGAGCCACTCGAGCACCATGAACGGAACGAGCAGGCCCACCGGAGACTGCCACGTGCCGCCCGCGATGCTGCGGACGATGTTCAGGTTGCCCTGCGAGAGCTTGTAGAGGATGCGGCTCTCGTCTCGGAATCGCCTCTCGAACTGCTCGACGAGCGGCGGCGAGAGCGTCGGCGGGAGCTTCAGGCACTTGATCGCCACCGGCTCCTGGAGCCCGAGGTGGAAGCCGCGATACACGGCACTGAAGCCACCCTCCCCGACGAGCTTGTCGACTCGGAACTGCGCGTCGAGGACCTGCCCCACGATCCCGAACGGGTCAGCCGTGTGATGGTGCACGCAGGCACGATACCAGCGCTCGCCCCCGTTGCCGACCGCATAGCGGAGGCCCCGACCACGCATCACCGCGAGGACGCGTCGTTATTTCCTCTTGTCGAGGATCGAGCTCGTCGTGGTCGTCGCAGGCGTCGAGCCGCCGCGCGACGTCGACCAGGGCGTCCCGTCGCCGTCGTTCTCTCTCGAGGTCGGGCGCGGCTGCGCTGGAGCTGCGGCGCGCACGGCACGCGGCTTCGGGCTCGGAGGCGGCGTCGTCTTCGCCGGCTCGCTCGTGTCCCCCGGCGACTCGCTCGTCTTCGTCGTTTCGGTGGCAGGCGCCGTCGCCGAAGCGGCGGGCGGTGACGACGACGTCGCGGCGACGGCCGAGGTCGACGCGGACGCGGACGACGGCGCGCTCGAGGCCGGCGTCTCGGACGGCGCGGTCACCGGCGGCTCGGGCGTGCGTCGCGCCGTCGATGACGACGACGACGGCGTGCGTGGCGCGGTCGATGCCGGCGCCGCCGCGACTTCGACGTTCGAGCCCCGCCCGCGCAAGGTCCACGCGCTCGCGACGATCGCGACGGCCGCGATCGAGACGACCGCGCCCGCGACGAGGGACTTCCGGCTGCGCGGCGGACGGTAGTCGTGGAGCGCGTGCATCCGCGCGCGCGGCGCAGGCAGATCCCGGGAGACGACGGCCTCGATCTCCGCGTCCGGAGCTTTGGGGGGCCGATCGCTCGCTCGCGCCGGCGTGGGAGGCTCCACGGACGACGGCTCGGCGTCGTCCGGCTCGGAGTCCTCGGTCGCTCGGCCCTCGACGCGGTCCTCGAACGGCAGCACCTGGATGCGATCCTCGAGGTGCCGCCGTTCCACGAGATCGACGATCTCCGCAGCCTCCGGATCGCTCTCCTCCGGTTCCCGCGCGGTCCTCGCCAACGGAGGCGAGGGCATCACGCCCGGACGAGCAGGAGGCTTCGCGACGTTCGTCCGCGGGCCGAGACGGACGGGGACGTTCTCGACGAGCTTCTCGAGCGGGACGGCGCTCTCGCGCGCAGCGGCCGCGGCCTTCGCGGGAGAAGGCGCGTCGCGAGGCTTCACCTCGGTCGCGTCGTCCATCGGCGACGGGAGCCGAAGACGTCTCGGCCGCTTCCCGTCGTCGCGGTTCTGCACGACCGTCTCCTCGTCGAGTGTGGCCGCGTCGGCGGCGCCGATGCCGAGCCGTCGAGTCGTGTCCTCGTCGGAGGGATCGGCGACCGCGACCGGAGGGGCGACACGCGTCACGCTGTCCGACGAGGGCGGCCCCGTCTCGACGTCGCCCAGCTGACCGGGACGGGTCTCGTCGAGGAGCGCCTTTCGCATCGGCACGACCGGCGTCGGCGGGGGCTCGCTGACGCGTTGCCCCACGTCGCCGTGCACGCGCGCCCTCGCTGCCGCGACGACCATCGGCGTGTTGCGCATCTCGTCGCGCGCCTCGCGAAGGGCCGTGCGAAGCGCCGCCATGTTCTCGAAACGATCGCCGAGCTGCTTCTGCAAGCAACGCAGCACCGCGGCCTCGACCGGGCTCGGGATCTCTCGACCGCTCGCCCGCATGTCGGCCGGAGGCTCGCCGAGGATCTTCTTGCAGACCTCGGCGAGCTCGGCGCCGGGGAACGGATGGCGTTTCGTGAGCAGGTAAAAGAGCGTGGCTCCGAGACCCCAGACGTCCGTACGCCGATCGAGACGCTCTCCGCGTACCTGCTCGGGCGCCATGAAGTACGAGGTGCCGGGGACGTCACCCGGGCGAAGCCCTCGAGCCTTGCCGGACTCGATCCGTTCGAGGAGCCCGCTCGAGACGGGCGAGAAGCCGAAGTCGAGGACGCGAATCGTCGGCGACAGCGCCGATCCGGGCGACTCGTTCGCGAGGAACAAGGCGTGGGGGCCGAGATCGCGATGGAGGATGCCGACGTCGTGCGCCTCTTCGATCGCCTCCGACGCCTGGAGCATCCAGCGAAGCGTGTCCTCGACGGGCAGCGGCCCCTGCTCGGCCAGCATCGTGCCGAGATCGCGACCGTCGAGGTACTCCATCACCATGTACGGTCGGCCGTCGGTCAGCTCGCCGACGTCGAAGACACGGACCGTGTACGGACTCTCGAGCCGAGCCATCGCGTGCGCCTCTCGCTGGAAGCGCGCCGAGCTCTCGCGATCGGCCTTGCGTCCGATCTTGATCGCCGCCTTCGTGCGCAGCTCCCTGTGATGCGCGGCGACGACGACACCCGTGCGGCCCTCGCCGATGACGTGATCGACGACGTACTTGCGGCCGATCACGTCGCCGCGACCGACGCCCGTCCTGGGGTTCCGCGGAGGGGCCTCCACGACCGAAAGGGTACCAGCCGACGGGCTGGCCCCGCACGCGACGGCGCTCCCGGGGTCGCGTCCGCGCGAGCCCTACCGGTCGTCGAGACCCACGCGCCCGCTGTACCAAACGAAGCGCAGACCGGCCGCGAGCCAGTTGCGCTCGATCGACGGTGCACGGATCGAGTCGAACTCGACGAACGGCCCCGCCGAGGCGTGTCCGCCGAGGAGCCGCGCGAGCCGCCACTCGTGGTGCAGCCCGATACCGAAGAAGGACTGCGTACCGTCCGCGGTCGGGTACGGTCCCTTCGCGCGGAGCTCGGCGGATCCGACGCCGAGCTGGGCGTAGACGGACGTGTCGGCGAGCGTGGGGACGAGCTTCACGAGCGGGTAGACCTCCACGCGGAGGCCGGCGCCCCAGCCCGTCGACTTCCATCGAGGGCTGTCGAAGGTCGCGATGGTGAACGTGGGCCCGACGCTGAGCCAGTCGGTCAGCGCCCCGAGGACGAAGCCCGACGCCGCCCACCCCGCGAGCAGAGGGCTCGACGAGTAGTAGTCGGGGTCGTCGATCAGGCGCGGGTTGTTCGGGTAGCCGCTGGAGCCGCCGAGCCCGAGACCTCCGCTCGCGCCGAGCACGACGCCGCGGCGGCGCTCGTGGACGACAGGAGCGAACGCGGGATCCTCGGCGCCCGGTCGCGCCTCGCCCTGCTGCGAAGCGTTCACGAGGGCCGCCTCGGCCGCGGGCTGAGCCTGAGCGGAGCCCGAGCTCGTGACGATCGACGCCGCCAGCGCGCAGCCCGCGAGGGCCGGCGAGCAGGCCGATCTTCGTGCGACGCGCTCGATCATGCGCCGCACGTTAGCAGAGCCGCGCGCCGCGCGTCGACGCGCTCCCGATCGCGCCTCCGTTCGGTGTGCGGTGACCGGGTCGGCGGCTCGTGGTATCCCGCTTCTCCCATGCCCGAAAAGGATCTCGCCCAGGTCGACCCCGAAATCGCGAAGCTCATCGACGAGGAGAACCGTCGCGAGCACGAGACCATGAGACTCATCGCGAGCGAGAACTACGCCTCGCGCGCCGTCATGGAGGCGACGGGCTCGTGCCTCACGAACAAGTACTCGGAGGGGTACGCGCGCAAGCGCTATTACGAGGGTCAGGCGGTCATCGATCAGGTCGAAGAGCTCGCGATCAAGCGCCTGAGGGAGCTCTTCGCCCGGACGGCGAACGGCGACAAGGACGACATCCACGTCAACGTCCAGCCGTACTCGGGCAGCCCGGCCAACCTCGCCGTCTATCTCGCCTTCTGCCAGCCGGGCGACGTCGTCATGGGCCTCGGCCTCCCCGCGGGAGGTCACCTCACCCACGGGCACAACGTCTCGATCACGGGCAAGTACTTCAAGAGCGTGCCCTACGGCGTGCGCCGCGAAGACCACCGCATCGACATGGACGAGGTGCGGAAGCTCGCGAAGGAGCATCGCCCGAAGCTGATCTGGGCCGGAACGACGGCCTATCCGCGCACGCTCGACTTCAAGGCGTTCCGCGAGATCGCGGACGAGGTCGGCGCGATCTTCGCCGCGGACATGGCGCACATCGCCGGGCTCGTGTGCACGGGCGTCCATCCGTCGCCGATCGGCATCGCCGACGTCGTCACGTCGACGACGCACAAGACGTTCCGCGGCCCGCGCGGCGGAATGATCTTCTGCAAGAAGGCGCACGCGTCGGCCATCGATCGCGCCGTCTTCCCCGGCCTTCAGGGCGGGCCTCACAATCACACCACGGCAGGCATCGCCGTGGCGGCGCTCGAGGCGTCGCAGCCGTCCTTCGTCGAGTACGCGAAGGCGGTCGTCGAGAACGCGAAGGTGCTCGCAGAGGAGCTCATCGCGCGCGGCTTCCACGTCACGACCGGCGGCACGGACAACCACCTCATGCTGGTGGACCTCACGAACAAGAACATCGGAGGCAAGCCGGCCGCCCAGGCGCTCGATCGGGCGGGCATCGTCGCCAACTACAACGCCATCCCGTTCGACCCGCGCAAGCCGTTCGACCCGTCGGGCCTGCGCCTCGGCACGCCCGCGGTCACGTCGCGCGGCATGGGCAAGGCCGAGATGAAGAAGCTCGCCGAGTGGATCGATCGCGTCGTCTCGAAGCACGACGACGAGACGGTGATCGCGAAGGTCGCGGCCGAGGTGAAGGAGCTGTGCGACGCGTTCCCGGCGCCCGGGCTGAGGGTCTGACGACCTGACGGAAGGCTCCAGGCTCCAGGCTCCAGGGAGGGATCCCTGCGAGGGCTGGCTCGGCTCGCATCGGTCCCTGAGCTTTGCCGACGACGGAAGGCTCGGCTCGACAAGCCGGCAATTCGGCTCGCTGGCGACGCGCTCGACGACGCAAGAAGGTCGAGACACGAGGCCCCCGCTTCGGTTGGCGAGGGAGCCGGGAGCGCGCAGCTCGAGTGTGCTCGACCGCTTGGACGTGCTGGAGCCTGGAGCCCGGAGCCTGGAGCCTCCTCACCTCACAGCAGACTCGAGTCCGCAGCGGCACCGAGACCTGGCCGGAAACCATCTGAGACGCTCTTGTAGGGTTGCACCGATCGGCTCGGCGACTACGGTGCGCGCCCATGCCGAGCTCCTGGGCAAGGACGAGCATCCTCGGATTCGCCCTGGCTCTCGGAGCGGCGTGCTCTGCGTGCGCGCCGCGGGCCGAGGCCCCCTCGCGAGCGGTGAAGGCCGAGACGGCGCGCAAGGTCGAGCCTCCCGTCGGCGTCGCCGCGGCGATCGTGGAGCCGACGGCGCCGACCCCGGTGGTCGAGGCGCCGATCGAGTGGGAGCGGAGCTGGCGAGGCTTCGGCGTCTCGCGCTGCGCGTACCTCCGGCCGGTGAACGACGGCGACTTCGTCGGAGCCGACGGCGGCGTCGACGTCGTCGTCCACTTCCACGCGGGACAGATGTCCGAGCGCGAGATGAAGGCGAGCGGCGTCCGGGGCGTCTTCGTCTCGTGCGGCTACGGCATGGGCACGACGCCGTACTCGGCTGCGTTCGAGGATCCGAAGCGCTTCGGCCGGATGATGAAGCGCCTCATGGCGGCCATCGGCCGGTCGGTGCAGCGCAGCGACGTCCATCTCCGCCGGCTCGCGCTCGTCTCTTGGAGCGCGGGGTACGCCGCGATCAACCGCATCCTCGCGGTGCCCGAGTGGTACGAGGCGACCGACGCGGTCGTCCTCCTCGACAGCCTCCATGCGCGCTACGTCGACGCCGAGCCTTCGGCCGTCGGGCGCAAAGCGAAGGCGGCGCCCGTCTCGGCGCGAGGTGCCGACCAGGTCGACGTCCGGCAGCTCCGCCGGTTCGCGCGGTTCGCGAGCGACGCCGTCGAGGGCAAGAAGACGATGGTGATCACCCACTCGTCGATCGTCCCGCCCGACTACGCGAGCACGACGGAAGCAACGGCTGCGCTTCTCGCCGAGGTCGGCGTCGTCCCGACGGAGGACCCGGGCACGGAAGAGAGCCCGCGCGGAATGAGCCTCACGGTCCGCGCCGACGCCGGGAACCTGCACGTGCGCGGCTTCCGCGGCACGGGCCCACGCGACCATTTCGACCACCTTTATTTCGTCGGCGACGCGCTCCGATCCTGGCTGGTCCCGCGCTGGTATACTCCGGGCGGTGAGCGACCCTGAGCAGGGGGGCGAAAGCACGTCGCCGGCGGCGGCAGCGAAGCCCGAAGGTTCGGCGAACGACGACCAATCGAGCGAGGCGAAGGGCGACGTCGTCGCTGCGACCAAGCCGACCACGTCGTCCGGCTCCGCCACCGCGGCGGCTCGTGACCGCGGGCTCACGACCACGCAGACGTCGGCGACGAGCCCGTTCGCCGGCGCCGACGCTCGGGCGCAGGCCGACGCGAAGAAGCGCCTCGGGCAGACCGTCATCGGCATCGCGCCGCCGGCGATGGGCAGCAAGGGACCGCCCGCGCAGCCGGCGGCGAGCAAGCCCGGCGGGAGCCTCTCGCCGGCGCGCACCCTCGCCTTCGGAAGCGAATCGTCGAAAACGGCGGCGCCGGCGCCGCCGCGGCCGCAGGGCGCGAGCGACGGACCGACGAGCAAGCCGCCGCCCGCGCCCGGCAAGCCTCCCGTCCCGAGCAAGCCGCCGCCGGTCCCGAGCAAGCCGCCGCCGGTCGTCGTCACGAAGAGCTCTCCGCCGTCGCCGTTCACGGACACGCTCGTCGCCGCGGCGCCGCCTCTACCGCCGGAGGTGTCTTCTCCGCCCGCGACGACGTCGCGGTCCTCGACGAGCGCGACGCCGAGCGCCGACGGGCCCGAGAGCGCGCCGGTGTCGTCCGCTCCGCCGATCGTCCCGATCGTCCCGCGCCGGCGCACGCCCGCAGGCGGCATCCCCGCGGCGAAGCCGGTGAGCGCGCCTCCGCCCCCGGACGCGAAGGCGACCGTGCCTTCTCCCGTCGCGAAGGCGGGCGGAGCGGCGGCCGAGCCGCGCGTCGCGCAGGTGCCCCCTCCGGTCGTGACGGAGAAGCCGAACGAGGCCCCGTCGCTCGCCCCGGTCGGCATCGGCAGCGTCCCACCTCCGATCCCGCCGCCGGTCATTCGCATCCCGCAGGGCGGGCTCCTCGGCGCGTCGGCGCCGATGCGCAGCGAGCGCGCGGGCACGCTCATCTGCGAGATCCTCGTCAAGAACGGCGCGGTCACGCAGGAGATGGTCGACAAGGCCCTCGCCATCCAGGAGGAGCGCGGCGGGCAGATCGGCCGCATCCTCGTCTCGATGGGCGCATGCGGCGAGGACGCGATCGCCCAGGCGCTCCTCGAGCAGCTCAGGCTCCGCAAGGACGGCGGGTACATGAGCGACATCTCGCTCGCCGCGCGCGAGCGAAAGGACGTCGTCGGCCTGAAGGTCCTCACGCGTCCGATGCGGACCGTGGCCGTGCTCCTCCTCACGGACCTGTTCTCGCTGCTCCTCGCCGCGCTGCTCGCGACCAGCGTGCACTGGTTCCGGACCTACTCGGAGCTCCAGACGCTCGACTGGACCGCGTGGCTCGTCGTCGGCCCGTCGATCGCGCTCTGCATGCTCACGTTCCTCGGGCTCGAGCTCTACTCGCCGATGGCGAAGAGCACGCCCGACGAGATCCGCGACATCACGTTCTCGGTGTCGCTCGTGCACTTCGGCGCGTCGCTCCTTTCGACGCTGGGCGATCTGCCGATCGTCAAGTGGGGCGTCTTCGTCCGTGGCGTCTGGTGGGTGGCGACGCTGTTCCTCGTCCCGATCATTCGGGCGTACGTGCGGAACTACTTCGCCGTGCAGCCGTGGTGGGGCATCCCCGTGTGCGTCCTCGGCGCGGCGAAGACGGGCCGACTCGTCGTGCGCACGCTGAAGGCGCAGCCGCGCTCGGGCCTGAAGCCCGTGATGCTCCTCGACGACGACAAGTCGAAGCTCGGCACCCTCCGCGCGAGCTTCACGAACGAGGTGATGGACGTCTACTCCGTCAACGTATCGGCGGCCTCGTTCCTCACCGACGCGCAGCGCGCGGAGCTCGCGCAGGACATCTTCGGAGACGACGAGGTCGAGCGCGCGAGCCAGCCGATCAGCTCGGATCACATCCCGGTCGCGCCTCCGGCGAAGGTCGACGTGAAGATGCCGCCGCCAGCGCCCCAGGGCACGGAGGAGCAGCGCAAGAGCCGAGACTTCTTCAACCCGGACAGCCAGAGCGCCTCGCGCTCGCAGATCACGAAGAACGCCTCGCAGTTCCCGCGCGGCAAGTTCGCCGAGGTCGAGGGCGTCCCGATCGTGGGCGATCTGTCGCTCGCGCCCGTCCTCGCCGACCGCCTGAACATCCCGTACGCCGTCATCGCGATGCCCGGCGTGCACTCGTCGAAGCTCCTCCAGATCGTCGAGCGCATCGGCGGCAAGTTCACGCACCTGCTCATCATCCCGGACCTCTTCGGGTTCGCGACGATGGGCGTCCCCGCCAAGAGCCTGGGCGGCATCCTCGGCGTCGAGGTCCGGCAGCAGCTCCTCCTGCCCGGGCCGCGCTTCGCGAAGCGCTGCATGGATCTCGCGCTCACGATCGTCGGCGGCCTCCTCGTGCTGCCGTTCCTCTTGATCATCGCCCTCCTCATCAAGCTCGATTCGAAGGGCCCCGTCCTCTACAAGCAGAAGCGGCTCGGCAAGGACGGCTCGTACTTCACCGCTTACAAGTTCCGGACGATGCACGGCGACGGCGAGGAGCGCCTCAAGGCGATCCTCGAGAGCGACCCCGCCCTTCGCGCGGAGTACGAGATCTATCACAAGCTCCGGAAGGACCCGCGCATCACCCGGATCGGGCGCGTCCTCCGAAAGTTCAGCCTCGACGAGTTCCCGCAGCTCCTCAACGTCCTCAAGGGCGAGATGAGCCTCGTCGGCCCGCGCCCGTACATCGAGCGCGAGCTCACGGAGATGGGCGGGCAGGAGAAGATCATCCTCCGCGCGCCGCCGGGGATGACCGGCATGTGGCAGGTGTCGGATCGCAACGCGACGTCGTTCGCGCAGCGCGTGCAGATCGACGTCTACTACGTCCGAAACTGGTCGCCCTGGCTCGACATCCACATCCTCGCGAAGACGTTCGGCGTCGTCATCAAGGGCACGGGGGTCTGACGCCAGGCGCCAGGCGCCAGACTTCGGTTCCCCGTAGCGGGCTCCGGAGCTCCGGAGCCTGGAAAACCTACTGAAGACCAAAGTCTCGGGCCTCTCGACTTGCGCCGAGCTTGAATGCTCGGCGACACCTCCTAATCTCGATCCCGATGCTCACTCGGTGGCTCGGGATGGCAGCCCTCGCCGGCGGAGCGTGTCTGCTCGCCGCCTGC
>CALFEQ010000035.1 GCA_937949945.1 uncultured Myxococcales bacterium
CCTGAGCCCGCTCACATTGAGTCGGTCGTCTGTCGTTCCTGTACTCCGTCCACTGCGTGGACTCCGTGCAGGAACGAGCGACTCCCTCCTCCGGCACTGATGTTCGCGGGCCTGGGCCTGCTTACATTGAGGTGGTGCCTGTCGTGCCTGTCCGCCGCGGTTTTCAGGGGAAACAGCGACGTTCCAACTCGCGAACGGCTTCAAGGATCCGTTGCTCGTTGCCAGCGAAAACGATTGGGCGCTCGCGACCAATGCGCTCTGGCGCGTCGCCTAACCACTTGGCCGCGTCCGAATCGCACGTGAACACGTCGCAGTACGCCGCTCCGATGCTCGCGTGCGCGAAGTCGTAGAACGCCGACGTGAGCTGCTCAGCGCCCTTCCCACCAGGCTTTCGGTTCCCCATGACCTCGACGAGGCTCGTTGCGAAACGTTCGCTTACGTAGAAGCTCGGGAGGGCGGTCGGGTTTGCGAAGACGAAATCGGCGAACGCGCCCTCAGGGTTCGGATGCCTTCGGTACTTTGCGTGAAAGTCGGGCAGGTCGAGTTTTCGAAGTTCCTCCCATGCGCTTCGACTGGCGCGCTCTAGCTCCTCACGTCG
This sequence comes from uncultured Myxococcales bacterium, assembly GCA_937949945.1. GTDB lineage: Bacteria > Myxococcota_A > Polyangia > Polyangiales > Polyangiaceae > Labilithrix. Next base: position 599 of record CALFEQ010000035.1, read on the forward strand.
CTTCCTTTCGACGACGCTTTGCTTTTCGTCTGCGCTCATCCTGAGTGTGGTCGGGTCGAGATGGCGGTCGTAGTAAAAGCGCCGAACCATCCGGCGTATGAGGCCGTGCTCTGCTTTCCGCCCTCGCATGCGCGCTGCCTCGGCCAGCGCCAGAATCGGTGACGAACTCGTGATCGCTTCACTGAGTGAATCGAGCAGATCGAGCCTCGAGCGCGCAAATGCCGCGAGCATGCTTGGCGCGAACGGATCGACAGGTGCGTGTGGCTCGGCCCCGACAACGCGTTGGAGCGCGTTCTCGTCCTCGCGAGCCTGAACCTTGTCGTAGCTGTACATCCACACGAGGTCGAGCGAGTCCAGCCACGAGAACATCGCGCGAACGGCGTCCTCTCTCCCGTGTGCGAGCTCCACGATGTGCATCGTCGAGATACACAGGTTGCTTTGTCGCGAGATGCGCTCGACGAGGCGAAAGAGATCGCGAAAGGCCTGGGGCTCTTTCGGGTTTCGGAATGCCTCGTGGCCACCACGGAATGCGTAAGAGAGCGTGCTCGTGTCGAGGTAGGCCGTCGGCTTGCCGGGGCGTAGGTGAATGCTCGGCATCGACGGTAGGTAGCCTCGAGCTGGGCGCGTTCAAGTTTTGGGTGCGGAACCGCCCGAGCGGAAGCCGTTCGACGATCGCCTTCGTCAGGCAAGAAGCTCGTCGAGCTGCAACGCCGTGAAGTCCGCGATCGTCTCCGCCGCCCCCGCCTCACGAAGCGCTTCGGCCGGCACGTTCGTCGTCACGCCGACCACCATCATCCCCGCCGCCCGAGCCGCGACGACGCCATTCACCGCATCCTCGAAAGCGAGACACGCCCGCGGCTCGACGCCGAGCCTCTCGGCGGCCGCAAGAAAAATGTCGGGCGCCGGCTTGCCGCGTAGCCCCTCGCTCGCGACGACGACGTCGAACGTGTCGTTCCACCCGAGGCCGTCGAGGACCATCGCGCGGTTCTCCGGCGGCGCCGAGCTCGCGACGGCGAGCTTCACGCCGCGGGCGCGGAGGCGGGCGAAGAGCGCTTCGGCGCCGGCGACCGGGGCGAGGTGCGGGCGGTAGAGCGTGCGGTACAGCTCCTCCTTCTCGCGTCCGAGCTCCTCGATCACCGAGCGCGGGACCTCACGGCCGAGCAGGCGAGGGAAGATGTCCTCGTTCTTGAGGCCGTTGCACGACTGGAAGATTTCCTCGTTCATCGCGAACCCGACGCGATCGCCGAGGGCCTTCCACGCCTCGTAGTGGAAGCGGATGTCGTCGACCAGCGTGCCGTTGAGGTCGAAGACGGCGGCTTTGAGCTTCGTCACGGCGCGGAAGACTAGCGCGGCCCGGGCTGCGTCTCAGCCCTTCGTCAGAGAGCGCGTCGCTTTCGGCGCCGCCTGCGCCATCACCCGGGCGACCTCGCGGAGCGCGTGCGCGACCGGCGCCGTCCGCCGCCACGCGAGGACGATCGTGCGGTGATGGCCGCGTCCGGCGAGCGGGCGGATGGCGAGCTGGCCGCGGCGGTTCTCGACGTCGACGGCGACGCTCGGCAGGAGCGTGACGCCCGCGCCCGCCGAGACCATCTGCACGAGCGTCGCGAGGCTCGTCGCGCGAAGATCGGCCTCCTCCGCGCCCGCGCGCTTGCAGAGGGCGAGCGCTTGCTCGCGGAGGCAGTGGCCGTCCTCGAGCAGGAGCACCGGCTCGGGCTCGAGGTCGGCGAGCGAGACGGCCTTCTTCTTCGCGAGCGGGTGGAGCGCCGGGACCGCGACCACGAACGGGTCCTCGAGGACGACGGCGTGCTCGAGGTCGTCCATGCCGTCGACGAGCGCGAGCAGGCCCGCGTCGAGGGAGCCATCGCGCAACTGGGCGAGCAGGTCCTCGGTCTTGTGCTCGACGAGGGCCAGGCGCAGGCGCGGCCAGCGCTTCATCACCGCGGGCGTGACCCACGGCAGGAGGTACGGGGCGACCGTCGGGATCACGCCGACGCGGAGCGTGCCGGTGAAAGGGTCGGCGGCTTCGCTCGCGGCGACGAGCAGATCGTCGACGTCGACCAGCACCTTGCGCGCTCGCGCCACGACGGCCTCGCCGGCGGGCGTGAGGAGGACGCGCCGCCTGTCCCGCTCGAACAGGCGCACGCCGAGGATCTCCTCGAGCTTCTGGATCTGCGAGCTCAGCGTCGGCTGCGAGACGTGGCAGCGCTGCGCCGCGCGGTGGAAGCCGAGCGTGTCCGCGACGGCGACGGCGTACTGGAGCTGTCGGATCGAGATGTCCTGCGCGTGCGTGTGCGGAGCCTTCGGCGTGATTGGCGTCATCGGCGTCCTCGGCGCGGTCGATAGGAGAAAGCTATCACGACCATAGGATCTTCGTCTTTCACGAATCAGACCGCCGACCATAGGTTGTTCAGCGATGGTCGGAACGGTCGAAACGAACTCTACGAAGGCTCGAACGGTGGACGTCGACGTCGCCGTGATCGGGGCCGGCACCGCAGGTATGGCCGCTTATCGCGCGGTTAGAAAGCACGGCAAGAAGGCCGTCATCATCGAGGCGGGCCCCTACGGCACGACGTGTGCGCGCGTGGGGTGCATGCCGAGCAAGCTGCTCGTCGCGGCGGCCGAGGCTGCGCATCACGCGCGCGCTTCCGGGCCCTTCGGGCTCAGCTCCGCCGTGAAGGTGGACGGCCGGGCCGTGATGGATCGCGTACGGCGCGAGCGGGACCGCTTCGTCGGGTTCGTGCTCGAGGCCGTCGAGGAGTTCCCGCCCGAGGATCGCCTGCGCGGACGCGCTCGCTTCGTGGCGCCGGGCGAGCTCGACGTCGACGGCACGCGGGTGCGCGCTCGCGCGGTCGTCATCGCGACCGGCTCGCATCCGGTCATCCCGGCGATGTTCGACCGCATCCGTGATCGGCTCGTCGTCAACGACGACGTCTTCGAATGGGAGTCGCTGCCCGAGTCGGTCGCGGTCTTCGGCGCGGGCGTGATCGGGCTCGAGCTCGGGCAGGCGCTCCACCGGCTCGGCGTCCGCGTACGCATCTTCGGTCGTTACGGCGCGGTCGGCCCGCTCGCCGATCCGGTCGTGAAGGCGGAGGCGGCGCGCATCCTCCAGGAAGAGCTCCGCGTCGACTTCGACGCGAACGTGCAGTCGGTCGAGCCGGAGGGCGAGGGCGTGCTCGTCCGCTGGATCGATCCCGACGGCAGCGAGCGGATGGAGTACTTCGAGAAGGCGCTCATCGCCACCGGGCGGCGCCCGAACGTTCACGGGCTCGGGCTCGAGCACGCGGGGATCGACCCGAGCTGGAAGATCGACCGCGAGACGCTCCAGTGGGGCTCCTCGAACGTCTTCGTCGCCGGTGACGCGAACGAGGATCTGCCGGTCCTCCACGAGGCGGCGGACGAGGGCGCGATCGCGGGCGAGAACGCCGCGCGCTTCCCGGACGTTCGACCCGGCCACCGCCGGACGTCGCTCATGATCGTGTTCACCGATCCGGCGCTCGCCGTCGTCGCCGGCGGCTACGCGGCGGCGTCGAAGGGACCGTTCGTCGCCGGAGAGGTCGACTTCGGCAACCAGGGGCGGAGCCGCGTCATGCTGAAGAACCAGGGGCGCGCGCGCCTCTACGCGGATCCCGTGACCCGGCGCTTCCTCGGCGCGGAGCTCGTCGGTCCGCGCGCCGAGCACCTCGCGCATCTGCTCGCCTGGGCGCACCAGAGCGGGATGACGGTCGACCAGATGCTCTCGATGCCCTTCTACCACCCGGTGGTGGAGGAGGGGATCCGGACGGCGCTTCGCGATCTCGCCGCGAAGCTGGACGCGGCCGCTCGCCAGCGGTCGCGCTCTACGACGATTCGACAAGCAGAGGAGAGAAGGCCATGAAGAACATGGAAGGACAGCGTGTACCCGAGGTGACGTTCCGCGTCCGCGACGGCGCGGAGTGGAAGGAGATATCGACGAAGGAGCTCTTCGAAGGGAAGAAGGTGGTCGTCTTCGCGCTGCCGGGCGCGTTCACGCCGACGTGCTCGTCGTCGCACGTGCCGCGGTATCAGGAGCTCGCGCCCCGCTTCAAGAAGCTCGGCATCGACTCGATCGTCTGCATCTCCGTGAACGACCCGTTCGTCATGGAGGAGTGGGCGAAGGCGCAGCACGCCGACGACATCATCTTCATCCCCGACGGTAACGCCGAGTTCACCGAGAAGATGGGGATGCTCGTCGACAAGACCCACCTCGGCTTCGGCAAGCGCTCGTGGCGCTACTCGATGTACGTCGAGGACGGCGTCATCAAGAAGATGTTCATCGAGCCCGAGGTCGAGGGCGACCCGTTCGAGGTCTCGGACGCCGACACGATGCTGAGGTACCTCGATCCGGAGGCGAAGCCGCCGAGCGACGTCCTCATGATCGGACGTCCCGGCTGCGCGCACTGCGCCCGCGCGCGTGCGCTCCTGACGAAGCACGGCCTCGCCTTCGACGAAGTCCTCGCGACGCCGCGCAACCTCCGCGCCGCGACGGGCAAGACGACGACGCCGCAGATCTTCATCGACGGCAAGTACATCGGCGGCGCCGACGAGCTCGAGAAGTACCTCGAGCAGCGGGAGAAACTGGAGCAGCCGGCGCAGCCGGAGAGCCAGGCGCAGCCGCAGCTGCACTGACGATGGTTCGGCCTCTGCGCGACGCTAGGAGCGCAGCGCGCCACGGCGCCGGCGGCGCTCCGCGAGGAGCGCGCCGGCGCACACGAGGCCGAGCACCGCGAGCGCGCCCGAGGCGGCTCTGCGCGCGCCGACCGCAGAGCAAGCGCACCCGCCCACGATGTCGAATCGCTCGTCCGTGGGGTCTTCCTCCACCGGACACTCGAGCGGCTTCGCGGCGAGCGCCGTGCTGCCCTGGTCGAGCTTCGTGGCGTAGTTGCCCGTGTTCGCGTTGTCGTGGTGGAACGACTCCCACTGCACGGGGCCGCTCGCGCGGCCCTTCGTCGTCCACGCGAAGAGCCAGCCCTCGCGCGTGCCGACCACGACCTCGAGCCGCTTCTCCGGATCGCCGTCGATGTCGCCGACCGCGGCCGTCGCGGCGATCCAGCCGTTCGTGAACTTCGGGAACCCTTCCGCCTCGCGCCCGCAGCCGTCGACCGCGTGGAGGAAGTAGCCGCCCGTGCCCGAGATGATCTCGGGATACTCGTCGCCGCTCACGTCGGCGATCGCGTGGTTCACGAGGAACGTGTAGTCCTCGACCGGGATGGGCGAGCCCGGGAGCATCTTCCCCGTCTTGCCGCTCCAGACCGCGATGAGCTGCTGCGCGCGCTCGGCTCGCGTCCCGGTGCCGCCGAGCGCGGCGGCGAGAGAGAGCGAGCCTCCGGACACCACGACGTCGGGCACGCCGTCCTGATCGAGGTCGCCGATGGACGGCTGGCTGAAGAGCGGGAACATCACGTCGGGCGAGAATGCGCGCGAGCGCTCGCCGAAGGTGCTCATCGAGTCGAGGCCGCGCTGCTCCGTGCCGTCCTCCGCGACCGTGACGGGGAGGCGGTTCGGCGGCTCCTCGACGCGCTCCTGCGGGCCGGGATCCGCCTTCAGGACGAGCGGGCGTGAGCCGTTGCCCTGGACGACGATGTCCGGCACGCCGTCGCCGTCGAAGTCGGCGGCCGCCTGGGAGGCGACGACGCCTTCGGACACGACGGGGAACAGCTTCAAGCTGGAGATCGTGATCGGCCAGTTGGGCAGATACGTGCTCGGCGCGATGTTGCCCCGGCCGTCGACGACGAAGACGGGACCGGCGTGGCCGCCGTCGAAGAGCTGCTGGTTCGAGCCGCTGATGATCTCGGGGATGCCGTCGCCGTTCAGATCGGCCACGGTCGGCGTCGCCATGATGCGGGCGGGCGTGTCCGACTTCGGCGAGACGAGATCGACGGGGAAGCCGTCGAGGACCGAGCCGTCGGCCTCGAAGACCCAGATCCGGCCGTCGAAGCCGCCGATGATGATCTCCGGCCGCCCGTCCTTGTTCATGTCCGCGAGGACCGGCGCGCTGTACGTCCCGCGTGCCCAGTTGTGGCGCAGGTCCATGCAGCGCTCGGGCTGCGGCGCGTTCGGATCGTGCGGGCACGACGGCACGAGCGGCAGGCGCTTCGGCCAGCCGGGGAGATCCTTGCCCTGGTGATCGACGACGTAGATCGTGCCGGGCCACGTGGCGAAGACGATGTCGACCTTGCCGTCGCCGTCGATGTCGGCGATGCCCGGCGCCTGCAGGATGGCCTCGCGCGCGATCGAGGGATCGACCCCGCCGCCTTGTGGGCCGGCGCGGTAGGCGGGCGCGGCGATGTAGCTCGGGACGGTGGGCTCGCTCGTGAGCTCGCTGTTGAGGCCGTCGATGAGGCGCGTGAGGTAAGGGAAGCCCGCGACCTCGACCGGCTGTCCGCTGCGCATCGACAGGACGTGGAGCTTGCCGGAGCTGTCGCCGACGACGATGTCGCGGATGCCGTCGCCGTCGATGTCGGCGAGCTTCGGGCTCGCCTCGGCGGAGGCGCCGAGCTCGAGCGGGAAGCCGGGCAGGAGCTCGCGGTCGAGGCCGTTCTTCTCGTTCGTCACGGAGATGACGCGCCGGGCCTCGCCGTGCACGTCGCCGAAGTCGTAGTGCGCGACGGCGTGGACGCGGATCGTGATCGTCCGCGCGTTCTCGCCGTTCGGGGAGTCGGGGTCCGGCGTGTGCGCGGTGTCGATCTGGCTCGGATCGAGCAGCGCGAGGGGCTCGGCGCCGCCGCTCACGGTGGACGAGGGCACGTTCGTCAGCGGCGCGACGATGTCGCGGTAGTCCGACTCGGCGGGCTGGACGCCGGGCGCCCACTGGACCTTGAAGTCGTACGACTTGGCGCGCAGCGCCGCGACGCGTCCCATGATCTGGATGGGGCCGGTCGAGCGATCGGCGAAGACCGGCTCGAACCACTCCGGCGAGACGATGTCGACCTCGGGCGGGATGCGGCCCGCCTCGATGGCCTCCATGATCCTGAGCGCGTTCGCGCGCCCGTAGCCGAAGCGCTGATCGAAGCCCGGCTGCGAGTGGTAGTAGCGCGCGTTCGGCTCGCGCGACTCGGGCACGTCGATGTCGTCGGCCTCCATCTTGAAGAGCTGGATGGCCTCCTCCGCGGTCAGGTCGATGCCCTCGTTCGCCGCCATCGAGAAGAGCAGGCCGGCGATCCCGGAGGCACGGCCGGTGGCCTCGCTCGAGCAGCTCGTCGCGCTGATGCTCAGCGAGAGGTGGCCGCCGTAGTTCGAGCACGTGTCGAAGGCGACGAACGTCGTCGCGCGCCGCGGGTCGTCGCCGTCGTAGCGGATCGAGTGGACCGTGAGCACGTGGTTCGCGGTCGCCGGCATGTTGTGGTGCCGCGAGTTCTCGTCCGCCATGCTCGCGACGATGACCGCGCCCTTCTTGTACGCGTAGTCGATCGCCGCCTTCGAGAACGCGGTCTGGTTGACGGTGCCGAGCGCCTCCTGGATGACCCGGGCGCCGTTGTCCGCGGCGTAGATGACCGCCTTCGCGAAGTCGTTCGCGTCCGCGATGAAGCTATCGCCCACGCGGAGCGGGATGAACATGCAGCCCGGGCACACGCCGGGCTCGCCGAAGCCGTTGTTGGCCTCGGCGACGCTGTCGCGCGCCTCGCCGGTGCCGTGTCCGTAGCGGGTGTCGTCGTACGGGTCGTTGTCGTTCTTGAAGAAGTCCCACCCGCAGATGTCGTCCGTGTAGCCGTTGGCGTCGTCGTCGACGCCGTCGGAGAACATCAGGATGATGTCGCCGGGATCGAGGATGCAGTTGCGGTTGAGGTCGCCCTTGATGCGGTCACCGCGAGGGCGGGTGCGGTCGTGCCCCTCGAAGCACGGCTCGCCCGGCACGACGGGCGCGATGCGCGGGTCGTCGCGGTAGTCCGCGACGTTGAAGATCCCGTCGCCGTTGCAGTCGTAGCCGGCGAGGGGACCCGAGCCTCCGCACGGCTCGCCGTCTTTGGTTCGCGGCTTCTGCTCGTCGCGCGAGAGCTCGCCGATGTTGAGCGCCGCCTTGTTGACGAGATCGGCGGCGTCCCACTCGATGCCGGAGTCGACGACGGCGATTTTCACGTCGGGCCGGCCGATCGTGTACGTCCACGCCCGATCGATGCTCATGCCGGAGGCGCCGAGCTTCAGATCGAACGGCTCGATGGGGCCGGCGTTCGGGGCGCGCTCCGGGAAGTAGGAGATGTAGTTCCAGCGCCCGCTGAAGTCGTTCGGCCAGTTGGCGCGGTCGCGCATGTCCGCGCCGGGCGCCGGCGGCCACGCGGCATCGGCGTGTATGGCCAGCGTCGTCAGGACGACGAGACAAGAAAGGAAAACGACTCGAAGCAAGGACCGCATCGGTCGGGGGAGGCTACCACGGCATCCCCCGTGGCGATGGGGCCGGATGGCCCCTCGGAGACGCGTATGGTCCTCGGCTCGAGCCGCTCGAGGTCGAGGTACGTCGGCCGTGCCCCCATCCGTCCGATCGACGCCCGGTCGATCGACGACGGGGCACGGACGATCAGTACTCGCCGAACAGGTCCTGGATGCGCGAGTCGAGCGCCGTCGCGATCTTGTACAGCGACGAGATCGACGCGCTCGATTCGGCGCGCTCGATCTGCGAGAGGAGCGACACGCTCAGGTTCGTGCGCCGCGACATCTGCTTCAGCGTCAGATCCTTCTCCTTCCGCAGGTTGCGGATCGTGTCGCCGATGACCTTGTGCAGCTTCTCCTCCGGCGTGCGCGCGAGCCCCTTCTTGCGCATGACGCGGTCGAGGACCTCGCGGAACTCGTCCACGTTGAACGGCTTCTTGATGTAGTCGACGGCGTCCAGCTTCATCGACGCGACCGCCGTCTCGAGGTTCGGGTAGCCGGTGAAGATGACGACCGCGACGTCGCTGTCGATCTTGCGGATCTTCTTGAGCGCCTCGATGCCGTCGAGCTTCGGCATCATGAGGTCCAGGATGATGAGGTGGTAGCCGCCGTTCTTGACCTCCTCCTCGATCGTCGTCGGATCGCTCATCGTCTTGACGGCGTACCCGTCGCGCTCGAGCAACGTCTGCATGTACTCGCAGATGGCGCGATCATCGTCGACGATCAGGATCTTCACGGCGGGGAGCTGGAGGTCTGAGGCCTGTGCAGTCATCGCGTCTCCATTCGGCAAAGGAGGTTCACCTCGGATCCCACGTGTCCGTGGGGACAGAGACCGGTGCCCGTCGAATCCGGGCGAAAGGAAGTTGAAGAGGCACGAGGCGGCAGCGATTCCGTCGTCCTTGGAACTTGGAGCTACCCCAAACCACCCCGACCACCGGTCGCTGTTACAGTGTAGCTTGACAGAGATCCGCTGAGAGTGAAGGGCGGAGCTCGCCTGAGGCTGGAAAAAGGTAGGAGTCCTGCGCCATTGGACGGTTCCGCTCCCACTGGAAGACAGAACGAAGTCGAATCGCGTTGACGCGGGAGCCTCCAGAGTCCTATCTAGGCGCCCCTCGCCGCACTCCTCCTGGAGGGTGGGTGAGGCACCCGGGGCGTAGCGCAGCCTGGTAGCGCACCTGGTTCGGGACCAGGGAGTCGGAGGTTCAAATCCTCTCGCCCCGACTACGAAGGGGGGGGCCACCCGCAAGGGAGGCTTTTGGAAGGGGGGCTCGCCGCTCAACGGCGCGTCGCGACGAAAAGGTCGAGGCTGCCGTTGCGCTCGCTCACGAAGTAGAGCCGCCGGCCGTCCGCCGAGATCCACGTCGGATAGTCGATGCCGTCGCTGTCGAGCTCGGCGACGATCCGCGGCTCGCCGAACGCTTCGTTCGTGCTCGCGCGACGTGCCGTCCAGATCGCCGTGCCCTTCGAGCCGGGACGCGTCGACGAGAAGAAGATCTCGAGCTCGTCGCGCGTCAGCACGGGATGACCGTCGCTCGTCGTTTCGCCGAGCGCGACGACGCTCGGCGAACCGAAGCCCGCGCCGCTCGCCGTCGCGACTCGGATGCGGGTCGGGCCTTCTTCCGACTCCGTCGAGCTCCAGTACAGGCGGTCGCCGACGAGGTACGGCTCGCCGTCGTCGAGGGGTCCGTTCAGATCCGCGAGGGGCGTGGCCTCCTCGAAGGCCGCGGTGGTGTCCGTCCGCGTCGCGAGCCACAGGTCGCGACCGCCGCTTGCGCCGGGCCGATCGGACTCGAAGACGATCCGGAGGCCGTCGGCCGAGAGCATGCCGTGGCCCTCGTTCGCGGTGGTGTTGACCCCTGGGACCGACCGCGGCGCGCGGAACGGCGCGTCGAGGCTGCGTCGGTCGACGACGAACAGATCCCCGGCTCCCGCGGTGACGATGCCGGAGAGCTCGTCGTCCGCGAACCGCGCGGAGATCTCCGCCTCGGTGGTGTTGAGCGACGTGATCTCCTCGACCGCGTCGAACATCGGAGGCTGGCCGGCGCCGTCCGAGCCGGCGTCCGCCGGGGCCCCGCCATCGGCGGGTCGGTTGCTCCCTTCGCTCTCGCATCCAGGAGCACAGGCCAGAAGGAGCCAGACGATCGGAGCTCGGAGCCGCACCCGCCGAGGATAGCCGCAGCCGGACGGATGGGCTGGGCCGATCGCGCCTGCGGTCGCCGTTTTCAGCTCCGGAAATCGGCGAATGCGTCGGATCGCGTCCCCTTCCGGCGTCGAGCCGTGGTAGGGGCGGCCCATGGTCGACGTCTCCCGTGTCGCTCGCGCCGCCGAGGCTGCGGTCGAGCCTTCGTTCGCTCGTCTCGGTCGCTACCTCGCGTTCGCGCCGATCTCCAGCGATCCCGAGGCCGCCCCGCGCCTGAAGCAGCTCGCCGAGGTGCTTCGCGCAGACCTGACGGAGCTCGGGCTGTCTCGAGCGCGCGTGCTCGAGCTGCCGAACGCGCATCCGTGCGTCGCGGCCGAGTGGATGGGCGCGGGCCCGAAGGCGCCGACGGTGCTCGTCTACGGCCACTTCGACGTGCAGCCCGTGAAGGGCGAGGTCTGGGCCACGGACCCGCACACGCTCGTGCGCAAGGGCGATCGCCTCTACGGGCGCGGCTCGGCGGACGACGCCGGCGGGTGGCTCAGCCACCTCGTCGCGATCGAGGCGTGGCTCCGGGAGAACGGCGGGCTGCCGTGCAACCTGAAGATCCTGCTCGAAGGCGAGGAGGAGATCGGCAGCCCGAACCTCGAGCGCTTCATGGACGCGTACCCCGACGCGTTCGAGGCCGACGCGATGGTCCTCACCGACTGCGAGAACCCGAGCGTCGACATCCCGGGCCTCACCGTCAGCCTGCGCGGGCTGCTCGAGATCGAGGTCTCCGTGACGAGCGCCCACGCCGACGTGCACTCGGGTCTCTGGGGCAACATCGTGCCGGACCCGGCGATGACGCTCGTCGCGCTCCTCGCGCGTCTCGTCGACCAGGACGGGCGCCTGCGGCTCGGCCGGCGCGAGGTCGATCCCGCATGGCTCGAGAGCTCGCGCGAGGTCCCGCTCGACGCCGACGTGATCCGGACCGGCGCGCGCCTCCTCGACGGCGTGAACCCGCTCCCGGACCGTGGCCTGACGCCTGCGGCGTGGATCGCTCGCCAGCCCGCCGTGACCATCCTGTCGACGACGTTCCCTGCGCCCGGGACGGAGAAGAACGCGATCCGGAAGTCGGCGTCCGCGAAGCTGAGCCTGCGCATCGCGCCGGGGCAGACCGCGGACGAGCTGTTCGACCTCGTCGCGGCCGAGCTGCGGCGCGACGTGCCGGGCGGCCTCACGGTCTCGATCGTGAAGCAGCCGGGCGCGGCCTCCTCGTGGGACTACCGCGCAGAGGGACCGGCCTTCGACGCCGCCGATCGCGCGTACACGGCGGCCTGGGGGCGCCCGCCGCTCCGCCTCGGCCTCGGCGGCTCGATCCCGTTCGTCGCGCTCTTCGGCAAGCGCTTCTCGCGGCTGCCGCTCGTCCTGAACGGGGTCATCGACCCGGACACCGGCGCGCACGGGCCCAACGAGTCGATGCACGTCGGCGTGTACACGAAGACCGTGAAGGCGAACGTGCACCTCTACGACGAGCTCGCGCGCGCGCTCGCCAAGTAGCTCGCGAACGAGCGGCCCGTCTCGAAGCGCCACATCGGCGCTCGGTGCTCGGGTATCGTGCGGGCCATGTCCGCTCGGCAATCCGAGCCGTCGAAGGGGGCGGCGGGCTCCGGCTCTGCCCCTGCGACGGTCGTCGTCGTCCACGCGCATCCGTACCCGCGGCGCTCGCGCGCGAACCGCGTCCTGCTCGCGGCGGTGAAGGACGTACCGGGCGTCGCGGTGACCTCGCTCTACGATCGCTATCCCGACTTCGCGATCGACGTGGACGCCGAGCAGGCCGCGCTGCGCGCTGCGCGCGCCGTCGTCTGGCAGTCGCCGTTCTACTGGTACGGCGTGCCGGCGCTCTTGCAGCACTGGTTCGAGAAGGTGCTCGAGGAGGGCTTCGCCCATGGGCCCGGAGGCGACGCGCTCGCCGGAAAGCCGCTGCTCTGGGTGACGACGACGGGCACGGCATGGGACTGGTACGGACCCGAGCACTCGTTCGAGGCGTTCACGCGTCCGATCGAGCAGACCGCGCGCTTCTGCAAGATGCGCTGGGAAGAGCCGATCGTCGTTCACGGAGCGGACACGATCGACGACGCCGCGCTCGCCGCTCACGCGAAGACGTACCGGGATCGCGTCGCGGCGCTCGCCGGCGAGAGGGAGGTCGCGTGAGCAACGAAGTCGGCGAGCACGACCTGATGCGCGACGCGATCGTCTACCTCTCGGCGGCGATCGTGTTCGTGCCCATCGCGGCGCGCATCCGTCTCGGCTCCGTGCTCGGGTACCTCGTCGCGGGCTGCGTCATCGGCCCGTTCGGGCTGCGGCTCGTCCACGAGGTCCGATCGATCCTCCACTTCGCCGAGTTCGGCGTCGTGCTCATGCTCTTCCTCATCGGCCTCGAGCTCGACGCGCGGCGGCTCTGGGCCATGCGGCGGCCGGTCTTCGGCGGAGGCGCCATCCAGATGGGCCTCTGCGGCCTCGCGCTCACGGCCTTCGTGCTCGTGTTCCGCCTGCCGTGGCAGGCCGCGCTGGTCGCCGGCCTCACCATCGCGCTCTCGTCGACGGCGATCGCGATCCAGACGATGCGCGAGCGCGGGCTGCTCTCGACGCAGATGGGCAGGTCGGCGTTCGCGGTGCTCCTGTTCCAGGACATGGCGGCGATCCCGCTCGTCGCCCTCGTCCCGATGCTCGCGGGCAACGGCGGCTCGGGCGACGGCGTCGTCGGCGTGCTCAAGGTCTTCGGCGCGATCGCGGCCGTGTTCGTCGTCGGCCGATACCTCACGACGCCGGTCCTGCGCTTCGTCGCGAAGACGGGCCTCCGCGAGGTGTTCACGGCGTTCGCCTTGCTGCTCGTCATCGCGATCGCCCGCCTGATGGAGCTCGTCGGCATATCGATGGAGCTCGGCGCCTTCCTCGCGGGGGTGCTGCTCGCGAGCTCGGAGTACCGGCACGCGCTCGAGACGGACATCGAGCCGTTCAAGGGCCTGCTCATGGGCCTGTTCTTCATCGCGGTCGGGATGTCGATCGACTTCGGCCTGTTGCGCGATCAGGCCGCGCTCGTCCTCGCGCTCGTCGGGGGCATCGTCGTCCTGAAGCTCGTCGTCATGGCCGCCATCGCGCCTGCGCTCGCCGTCCCGCGGGCCCAGCGCTGGCTCTTCGGCGCGCTCCTGTCGCAAGGAGGCGAGTTCGCCTTCGTCGTCTTCGGCGTCGCCGGGGCCGCGCACCTCTTGCCCGAGCCGTGGGACGGGCTGCTCACGCTCGCGGTGGCGCTGTCGATGGCCGTGACGCCGCTCCTCCTCGTCGTCCACGATCGCGTCGTCGGCGACGGGAAGGAGCTGCCGCCGGAGGAGCCCGTCGAGAGCGACGGCGCTCCGGTCATCATCGCCGGCTTCGGTCGCTTCGGGCAGATCGTCGGGCGCATGCTCTTCGCGGTGGGTGTGCGCGCGACGCTGCTCGATCACGATCCCGATCAGATCGATCTCGCCCGCAAGTTCGGCTTCCGCGTCTTCTTCGGCGACGCCACGCGGCTCGACCTGCTTCGCTCCGCGGGCGCGGCGGAGGCGAAGGTCCTCGTCGTGGCCGTCGACGACGTCGCGGCGAGCCTGCGCCTCGTCGACGTCGCGAGGGAGCACTTCCCGAACCTCACCATCGTCGCCCGCGCACGCAACGTGGCGCACTGGCTCGAGCTCCGCGCTCGCGGAATCGAGCGCATCGAGCGCGAGACGTTCGAGTCCGCGCTGCGCGCCGGGCGGCACACGATGGAGGCGCTCGGGGACGATCCGTTCGAGGCGAAGGAGGACGCCGACCGCTTCCGCCGGGCCAACGTCGCGACGCTCGAGCAGCTCCTCCCATACCTCACGGACGAGGCCCGTCGTCTCTCGGTCTATCGCGCAGCGCGTGAACAGCTCGCGGCGCAGTTCGCCCGCGACCGCGCGCGGCGCGAGGAAGAGCACGAGCGTGCCTGGGCCGACAGGGAGCGACGCGAGCGCGAGTCGGCGCCGAAGATCGACACGCCTCGGGCGGATCGCTCGTGAAAAATCGCCCAAAGACCGCGCAGGACGCGTGGCAGCCGGCAAACGCGGCCTTAGGATGGTGGCATGGATCCGGTGACCGTGTTCGGGGTGGCCGCCGCGGCGGTGGGATTGTCCGTGCTCGCGCGCGGGCTCCGGCAGGTGAATCAGTGGGAGACGGCCCTGAAGTTCACGCTCGGCAAGCTCACCGGCCGCGCGGGGCCCGGGCTCAACTTCGTCTTCCCGGGCATCCAGCGGATGGTGCGCGTCGACATGCGCGTCCGCAACCGCGACCTGCCGCAGCAGGCGGTCATCACGGCCGACAACGTGACGGCCTGGATCGACGCGGTCATCTATTACAAGGTCGTCGACGCGGAGAAGGCGACGCTCAACGTCGAGGACTACGAGCACGCCATCCGCGATCGCGCGAAGGTGGTCCTCCGCGACGTCGTCGGCGAGACCGTGCTGGACGAGCTGCTCGCGCATCGCGAGCAGGTCGCGGCCAAGGTCCGCGCGGCGGTCGAGCACTTCGTCGCGCAGTGGGGCCTGCACGTCGAGCTCATCGCTCTCCAGGACATCCAGCTCCCGCAGCAGATGCAGGAGGTGATCGCGAAGAAGGCGATCGCCGAGCGCGATCGGCAGTACGTCGTCATCAAGAGCCAGGCCGACCTCGAGAGCGCCAAGAACTTCGCCGAGGCCGCGCGCATCCTCCACTCGTCGCCCGGCGCGATGGAGCTCCGTCGTCTCGAGGCGCTCCAGAACCTGTCGGGAGGGACGAGCAAGGTCATCTTCGATCTCGCGAAGCCGATGGGACCGAGCGAGACGCAGGTGGCGGCCATCGCGGCCGCGCTCGGGAGCAACGTGCGGGTCGCGGATCACGCGCCGGGGCACGCCCCGGTCGACGAGGAGGGGCTCGAGGAGAACGAGGGGCGAAAGCAGCTCGGGCGGCGTTGACGCGCGTACCGCGGACGCTCGAGCACCGGGGAGCGCCACGTGAAGGAACTGCGGATGAAGGGCGACCGATGCCGCGTGAGGCGGGTGAGGAGCCGCGCGAGGACGAAGGGCTGAGGCGGCTCGCGCTCGACGAGCTGGGCCCGCTCGCGCCGCCGCTCGCGCGCGAGGCGCTCGAAGCGGGCGTGCTCGAGGTCGAGCGCGACGTCCTCGCCTGGGAGGGCTCGCACGGCAGGGTGCGCGCGCATCGGGTCGTGCTGCGGCTCGTCCCGGAGCTGTGCGCGCGCGTGAACGAGACGCCCTCGGCCCTCGACGCCTTGACCGCGGCCGTGGCCACGGCCGTCGCGGCGGTGGCGGGCAACGCCCTCGCCGAGCTCCGCGTCGTTCCGGGGGCGGCGGCTCCTCGCACGACGGCCTATCGCGGGCGGCTCTGAGCCTCTGAAACGAACCCCTGGCGGCGAGAGGGCGGCCGGCACTAAGAAGAGCCCATGCGCGTGACGGTCCTGGGTGCAGGTTACATGGGCAGCGCGATGGCCGAGGTCGCGGCCATGCGCGGGCACGACGTCCGGCTCTGGGGGACGTGGCTCGACGATACGCTGATCGAGGCGGTCGAGCAGGGCAAAGAGCACCCTCGGCTGAAGAAGAAGCTCGACGCGCGCGTCACGCCGATGCGGTCGGCGGCGCTCGAGGCCGCGCTCGACGGGGCGGAGCTCGTCGTCCACGCCGTCAGCTCCGAGGGGCTCGTCCCCGTGCTGACGAAGGCCGGCCCCCACCTCCCCGACGTGCCCGTCCTGAGCGTCACGAAGGGTTTTCTGCCCGCGAAGAGCGGGAAGATGGATCGCATCGACGTCGTCGCGTCCGAGGTCGCCGGCAAGCGCCTGCGCTTCGTCCACGCGGCGGGCCCGGCGAAGGCGATCGAGATCGCGCGCCGCGTGCTCACGTGGATGTTCTTCGCGTCGGCGGACGTCGCCGATGCGCGCGCGTGCGCCGAGGCGATGGGCGGCGGGCACCTGCGCGTCACCGTCAGCGACGACATCGCGGGCGCGGAGATCTGCTCGGCGCTCAAGAACGCGTACGCGACCGGCCTCGGGCTCTGGGACGGTCACGTCGGCGCCGACTGCCACAACGCGCGGGCCGCGTGCTTCCAGCAGGCCGTCGTCGAGATGGCCAGGCTCGTCGCTGCGGGCGGCGGACGGGTCGAGACGGCGTACGCGGCGCCGGGCGTGGGCGACCTGCACGTGACCGCCGCGGCGGGCCGCAATCGCGCCTTCGGCGAGCGGGTGGGGAAGGGCAAGCCCGCGAAGACGGTGGCCGCGGAGATGCTCGCCACCGGCGAGCTCACGGAGGGCTATCCGGCGATCGCCTCCGCATGGCGCTGGGCGCGCGAGCGCGGGGTGAGCGAGAGCGATCTCCCGCTCCTCGCCGCGCTCCATCGCATCGTCTGGGAAGGGGCCGAGGTCCCGGCGACGCTGGCCGCGCTCGAGCTGTCGGTCTGAGCGGCTCGAGCGGCTCGAGCGGCGCCTCGGGCCTCGCCGGCCTCGGCCCGAGGCGTCAGGCGAGGTGCTTCTTGAAGAACGCGACCGTGCGCTCCCACGCGAGCTTGGCGTTCTCTGCGTGGTAGACCTCCGGCCGCGTGTCGTTCACGAACGCGTGCTGCGCGTCGTAGACGTGGACCTCGATCGGGTGGCCGCGGCCCTCGAGCTGCTTCTTGATCTCCTCGACCTTGTCGAGCGTGACCCACTCGTCGTGCTTCGCGACGTGCGTCATGATCGGCGCCGTCACCTTCGAGTAGTCGACCTTGTCCGCGGGCGGGACGCCGTAGAACGGGACGACCGCGCCGAGGCCCTCGATGAAGCAGGCCGAAGCGAACGAGAGCGCGCCGCCCATGCAGAAGCCCATCACGCCGACCTTCCCGTTCGAGCGCGGGTGGTTCCTGATGAAGTCCACGGCGCCGGCGATGTCCTGCACGGCCTTCGCGGTGTCGAGCTCCGACATCAGCTTGCTGGCCTCGGCCGGGTCCTTCGTCACCTTGCCGTGGTAGAGGTCGGGGGCGACGACGACGAAGCCCTCCTTCGCCATCCGATCGACGAGGCTCTTGATGTGATCGTTGAGCCCCCACCACTCCTGGAGCAGCACGATCGCGGGCACCTTGTCCGAGCCGCTGGGCTCGGCGAGCTCACCCGAGACATCGGAACCCGTCTTCGACTTGAAAGAGACGCGCGTTGTCATGGTGCGCGCAGGATACCGGCCGCGGCCGTGCTGTAAACCGTCGAGGTCGCCGGCCGCGGCGCGCCTTCGATGCGGCACCGGAGCGAGTGTGTTAGAACTGGCGGCGATGATCGCGGGAAAGAGGTTCGGTCTGTTGGCTCTGCTCGTGCCGATGACGGTCCTCGCCGCGTGCAACAAGGACAAGGACAAGGAGCAGGCGTCGGCCGCCGCGGCGTCCGTGCCTGCCGGCGCGATTCGGATCACCGCCGACGAGAAGGGCTTCACCCCGAGCTCCGTCACGCTGAAGAAGGGGGAGCCGGGGACGCTCGTGTTCCTGAGGACGACCGACGAGACGTGCGCGACCGAGGTCGTCTTCCCCGAGCTCGACATCAAGAAGGACTTGCCGAAGGGGCAGCCCGTCACGATCGAGATCCCCACCGACAAGGATCAGAAGCTGACCTTCCAGTGCGGGATGGGGATGTACAAGAGCAGCGTCGTCGTGAACTGATCGGCGGCGCGCGCTGTCGTGGGCGCGCTCGGCCCTCGCGCGTCAGAGGCAGTTCTTCGACGTGACCCACTGCCCCGTGTACGTCTCGCCACCGGGCACGTCGCCGTACGAGACGGGGATGCTCCAGCACCACCAGCTCCCGCAGCGCTGCTGGCGCTGGACGTGCGCGTGCGGGCCGGTCGACCAACCCGTGCCGCCGGAGAGCGCGACGCGCTGGCCGCGGCGGACGTAGTCGCCGACGTTCACGAGCACGGTGTTCACGTGCAGGTAAGCCGTGTCCGTCCCGTCGGCGTGCGCGATGACGACGTAGTTCACCGTGTTCGCGCACGCGGGCCCGCCGCCCGAGTAACAGGGGTTGCCCGGCTTGACGTCGTTCCGGACGAGGGTGACGCGGCCGTCCTCCGTGGCGACGAGCGGCGTGTTGACCGGCAGCCCGAAGTCCGTCCCGTAGTAGGCCTCGTTCCAGTGGCTGTAGCCGCCGCGTCCCTGCGTGACCATGGCGCTCGTCCCGCACTCGAGCGGGAGGAGGAATCCCTTCAGCGCCGACGAGCTACCGCCCGCGCCCTTCGACGAGCGCGGCGGGCTCGTGCTCGAGCAGCGCGGGATGTTCGGCGCGAAGCCGTCGTAGCCGGTGTAGAGGTGCGCGTCGGAGACGTAGCCGCCGTACGCCGGCAGCCAGTCCCAGACGGGCGTGCCGTCGATGACCTCACCCTCGGTCTGACATCCGATGTCGACCTTCGTCCCCGGCGGGATCGTCGTGATGATCTCGGACTTGGTCGTCGGACGCCCGCGGACGTTCAGGGGCATGTTTCCGGTGTTCCAGACCGGAGCCAAGATGTCGGCCGTCTGGTGCTCGAGCGGCTCTTCTTCGATCGGCGCCTGACACGCGACGATCGCGCCCAACGCGAGAGCGCCTGCACCGAGTCGGCGCAGCGCGCAGGCGGCATCGAGCGATCTCCATCGAGCCATCGCTCGAGAACCTCGTGAGACCTTTCCGTCACGCCCGCGCGTCATGAACCTCATCGACACCTCCATCCGCCTTCCCGTGACGGCGAAGGATCAAGAGGGATGCCGCGTTCGATGCGCGCGACCCGAGCGCGCGAGCAGCGCGTTCGATGCGGAAATCCAGGCGTGATCGACGACGGAGAGGCTCGTGAGGAACCCGTGGCGGCGAACCGCCACTCGGCGGGGATGCCCACGCAAGTGGTGCGTTCGCGACGGAGTTGGCGTCCTCGATCGAGGGCGTCCGCGACAACGGCTCGAGGCGATGCGCGCGACCTTGCCTCGTCGCGCGCCGCGGCCGATGGCGCGCTCGTCGTCCGTGCGCACGTGCGTGCATCCCTCTCGCGTGCTCGCGCGCGGCAGCGGCCGTCCGGCGGTAGATCGCGGCTGCCGTCGGCCGTCTCGCAGACGCGCGGGCGCCTAGGGCCGTACGGGCGCCGGTCGCGGACACGCGCGCGCCTCAGGGACGTCCGCGGGTGGCGGTCGCGGGCGCGCACGGACGCCGGTCGCGGGCGCGCACCGTTGGGGACGCTCGCGGTCGAGCAGGTGAGGGGACGCGGCCGAGCGCGTCAGCGGCTCACTTGCAGGCGTTCCAGGGGTTTCCGTCGGAGCCGACCCGCATGTAGCGCTTGCCGTCCTTCTCCGCGACGATGGCCGCGTGGACGACGAGGTCCCGCTGCCCGAGCTCGTCGACGACGATCATGTTCTTCACGCGCTCGGCGCGGATGCGCTGCCTGGTGACGTTGCCGCTCGGCGCGACCTGCTCGAGCCAGCCCTTGCCCTCGTTGCCGTCCCACTCGACGACGAGCTCGATCTTGCCGTCGGAGCCCTCGGTCCGGCACACGACCTGGCTGCCGCTCTTCTGGGTCGATGACTTCTCCGGCGCCCTCTCATCCGCCTGCGCCGAGGCGATGCTCGTCGCCATGACGGCGATGGCGCCAAGGATGCCTGCGAGTGCTTTGGACGAGAGACGGAGCTTCATGCTGATGAATTAGCAATCGCCATCGCAGAAGCCACCCATGAGACACGCATGAAACCTGGATCGAAGCGTGACCACGCTGCGTCGTCTTGCGTGTCGACACCCTCGATCGTCGCGTCACGATCGTCGCGTCGAGAGCTGCGCCGCGCTGCGCGGATCGTCGGCGATCCACTCGCGAGCTCTGCCGTTCGCCGCCGATGACCGTCGCCGGCCCGTTGCGTGTCGTCAGTTGCAGCCCGCCGGCTGGGAGCATGCCTTGACGGCCGCCACGACCCACTGCGGGCAGCGGTAGAGCGTGCACGTCCCGCCCTCGCCGCAGTCCGCGTCCACGTCGCAGAGACGGATCTCGCCGGCGGCGTTGCAGTCGGCCTTGCAGATCGCGTGGATGCTGCCGTTGCTGGTGTCGGCGCAGCAGCTCTGTCCGTTGCAGTGGCTCGGGTGGCCGCAAGCGAAGCTCTCGCCTTCGCACGTCTCCGGCATCTTGCAGCCCACTCCCATCGCGCTGTTCGGTCCCTCACCTCGGCGCTCGAAACAGGTGACTCCGCCGTCCAAACCGCACGGCCCGAAGTTCGAGTATTCGCGGCCGCCTTGCCCGCCGGAGGCGCCCATCCCGATGTCGTCCGTGCCGCCGGAGGAGCCCTCGGTGCCGTCACCGGAGCCCGAGTTCTCCGACGAGGTGTTCGGGTCGCCGACGCCCGGACTGCCGGGGCCGCCTCGGCACCCGCTCGAGGCACCCAGGCAGAGGAAAGAGGCGAGGACGATGGTTCCGCCGATGACGGAGAAGCGATCGATGGTCAAAAGGGACGCTCCGGACGCGAGAGAAGCACGGGGCGCGCGTACGGGCAAATCGCGCTCGGTAGGTTTTTCGTGAGGCGCTGATGTTGATCGAGGAGACGCACGCAGACGTCAGAGGCAGGTGACCTTGACCGAGCGGATGGATAGGTTGAGGCGGTAGGTCTTGAAGCCGATCGATCCCGACGTGTAGCGGTCGTTCTTCGTGTCGATCGCCTTCTTGTCTCCGACGTAGACCTTGACGTCCTTGCCGGTCACGTCCACGCGCATCGTGATCCACTGGTTGGAGGGGATCGACACGTTCTTCGTATCGGCCTCCTGCGACCAGCTCCCGTCGTCCTCGATACCGAAGATGACTTTGTGGTCTCCGTTGAGGACGACGGCGGCGAGATACATGTGGCCGTCGTTGTTCTCGACCGGCGGCTCGCCGACGTCGAGGACGCGAAACACCGGCCCGGCGTTCCCATGTGCGCTCGACGGCGCACTGACGCGAATGGATGCTTCGATCGAGTAGTTCTGCCACTTCGGTCGCTCGCCGATCCACGTCAGTCCGTGGGGGTCGAAGCCCGTGACGGTGTAGATCTTGTTCGCTGAATCCCACGTCCAGGTAGCGGCGACCGGGAACCATCGCCCCGTCGGATCGAAGGTGAAGTCGTCTTCGTAGACGGTTCCGGGCGGACACTCCTCGCCGAACACGGGAGGGAGAGGCCCGGCGTCGACGTCCGCCGCCGCGTCCTCGTCGTCGTTCGTGCCCGCATCGACGGGAGATGGCTGCGAGCCGCTGTCGGCGTCGACGGAGACGGGCGCGGCGGTGTCGACCGAGGCGTCCCTCGTGGGCTCCTCCACTGCTTCCGCCCCTTCGTCCGTGGTGGAGGACGCGACGACGCTCAGGCCGCAGCCGGTGCCGACGATTGTGAGTACGATGAACGACGGGGTACGGACAGTCACGACGATCGTCGAAGTTTACCAGCATCGCGGCGTGCGCTTGGCGCAAGAGCCGAGCTCGACTGTTCGTCCTCGTGGCTGTTGGTGGCGCCGAGGTAGCCGAGAAAACCTGAGCTTCGATGACTCACTCCGGAGAACGGCTGCCGATGCCGAGCGCGCGTGAGCTCCTGAAGGAGGGAAAACGGCTGAGGTGGGAACGTCGGTTCGACGAGGGCGGCCGACGTCCTCCGGGAAGCCGTGCGGCTTGCCGGGACCGTCGCGACGGGGGGGGAGGCGCTGGATACCCTGCTCGACCGAATCGAGCGTGAGATGAGTAGCGGCGGGCTAGCGCATGAGTGAGCGCGAGCGCCTACTTCGACGAGGAGGGATCCGCCGCCGTCGTCGAATGGAAGGCGTACAACAACGACTGAGGAGATGAGGCCGACGGCGTGGTGCGCGGAGGGAAGCCCGCCTCACGACGATGCCGTCACGACGCGAACGCTCTCCTCGAGAATCCCGAGCAGCTCGTCGAGCTCCTGCTCGCCGATGTTGAGCGGCGGGCAGACGTACACGGTGTCGCCGAGCGGCCGGAGGTACGCGCCGCGCTTCCTCGCTTCCTCGTAAACACGCCACCCGGACTCGCCGAGGTACCCACCCGCGCCGGTGGCGCGCAAATCGGCGGCGCCGATCATCCCGATGGACCGAACGCGCTCGACGCCCGGTAGCTGCGCGAGGCGCTCGAAGGCGGCGGAGATGCGCGCGGCGCGCGGCGGGATGCCTTCGAGGACGCGCTCGTCGCGGTAGATGGCGAGGACCTCGCGCGCGAGCGCGGCGCCGATGGGGTTTCCGCAGAACGTATGGCCGTAATGTAGGGTGCGGTCCTTGCCGCCGCGGAAGGCGGAGAAGACGTCCTCCGTCACGAGCGTCGCGCCCATCGGCACGATGGCCGAGAAGGCCTTGCCGACGCACATCACGTCGGGCGTGACGCCGGCGTGATCGCACGCCCACATCTTGCCGGTGCGGCCGTAGCCGGCGAAGACCTCGTCGGCGATGAACAGGACGTCGTTCTCGCGCGTGACGTCGCGGAGCGCGGAGAGGAAGGCGGCGTCGTAGATGCGCATGCCGGCGGCGCCCTGGACGACGGGCTCCACGACGACGGCGGCGAGGGTGTCCTTGTCGCGCCGGACGATGGACGCGATGGTGTCGAACGCGCGCTCGTAGGCGCCGGGCTCGGGGAAGGGGGCGTGGACGCAATCGAAGAGGACGCCGGCGAACGGGCGCGTGAAGACCTCGACGCCGCCGAGGCTCGTCGCGCCCAGCGTGTCGCCGTGGAAGGCGCCGTCGAGGGCGACGAAGCGCGTCTTCTTCGGGGCGCCCCGCTGGTGCCACGCTTGGAGCGCGATCTTGATCGCGACCTCCACCGCCGTGGAGCCGTTGTCCGTGTAGAATACACGTGATAGGCCGCGCGGCGCGGCGGCGACCAGCTCCTCGGCGAGGAGGGCGGCGGGCTCGTGCGTGATGCCGGCCAGGGCGACGTGGGCGAAGCGCTCGGATTGCTCGCGCAGGACGGCGAGGAGACGCGGGTGGTTGTGGCCGAGGGCGGCCACCCACCACGAGGAGTTGCCGTCGATGTAGCGGGTGCCGTCGGCGTCCCAGAAGAAGGCGCCGTCGGCGCGCGTGACGACGATGGGATCGGTCTTCTCCCACGCGTCGATGGACGTGTAGGGATGCCAGACGCGCGCGTGGTCGAGGCGGACGATTTCGTCGCGGCGAGCTGGCATCCCGGTCGGTCCGATGTGCGGCGCCGTCACTCGGTGGCGCTGCGGGTCAGGGGTGCCTCACTTCGTGGGCGTGCCCATCGAGGGGAGCGCCGTCGTCATCGTCGGGCTCGGCGCGGGCGCGGGCGCCTTCGCAGCACCGCCGTCCGCGGCCGCCGGCGCACCGCCGTCGGCGCCGTGATCGGCCCCGTGCGCGGCGGCCGTGTCGGCCGGCGCGTCGCGGTCGATCTTGATGGAGCGCGTGATCTTGCCCCAGAGTCCCTCCATCGGCTTGCCGGACGCGTCGACGAGCTGGGTCGTGACCTCGTACGTGCCGTTCTGGAGGTTGTCGAGGTAGAGCGGCGTGCCGAACTTCTCGACCTTCGCCTCGAGCGGCTTGTCGATGCCCGGGCCCGTGACGGTGACGAGCACGTGCTCCTTGCCTTCGGCGAGCGTCACGTTCGCCAAGTAGAAGTCGATGAGCACGTGGTTCGCCATCTCACCTTTGTAGTCGCCCTTCGGGCGGCTGTAGATGAGCATGGGCTTCGTCGTCGGGTCGTCCTTCGCGTCGCCCTTCTTGCCGACCCAGAACGGGACGATCGCGAGCGCGCCCTTCGTCTTCACCGACTCGTGGTTCGCGCGGCTCGGGAACGCGACGAGCACGTGCAGGCCCTCCGAGATGGCCTCGCCGCCGGAGAGCTCGGAGAGCTTCACGGGCGCCTTCGGGTCGTAGATGGCCTTGTACGGCTTGTTGTCGAGGATCAGATGGACGTGGCTCGAGCCCACGGCCGTCTGCCAGTTCTTGACGTCGAGCTTCACCGAGAAGTCGGCCGCCTTGTCGGCCGGGATGACCTGGCCCTTCGTCGGCGCCTTGATCGCGACGGTCGGCAGCGGCGCCGACGGATCCGGGCTCGCAGCGCCCGGCGCCAGCGTGACGGGCGGGGGCGGCGGCGTCGCAGGCGCAGGGGGCGCGGGCGGCGCGATCGTGGAGACGGTCGTCGCGGCGTCGGTCGCAGGCACCGGCGGCGGGGGCGGGGGCGGCGGAAGGTTGTCGCTGCCTCCTCCGCAGGCGAAGAGCGCGGCCGCGCCGATCACGGGAGGAATCAGCAGGGTAGCGAAGCGAACGAGCCAGCGGTTCGACATGGCGGCGGACTTTCGCATCGGAGGCGCTCGTGCCGCAAGGCCCAGTTCGACCCAACTCTGCCTTTGCGCTGCACTTCGCGTCGCTTCGTTTTCGTTTGTTTGCGCGCTGCACTCTCACGAGTGAGGCTCTCGCAACACGGAGACAGTAGGGCCTGCCGAGCCCGAGGCCTCCTCGAGGCCCGAGGCCTCCCCCTTGACGGCCATCCGACGGAAGCCGATGGTTCGATGTCCTCGCGATCGCACGAAGCTACCGCTCGCGCCCGTCTTTCGATATCTGGTGCCCGATGCCGCATCGAGAACGCTACCTCTTCGTCTGCACGAACCGCCGTCCCGACGACCACCCGAAGGGGTCGTGCGCTCAGAAGGGAAGTGAAGAGCTCGTGAAGCGTCTCAAGGCTGCGCTCGCTCAGCGCGGGGCCGCGACGCGCATTCGGGCCTGCTCGTCGAGCTGTCTCGACCTCTGCGACATCGGCGCGTCGATCGTGCAGGAGCCCGAGCACGTCGCGTACGGGCGCGTGACCCTCGACGACGTCGATGCGATCGCGGATGCCGTCGTCGCCGGCACGGTCGTCGAGCGGCTCGTCGTCTATCCGAAGAAGGACGAAGCGAAGCAGGAAGAGGCGAAGGGCTGAGCGGCCATGGGCCTCGGATTCGAGCTCGCCGAGTCGATGACGGGGCGCTACCACCTCTTCGATGCGCCGTACGAAGACCGCGTCATGCGCATCACGCTCCGGCTCGGCGTCGACGGCCTTCGCCGCTTCGCGCGCGAACGCTGCATCGACGCCGACGGCGTCATCGAGGCCCAGGGGCTCGCCGAGAACGCCGGCGCCGGGCGCACGGTGCGCGGGACGGTCAAGTGGAAGCTCCCCGACGAGAAGCGCGTGCCCTACGCGCTCACGTTCGAGGGCGACGACGGCAAGACCTATCACCTGCGCGGGCAGCGCGACTTCTTCCTCTACAACGCCATCGGCTCGCTCACGACGCTCCACGCCAGTCTCTACGACGACGAGGGACGCGAGATCGGCCGGGCCACCCTCGACTTCGAGCCGAAGATCGAGCTGCCGGCGCTCATCAAGTCCTTTCGGCCGCGCCTGCGCCTGAACGCGCTCGAGCGCCTCCGGCGCGCGAAGTGAACCGCCTCGGGATTCGCCTCGGGAGGAGAAACATGGAACGACTCGATCCCAAGACCACCGCGATCCTCGTCGTCGACGTCCAGGAGAAGCTGGCCGCCGCGATGCCGCCCGAGACGCTCGCCACGCTCGTGAAGAACACGAGCATCCTCCTCGAGACGGCGAAGGTGCTCGGCGTCCGCGTGATCGCGAGCGAGCAGTACCCGAAGGGCCTCGGCCCGACGGTGCCCGAGCTCGCCAAGCTCCTCGGGGAGCTCGGAGTCACCCCTTTGCCGAAGATGACCTTCGACGCGTGCTCCGATCTCGCGATCGCCCGCACGCTCTCCGAGATCGCGCCGCGATCCGTCGTCGTCGTCGGGATGGAGTCGCACGTCTGCGTCTTCCAGACCGCGCGCGAGCTCGTGAAGCGCGGCTACGACACCCACGTCGTCTCCGACGCCGTGGCGTCGCGCCGAGAGGAGAACCGCGTCCTCGGCCTCTCGCTCTGCGAGCGCGCCGGCGCCATCGTCACCGGCACCGAGACCGTCGCCTTCGACCTGCTCGAACGCGCAGGGACCGACGCCTTCAAGGCCATCTCGAAGCTCGTTCGATAGAGCCGGCTCTCGACCCGTCGGGGCGGCACGGGGCCGCGGGCGGCGCCCCGTGGCGCTCCGTCGTGCCCTCCGTTCGCACCGACGTTGCGTATAACTGGCCGAAATTACACGAAGTCTGAGCCTGCTTGACGATCTGTCCGCCTGTGACAAAGTGGTCTTCGTGATTGACGAAACGTCACGAGCCGGTGACAAGACGTCCGAGTCCTCGCGATCCCAGGACGAGAACACGACGGTGCTCGTCGTCGACGACGAGCGGTCGAACGTCGAGTCGCTCGAGAAGATCTTCCAGCGCGAGGGGATGCGCGTGCTCACCGCCTACGACGCGAAGCACGCGCTCGAGCTGGTACGCAACCACCGCGTCCACGTCGTGCTCACCGACCTGATGATGCCGGGGACGACCGGGCTCGAGCTCTTGCGCGCGATCAAGCAGGTGCAGCCCGAGGTCGAGGTCGTGCTCATGACCGCGTACGGCTCGGTCGAGGTCGCCGTGAACGCGATGCGCGAGGGCGCGTACGACTTCGTCGAGAAGCCGCTCAAGCGCATCACGATCGTCAAGAGCGTGCGCAAGGCGGCCGAGCGCGGGCGGCTGCTCGAGGAGAACCGGACGCTCAAGGACGAGATCAAGATGCTCACCAAGCGCGAGATCGTCGGAAGCTCGCTCGCTTGGCGGCGCGTGATCGAGGTCGCGACGCAGGCGGCGCCGAGCATGGCGACGGTGCTCATCTTGGGCGAGAGCGGGACGGGCAAGGAGCTGCTCGCGCGGTACATCCACGAGCGCAGCGGGCGCGCGAAGAAGCCGTTCGTCGCGGTCAACTGCGCCGCGATCCCGGAGACGATCCTCGAGAGCGAGCTGTTCGGTCACGAGCGCGGCGCCTTCACGGGGGCGGTCGCGAAGAAGGAAGGGCGCTTCGCGAAGGCCGCCGGCGGCACGCTCTTCCTCGACGAGATCGGCGAGCTGTCGCCGCAGGTGCAGGTGAAGCTGCTGCGCGTCCTCCAGGAGGGCGAGTACGAGCCGCTCGGCGGCAACACGGTGAAGGCGGACGTGCGCATCGTCGCCGCCACGAACCGCGATCTGCTCGCCGAGGTGCAGGCGGGGCGCTTCCGCGAGGATCTCTACTACCGCCTCAACGTCATCGCCGTCACCGCGCCGCCGCTGCGCACGCGGCGCGAGGACATTCCGCTCCTCGTCGATCACTTCGTCGGTCTCTACGCGAAGAAGAACGGCAAGCCGCGGCTCGCCGTCGCCCGCGCGGCGCTCGATCGGATGATGGACTACGCGTGGCCCGGCAACGTGCGCGAGCTCGAGAACGTCATCGAGCGCGCCGTCGTCCTCTCGCGCGGCGACACGCTCACCGAGCAGGACCTGCCGGAGAACATCGTCAAGTCCGCGAGCTCGGCGCCGCGGCCGCTCGAGTTCCCGATCGGAACGCCGCTCGCCGAGATCGAGCTCCGCGTCATCCGCGAGACGCTCAAGCATACGAAGGGCGACAAGTCCCTCGCCGCGCAGCTGCTCGGGATCTCGACGCGCACGATCTACCGGAAGCTCGACGAGCTCGGGGAGACCATGCCGACGGACGGCTGATCGCCGCCCCCGGACGACCGCGCCCGGCCCGGCGTCCGGCGCGGGACGTCAGCTCGCCATCGCCGACTGCGCGGCCGCCGCGACGACCTCGAGCGAGGTGCCGCGCGGGAAGCGCCCTTCGGCGCGCTCGGGGCGGCCGCCGCCGCGGCCGGAGCGGGCCTTCGCCTGCGCCTGGACGAACGCGCCGCAGTCGAGCGGCGCTCCGGAGCCTCGCTGCACGACGAGCACGAGCTCGCCGCTGTTCGGATCCTTCGCGGCGGCGAGGGCGACGACGCGCGGATCGGAGGCGAGCTTGCCCGCGAGCAGGCGCAGCGAGCCGATGTCGTCGTTCTCGCGCAGCACGGGGACCACGATCGGTCCGGGCACGGCGTCGGGCGAGGGGAGCTTCGCGAGCGTCGTCTTCGCCACGAGATCGACGAGCTCTCCGCGCAGGGCGTCGATCTGGGCGCGCGCCGCCTTGAGATCGGCACGGAGCTTCCCGACGGCCGCGGGCACGTCGCCGATCCCGCACGTGAGATCGGTGGCGATCGAGGCGAGCGCCGCGTGCTTCGAGCGCGCGTCGTAGAAGGCGCGCAGGCCCGCGTGGAACGTCAGGCGGAGCATGCCCTTGTACTTCTCGGCGCCCACGATGCGCACCTGGCCGATCTGCCCGGTGCGCGTGCAGTGCGTGCCGCCGCACGGGGTCAGGTCGAAGCCTTCGATCTCGATGATGCGGATCACGCCCTCGGTGACCTTCGGCGGCTTGCGCAGGGGCAGCTTCGCGAGCTCGTCACGATTCGGGTAGAGCGCGCGCACCTCGACGTTGCTCGCGATGAGCGCGTTCACGAGCTCCTCCGCCTGGTAGAGCTCGGAGTCGGGGATGGACGCGCGCTGCACGTCGATCGTGCACGCCGTCGCGCCGAGGCGGGCCGAGACGGTCTCTGCGCGCGCCACGTCCGCGAGCGCGCGGGAGAGCGCATGCTGGCCGGTGTGCTGCGTCATGTGATCGAGCCGGCGCTTCGCGTCGATCGTCCCGCGCACGGTCACGTCGGGCGTGAACGACGCCGCGACGTCCTCCGGCGGGCGCTCGGCGAGCACGTGGTGGATCGTGCCCGCGTCGTCCATCTGCGTATCGACGACCTCGGCCGCCCACGAGCCGACCGTGAGCGTGCCCTTGTCGCCGAGCTGGCCGCCTCCCTCGGGATAGAACAGCGTCCGCTCGAGGACGAGCGACGGCTTCCCCGCGTGCTCCGCGAGCCTGGCCCCCGTGGTGACGAACGAGGTCTGGAGCGGGTTCGACCAGTAGAGCTTTTCGGTCATGGCGGCCTCCGCTGGCGTAGCACAATGCGGCCGCGCGGGGCGGCGCGACCGTCGGACGGTTGACGCGCCATGGAGCTCGGGGCTACGTGCCTGGCCCATGAAGGTGACGATCAACGGAAGCGAGCGTGAGGTCCCCGACGGCCTCACGGTGCGTGGGCTCGTCCTTCATCTCGGGCTCGGCGACGGGCCCGTGGCGGTGGAGCAGAACCGGGAGATCGTCCCGCGCGCCGAGCACGCGACGCGGACGGTGAACGACGGGGACACGATCGAGATCGTGCACTTCGTCGGCGGCGGCTGAGCGAGCCCCGACGGCGATCCCGACCGCGACCCCGCCCGCGGGGTCGGCGGAGCCGTCAGGGACCCGACAGGCGCCGCGCCTCGACGACGAGCTCGCTCACGGCGGCGTGCGCCTGCTGGCAGAGCGCGCCTGCGCGCGTCCCCTTGGTCGCGACGAAGGGCGTTCCCACGGCGACGCCCATGCGCGTCCGCGTGCTCTTCGCCATGCGCGCGAGGTGCTTCAGGAAGGTCTCGTTCACGTAGGCGGCGCCGGAGCTCGCCGGGTAGGCGAGACCCACCGGGAGGATCTCGGCTTCGGCGCGCGTCGCCGCGATGAACGCGCCGCCGTGGAAGGGCCGCACCTCGTCGCCGTCGAAGGTCGTGCCCTCCGGGAAGATCGCGATCGTCCGACCGTCTTCGAGCTGCTTCTGTATCGTCCGGATCGTGTTGGCGCCGCTCTTGGCGTCACCTCGATCGACGAACACCGTGCCCACCGAGCGCGCCGCCGCGCCGATGACGGGCCAGCCCGCGAGGTCGGCGCGGCTCACCATGGTGCCGCCGAACGTCGCGAGGATGACGCCGATGTCGATGGCGGAGCGGTGGTTCGCCACGATGAGCCGGCCACGGTCGCCGCGCTTCGTCGGCGGGGGCACGTTGCCCTTCACGACGACCTCGATGTCGAACAGATCGAGCAGGGCCCGCGCCCAGCGCCTCACCCAGAGGTCGCGCACGAGGTCCTTGTCCGCCTCGGCGGCGACGCGGTGATGGGACAAGTACACCGGCAGCATCGCCGCCGTGAGCCCGACGAATCCACCTGCGCGCAGGACCTGCCTCGCGCGATCTCTCGCCTCCGTCGCGATGTTCACCAGAGCTTCCTCAACGCATAGGCCATGTACTCGAGCCCTCGTCGAACGAGCGGGCGCGCGCGCCATTCGTAGAGGTCCATCTGCACCGCGTTCTCGAGGTCGCGATCGAACCACCGGCGCACGTAGAGCGCGAACGCCTCGTCCTCGACGGCGATGTTCACCTCGAGGTTCTTCGTCCGCGAGCGCTCGTCGAGGTTGTAGCTGCCGATCATGGCCCAACGGTCGTCGATGATCGTCGTCTTCGCGTGCATCATCGGGCCCGAGTGGCAGTAGATGTCGACGCCGTTGCGCATCAGCGACTCGTACATCGCCTCGAGCGCGTACTGGACGACGGCGACGTCGCTCTTCGAGGGGACGAGCACGCGGACGCGGGCGCCGCGGAGGACGGCGCGATAGAGCGCGTTGCGGACGTTCCGGTCGGGAAGGAAGTACGAGTTGGCGATCTCGATCGATCGCTGCGCGCGGTTGAGCCGTGCGAGGTACTCGCGGCGCAGGTTGCGCCGGCTGCGGCGGAGGCTCGCGAGGACGTAGACCCGGCCGCGCGGGTGCTTGCTGAGCGGGACGAGATCGGCCGGGACGTTGAGCGATCGGAGCGGGTCCTGCGGCAGGCGCCGGAAGCCCATGCGCCGCCACGTCTTGTAGAAGAGCGTGCGGAGCTCCTGGGACGCGTTGCCGACGACCTCGATCATGTCGTCGCGCCACCCCTCGCCGCCGTCGTCGACCGGCAGCCACGGCCGCGCGAGGTTGAGGCCGCCGGTGAAGCCGCGCGTGCCGTCCACGACGAGGATCTTCCGGTGGTCGCGTTGCTCGATGAGCGAGAGATCGAACGCGGGCCGGAGCGGGGAGAGGGGATGATACTCGCGGACCTCTCCGCCTGCGCGGACGAGAGGATCCCAGAAGCTCGGCGTCAGGCCGAGGCTGCCGACGGCGTCGTAGATGACGCGGACCGTGACGCCCTCGCGCGCTTTCTCGGTGAGCGCCTCGCGGAACTTCGTGCCGACGGCGTCGTGCCCGATCCAATACATCTCGAGCAGGATCTCGCGACGTGCGGACGCGATCGCGGCGAGCATCGCCGGCAGCGCCTCGACGCCGTCGCGCAGGAGGCGCACCTCGTCGTCGCCGACCTTGAACCACGGTCCGAGCGCCTCGGTCCGTGCCCACCACGGCTTGGCCGACCTCTGCGCCGTCATGGGCTCGCCTCCGGTCGGCCGGGCCGCGACGCGACCACGATCATCGAGTCTTCCGACAGGTGCTTCGCCGCGAAGGCGCGGACGTCCTCCGGCGTCGGGCGCCTGGCGGCCGCGGCGTCGATCGGCTCGCCTCGCCACGTCGCGACCACGCGCGCACGTGGGTCGAGCGCGGTCGACAGCGACGCCTTCGCCCGCGCGGCCGCGGCACGCTCGAAGTCTTCCGCCGGGAGCCCGCCCTTGTGGAGGCGATCGACGAGCGCGCGCGTCTGCATCACGGCGGCATCGAGGGACGTCTGAGGAGCGACCACGCGGATGACGAGCGCCGGTGCGCGCGGCCATCCGAGCACGCGCGTCGACGCGTCGAGCGCGAGCGGGCTCGCCCCGCCGAGCGCCTTGTCGAGCAGCGAGCCGTCGCCGTCGAGCGCGGCGGCGACGAGCGAGGCCGCGGCCCACGCCGTAGCGTCGTTCGCCGGGAAGGGGAATGCGAGGTAGGCCTCGGGGACCGCTCCCGGCCGCGGCGTCGCGGCGTACGTGCCGGGCTTCGGCGGCTCCGTGCTCGAGGCGGCCGGACACGAGCGTGCCTCGCCGGTCCGGCGCGTCACCCAGCGATCGGCGGCGCGGACGGCGGCCTCGGCCTGGGCCTCGTCGACGTTCGCGAGCACCGCGACGCGGAGAGGACCCGCACGGAGCGACTGCGCGCGCAGCCGCACGGCGGCGTCCGAGGAGCGCGCGAGCGGCTCGCTCGTTCCCCACGCGACGACCCACGACGGATGCCGTGGCGCGAGCGCCGACGCGAGGAGCGACATCGCGGCGCCGTCGTTCTGCGCGTCGCGACGGAGGAGATCGGCGCGCGCTCGCGCGATGGCCGTGCTCGAGATCGGCTCGGCGGCGAAGCTCCGCGCCGCGACGTCCGCGAGACGTCGCGCGTGGGCGGCCGCGCTCTCGCCGGCGCGCGGCGGACCGTGGACGAGCACGCCCACCCCGTCGGCCGCGACCCAAGGCTCCACGCGCACGTCGGGCGACGGCTTCGCGCGGTCCGCGGCGGCGGCGACGAACAGGGCGGTGATGCCCGCGTCCGCGTCCGTCTCGGCCTCCGTCCCGCACGGCGATCCGACGAGGACCCACGCCTCGCCTTGTCCCGCCTCGACGCGGGTTCGCGCGTCGACGACCGGCTTGTTCCACGCGGCGGTCGCCTTCGTCATCGCCGCGGCGAGCGCATCGCGCGAGGGCTCCACCGCGAGCGCGTCGTCGCCGCCGTCGCGCGGCGCCGTTCCTCGACGCATGGGCACGCCGAGGACGACGGAGCCCTTCGCCGTGCGCGCCGAGTCCGCGCCAGGAGACGGCGAGGGCTTCGAGAGATCGACGAGCGCCCACCACGACGCGCGCTCCGCCGCCTCGCGCGCGTCGCCCGATCGGCGCGCGAGCGTGCGCCCGTCGCGCTTGCCGCCGAGCTCCGCGAGGTGCACGGCGGCCTCGAGCCGAACGAGGGCGACGGCGTCGGCGACGCGCGACGCGAGGTCGCCGGTGGACGCGGCTCCGTGCGTGGGCGAGGCCTCGAGCTCGACGCCGACGCAGCCTCCGTGCGCGTGCGCCGTGCCGATCACCTCGCGCAGGCGGAACGGGAGATCGAGCTCCGAGAGCCTCGCGGCGAGCGGGCCGTTCGGATCGCCGAGGGCCTCGGCCGCGGCGACCGCGGCGCTGCTCGTGCCGACGTCGAGCGTCATCCACAGCGCGGGCGCAGGGGCCGCGCCGTCGGGCGCGAGCTCGAACACGTCGATCGTGTCGGGCACGCGCTCGTCCTTCGGACCGATCGGCGCGGCGGCGCTCCATTCGGGGCCGTCGAGGACGATCGAGGCGACGTCCTCCGTCAGGCTCTTCGGGCCCGTGATCGCGATCGCGACGCGGCCGAGGCCGAGCGCGCCGGAGCGCCATCGCTCGAGCCGTGCGACGTCGAGCTCGGCGTACTCCTTCCCGGCGCGCGCGGGCAGGGCATGCGGATGACCGACGCATCGAGCCCAGCGACGGAGCGAATCGTCGCGGAGCGGACGCCGGCCGAGCGCCGCGAGCTTGCGCCGAGCCCCGGCGAGATCGGCCGCCGTCGCGGGTGCGACCAGCGCCTCGCGGAGCACGCCCGCGATCCTCGCAGCGTCGGCTTCGCTCGTCGCCAGCGCCGAGGCGCGGAGGCCGTCCCACGACGGCGTCACCGTCGCGTCGATGTTCTTCGCGCGCAACCGGTCCTCGAGGAGGCCGGCGAGCGCGGTCGCGGGCTCGGGATCGTCCGTCGCGCTGTCGTCCCAGCCGATGCCGGTCGTGGTGACGGCGACGGCGATCGCCGCGGCGGGATCGCCCTCGCGCGAGACGAGCACGACCGGCGGTCGCCCCTCCGCGACGCGCACGTCGGGGAGCAACGACAGGCCCGAGACGGGAGGGGCCTTGGCCGGCGGACGAGGTCCGCAACCCGATGCGACGACGAGCGAGAGGACGAGCGAGCGAGCGAGTGCCACGAGAACGTGCTCAGCGCACGATGTCGGCCGCGCTTCTTGGGGCGATGCGGAGGTTGCAGAAGAAGGTGACGACGCCGACGAGCTCCTTCAGTACGGTGCCCTTCTCGAGCGCGAGCGGGACGATGTCCATGAGCTCGTTGGTGAGGGTCGGCGCCTTCGGGAACGGGTCCTCGCAGCGGGTCGCGTCGTTCGTCTCGGGCAGGAGGCGTGCGGTCACACGGCCCGAGCGCGGCGGCACGGGGTTGCCGTCCTCGTCGCGGACGAAGGCGTCGTTCTCGAGCGTGACGTTCTTCACGCGGACGAGCATGTTCAGCCAGCGGCTGCCCTTTTCGTAGTCCGCGAGATCCTCGATGTCGATGTCGACCGGCTCCGGCGGCGACGTCTCGAAGCGGAACGTCCCGATCGCGTTGCTGAGCTGCACGAGGAACGCGTCCGGCGCGAACTGGATCGGGACGGTGTTGTTCTCCTGGTACTCGCCGCGGAGGTCGAGCGTGTCGCCGGGGCCGACGCGGAGGTTTCCCGGGACGAACGACGGGTTGAAGAGGCTGATGCCGGAGTAGGGCTCTCGGGAGCCGAGATCGGCCACGTAGATCGTGCCCTTGCTCCGACCGTCTCCCGTCTCGTCGAAGCCGTCGACCGCCACGACGACCGCGCCCGTGACGGAGACCGGCGTCTGGTGCGCGGCCTTCTTCGGGCTGTCGGGATCGCGGATCTCGCGGATGCGATCGCCGCGCCCCTCCGGAGGCGGAGCACCCGACGACGAGTGCGAATCGCCCTTCTGGATTTCGCCGCACGACCCGAGCAGTGCCGTGAGCGCCAGGAGCCCGAGACCTTTCGCGATTCGTGCCAGCGCCACGCGTCCTGCTTAGCACGGAAGGGGCGGTGGCCTCCAGGTCGCACGGCCTCGGGCGGCGTCGCCGAGGAAGGAAGCGGGGCTCTCGGTGCGACGCGGCGGCAAAACGAAGGAAGCGGCTCGCTCACGCGGCGATGGCGCTGCGCACGATCGAGGTGAGCGCCGACTCCAGGCGAGCCTGAATCTTGTGCTTCTTCGTGTAGACGGTCTTCACGCTGATGTTCATGCGATCGGCGATGGCCTGCGGATCCATGCCCTCGCCGAAGTAGAGCGCCGCGAAGGTGCGATCCTTCTCGCTGAAGTCCGCGAGCGTCTTCTCCGCGAGCTTCGCGCGCTCGTGCTCGCTGGTGAGCTCGAACGGATCGGGCAGATCACAGACCAGATCCATCGCCTCCGTCAGGCACTCCTTCTGCGGCTCGCGCTTCAGCGCGCGGAGGAAGTCGTAAGCCGCGTTCATCGCGAGGAGCCCGATCCACGACGAGAACCGGTTGCCGCGCTCCGGGTCGAACGACCGAAGCTTGTGCATGTCGTTGGCGAGCAGCGAGAGGTACAAGGTGGCGTAGATCTCGCGGACGTCGTCCTGGCTGACGACCGAAGCGAAGCGGCGCGTCACCTTCGTGATGCAGCGGAGGATGAGCCGGTCGTATCGGCTCTGGAACTCGCGCCATGCTGCCGGATCGTTCGCGAGCATCCCCGCGACGAGGTCGTCGTCGGAATCGAACCGATCCGCCGCGTCGACGCACGGGAAGAAGCCACTCTCGCGGACATCGTTCATCACCAATCCCTCCAAGGGCCGCGGCGGTGCCGTCGGCGGGAGGGCGCCGAGCACCTGTCATGCCAGACGTCTCCGTTCGGGTGACAGGAGCCAAGCTCATGAAAGTACTTGCGTAACGGGTCGGTCGACGGTGTTACGGTGGAGCGTAACAGTGCGTAACACCCGCCGTAACACTCGGTTCGGGCGTAACACCGGACGTTACGCTGCGTAACCGGCCGGGCGAGGCCGCGGAAGACTTGCCCGCGCAGGGCACGCGCGTATCCATGAGCGCTCGGCATGCGGTCGCGATGGAGGTATCTCGCGTCGATCGTCTCCTTCGCGCTCCTCGGCTGCGGGGGCCCGAAGCACGAGATGCGGCCGCCTCGAGAGCCGGTGCTGGCGACGCGCGCGAACGCGTACGACCCGACGCCGGCCGAGCGTGATCGCCAGCTCGTGAGGTCGGCGTCCGCGCCGCCCGCGGGCAAGCCGCTCCAGAGGGGGTACGCGAGCTGGTACGGGAAGAACCTCGCGGGGCGTCGAACGGCGAGCGGCGAGAGGTTCGACCCGCGCCTGTTCACCGGCGCGCACAAGGAGCTGCCGTTCGGGACGTGGGTGGAGGTTCGCAGGCTCGACA
Organism: uncultured Myxococcales bacterium; assembly: GCA_937949945.1. Lineage (GTDB taxonomy): Bacteria > Myxococcota_A > Polyangia > Polyangiales > Polyangiaceae > Labilithrix. The sequence continues at coordinate 37,094 of CALFEQ010000035.1, forward strand.
ACGGCCGAGCCGTCCGCGTCCGCATCAACGATCGCGGACCCAACGGAAAGGCGAAGCGTCGTGTCATCGACGTGTCTCGTCGAGCGGCCGAAGATCTCGACCTCGTCCGTGTGGGCGTGGCGCCGGTGGAGATCCGCGTCGTCGACGGGCCTTGAGCTCTCGCGAACGGACTCGGGCGAGCGGTCGTCGAGTCACATCGCTGTGACAGACGTTACACGGCCGTGACGCCGGCGCGTTCGTCGTGGTCAGCTCCGCGCGCGCCGCCTTCGCGGGGCGCTCGGCGGATCGTCGTCGGCGCGGTCGAGGCGCGCGAGCAGGGCGAGCGCCTCACGCTCGAGCCCGGTCAGCACGCGCGTCCACTCTTCTCGCGGGAAATCGGTCAAGCCGTAAGTGAAGTAAAGACGAGCTTGCTCGCGCACGACCTCGCGGAGCTCGTGAGGAAGCTCCTGCATCCAGGCGAATTCGGCGACGGCGGCCGCCAGGTTCGGCGGCATGACGTCGGGGCGCGGAACGACCGGCTTCGACGTGGAGGGCGGAGGCTCTTCGCCGAGCGCGAGCGCTTCGAGCTGCGCGTAGGAAATTCCCCAGTGCGCGGCGACTTTCCGCCGAAACTCTTCGCCGGGCTGTCGCGACGGCGTCGCGGAAAGCATGTTGCTCAAATGCGCGCCTGAGACGCCAAGCCGCTTGGCGAGCCTCGCCTGCGCTCCCCGCGGGGCGTTCGCAAGCTCTTCTCTGAGCCTCGCCAAGACGTATTGCTTGATGCGGCGGACGCGCTGGTCGTCCTGTGCCACAGGGATGCACCCTAGGTTGTAGAACCTTAACGGGAGCTAACTTCGGTACGAGCGCTACCGTCGGTCTTTTTGTCTGCGCGGTCGATTTCGTGCCGGTGCGCCCTCTGCCGATGCCCAGCGAGCGCTCCGTCAACGAGCGTAGGGCTCGGCCGCGAAATCGCGAGCGTACTGGACGTAGAGCGCGCCGGCGTTGCGGATCTCCGCGAGATCCGCTTCCTCGAGCTTGCGCACGATACGTCCCGGGCGACCGACGACGAGCGAGCGCGAGGGCACGCGCATCGACGGCGGGACGAGCGCTCCTGCGGCAATGAAGCACTCGTCCTCGACGATCGCGTTGTCGAGCACGATGCTGCCCATCCCGACGAGGCACCGGCTGCCAATCGTGCAGCCATGCACGAGCGCGAGGTGCCCGACCGTCACGTCGTCACCGATGGTCGTGCTCGCCTTTCCGTTCGTCACGTGCACGACGGCGTTGTCCTGGATGTTCGTGCGCGCACCGATGCGGATCGGGAAGACGTCGCCGCGGATCACCGCGCCGAACCAGACGCTCGATTCGTCGCCGATGACGACGTCGCCGATGACGGTCGCGTTCGGAGCGATCCAGACGTCCTTGCCGAGCGTGGGCGTCACGCCCTTGTGCGGGTAGACGGGCATCAGAGCACCAAGGGGAGGGTTCGGCGGCGGGGGACGGGCCTCGTCGCGCCGTGGCCGCGGGACGGGAGCGCCGCCACCGCCGCAGGGGTCGGCTCGCCGGCGAGCGAGTGCTTGTAGGCGTTCGTGATCGTGACCTCGACGACCTCTCCGACGACGGCTCGGCCTTCGAGCCCTCGCCCGTCGACGTGCACGATCTCGTTGCGGTTCGTGCGCCCCTCGAAGGTCGACGGCGCCTTGCCCGGGCCCTCGACGAGCACCTCTTGCCGCGTGCCGACGAGCGACGCGAGATGCGCTCGCGTCTGCGCCTCGCTGACCTCGAACAGCCGCGCGAGCCGCTCGCTCTTCTCTTCCTCGGGCACGTCGTCGGCGAGCTTGAGCGCCGGCGTGTACGGGCGGGGCGAGTACTTGAACCCGAACACGCCCGTGAAGCCGATGTCGCGCACGAGCTCGAGCGTGGCGCGGAAGTCGGCCTCGGTCTCGCCCGGGAAGCCGACGATGATGTCCGTCGACACGGTCATGTCCGGCCGCGTCGACAGGAGACGCCGCACGCGCTCGGTGTACTCGGCGCGCGTGTAGCGCCGGAGCATTCGCTTGAGGATCCGATCGCTGCCCGACTGCACCGGCATGTGGACGTGGTGCGCGAGGACGTCGAGCTCGGCATGGGCGCGCGCCAGGGCGGCGGTCGCATGCCGCGGGTGGGGGCTCGTGTATCGGAGCCGCCGGAGCCCGGGCACCCGCGCCGCGATGGCCCGCAGGAGCGCGGGGAACTGGGTCTCGTCCGGGTCGTCCGACTCGGGCGGAGGGAGGGACGGGTCGCGGTAGCTGTCCACGGTCTGCCCGAGCAGCGTCACCTCGCGCGCCCCCGCGGCGACCCAGCGCTCGACCTCCGCGAGGATCTCTTCCGCCGGACGGTAGCGCTCGGACCCGCGCGTGTACGGCACGATGCAGTAGGTGCACCGCTCGTCGCAGCCCTTCATCGTCGTCACGTACGCGCTCACGGGAGCGGCGCCGGGCTCCGGGCGGGCGGCGAGGAAGCGCGGCGCATCGAGATCGAACACCGTGCGCGCTCGCGGCGGCGCTCCCGCCATCTGCTCGGCGACGAGCATCGGGAGCTCGGCCAGGTTGTCGGGGCCGACGACGAGGTCGAGGTGCGGGACCCTCGCGAGGAGCTTCTCGCCCTCCTGCTGCGCGACGCACCCGGCGACCACGAGGACGAGCCCGGGGTTCTTCGCCTTGAGCGGCGCGAGCTTCCCGACCTCGCTGCGAAGCTTCTGCTCGGCCTTCTCGCGGACGCTGCAGGTATTGAGGACGATGAGATCGACCTCGTCCGCCGACTCCGCGCTCGTCCACCCGTGCGCGCGCAGCACCTCCTCCATGCGGTCGGAGTCGTGCGCGTTCATCTGGCAGCCGAACGTTTGGACGAGATAGCGGGGCACGGGCGGGCTAATAGCACGGGACCCTTGAAGAGGCTCCAGGCTCCGGGCTCCAGGCTCCAGGGGGCGATTCCCGCCGCCCCTTCGGCGGCCCGGACATCCAGCGGCGTCTGCGACCGGGGCCTCTACTCGCCGAACTGGAGCCCGGAGCCTGGAGCCTGATCCGAGGTCACCCCACCTCGATCGCCTCCTTGTAGACCACCCCCCGGCTTCGGAGCTCGGCGAGGAGGAAGTCGACGCACGGGCGGCGGAAGCCGACGAGCTCGGGGGCGAAGACGCCCGTGTCCGTGAAGAGGCCCTTCGCGAGCATGCGGACGGCGGCGGTCGCGGTGTAGCCCGTGGTTCGGGCCATCGAGTGGACGTTCGTGATCGGGTCGTACGTGTCGAACAGGTCGTACGTGATGCGGCACTTCTTGCCGGACTTCGTGCCCTCGATGACGACCTTCATCACCGTGATGTCGGCCTCGCCCGGCTCGAGCTTCCACATCGGGAAGAGGAGCTTGGCCGTCACGTCGATGGGGCGGACCTTCACGCCGCCGACGTCGATCGGATCGGAGCCGAAGAAGCCCGACTCGCGGAGGACGGCGATTTTCTCGATGTGTCCCGGGTAGCGGAGCGTCTTCTCCTTCATGTTCGGGACCTTCATCGTCTGGGCCATCGTCCGGAGGCCGTCGGTGTTGAAGGCCACGAGCGTCCCGACCTCGGGGAAGTCGATGTACTCGGGATCCGAAAGGGCCGGGCGGACGACGAGGTGGCCGTTTTCGATGTACCGCGCCGGGCGGAGGTACTCCTCGATGAGGTCGAGCGGCGAGAAGACGGCCTTGTACTCCCAGGGCCACTTGCGGACGCGTGGGAGGCCGCCCACGTAGGTGATGATCGAGGTCGTCGTGTCGAGCTGCGACGACGCGTGAGCGGCGAGCACGCTGCTCATGCCGGGGCCGACGCCCATGTCGACGATCGCCGTCGCCCCCGTCTCCTTCGCGACGGCGTCGAGCGGGAGCGGGTCTTCGGCGAAGAAGGCGATGTCGACGACGCGCTTGCCGGCTCGGACGAGCGTCTCGAGCGTGCGGTAGCCCATGAAGCCGGGCACCGCGGAGAGGACGATGTCGGCCTCTTCCACGAGCGAGCGGAGCAGGGCGAGATCGGAGAGGTCGGCCTGCCGGGTCCGGATGCGCGAATTCACGGCCACGAGGGCGGCGAGGGGCTCCTCGCGCACGTCCGCCACGGTGACCTCGAACGAAGGATCCTTCGCCAGGTCGAGCGCCATGGGCGATCCGACCAGGCCGGCTCCGAGGACGACGACTCTCATCGCCACCTCTCTAACACGGGGGCTCCGAGGCTCGACAGCTCGGGCGCGGGGCTCGACCGGGCGCACGACGGGCCGTTCCGCTGGGCCCGATCCGGGGACGACCGGTCGCATCGGCAGGCGCTCGCGGGCGCCCGCGGCGCGCCGTTCGGGACGGTCCCGTTCGAGGCTGGCCGCGAGGGTGTCCGAGGGCTATCCTCCCGGCTGCCATGGCGAAATTCGAGACGCTGGTCGACATCTATACCGACGCCATCAAGACGTTCCCGGACAACCCTCTCTTCGGGACGAAGAAGGGCGGTCAGTGGAACTGGATGACGTACCTCGAGTTCGGGCGGATGACCGACAGCTTCCGGGCGGGGTTGGCGTCGCTCGGCGTCGGCAAGGGTGACCGCGTCGCGATCATCTCGAACAACCGCTACGAGTGGGCGGTGGCGGCGTACGCCTGCTACGGCCTCGGGGCGGCGTTCGTGCCGATGTACGAGGCGCAGGTCCCGAAGGACTGGGAGTTCATCGTCGCCGACTGCGAGGCGAAGATGCTCATCGTCGCCACCGACGCGATCGTCGAGAAGACGAAGCCGTTCCTCGATTCGGTCCCGTCGCTCAAGCACATCGTCTCGATGGATCCCGCGACGCGGACGGGCGGCAAGATCCAGTCGTTCGCGGAGCTCGCGCAGACCAAGAACAAGGTCCCGCTGATCAAGCCCTCGTCGAAGGACATCGCCGGCTTCATCTACACGAGCGGGACGACGGGCAACCCGAAGGGCGTCATCCTCTCGCACGGCAACATCGCGTCGAACGTCAGCGCCATCCACGAGGTCTTCCCGATGTCGTCGATGGATCGCTCGCTGTCGTTCCTGCCGTGGGCGCACTCGTTCGGGCAGACCGTGGAGCTGCACGGCCTCTTCTCGATGGGCGCGAGCCTCGCGATCTGCGAGAGCGTCGACAAGATCCTCGACAACCTGGCGGAGACGAAGCCGACGCTGCTCTTCAGCGTGCCCCGCATCTTCAACAAGCTCTATGCGGCGGTGCAGAAGCAGATCTCGACGAAGCCCGCCGTCATCCAGTCGATGGTGAAGACGTCGCTCGCCGCGCGCGCGAAGCAGCGCAAGGGCGAGGAGGTGGGCCTCGGCGAGGGCCTCGTGCTCGCCCTCACGGACAAGCTGGTCTTCTCGAAGGTGCGCGCGCGCTTCGGCGGCGAGCTGAAGTACGCGTTCAGCGGAGGCGCCGCGATCTCGACCGAGGTCGCCGAGTTCATCGACAGCCTCGGCATCATGGTCTACGAGGGCTACGGCCTCACGGAGACGAGCCCGATCACGACGGCGAACTGGCCGAACAACCGCAAGATCGGCAGCGTCGGCAAGCCGATCCCCGGCGTCACCGTGAAGATCAGCGACGAGGGCGAGATCATCGTCTACGGCCCGAACGTCATGCAGGGCTATCACAACCGTCCGGAAGAGAACGCGGCGGTCATGACGCCGGACGGCGGCTTCCGGACCGGCGACATGGGGCGCCTCGACGAGGACGGCTTCCTCTACATCACCGGCCGCCTCAAGGAGCAGTACAAGCTCGAGAACGGAAAATACGTCGTTCCGACGCCGCTCGAGGAGCAGATCAAGCTCTCGCCGTACGTCCTCAACGTCATGGTCTACGGCGACAACCGGCCGTACAACGTCGCGCTCGTCGTCGCGAACCTCGACGCGGTCAAGTCGTGGGCGAAGGAGAACGGCGTCGGTGAAGACGGCGAGAAGCTGCTCTCGAACCCGAAGGTGCGCGCGCTCTTCCAGAAGGAGCTCGACCACTACGGAGCCAAGTTCAAGGGCTTCGAGGGCATCAAGGACTTCGCCCTCATCAGCGAGGACTTCACCACCGAAAATGGCATGCTCACGCCGAGCCTGAAGGTGAAGCGCCGCAAGGTCTTCGAGCGCTACCAGGACCTCATCGAGAGCCTCTACGCGAAGAAGAAGGAGAAGACCGACGCGGGGGAGAAGAAGGCGAAGGCCGAGGCGACCGCCGGTTGAGTCAAAGAGCGGAGACAGGCGTCACCGCAGTTCTGAAGGAGGCCGACAACCTCAGTGCGACGCTAGTTCGCCGCACGAGAGACCGCAGAGTTGACATCGGAGCGTCGCTGCCTTACGTTCTCGGGCTGGTAGTGAGCAACAGAAGGCGCGGTGGATCGTGAGCGACTTGACTCCAGGGCAGCACAGCAAGTTCGTCAAGCATTTCACGAGCAAGACGAACATCGTCTGCCCGATGTGTGGCCAGAAGTCCTGGTCTACTGGCCCGATTCTCCACGGGCAGCCGTGGGCCGAGGGAACTCTGGTCCTGGGCGGCCCGTCCGTCCCCCTCGCCACGATCGTCTGTGACAATTGTCACTTCATCGCTTACTTCGCAGCCGTGCCGATCGGACTTCTGGAGAAGGATCAGGACGCCTCGGTTGCTCCAGTGATGCCTCCGGAGGGGTGGAAGGGATGAACGTCAAGCCGGCATCAAGCAACGTGTTCACGTTCCCGACCAAGCCTGGGAGCGTGCATCCAGCTAAGACGGAACTCGCTCTCGTTTCGAACAACACCGCTCCGTCCTATTTGCCGGCCCTGTGCCAACTCGTCGGCGTTTTCGCCCGTGCGTTGCCGTATGTCGAGGAGGCATTCGTACGGGAGGATGGACTCGAGTTCCTGCTCGTTGGTTCCGAGCCGAGTCCTGAGGGAGCTGAGCTCGCCGCGGAGTTTTCGGTCGCGCTTCAACGAACTTTCTTGCCTCAATTCGATCAGCTCCTCGAAGGTGGATACGAGTTGAGATGTGAGCGACCCCTCGAAGGGTTCCGCCGTGTCTTCAAGCGATGACGCACGAAGAGTACGCCCGCCACCTCTTCGATTTGGTACCCGGATGTGCGCCCACGGAATGGGGACCAGTCTTGCTCTTTTACTCCGTCGTTCATGGAACCTCGCACGTCTTATATGGGGGAAATCACGCGGAGTCGGTCGACCATGCGAAGCGCGAGGGGGAGATCGATAGGCACAAGACGCTACGCACCATCCTTCCGAAGTACCGAACGCTCAAACGTGCCTCAACGGACGTTCGGTACCGGCCGTGGCTGCCTCGTAAGACGGAGGCGGAAGTCTCGGCCTACAAGAAGCTGTGCCGTGAAATCCTTGGCGTCTGCGGTATATCTGTGAGCTGACCCGGCGCTTTCCCGTCACGCGCACGCGTCGACGCCGGCGCCGCACACGAGCGCGCACGGCGTCTTCGCGTCGCCGAGGTCGACCTTCTTCGAGAGGAGCGCGGCCACGGCGGCAGCGCCCGAGAGCTCGACGCCGACCCCGGCGTTCGCGAGGAGGAAGCGCGCCGCTTCCTTCATCTCGTCGTCGGTCACGAGGACGATCTCGTCGACCACGCTCCGGATGATCTCGAACGTGTACGGGTCGCTCTTGCGCGGCGCGAGCGTGCCGGCCTTCGTCGTGATCGCCGGCAGCTCGACGAGATGGCCGGCGCGAATGCTCTCGTAGAGCGTCGGCGCACCGACGGGTTCGACTCCGACGACGCGTACGTCCGGCCGGAGGAGCCGCGCCGCCGCCGCGACGCCGGAGACGAGGCCGCCGCCTCCGATCGCGACCACGAGGGCGTCGACGTCCGGCGCGCGCTCGAACAGCTCGAGCGCGATCGTGCCCTGACCGGCGACGACCTCGGGATCGGCGAACGGATGCACGTACGTGAGGCCGTCCTTCGCCGCGTGCTCGAGCGCCGCCGCGTGCGCGTCGTCCCAGACGTCGCCGACCCGCACGACGCGCGCGCCCCAGCGCTCGATGCGCTGTGCCTTCGCTTCCGGCGTGAGGCGCGGGAGATAGACGGTCGTCGGGACGCCGAGCGATCGGCCCGCGAAGGCGACGGCGAGGCCGTGGTTGCCGCCCGAGGCGGTGACGAGCCCGCGACGGGCCTCTTCGGGCGGGAGGGAGAGCACGCGGTTCAAGGCGCCGCGCGCCTTGAACGAGCCGGTCACCTGCAGGCACTCGAGCTTCAGCCAGACGTCGCGGCCGAGGCGATCGTCGAGCGAGGGCGTGGCGACGACGCCGCGCGGATCGACTCCGCCGCCTTCCGGGACGACGCCGCTCACGAGCCGCACGATCGGCGTCTCGACGACCCTCCCGCGAATGCGCGCGCGGGCGGCCTCGAAGAAGGGGAGATCGATTCCGTGGGGAAGGGGCACGCGCCTACCTTAGTCGAACCTCCGTCGGCTCGGTGCTCCGTCGTCTCGCCGCCCGCCGCAGGACGAGCACGAGCGCCACGAGCCAGCTCGGTCCGAGGCCGCTCGAGGCGCGCGCTGGGCCGGTCGTGCAGTCGCACCCGCCGCCGCTCGGCGAGAGACTCGAAGCGGAGCCGGCGTCTGCCGGCGCGCCCGCGTCCGGAGCGGGGGAAGGGGCGATGCCGACGCACGCGCCGGCGCGGCAGGCCGATCCCGGAAACGTGCAGTCTGCATCCGTTTCGCAGAGGTGGCCGCCGTTCGTGCAGCCGCCGAGCGAGAGGCATTGCCGGTCGCCCGCCTCCGTCGTCGGGCGACACGCGAAGCCCACGCCGCAGTCGTCGTCGTCGGTGCAAGGGCGGCCGCACACCCATCCGGGGCCGGCGTCGGTCTCGATCACGACGCAGCGTGCGTCGTCGCCCGCGGCCTCGCACGCGTCGAGGCTCGGAGCGCACGGAGCGCAGACGTCCGCGGCCTCGCCCGGCCTCTGGCACGCGCCGGCGACGCAGACGAAGCCGGCGGGGCAGGGATCGACGTCGCAGCCCGGAGCGCCCGTGCCCGGGTAGAGCGAGCAGACGCCGTCGACGTCGTCCGCTTCGAGCGAGCGCCAGCGGCGGCCGGAGCCGGACGCGTGCATCGTCGCGCGCGGATCGGTCGAGTGGCCGAGGCCGAGCGCGTGGCCGATCTCGTGGACGAGGACGCT
>CALFEQ010000036.1 GCA_937949945.1 uncultured Myxococcales bacterium
GGCTGCTGCACGGGCGGCTGCCGCACGGACGGCGGCGCCCCGGGCTGAATCCCGTGCATCGTCTTCTTCACGATGGGGCGGATCTGCGGGCCGGCGCCTTGCGGCCGAACCGCAGGCGTGAGCGGCCGCGGAGCCGCGCCGGCCGGACCGGCCGCGCGTACCTGCGCCGACGGAGGATTGAACCGCGGCGCGCCGGCAGGCGTCCGGGGCGTCTCGGGCGGCGCCCGCATCGGCGCGACCGCGCTCGCGACGGCGGCGGGCGCGGCGACCTTCGGGGCGATGGCAGGGCCAGGAATCGCGGGGGGACGCGGGGCCGTCGGGACCGCGCCCGAAGCCGAGGGGATGCTCGGCGCGGAGCTCGGCGCAGGCGGCTGGATGCTCCTCCAAGCGGCGCCGCGCGCTGCCATCGGTCCCTTCTTCTGCCCCTTGAACGCGAACTGGCGCGTGACGGCGAGCACGTAGATGAGCGACGCGACGACCTCCTGCTCGCAGAGCCCGAGCGCGAGGAGCTGCTGCAGCGTCATGGCTTCGGCGCGGATCGCGTCGAGGACCTTCTGCTCCTCGGGCAAGACCGCGAGGCTCGTGAGGTCGGAGTCGGGATGAAGCACGAGAGGATGCTTCTCGATCCGATCCAGCGTCGCGCGGATGCGCTGGCGATCGCCCCAGTGCCTCACGCTGGCGAGGACCGGGTTCAACGGGTGCGTGACCGTGACGTCGCCTCCCCAGCCCTCGAGCAGGTCGACGTCGCGGTAGTAGGCGTACTCGATCTCGGGCGCGAGGTTCGCGACCTGGGCGATCTTGCGGAGCATCTGCCCCTCGAGCGCCAACGCGAGCGTCTCGCGGCTCACGATGTCGTGCCCGACGAGGTACTCGCCGAAGAGGATGCCGAGACGGCGAGCGCCCTCGACGGCCTGGTCGACGAGCTTCGGATCGAGCGAGCCATCCTCCACGAGGATCTCGCCGAGGAGCGCGACGGGCGCGCCGAGGCGGATCTTCGCGGGGACGCCGTTGACGAAGTAGATGGTGTCGTCGACGCCGTCCGGCGTCTGCCTCGTCCCCTCGAACACGACGCTACCCGTGAGCGCGTGGTCGAGCATGTAGACGAGCACGTGAGGCAACGGAGTGGCCGCGAGGTTTCCGCGCGCGGTCGGCTCCCGAACGGCGCTGCTCGGCAGGCGACGCACCGGCACGTCGTCCGGCGTCATCGGCTGGAAGACGGTGCGATCGGGCTGGGCGGCCTCGCGCGAGGGCACGGCAGGCTCGGGCGCCTCGTTGATCACGCGCCCCATCGCCTCCGCGACCGACGACGGCGTCGAGCCGAGCGAGGGCAGCGACGGGCTCGAAGACTGGTCCGGCGGCATCGGCGGCGGCGCCGTCGGTCCGACGCCGTCGGCGGCGGGATCCGGCGGCGGCAGGCTGATCGCGACGTCCTCGTCCTGGGCGCCGTGCTCCTGCGCCGCCTGCTCGAGGCCCTTGCGCCATCCGTCGACGCTGAGCACCCGAAGCACCGTGCGCCGCGGGTCTTGCGCGAGCTCGACCTCGATCGGCTGCGGGTACTGCGCCCCGCTCGCGTCCGCGAGGATCGCCACGCGCGGCTTGTCGCCGAGACCGCGCGCGCCGCGGACGACCTCGGCCACCTCTCCCGTCGAGAGCTGGACGACCGTGCCCGTCGGCAGGAGGCCGAGCGCCGACACGAGCATGCGCAAGACGGTTCGGTCCTGCGGATCCGTGAGCTCGTTCGCGAGGGTCGCGACGGCGAAGTCGGGCGTGGGCGGCGGCAGCCCGGGCTCCGGCGTGAGCAGGTCGTTGTAACGCCGCGCGACGGCGATGATCGACGCGTGGAGCGTCGGGGCGCGAGCGCCCCAATAGACGGGCCCGAGCCACATCCGACGACGCAGCCAGAGCGCCTCGAACGTGATGACCGTACGCGTGATCGACGGCTCGTTGACGCGCCCGAGCGCGGTGAGGACGGCGGCGGCGCCGGCGGGGAGCCTGTCCTCCTGATCCTCCGAGAGCATCGTCGGACCGGCCATCCCGGGCACGCCGCCTCCGGCGGCGCCGGCGAGGGCGAGCGCGCGCGGGCGCGCCACGTCGTGCATCATCGCGGCCATCGCGATCTGCGCGAGCGTCGTCCGGTCCTGCGTCGTCTCCCTCGCGATCGCGACGGCGAGGATCGCCGTGTTCACCGCACGACCGGCCTCGTCGTAGTTCGCGTTGCGCGCCTCGGTGACGCCGAGATACGAGGCCGTGTTCGCGTCCGACAGGTCGACGAGGCTCTGCGCGACGCGCTTGATGCGCCTCGGCATGATGTAGCGGCTCGCCGCGAGGTCCTCGAAGAACCGCCGCATGATGACGACGGCCGACGCGTACGTCCGGACGATGCGCTGGTCCGGCGTCAGGTCCTCGAGCTCGATGCCGCGGAGGCGAGCGACGTCGGCGACGCGCCGGAGGTGGATCTTCGGCGGCAGCCGGAGCTGCGAGGCGTTGCCGGTGCGGTGGAACAGCGAGATCTGCTCGGCGAACGCGTGCAGATCCTCGCGCGTGACGTCGCGCGAGATGTGGAGCTCCGAGCCGCCGATGCGCTCGAGCAGCACGCCGAGCTCCGACGCAGCCTCGTAGGCGCCGCGGTTGCCCTTGAGGAGCTGGCCGGCGACGAACGTCGCCTTCTCCGCGAACAGGACGCTGACGTTCGACCCGGACCGGAGGCAGTACTCGCCGATGATCTGATGCGTCTGCTCGAGCTGACGCAAGAACGCCTGGTTGCCCAGGTCGTGCATCTGCGCGAGCTTGGCGAGGCGGTAGATCGCCACGACGACGCTCGCGCCGAGCTCGCGCGCGTGCTCGCGCCGGACGAGCTCGCCCGCGTCGTTCGTGACGATGTCGAGCCGCATCGTCATGGATTCGCGCTCCCCTGCGGTTGTGCGACCCGCGCTCCGATGCGCTTGGCCGCGTTGGCGGCGGCCATGCGCGTCTCCTCCGAGACGCCCCAGCGCGCGTTCGCGATTTCACTCAGCGCCATCGCGGTCTGGCGCGAGCGCGACAGATCACCGAGCAGCTCCGCGGCCATGGCGCGCGTCGCCTCGCGCTCCTCGCTCGTCAGCACGCCGCCCTTCTTCGCGAGATCGAGCAGCACCGGCTCGCCGCGCTCGGGCGACAAGAGCACGCAGGCCCGGAGCAGCTCGCGACGCTCGTCGAGGGCGAGCTCGTTGAAGTTCTTCGCGTTGATGATGCGCGCGACGGTCGGCCAGGCGTTCCGCATCCCGTAGCGCGTGGTCGTCCGCAGCGCCGCCATGCGGACGAGCGCCGAGGAGTTGTCGAGCAGCGCGTTGAGCTCGTTCTGCGCGTGCTCGGGGCTCGGAGCGACGAGGACGCGCGCCTCGACGCGCACGGTGACGTCCTCGCTCTGCGCCAGCTGTTGGAGCACCTGGCGAGCGACCGGCGTGCCGAGCCTGCCGAGGAGCTGCACGAGGTACGCGGCCGTCTCGGGATCGGATCCCGGCGCCGCGTTGCCGAGATCGGCCTCGCGCCCCGCGGCGTGCCGCTCGACGTACGACGCGAGCAGCGCGCGGAGCGGCGGCGTGTTCGCCTCGCGCAGGCTCTTGAGGATGGTGTGGAACTCGTTGGCGGACAGGTTCGGGATGATGACGCTGCACGGCTCGATCGCGCTCGGGTCTTCGCGCAGACGGGCCAGCAGGATCTCGAGCGTCTCGCCCCCGAACATCGCGTTCGTCAGCGCAGAGGCGAGCTTCGCCTGGTTCTCCGCGCCTTGGACGCGCTGCCTCAGCCGCTCGATCACGGCGAGGTTGATCTGGACGGCGACGCCGACGCGCCCTGCCACGATGAGGTCGGCGGCCGAGCGACGGAGCGACGCGAGGACGAGCGGAGCGTCGCGATTCGCGGCCGAGTCGAGGTAGCCCTCGACGAGCGCGTCGACGTACCGCTCGGCCCACATCTCGTGGGTGAGCGCGAGCAGCGGCGCGAGATGCTGGCGGGTCGCGTCGTCGAGCGCGAACGGCGAGCGCTCCTTCTGCTTGCCGAGCGCCGCGTCGTCGGTCGAGAGCGCCATCGCCTGCGCCTCGAGCCGGTTCATCTGGTTGCGCGCCGCGCGCTCGGCCAGGCTCTCGATCTGGTCGGCCTCACCGTAGAAGGCCTCGCGCTCGGCCGCGTCGCCTTCGGCGAAGGCATCGACGCACTCCCACTTCACGTGGCGGAGGTTCTTCTCCCAGAGCGCGGCGGCGAGATCGTCCTCGGGCGGCAGATCGCGCCCCGGATCGCACAGCCACAAGGCGAAGAGGTCGCGCATCTCCTCGAACGTGATCCCCGGCTCGATCGACATCTTGCGGATGCCGCACGCGAACAGGTTGTACGGGACCGCGTCGAAGGGCGTGGTCGGCTCCCAGACGGTATGGCCGAGCGTCATGAACGAATAGGGCCGCAGCGTCCACGAGACCACGCTCGGGTTCTGCTTGAGCGCCTCCACGAACGCGTCGTAGGCGATGCGCAGCGTGCGATCGGTCGCCGGGTGCGCCCACCCGAGCTGGCGCACGCTCGGGAAGAGCCGGTCGATGTGCTTCATCAGATCGCGCAGCGTCTGCACGCGCGGATCGGACTCGGGCACCTCGGGCGCCGCGACCGGTGCGGGCGCCTGCGGCTGCTGCTGCGGAGGCGGCGGGACGAGGTTCGGAGGGAAACCTCCGAGGAGCGGATCGTAAGCGGGCGCCGCCGCCGGCATCGCGCCCGACATCGCAGTCGGCGCGCCGAGCGGAGCGGCCGCGCTCATCCCCGCGACCGAGTGGTGCTGCGCCATCGCCGGCGCCGCCGCGTGCGCCGGCGGCGGCGCGTGCGGCAACGGCGCGGGCACGGGAGCGGGCTGCGGCTGCGCGTGCGCCTGCACCATCGGCGGCGGCGCATGCTGGACGTGCGCCGCCTGCTGGCCGGCGAAGCGCTGCTGGAGCTGGAGGAGCACGTCCGGCGGCGGCGGAGCGACGACCTCGTGCGGGCGCGGCGGCGGACGGCTCGGCAGCGGCGGGATGTTCTGCGCGAGCATCAGCTCGAGCACCGCCTTCTGCATCTCGCGCGCGTCCTGGTAACGGTTGCGCCGATCCCAGGCGAGCGACTTGTCGATGACCTTGATCAGCTCGATCGGCAGATGCGGAGCGAGCCGCGCGACGGAGGGCACCGGCTTGGTGGCCGCCATGACGAGCGCCTCCTGCTCCGTGCGCCCGTTGTTGATCCGGTGCCCCGTGATGAGCGCGTGCATCATCGCGCCCACGGAGAAGAGGTCGGCGCGGCCGTCGAGCTGATCGACGAGGCCCATCGCCTGCTCGGGAGACATGTACGCGGGCGTGCCGAGCGCCGTTCCCGTCGCGGTCCGCTCGCTCGTGGCGTCGCGCATCTGCGCCACGCCGAAGTCGAGGACGCGGATCTCGTCGTCCTTCAGGATGAAGATGTTCGCCGGCTTGAGGTCACGGTGGATGACCTTGATCGCGTGACAGGAGGCGAGGCAGTCGAGCACGCGCTCGCAGATCTGCAGGACGCGCGCGACCGGCATCGTTCGGCCGCTCTTCTTCCAGGCGTCGCGGACCGTCTCGCCTTCGAGCAGCTCCATGATGAGGAACGGCTCGCCTTGCTCGGTCACGTCGTCGTCGAGGACCTGGACGGTCGCGCCGTGATTGACCTTGTTCGAGACGTAGGCCTCGCGGAGGAAGCGTTCGCAGATCGTCTTCTCGCGGGCGAAGTCCGCGTGGAGGATCTTCAGCGCGGCCCGCTGGCCATTGCGGTGCGAAGCGGCGTAGACGGCGGCCATGCCACCGACGCCCAGAAGGGCATCGATCTTCCACTTCCCTTTGATGACCGTGCCGACCCTTGCGCTGGGTCCGCCATCGTCACCGCCTTTGGACTTCGGGTTGGCCACAGACCTCGATCGCCCCCGTGTGGACGACTCCACGGCTCCACACCACGAGGGTGTGGAACCGAAAGACATTCATGAGCCAGGAGGCTCGTCGTAAAGGATATCGGCGTCCAAGGATGGAGAACACCCCATTGTCGGGTGTCCACGACGGCCCCGTTCCGCCGTACCTCCATGGGCGCCGGGGAGACGCCCCCCCGGGGGTACGGCGTCGTCTCGGCGACGAGAGACTCACTTGTGCGAGGTCGCCCCGGGGGTCGATCCTACGCGAGGTGGCAGGGTGTGGTTCTGACCGGCCTCTTCGGGGTCGCGCACGATCGTGAGGACGACGACGGTCGCGAGGACCCCGAGGACCGGCACGATCGCCGGAGGCGCGAGCCCGAACGCGATGGCCAGCGCCGACGCCGCCTGGGTCAGGATGCCGACGACCACGGCCGTTCGCGCGCGGTCCCGAGCGGCCCGGGGCACGGTGAGCGCGAGCGCCGCGTCGCGTACGTCGTCGGATGCGAGGGCGACGCCCCACTCGCCCGGCGCGGCGCCCGCCGCCGCCATCGCGATGGAGACGTCGGCAGCCCCGAGGGCTCCGTCGTCGCTCGCCGGGTGACCGATGGCGGCGACGATGCGCCCGCCGTCCGCGAGGGCCCTGACCTCGGCGCCCCGATCCGCCGGAAGGACCTCGGGCCGGACGTGCTCGATGTCGAGCGCACGCGCGATCGTCTCGCACGTGTCCCTCGCCTCGCCGCTGAGGAGCACGGGCTCGACCCGAGCGTCGTGCAGGCGCTGGATGGCGGCGCGCGCGCCGGGGCGCAAGCCGTCCTGGAGCGCGAGCAGACCGACGAGCTTCCCTCCGACCGCGACGAGGAGCACGCTCCGGCCCTCCGCCTCGAGCTCGGACACACGCGCGTCGGCGATGGCGACGCTCACCTTCTCCTGGAGGAGGAACGCACGGCTGCCGACGATCACCCGATCGCCGTTCGCTGCGAGCGCAGTGACGCCGAGGCCGGAGTGGCTGATCGCGCTCCGCACGTTCTCGGGGCGCACTCCACGCGCACGCGCCTCGCGCAGGATCGCCGCCGCGAACGGATGCGTCGACGACATCTCCGCGCCCGCCGCGATCGCGAGCACGCGCGCGACGTCGCTGCCGCGATCGCCTTCGTTCAGCGGTGCGCCGCCGGACGGGAA
Source organism: uncultured Myxococcales bacterium (assembly GCA_937949945.1). Lineage (GTDB taxonomy): Bacteria > Myxococcota_A > Polyangia > Polyangiales > Polyangiaceae > Labilithrix. The sequence continues at coordinate 7,091 of CALFEQ010000036.1, forward strand.
AGGCAACGGAGAGCGGAGCCATCCGCCCGAGACGACGCCGTCCTTCGTGATCGCCTCCACGCCGACGATCTCGGGCTCTCCGAGGAGGATCGTCCCGCGGGAGCACACGACGGCGACGTCGGCGCGCGCGGCGGCGTCGAACGCGAGCGCGTCCTTGTAGACGATCCCGCGGCGCTGCGCGGCGACGTGACCTCGCGCATGCGCGAGCGCCGCGGCCGAAACCGATGCGCCGGCGGCGAGAGCGTAGGCCGCGCCCGCGGCGGCGATCGCGACGTCGAGCCACGAGCCGTTGTCGGCGTAGACCGCCCCCGCCACGACGAGAGCAGCGACCGGCGCGCCGCGATGGACGGCGCGGCGGAAGAACGCGACGAGCGGCGAGACGACCTCGATCGGCGCGGGCGCCCCGTTCGCGAGGCGTAGCCACGCGCGCTCCGCACCCGAGAACGTCGCGTTGACGCGCAAGCGTCCGCTGACGACGACGGCCCCCGCGACGACCGGATCGCCCTCGGCCTTGCGCACGAGCGCGGGCGAGTCGAGCCACGGAGCGACGTCGGCCTCGCCAGCCGCGACGATGCCGTCGACCGGGATCGTCTCCTTCGCCTCGACGAGGACCTGCTCGCCGGGCTTCACGACGTCGGCGGCGACGATCTCGAGGGCGCCTTCGAGCGCGCGGTCGAGCCCGAGGCGCGCCTCGTCCTGCGAGCGCGGCTCGCCCTTTCGATCCGCGCCGTCCACCTCGTCGGTGACCGAAGCGCGCCCGAATCGGCTCGGATCGCGAACGAGGCGTGCCTCGACCGCGAGCCCCCGCACGGTCCGCCTCCTCGCATCGTCGACGTCGCGACGCGCGCGTTCGAGGAGGATACGGACCGTGAGCGCCGCGGCCGCGGCGAGACCGACGAAGCTCGCATGCGCGTCGGCGTTCGGGTGGCGCGTGATGGTCGAGATGGCGGCGACGATCGCCGCCGCTGCGATGGGCACGCCGACGACCCACGGGCTCACGACCCGCCTGTCGCGAGACGTGAGCGCGAGCCGAACGAGCGCGGCGGCCGCCGCGAAGAGCGCGAGCGGAAGTCGAGCGACGCCGGCGCCCTCGCCGGCGAGCGACACCACGGTCGCGAGGACGCCGGCGAAGATGCCGGCGATCGGCGCGCTCGTCGCGAGCCAACCCGCGACCCGTCGCCCCGCCGCGGAGAGCGCGGATCGCCCGCCGGCGCGCTTGCGAGCGCCCGGCGCCTCGCGGTCCGTCACCGACGGTGATCGGAGGGTCGCGGGAGAAGGCTCCTCGTCCTCGACCTTCGCGACGTCTTCGGGCTCCTGCTCCACCGCACGCCGTGCGACCTCGCCACGCTCGACGGAAGACGGAAGCTCGCCGACCACGTCGGCCGCCGGCGCTCCGCCCTCGCCACCACGCTCGTGGAGCACCACACGCTCGGCCTCCGCGTCCACGCGCTCGGCGATCCGATGCTCGCGGACGCCGCTCGCGACCGTCGCCGCCTCGCTCCCGCTCACCGAGCGCGCGGCGGAGGCCACGGGCGGCGGCTCGGCGGTCACGGCGTCGAGGGCCGGACGCTTCGAGGCGGCCTCGACGTACGCGTTCTTGCACGCCGCGTTGCAGAAGTAGCGGAAGCTCCCGTCGAAGATCGCGACGTATCCCGCGCGCAGCGGATCGACCGGCGCGTTGCACGCCGGACAAGTCACGGACGAAGACACGGGTGCGGTGCTCGTCCGGACGCGATCCATGCGCCCCCAAGTGACGTCTGCGCCGCAAAGAGTCAAGACGGCTCGGCGCGCCGCCTCGGCGCGCCGCGCGGTTTGCGCGCGCCGGACGCGACGGGTGCGCTGAACGCGGGTTTAGGCAGTCCTCGGTCCTCAGACCTCGGTCCTCGGCTTTTCCGGTCTCTCTTGCATTCCTCCGGCGCTCTCCGGAGCGCTGCATCCGCCCTTCTCGGCCTCTCCTTCGTTTGCCCATTCGTCGGCACTCGGAGGCGCTGCGTTCGCCTTCACTGGAAACGTGGAGTCGAACGCCTGGCATCGAGCTCTCCGGGTTCGAAAGAGCCTGTCTCGGCAACTCGGCAGTTGGTCGCGAGCGAGACCGAGCGGCCCCGACCCGAAACGAGCCGAAGCTGAGGACCGAGGACCGAGGACTGAGGGCTCGCCCGAGGCGAAGCCTCGGGCGTCACATCGCCCCGAGCACCTTCTTCACCTTCTCCACCCCCTCGGCGAGCTCCGCCTCCGTGACGACGAGCGGCGGGGTGAAGCGCAGGACGCGCTCGCCGGCGGCGGTGAGGAGGACGCCGGCCTCCGCGAGCTTCGGGAGGATGTCGCGGACGACGTATCCCTGCCGGAGCACGAGGCCGCGGAGCAGGCCTGCGCCGCGCTCGCCCTCGCAGACCTTGGGCAGCTCGCGGGCGACGTCGGCCAGCATGGCCCCGAGCTTGTCGCCCTTGGTCTTCGCTCCCTCGACGAGCTTCTCCTCCTGGATGATGGAGAGCACCGTGCGCGCCGCCGCGCTCGCGAGCGGGTTGCCTCCGAAGGTCGATCCGTGCGTGCCGGGCGGGAGCGCCGTGGCGAGCTCCTCGGTCGTCAGCATCGCACCGATGGGGAACCCGCCGCCGAGTCCCTTGGCGAGCGCCATCGCGTCCGGCTTGATGCTCGTCGCCTGGAACCCGAACCAGTGGCCCGTGCGGCCGATGCCGGTCTGCACCTCGTCGAGCAACAGGAGCGCGCCGTGCCGCGAGGTGAGCTCGCGGAGCCCCTCGAGGAAGCCCGCGGGCGCAGGCATCACGCCGCCCTCGCCTTGCACCGGCTCGGCGATCACCGCGGCGACGTCGCCCTTCTTCAGCTCGGCGGCGACGGCGTCGAGATCGCCGTAGGCCACGTGCGTGACGCCTTCGACGCAGCCGAAGCCCTCACGGTACTTCGGCGTGCCGCAGAGGGACACCGCGCCCATCGTTCGGCCGTGGAACGCGTTGTGGAACGCGACGAACCGCGTCTTCTTCTCGCCCTTGGCGTAGAAGTGACGGCGCGCGAGCTTGAACATCGCCTCGTTCGCCTCGGCGCCCGAGTTGCAGAAGAACGCGCGCGACATGCCGCTGAGCTTGGCGAGCTCGTCGGCGAGCAGCACGTTCTCCTCGTTGAAGAAGTAGTTCGAGACGTGCATCACGCGCCCCGCCTGCTCGGCGAGCGCGGCGACCAGCTTCGGGTGCGCGTGTCCCACGGAGCAGACCGCCACGCCGGCGCAGAGATCGAGCCAGCGGCGGCCATCGACGTCGAAGAGCTCGCAGCCCTTCCCGCGCGACACGACGATCGGGGCGGGCTTGTAGTTCGGATAGAGGCGCTTCTGGGCGAGGGCGAGGAGCTCGGTGCTCTTGGACATGGCGGAGTCTCGGGTGGGCGGGTGAGCCTACGTGACGGACGAGGCTCGTGCAGTGCCCGTCTAGCCCGAAGCCGCGGTGGACACAAATCCGGCGTCTCGCGCGACGGGACGGCGCGGTCACGCGCGCGCCGCGAGCAGGCACCGTGCGATCTCCGCGAACCCCTCGCCGCGCTCCGCAGCTGCGACCCAGCGCGGCGGGACGGCGATGCGAGCTCGTCCGGACGGGCCGTGCACGAAGTCGCGGACGTTGGCGACGCCGAACGTCGTGCGGAAGGCCGCGAAGCAAGCGGCGTCGTTCGCGCTGTCCCCCGCGAACGCCCAGCGGCCGAGGGCGCGCCCGGGGTCCTCGCCGAACCGCTCGCGCAGGAAACGAATCGCGCCCGACGCTTTGTCGTCGCGCTCGAACGACGCGTGCAAGTGGACGCTCGACCGCGTCGTCCGCGCGCCGGACGCGACCACGAGGCGCTCGAGCGCCGCCACCTCCTCGTCGGGAAGCGTCGCGCGCTCGCCGATGTCCCAAGCGACGTCGGATCGCCTGGCGCGCACGTCGTCGGCGAGCGTCACGCCGGGCATCGCCTCGCGCACGCGGGCGACGAGCGCGTCGAGCCGCGCGCGACGCGCCGCGACCTCCTCGGGCGTCCCGTCGTGGATCACGGCCACGCCGCGCCCGTCTCGGACGACGAACACGGCGCCGTTCTCGGTGACGGCGCCGTCGATCGGCCACTGCCGCACGATGACCTCCGCCCATCCGCTCGGCCGTCCGGTGACGGCGACGAGGCGGAGGCCGGCCTCGTGGAGATCCCAGAGCGCGCCGTAGGCCGCGCGGCCGAGGACGCCATGCGTGAGGACGGTGTCGTCGAGATCGAACAGGAGCCCGGTGATCCTCCGGGCCTCGTCCCGATCGAGCTCGGCGAGCGGTCTCACGGCGCGTCCCTCCGGCGGGATCAGCGCGGCTCGATGCGCGCGATGACGGACTTCAGGTACAAGCCCTCGCCGAACGCCGCGGGAACGGGGTGATCCGCACCTTGGAACGCGCGCTCGACGACGAGCGCGCTCACGTTCGCGCGTACGGCGCCGTTCGCGAGCGCGCGTGTCAGCGCGCCGAGGTCGATGGCGGCGGAGCACGAGCAGAGCACCAGCGTCCCGCCGACCTTCGTCGCACGGCAGCCGAGCTCGGCGAGCTTCGAGTACATGACGAGCGCCTGCTCGCGGGCGCTGCGCGTGGGAGCGAGGCGGGGCGGATCGACGATCGTGAGGTCGAACGCGCCCGGCGACTTCTGCATGATCCGCCGGGCGTCGCCGCGCTCGAACCGCATGCGCTCGGCGAGCCCGTTCGCGCGTGCGTTCTCGGCGGCGACCTCGACGGCGAGCGCGCTCTCGTCCACGCAGACGACCTCCGCCCCCGCGCGAGCAGCGGCCAGGCCGAACGCTCCCACGTAGGAGTAGGCGTCGAGGACGCGCTTCGGTGTCGAGCCGCCGCTGCGCGCGAGCGCCTCGACCCGCGCTCGGAGATCGCGCTGGTCGAAGTAGAAGCCGGTCTTCTGACCGAGCTCGAGGGGGATCTTCCACGACAGCCCGCGCTCCACGAACTCGAGGGTGCGTACGTCGGCATCCCCGCGGACGACGCCGCTCGCGGGATCGAAGCCCTCCGCCTTCGCGGAGCTCGCCGGCGTGCGGTCGACGATCGCCCGTGGCTTCAGCACGTCGGTGAGCGCCTCGAGGACCATGGCCTCGCGCTGCTTCATGCCGAAGGTGAGAAACTGCACGGCGAGGACGTCGCCGAAGCGATCGACGATCAGCCCCGGGAGGAGATCGCCCTCCGCATGGACGAGCCGGTAGCCCGTCGTCTCGCTCCGTTCGCCGAGCCCCGCGAGCTCGCGGGCGGCGAGGGCGCGCTCGAACCGAGCGCGGAAGAACGCGGTGTCGATCGGGGTCGTTTCGTCCCGAACGAGGATGCGCACGGGGATCGCGGAGCCCGCCGAGTAGAAGCCGCGCCCGAGGAAGTTGCCTCGGGGATCGAGGACGGTCACCTCGTCGCCACGGCTCGCGCCCTCGACGCGCTCGATGGCCTGCGCATACACCCAGGGGTGCCCCGCCCAGACTGGCTGGACGTGCCCCGGTTTGAGCCGAACCGTTGCCATCGAATATGGCCAGCTCTCTTACACGACTTCCGGTTCAAAGGCTTCGAGAGCGACACGGAACCCCAGGCTCGACCGTGAACGACGCCGAGAACCGACTGTCCTGCCGACGTGAACGAGAGGACACAGCGGAGGACGCCGACCGGCAAAAACCACGCTGTTCCGAAGACCACGCGGCGCCTTTCCCCGTGGCACCTCCGTTGCTTTGGTACCATCCTCGAACGGAGGGATTTCCGAGCCCCGACCTCGGAGGGCCCCCGGCTCTGGAGGCAAAGGTTTCATGAGCACGAACTCCCGGGCGAAGCGTATCGCCGTCTCGCTTTCGATCGTCGCCGCCGCGATGGCGGTCCCGATGCTGGCGCAGGCGCAGGAGCCGAACAAAGACTGCGAGCCCGGAAGCTGGTTCTGCGGCGAAACGCAGACGAACGAAGAAAAGCCCCTCGAGCCTCTGCCCGAGGCGAAGCCGGCCGAGACCAAGCCCGCCGAGAAGGCGCCCCCTCCTCCGGTCGTCGTCTATCAGCCGCCGCCTCCGACCGTCGTGGTCCAGCCGCGCGACGCGCCGCCGGCGTACTACTACGTTCCGAAGAAGCCGCCGAAGAAGAAGGAGTGGGGCCTCAACCTGCACCTCGGCGGCGCGATGATGGGGCGTGGCCGCGAAGGCGACGCGGGCATGGGCATCGCCGGGCTCGGGCTCCGCTTCCGACCGAGTCCCTACGCGGCGTTCGAGGCCGACCTCGATTTCGCCGGCGGCCGTGACTACAACGGCTTCCGCCGCAACGAGACGGCCTTCACGCTGAACGGGCTCGTCTTCCTCAACCCCCAGCACAAGTCGCAGGTCTATCTGATCGGCGGCTTCGGATGGTCGGGCGCGCGCGCGGTGGACGACCGGCTCGGGTTCGACAAGACCGAGTACCACTACGGCTACTTCGGCGTGCAGGGCGGCATCGGCGTCGAGTTCCGACTCTCGCGCGTGGTCGCGCTCAACGTCGACCTCCGCGGCCTCGTCCGCGGCCGCGTCGACGATCACCGCCGCCTGCATCCCGAGTTCGTGTCCGGCGACGGCCGTTCGACGAACACGTCCGGCGCGGGCCTGCTCCAGGGCGGCCTCACGTTCTACTGGTGATGCTCGCTTCCCTCGGCGCGACGATCGCGCGGGCGTGATCGTCGGCCACCGGAAGCGCGCACGATTCGCGTACGAGGCGACGAGCGCGGCCGTCACGACGCTCGCGCTCGTCGCCTCGTCGCGATCGGCGTCCGGCGAGCCCCGCAGGCGGCCCATACACACTATGCTCGCCGCGTGATCGCACCGCCGCGCCTCGGCTCCGACGGCCTCTCGCCGAGGCGTGCGCGCGCCGTTCGCGCCACCATCGCGGCCACGAGCGGGCTCGTCTTCGCCGCGTCCACGCCGCCGTCGGATCTGCAGCCGGGCATCCTGCTCGGGCTCGTCGGCCTCGCCGTCGCGCTCGGCGAGCCCGGCGTGCGCCCGGTCCGTCGGGGCGCGTGGCTCGGCTTCCTCTTCGGGCTGACGACCAACCTCCTCGCGCTCCGCTTCGTCCCCGAGGTCATCCAGCGGTTCACGTCCCTCCCGGCGATCGCCGGATGGATCGCGCTCGTGCTCCTCTCCGCGGCGCAGGCGCTGCCTTGGGCGCTCGGCGGCGCGCTCGCGTGCTGGCTGACCAGCCCGCGCGGGGCCTCGTCGCGACCGGCGACGCCCGCGTGGCTGGCGTTCGCGATCGGCGTGTACGCCGCCACGTTCGTCCCGGCGATCTTCCCGTGGACGCCCGCGGGCGGGCTCGCGCGCTGGCCGCTCCTGCTCCAGACGGCCGAGCTCGTGGGGGAGCGCGGCACGAGCTTCCTCGTCGCGATCGCGTGCGGCCTGTTCGCCGATGCGGGGCTCTGCGTCCGTCGTCGTGCTGGAAGCTCCACCGCGGAGCAGGCGCGGGCGGCCGCGCGGCCGCTCGGGCTCGCAGCCGCCGTCCTCGGCGTGCTCCTCGCGTACGGAGCGATCCGCATGCGGGCGATCGACGGGGCGCGCGCGACGGCGCCGCGTGCGCGCGTCGCGCTCGTGCAGCCGGACTTCGACGCGATGTACCGGTGGGAAGCACACCGCGCCGAGCAGATGATGGACCGCTTGAGCGCGCTCACGCGGCACGCCGAGCAGGAGGGCGCGGTTCTGACGGTCTGGCCCGAGTCGGCCTATCCGTACACGCTTCCGCACGGCACGCGGACGTCGCCCCGCGGCAGCCGCGCGGTGCTCCAACGAGGGGTGCGCGGCCCCGTCCTCACGGGCGCGTACATGACCAAGGGCGGCGGCATCGGGACCAACTCCGCGATCCTGGTCATGCCCGACGGCACGATCGGCCCGTCGTACGACAAGCGCCATCTGCTCTGGTTCGGGGAGACGGTCCCGTTGGGCGACGTCTTCCCGATCCTGAGGAAGGTGTTCGCCCGCGGCACCGGCCTCGAGCCCGGCAAACAGTCCGTGCGCTTCGAGGCAGGGCCCATCGCCGCCGCCGTCCTCAACTGCTACGAGGACACGCTCCCGAAGGCGGGCCGCGAGGCGATGGAGGTGCGCCCGAACCTGCTCGTCAACGTGACGAACGACGCATGGTTCGCGGGCAGCGCCGAGGGCGAGCTGCACCTGCGCCTCTCCGTGCTCCGCGCGATCGAGACGCGTCGCGACCTCGTGCGCGCCGTGAACCGCGGGCCGACTTCCTGGATCGACGCGGCCGGACGCATCCGGGCTCGACGTGACGCGACGCCCGAGCTCGGGCCGCCCCCGCCCCTCGTCGTCGACGCCGCCCTGCTCGACGCTCCCGTGACGCTCTACGCGCGCGCGGGCGATGCGCCGCTCGCGGCCATGATCGGCGCCGCCGTCGCGATCCCGTGGGTGCGGCGGCGGCGTTCGCAGGCGGCCGCGAGGAGCTCGCCCGACGCCGCGTGAAGCCGCGGCGCCGGGAAGGAACCGTGGCCACAAAAGCGCTGCGGGCGCCCTGAGAGGCGCCCGCTGCATCGACGAGCTTCCGCGAAGCGCGTCGTTGTCCGTCCACGGCCGCCGGGCCGCGGCCCGCCCGTCGGGGCGGTCAGGTCACTGGATGAGGTCCTTGAGCGCCTTGAGGGCGGTCGCGCGGACCTTCTTGGAGGCCGGCTTGGCCGGGAAGTGCTGCATCTGGCCCGTGAACGGGTTGCGGCGCTCGCCCGCCGGGATGGCCTTCTTCTTCACCGTCTTGAGCTTGAGGAGGCCGGGGATCACGAACTCGCCCGGACCGCGCGGGCCGAGCTGCTTCTTGATGAGATCCGTCAGTCCCTCAAACACCTTGCTCACGCTCTTCTTGTCGAGCTCCGAGTACTGAGCAATCTCACCGATCACCTGAGCCTTCGTCATGCGCTTCGCAGCAGCCATTGCGATCCTCCTGTCGAACTTCAACGGCGGTTTCTACTTCCCGGATGAGTCGTAGATGACGCCGTTCAGAATCCTTCAATCACACCAACTCTTCCCGATTGCACGTGGTGAAAGTCGAGAAGCGGAGGGGCGACAGAACTCGTGCACCCCGCTCCGGGCCCGGCCGTCGAAACGATCGATCCCGCAGCACGCGACAAGGGCTAACACCCGCAGATCCCACCTCGCAAGGGAAATTCGCGGCCAAAGCGCGATTTGTGCGAGACCCGATGCGCGCCCCCCGGACCCGTGGTGGACGGTCCGTCGTTCACCTTTTGCGTGAGCGGCGAGGCTTGACGTGCTGAGGTGCTTGGTCTTTTCTGCCCGGCTGGGGCCGTCCATGCGCGGAACGTTTCCGCGAGAGAGCCTGATCGGCTCTCGGCTTTGACCGCGGTCGAGCCTTCCGGGTCGCGCCGGTGAGCCGGGCTGGAGAGAGGCGTTTTCGCCCACTGCTGCGGCCGGCGGGCCCGGCCGCCCGGCAGAGGCGATCTGTCTCGGCCCGCATGCGCCGGTCCTTGGCAGGGGTGTCGTGGTCCCATCCGAGGAGGTGGAGGAGCCCGTGGGCGAGGAGCATCGTCACCTCGTCGAGGACGCTGACGCCGCGCTCCTGCGCCTGTTTCCGCGCGGTCGGGACGCTGACAATGACGTCTCCGAGGACGCCCCCGGCGAGCCCGGCGAACTCGCCCTCTCTCATCGCGAACGCGAGCACGTCGGTAGGGCGATCTTTATGACGATAGATTTTGTTCAACTCGTGGATGCGCTCGTCGTCGGTTAGTACGATTGATACCTCGACTTTCTCCAATTGAAGAGCGTCGATCATCGCATGGATGCGACGCAGGATCTCCCGGCGAGCCACACCTCGGTGGGGCCCCCGCTCCATGACGAGGCTCACGACGTTGCCGCGCCGATCGGCCCCTGCTCCGCGCCCGGAGCGCGCGGGGGAGGAGGGGGCGGATCGACGGCGAGAGGAACGTGCCTTTTTCACGGCGGTCGAGCTTACGGCAACGGCCAGGTCGGGCGCATCGCCCCGCGGGGTGGGCTCGTACCTTTGCAGGCCGGGTTGGTCGTGCGAGAGTCCCCCCGCATGCTCGGCGACGCCGTCGAGAGGACGAAGAACGAAGAGCGAGACCGGCCGGTGTGGCTCGATCGCGCTTGCGTGGTCGTTCCGGCCTACGACGCCGAGGCCTCGATCGCCGGCGTGGTCCGCGGCCTCCGCGAGGCGATCCCGGAGCTCGCCGATGCCGTCTTCGTCGTGGACGACGGCTCGCGGGACGGCACGGCGCGCATCGCCCGCGACCTCGGTTGCGTGGTCGTCTCGAGCGACCCGACCGGAGCCTCGCGCAACCGTGGAAAGGGCGCCGCCCTCCGCGCGGGGTTCGAGGCCGCGCGCGCTCGCGGCATGACCGTGGCGCTGACCGTGGACGCCGACGGTCAGCACCCTCCCGAGGAGGCGCGGCGGCTCCTCTTCGAGGCGCCGAACGAGCAGTCGCTCGTCCTCGGCGTCCGAGACCTCGTGCGCGACGGCGCCCCGCGCAAGAACCAGCTCTCCAACGGGTTCTCGAACTGGGTCTTGTCGGGCTTCGCGGGCAGAGCGCTCGCCGACACGCAATGCGGGCTTCGCCGGTACCCGCTCGACGCGACGCTGGCCCTCGGCGCACGCGCGACCGGCTACGACTTCGAGGCGGAGGTGTTGCTCCGCGCCGTCTTCTCCGGGGTCGAGATCGTGGAGCTGCCCGTCCGCGTCCTCTACCCCGAAGACCGGCGCACGCACTTCCGCGTGTCGCGCGACCCTTGGCTCATCGTACGGACGGTCCTTCGCACCGTCGGCGAGCATTGGCTGTCGCGAGCACGGCGGCGGGGCCGAGCGGATCGGGAGGCGAGCGGATGAGCGCGATCGCGCGCCGGGCGCTCGCGCTGGCTCGTGCGCATCGGAAGAAGCTCGTCGCGCTCGCCCTCGTCCTCGCTGCGCCGTTCGTGGCCCATGCGCTCGTCGGGCCTCTGACGCGGATCACGCCGCCCGCGTCGCCCACGCCGCGCTTCACCGCGACGGAGAAGGACGGCGTCCGGCGAACGCCGCGTGGATGGGCCGCCGTGCGCGGCGTCCGGCTCGTCTACCTCGCCGGCACACCGGAGGAGATCGGCGCGCAGCACACCGCCCTGCTCTACGATCGCATGGCCGAGGACGAGCGCGTCCTCTGGGACGGCTTCGCGGAGCTCGTGCCGTTCGCGCCCGCGCGCGCGCTCATGTTCGACATCGGGCGGATCCGGTATCGGAACGTCGCCGACGGCTTCCCGGACGCCCGGCGCCGGGAGCTCGCGGCGGAGGCCGCCGCGTTCGTGCCCGACCCGTACGCGGATCACATGCCGACGTACCAGCGCATGGTCATGCTCCATGCGCTCTACGACATCGCGCTCAGCTTCGAGCGCTCGCCGCTGCTCGGCTGCACGTCGTTCGGGCTCGGCCCCGAGGCGACCGCCGACGGGCACGCAATCTTCGCGCGGGCCTTCGACTTCGAGGCCGCGGACGTGTTCGACGAGGACAAGGTCGTCTTCCTCGTGCACGAGGACGGCAAGATCCCCTTCGCCAGCGTCGCGTGGCCGGGCTTCGTCGGCGTGGTCACCGGAATGAACGCCGAGGGCGTGGGCATGGCCGTGCACGGAGGTCGCGCGCGCGAGCCGAGCACGACGGGCGTCCCGGTCGCGTTCTCGATGCGCGAGGCGCTGTCGACCGCGCGCGACGCCGACGAGGCCGCCCGGATCCTCGCGAGCCTGCCCGTGATGGTCTCGCACATCGTCTTCATCGGAGACGCGAAGGGGCGATTTTTCGTCGTGGAGCGAGCGCCCGGCGTCCCGGCCCACGTCCGCAGCTCGTTCACGCACCCGGACAAGCCCTCCGTGACGAACCACTTCGAAGGTCCGCTCGCGGGCGATCCGCGCGACGAGCAGGTCCGTCGATCGACGACGACGCTCGCGCGGCGCGCGCGCATCGACGAGCTGCTCGGCGCCGTCGCGCCCAAGAGCGCGACCGTGGAACGCGCGCTCGCGATCCTCCGCGACCACGGCTGCGCCGGCGAGCCGTGCCCGCTCGGCGATCGCCGCGCCATCGACGCGTTCATCGCGACCCACGGCGTCGTGGCCGATCTCACCGCACGCACCCTCTGGGTGTCCGAAGGCCCTCGGCTCTCGGGCCGCTTCGTGAAGGTCGACCCGGCGACGCTCGTCCGACGTAGCGATGGCCAGCCACCGGACGTCCCCTCCGAGTCGCTCGAGACCCTCCCCGCGGACGACGCCCTCCACGACGGGCGCTATGCCGAGGGCCGCGCTCGCGCCGGCGGTCCCCTCCTCCGTCCGGCTCGTCGATGAGCCCGCCGCGCCCGCGTCTCACGGCTTGCTCGCGCCGCGCGGCGTCCGTATGCAGCGAAAAGAGAGCGGTCGGAACATGAGACCTCGCCTTGCCTTCTCCTTGCTCGTCGCCGCGATCCCGGCGCTCGTCCTCGCAGGCGCACCGAGCTCTGCCGTAGCGGACGAGCCTGCCGACGCGGGCGCGCCGGCCCGCGAGAAGCTCGAAGGCCCGAGCCTCGACGCGCTGCTCGCCGACGTGGCGCGTGCACGCAAGGACGTGAAGACGCTCCGCGCCTCCTTCACGCAAGAGCGCCGCATCGCGCTGCTCGCGACCAGCATCAAATCGCGCGGCGAGCTCACGTGCGCGACGCCGGATCGCCTGCGCTGGGATCTCGCGCCGCCCGACGACGTCGTCTACTTCGTCGGCCCCGAGGGGCTCTCCTACAGGACGAAGAGCTCGTCGGCCACGCTGCCGGCGAGCGGCGCCGGCGTCGCTCGCGCGCTCGGCGACCTCCGCGCGCTGCTCACCGGCGACCTCGCGTCGCTCCGCGACAGGTACGAGCTCGAGGGCGCGCGCGGACCGGACGGCGTCGAGATCCGCGGCACGGCGAAGGACAAGAAGGCGAGCGTTCGTGCGTTCACGCTCGTCCTCGATCGTGGGCTCGTCCGTCCCGTCCGGGCGCGCCTGCTCGAAGGCAAGAACGACAGCATCGATCTCGTGTTCTCGAACGTCGTCGTGAACGGCCCCGTCGACCCGGCGCGGATGCGTCCGTGACGAGGTGCGGCCTTTCCGGCTCACGAAACTTGGCCCGGTCCGTGGGACGGGATCATCCTGCAGGCGCCATGGGCGAAGCAGCGAAGAAAGAGTCCACGGAAGCGCAGCCGAGGCACCCCGAGCGCCGTCGTCACCGCGTCTACGTCACCCGGAACACGGAGTACCACTTCCGTGACGGCTTCTGCATCGCAGTCCGTGACCGCCGATCGGGCGATTTTCTGCCCGGGCATCTCGCGATCAAGCGACGCCTGCATGGCGGCCTCAAGTTCTTCCCCAACGGGGCGATCGTCCCCAACCCGGGGGATCCGAGGCCTGGTGAGGCGCTCTATTTCGCCGCGGACGGGCGCGATCTCGTGACCAGCCCGCTCGAGCGCGTCGAGCGGCCGCCGAAGGCGGTGGTCGAGGCCTACCCCGAGCCGCCGCAGACGCCCGGCGCCGGCCCCACCTGACCGAGCACGGTCCGAGACGCTCCCGAGCGTAGCGCTCGGCTGCCCGGGCGGGTTAGGCTTCGCCCGTGCTCGCCGTTCCCCCACGCTCCGAGCTCCGGGCGCGTCCCCTCCAGACGAAGCGCCTTCATCTCTACCCGCTGGACGCGACGGACACCCGCGATCTCTGGGCAGCCATCGAGAGCTCCCGTCCCCAGCTCGAGCCGTGGCTGCCGTGGGTTCCGTTCAACGTCGATCTCGAGTCGAGCGGCCGTTACGCCGAAGCGAGCGCCTCCGACTGGGACGCCGCACGTGCGACGCGGTTCGCGATTCGCGACCGCGCCTCGCACCGCTTCCTCGGCGTGATCGGCCTCGAGTCGTTCGCGCACCTGCACGAGAGCGTCGAGCTCGGCTACTGGCTGCGCACCGACGCATGGGGCAAGGGCCTGATGACGGAGGCCGGGCACGGAGTGCTCGACTGGGCGTTCGGCTGCATCAACGCGCATCGCGTGCGCGTCGCGGCAGCGACGGACAACCACGCCTCGCTCCAGGTGATCGCGCGCCTCGGCTTCCGCTTCGAGGGGATCGCGCGTCAGGCCGAGCGCTGCAACGGCCGGTGGCTCGACCACGCCGTGTTCGCGCTGCTGGCGACCGATCCGCGCCCGCGCCCGACCTGAGCGATTCCTCGGCGGCGCTCACGCGCGATGCGCGTCGACGAGGGCGCGCACGCGCGGCAGCCCGTCGACGGTCTGCGCGCCGTACCAGCAGAGATCCTTGCCGCTCGTCCGCACGATGGCGCCTCGCTCGGCGGCCGGGATGGCGAGCCCGCGGAACACCTTGGCGTCCTCGTCGGTGAACGGGTGCGGCTCGTCGGGGAGGATGACGAGCTCGGGCGCGCGCGACGTCACCTCCTCGAGGGTCACGCGCGGATAGCGCGTGTCGCGTCCGGCCACCTCCTCGGGCGGGAGGGGCTTTGCGCCGGCGACGTCGGCGGCGAGCGGGTAGCGTCGCTCGCGATCGGCGAAGACGTTCTGCGCGCCGGCGAGATCGAGCACGTCGCTGATGAACGTCGCGCCGTTGATCGTCATGAGCGGGTCCATCCAGATCGGACAGAACGTCCGCACCGGCGTCCGCGTCTTTCGGACCTCCTCGGCCTCGCGGATGACGTCGTAGCCGCGCTTGAGGAGCGCGCGGACGGCGGCGTCGGCCTCGACCCGGAAGATGCGCGCGAGGCGGGCGAGGTGCGCGATCCCGTCGGCGGCGCGCTTGGGGAAGCAGACGAAGACCTTCACGCCCGCCTGCGCGAGCTTCTCGAGGTCCTTCTTCGTGTTCTCTTCCTGGTTCGCGATGACGAGATCGGGCGACAGGTCGAGGATGTCCTGCACGCGCGGGTTCTTCGTCCCGCCGACGCTCGGCACCTTGGCTACGACGTCGGCCGGCGCCTCGCAGTAGTCCGTGCGTCCGACGAGGGCGCCCGCGCAGCCGAGCGACGCCACGTTGAAGGTGTCGCTGGGCACGAGGGACACGACCCGCCTCGGAGCCGCGCCGAACGTGAGCTGGCGCTTCATGTCGTCGGTGACTTTGAGGATCATTCGTACTCCTCGGGCGGCGGCGGACCCGGCGGACCTCCGTCGGCGTGCGGTCCGATGCGCACGGCGCAGTCGGCCCACACGACGTCGGTGCAGCGCCGCGGGCTCGACGCGACGCAGTCGATGACCTTCTCCGCTTCCCCCTCCACGACGCGGTCGATGATGAACTCGCAGCCACGCTCGCACTCGTGCGCCGTGCACTGGCGTGACGCCTTCTGCTCGCACGTCCGTCGGCAGCCTTCGATGGGCTTGTTGGCGGGCTCGACCGCACGGCACGCCACGGCCGCCGAGGCGACCGCGAGCGCGACCACGAGCGCAGGCGTGGGGCTGCCGCCCGGCCCATGACGGACGACGGAGGACCACGGACCGATCACGCGGACGTCTTTACCTTTCGAGCGTCACGAACTCCACACCTTCCGTCTCGCCGGCCCGGCGTTCGACCTCGCGCCAGCCGGACCGGTCGAGGTGGAAGAAGGCGTCGCCCTCGACCTGGCGATGGATCTCGGTCAGGAAGATGCGCGTCGCGAGCGGCAGGGCGGCCTCGTAGATCGCCGCGCCGCCGATGATCCGCGGCTCGTCGTCCGTCGTGCGGGCGAGCGCGATCGCCTCCTCGAGGCTGCGCGCCCTCTCGCAGCCCTCGAAGGCGTCGGTGCTGCGGCTGACGACGATGTTGCGGCGGCCGGGCAGCGGCTTGCCGATCGACGCGTGTGTCTTCCGTCCCATGATGACGGCGTGGCCCATCGTCACGGCCTTGAAGTGCCGCATGTCCTCGGGGATGCGCCACGGCAGCCCGCCTTCCTTCCCGATCACGCCGCCGTCGGCGATCGCCACGACGAGCGCCAGCGGCGCGCGCTCGTTCCTCGCCTCTCCGCCGGGCGAGCTCGCCCCGGTCATACGCTGACCTCGGCGGGGATGTGCGGGTGCGGATCGTAGCCTTCGATGACGAAGTCCTCGTACTGGAACGCGAACAGATCGCGGCGATCGTTCACGATCCGCAACCTCGGAAGCTTCCGCGGCGTGCGCCCGAGCTGCAGCTTCGCCTGCTCGATGTGGTTCTTGTAGAGGTGCGCGTCGCCGAGCGTGTGGACGAACTCCCCGGGGCGGAGGTTCGTCACGTGGGCGATCATCGTCGTGAGCAGTGCGTAGCTCGCGATGTTGAAGGGCACGCCCAAGAACACGTCAGCGCTCCGTTGGTAGAGCTGACACGAGAGCTCGCCGTCCTGCACGTAGAACTGGAAGAGCGTGTGGCACGGAGGCAGCGCGACCTGGTCGACCTCCTTCGGGTTCCAGCCCGTGACGATGAGGCGCCGACTGCTCGGGTTCTCCACGATGTCGCGCAGGACCCGCTTGATCTGATCGACCCCGTCCCGCTCGTACGTGCCGTCCGGCCGCCGCGTCGCGCCGAAGTTCCGCCACTGGTGCCCGTAGATCGGGCCGAGCTCACCCTCCGGACGGCCGAAGCGCGCGGTCTGCTCCGCGGTGGCCCACTCGTTCCAGATCCGGACCCCGACCTCCTGGAGCGATTTCACGTTGGTCTCGCCGCGGAGGAACCACAACAGCTCGTGGATGATGGATTTGACGTGCAGCTTCTTCGTCGTGAGCAGCGGGAACCCCTCGCGCAGGTCGAAGCGCATCTGATGCCCGAAGATCCCGCGCGTACCGGTACCCGTGCGGTCCTCGCGGTCCTTGCCGCGCTCGAGGATGAGCCGAAGGAGGTCGAGGTACTGCTGCATGGGAAGGGCCGTACCACGTGGGGTCGTGGAAGTCGACGCACGCCCCCCCGGCAGTGAACGATCCCCGTCCAGCTCTCGCCCGATCGCGACAGCCAGCGCCCGTTCCCGTTTTCGTCCCCGAAATCGCGGTCCGAAGATCCGGGAGTCAGGCGCTCACCACCTCGAGCACGCCGAGGTCGAGCAGCGCGTGCAGCCGCGCGAGCGCCTCTGCGTCGGGCATCCCGGTGAGCGCGGCGACGGTCGCCGCGTCGGAGACGCCGTCGATGTGCCCGAGCACCATCGAGGTCCGCGCGTCGATGTGCTTCGACTGCCGCTCGAGCTCCGCGATGCGGAGTCGGAGGACGCTCGACGGGTTGAGCCGGGTCGAGTTCGGCTGGAGCCGCTCGCGGCATCGCTCGGCGACGAGCTTCGCGAGCGCGTGCTCGGGATCGCGCTCGAGGACGCGCTCCGCGAGGACGAGCGCCTCGGGGAAGTCGCTCGCGAGGTAGCGGCCGTACATCTCGCGACCGATCGTCTCGGTGTCGTCGAGATCGATGGTGTCCTCCGTCGCGAGGGAGTCCGTCTCCTCGCCAGGCGGCGTCGGAATGGTGACGCGCTCGGCGGGAGGGAGGTCTTCTTCGTCGTCCTCCGCGAGCTCGAGCGTAGGCGCGGCGGCGCTCGTTCCGGGCGTGTCGCGTCCGACCTCGGCGACGCGCTCTTCGACGATGCGCGCATACGACGACGGATCGAACGGCGGCGCGACCGTCTCCTTCGTCGATTCTGCCTCGATCTCGCGAGCGAGCTCCTGAGGATCGAAATCCGGAATGAGTGTCCGCTTCAAACGAGGCTTGCCGATGTTGCTTCGCCTACGCCTCACCGCCCACCTCTTCACCCCCGAGCACTCCTGCCCTCGGCGGCAACGGCGGGCCCATTACCACAGAGGTTTCTTGCCATCGAGTGGCAGCAGCGGGTTGGGGGAGAAAAATTCAGGCCTCCGGTCTCAGGCCTCAGGCCTCGGCGATCCCTGGCGAAATCACGAACCAATTCGGGGACGTCGGGACCGTGGCGCGCAAACTTGGCGTGCTCGCCGCGCGGCAGATTATCCCGAATGATTGTGTGAAAGCCGTACCGCACCTGCTCGATTCGATGCGCGGCCTTCTCCATCCGAGAGATGTGGGCTGCTCGAATTGGCAAGGAGTGGGCTGCGGCCTGTCGAGCTGAGGACCGAGAACTGAGGCCTGAAGCCTGAGGCCTCATGTGAGGCCTGAGGCCTGAGGCCTGAGGTCTGACTACCGCAACGCCATCAGCGACACGACGGCCCACCCGCCTTTCTGGATCACGAGCTCCTGCGACCGCTGCCAGCCGCGCGCGTCGAGGAGGACGCGGTGACGGCCGGGGGGTACGCGCACGCGGGCGATCGCGATGCGCGCGGGGAGCGTCTCCCAGCTCCGGGTGTCCGGCGTGTCGAGCGCCGTGAGGGTCGCCTGCGCGGCGAGCGACGCGAGCAGACCGCCGACGCTGTCCTTTCCGGCGGCCGCCTGGATGCCCTGGCCGACGGCGAAGCGAGCGATCATTCGCGTGATCGCGCTGACGATGATCTTGCCCTCGATCTTCTTCCACTCGGCGCGCACCTCGCGATCGACGTCGACCGCCTCCTCGAGCTGCACGTAGCGATCATCGAGGCGCACCGTCGGAACGGCGTACTTGCCCTTCGCCGGGGCGAGCGTCGGGAAGTTGATCCACGTGACGAGCCCCTGCAAAGCGAGCTTGTTGGCGGCCACGCGATCCGCGGGGCTGATGGCATCGGCGTAGAGCGTGAGCGCGAG
Organism: uncultured Myxococcales bacterium; assembly: GCA_937949945.1. Classification (GTDB taxonomy): domain Bacteria; phylum Myxococcota_A; class Polyangia; order Polyangiales; family Polyangiaceae; genus Labilithrix. The sequence continues at coordinate 25,713 of CALFEQ010000036.1, forward strand.
GCCGATGGGGATGCGCTCGCCGATCTTGTGCGGCACGCGCCCGTAGCCGACGACGAAGAGGATCTCGCCGTCGTCCGGGTTCACCGACGCGGGCTCCTTCTCGAGGAGAGCCTTGATGCGGGGGCTGCGGTACGAGCCCTGGGCGGCGAGGCGCGCGACGGGCCCCTCGATCGCACGGAAACCGGCGAACTGGAGCGCCTCGTCGTAGTAGCGGAGCGCCTCGTCCGTCTCGTTGCTCTTCTCGAACGTGAACCCCGCGAGCAGGCTGCCGAGGCCGAGCACCGGGTTGTCCGGCTGCTTCAGCGTGTCCCGGTAGTACCGGTGGATCACGCTGAGCCTCCGTGCCTCGACGCGCGCGCCGTTGAGGTCGCCCTGCTCGAGGTAGTTCAGCATGTCGAGCGTGTTGATCATCAGCTTCTCGTACGGGGGAGCCCGGTACTTCCCCGACGAGCCGCTGAAGACGTACTCGCCGATCGAGTCGCCCGCGTTGTGGGCGAGATCGAGCATGTCGATCGCCTTGTCGGCCGCCTCGAAGTCCTGCTTCGAGAGGTCGAAGCGCGCGAGGCTCTGCTGGATGCTGCCGCGGTCGAGGACGAGCAGGGCGTTGTCGCCCATGATGTCCTTCGGCAGCTCCTTGTCACTGCCGACGTCCATCTCCTCGTTGAGGGCCTTGATCGCCCCCTTGGCGTCGCCCGCGTCGAGCGCGGTGCGCATCTTCAGCGTGCGCGCCTCGTGACCGCCGCAGCCCACGAGCCACGGAGCGATGACGAGCGCGGCGGCCGAAGCCACGCGAACGAGCACGTCCCTCACGGCGGCCTCGTACTACTTGATGGCCTTGGTGATCTCGCTCTTCGCCTGGAACCGGATCTCGCTGGTCTCGACGTCGATGACCTGCATGTAGAGGAAGTACTGCACGCGGCGCATGTCCTCGCTGCGCTCGTCGTTGCCGGAGACCTTCCCGGTGATGAAGTACTTCGCGCCGAGCTGCTTGCCGTACTTCGCGGCGTTCGCCGGGTTGAAGACCGCGTTCTGCTGGCCCTCGACCTCGCGGATCATCTCGGCCTGGCGCTCGCGCGACACGACGCGGACCACGTTCGACTCGAGCAGCCACGTCTCGGCCTCGCTCAGGATGGTGTCGAGCGCCGACTCGATGTGCTCGCTCGTCGTGTTCTGGAAGGGGAAGATGGCGACGACGGGCTGGGGGTTCGTCGTGCGCCACTCGTTCATGACGGGCGAGACGCGCAGCTTGTTGAGGGTGTCGCGCAGCGCTCGTTTCAGGTCCTCCTTGTCGAGGCCGGTCGAGAGGGCATGCGCATCGACGCTCGGATCGTCCGCGCCGCGAATGACCTCCTTGCCACATCCGGTGACGAGGAGCGGCAGGCCTAGAGCGAGCACGGCACCGAGCGAACGAGTCGAGAGGAAGCGAAGCGGCATGAGGAGCTCCTTGTGACGAATCGCGAGCGGCATCGTAACCGAACGAGCCGCCCCCAAAGCAGCTCGCCGGATGACGCTCCGTTCGACGGCCGGATGCGCGCGCCGATTCGCCCCTTCCGACGTCACGTCATTTCTTCGAGATATCCACGAGGTAGACGGCTGTGCTTGCCGTCCTTCGCATCCCGACGGCCCGGATTTCAGAATCGAAACGCCGCGTCAGAGCCGGCGGATCGCGGCCTCGATCGCCTCTTCGAGCGTCGCACGATCCTGCGCGCCGTCGAATCGGCGCTCGTCGATCCAAATCGTCGGCAAGCCGGTGCCCTTCACGGCCCGGAACGTCTCCCGGTCCTTGTCGATCCGAGCCTGCGTCGCGGGGTCGTCGACGCACGCGCGGAAGCGCTCGAGGTCGAGCCCCTGCTGCACGGCGAGCTTCTCGCAGCCCTCCTTCGAGAGGTCCTCGGCTGCGAACAGCGCGTCGGCCATCTCGTCTCCCTTGCCGAGGAGCTCGGCGCAGCAGCCGGCGCGCGCCGCGTCCATCGCGTGGGGGTGGATCCGGAGCGGGACGTGCTTTCGCGCGACGCGCACCTTGTCCTTGTACTTCTCGAGCAGAGGCGCCAGCTCGGCGTGCGTCATGCGGCAGAAGGGGCACTCGAAGTCGACGAAGTCGACGATCGTCACCTTGCCTCGGCCGGTGCGGCGCATCTCCTCGACGATCGCATCGGGCACTCCGTCCGGGATGGCTCGCATCTGGAGCCCGATCGCGAACGGGACCCCGATCGAGGCGACGAGGCCGAGCGCCGCCGCGGCCGGGACGGCACGCCCCGCGGGCGGGTCCCAGCCCTTGCGCCACCGCGCGATGGACAGGCCTGCGAGCACGACGGCCGCGCCGTCGACGATGACGCAGAACGGACAGACCGTGCCCATCACCGCCTGCACGCCGAGGAGGACCGCGGCGAAGAGCCCGCCGATCGTCGCGAGCGTCGCCTGCGTCGAGCGGGCGTGCCTCCCCGGGACGAGCGCCGCGAGGCCGATCCCGAACATGCCGACGAGGCCGATCGCCGGCAGCGGGATGCCGAGCGGCCGCGCGAAGACCGTGGCCCTCACCTTCGCGCAGCCGCCGCCTGCCGCGCAGAACACCGGCGCGGGGCGCACGTAGTCGACGAGCAGAATCGCGCTCGCGACGAGCGCGGCCGCGGTCAGAAGCACCGTGAGCCAGAGCCAGACGTTCTTCCGCATGCCGTCTCCCGTGGAGGTCCTCGTCATTCTAGGGGCGAATTCCGTGCGTTATTCCCGGGGCCGGCCGCCGCTCGCGCTGGCGAGCGCCGTCCGCGGCCTCGGCTCGGAGGCGGGAGTTTTGCTCGCGCCGTGCGCTTGTCCAACTATTCCGGCGACGCGCCGAGGGATATCGCGTAAGTAGGTCGCATGCGCAGGGCTCTACCGTCCCGCTCCGCCGTGCTCGACGTGCTGGAAGCCGAAGACAGGCCGGTCCACGCGCGCGAGCTGGCCGAGAGGCTGGGCGTCGGGCCCGAGAGCTACCAGGGCCTGCTCCGCCTGCTGGACGACCTCGTCTTCGACGGCGTCCTCGTCGCGCGCGGGCAGCGCTTCAAGCTGGACAAGAAGCGCGGCGCGGTGCGTGCGCGCGAACGGCGCGAGGGCCTGCTCACGGTCAACCCGCGCGGCTTCGGCTTCGTGGCGAGCCCCACCGCGACCGGAGACGACGTCTTCGTCAATGCCGACTCCCTCGGCGGCGCGATGCACGGCGACACCGTGGTGGTCGAGATCACGGCCCGCGGCGCCCGCGGCGCGGAGGGCCGCGTCGTCGAGGTGCTGAAGCGCGGCTCGACCCGCGTGTCCGGCATCCTCCGTCGCCGCGGCAAGAGCGCGTGGGTCGAGCTCGACGATCCACGCCTGCGCGGACCGGTCGTCCTCACGAGGGACATCGACGTCCGCGGCCCCGACGGCAACAGCGGCGTCGACGGTCAGGTCGTCGTGGCCGAGATCACGCGCTTCCCCGAAGAGCCCGGCGAGAACCCGGAGGGCAAGCTCATCGCGATCCTCGGGCGCCCGGGCGAGCTCTCCGTCGAGGTGAACAAGGTCCTCATCCTCGAGAAGATCGAGGAGGTCCACTCGGCGGAGGCGATCGCCGAGGCGGAGGCCTACGGCAGCGAGGTGCCCGGGGAGCTCTTGCTCGAGCGCGAGGACCTCACGCATCTGCCGCTGCCCACGATCGATCCGGAGGACGCGCGCGATCACGACGACGCCATCTGGGTCGAGCGCACCGAACGCGGCGGCTACGAGCTCTGGGTCGCGATCGCCGACGTCAGCTCCTACGTACGCCCCGGGACGAAGCTCGACGAGGAGGCACGTGCGCGAGGCTGCAGCATCTACCTGCCCGATCGCGCGATCCCGATGCTCCCGCGCGCGCTCTCCTCGAACCTGTGCTCGCTCCTTCCGGACGTGACGCGCCTCTGCCTCTGCGTGCACGCCGTGCTCGACGCGAAGGGCAAGGTGGAGCGCTCGCGCCTCGTCCGTGGCTACATGAAGAGCCAGGCGAAGCTCACCTATGGCGGCGTCGCGCGCGCGCTCGGGTTCACGAGCACGCCGCCGCGCGACCCCAAGGCCGAGGAGCTGGTCGACGGCCTACGCGTCGCCTACGAGCTCTCCCGCATCCTCCGCTCGCGCCGGATGAAGCGCGGCGCGCTCGATTTCGATTTGCCGGAGCCGGTCGTGAAGCTCGACGACGAGGGCAACCCGGCGAGCGTCACGAAGCGCGCGAACGACCCCGGCGTCAAGAAGGCCTACCAGCTCATCGAGGAGCTGATGATCTTCGCGAACGAGATCGTCGCGCGCTGGCTCCTCGAGCGCGAGCTGCCCGGTGTCTTCCGCGTCCACCTGCCGCCGGATCCGAAGAAGCTCGAGCGGCTCGCCGCGATGTGTGAAGCCCTCGGCATCGATCTCGACATCGAGGAGACGCAGACACCGAAGGGCCTCCAGGGCGTCCTCAAGGAGTTCGCGCAGCACCCGAACGCGCAGGTGCTGAACAGCCTCCTGCTCCGATCGATGAAGCAGGCGACGTACGACGTCGCCAACCTCGGCCACTTCGGGCTCGCGTCGGAGGCGTACCTGCACTTCACCTCGCCGATCCGGCGCTACCCCGACCTCGTCGTCCACCGCATCGTCCACGCGGCGCTCGAACGCGACGAGCGTGCTCGGAAGAAGGCGCTCGGACGCACCGCGAAGCCGGAGCAGCTCCAGGAAGCGGCGCTCCAATCGTCGGCGGCCGAGCGCCGCGCGATGGAGGTCGAGCGCGAGATCCTCGACGTGTACCGCTGCTTCTACATGCTCGATCACATCGGCGAGCGCTTCGAAGGCACCGTCTCGGCGTTCGTCGGCAGCGGAGCCTTCGTGACGCTCGACGAGCCCTTCGTCGACGTGCTCGTGAAGGTGGAGGATCTCGGGCCCGACTACGTCATCGACGACGACGGGCTCATGGCGACGAGCGCGCGCAGCGGCGACGCGATCCGCCTCGGCGATCCCATCCTGGTGGAGATCATCGACGTCGCGATCCTGCGCCGCCAGGTGCAGGCGCGTCGCGTGCGCGGACAATACGAGGATCTTCGCTCGCGCTTCTCTCCGGGCCGCCGCGGACGCGGGCGCGCCGCCGAGCACGCCGAGCGCAGCGCCGCGAAGAGCGCGCGGCGAGAACGAGACGCGCGGTCGAAGCGCGCCGTCGCGAAGGCCGAGCGACGGGAGCGGACGGCAGGTCGCAAGGCGCGCGCCGGCCGCGGAGCTGCCAGCTCCACGCGCCGGTCGAAGGGCGGCCGCAAGAAGAAGTGAAGTCCGCGGCTCGGCGGAACGCCGGACGACGATCCCGCCGAGCCGAAGACCGGACGCCGAGCGCCACGCACGAACGGGCTCGCGAGCGCCGTCGCACGCGCGGGCCGCTCGTCACTCGGCGTCGTCGGGGAACGCCTTGACCGTCGGCGCGTCGGAGGGGATCGGCGGCGGCACCGCGTCCTTCGTCGGCGCGAACGTGGGGATGGCGCCGGTGCAGAGATGCTCGAGCGCGTCGAGCGCGCCGGCCGCGAGGAACGCGCGCGGTGACGCGCGGTCGGCGCTCTGCGGCTTCGTGTTCACCACGGGCCAATCCACCGGCGGCGGGATCAGCGTAGGTCGGCGCGATTCGTCGATGATCATGTTCCTCACCGCGGCCATGCAGGTTGGGGGCCACGGTCGGACGTCTACCTACATCAAGCGCTTGGCGGCGGGATCTTAAAAGAAGAAGCCTCACCCGAGGCTCGCCGGCATCGGCAGTTTCGGCCCACGAAAAGCAGCTTGCGGTGTGCCGCCCTCGGCCGGGTCGCCGGCCCGGCCGGCGTCGCACCGCACGAGACGTGGGGCGACGCCTCGTACGCCTCGCGGCGGCTCACCAGACGACGGGGGTCGGCGCCGGCCGCCGCTCCTTCGTGCCGTCGCCGATCTGCCCGAACGTGTTCGATCCCCAGCAGAGGAGCTGCCGGCTCTTCGTGAGGGCGCAGCCGTGAGCGGACGCCAGGCACAGCTCCTGGACGTCGGAGAGGGCCGTGACCTCGGAAGGCCGCTCGTCGGGGGTTCTCGTGCCGAGGCCGAGCTCTCCCTCGCCGTTCGATCCCCAGCAGCGGACCGATCCGTTCTCGAGCAGCGCACAGGTCGACGCCTCGCCGACCACGAGCTTCGCGACGCCGCTGACGTTCGGAACGGTGACGGGCTTCGGGTGCGGATTCATGTCCGGCTTCGTGCCGAGCTGTCCGGCGTCGTTCATCCCCCAGCACTGCACGGTCTTGCTCTTCGTGAGGATGCACGCGTGGCGATCGCCGGTCACGAGCTGGACCGCCCCTTTCACGCCGGGCTTCGAGAACGCGCCGCCGGGCGCCCAGTCGGACGCCCCCCAACAGGTGACGGCCCCCGCCTCGTCGAGCGCGCAGGCGTGCGTGAAGCCGACCGCGATCTGCTTGAACGTGCCTTTCGGAGGCGTGCCGATCGTCTTCTCGTCGGCGCCCCAGCACGTGATCCCGCGCGGGCTGCGTGCACACGCCATCGTGCCGCTCGCGACGAGCTCCTCCACGTCCTCTACGCCTTCGACGAGCGTGGGCTTCGCGTCTTCGAGCATCCGGCCGTCGTTCGCGAGGCGACCGGTGCCCCAACACTTCACCCTCTTGTCCTGAAGGAGCGCGCAGCCGAACTGCGCCGCGAGGGCGACCTTGCGCGCCTTCCCGACGCCGGGGACGGGCACGCGCTTCTCGCGCAGCTCGGCGCCACCGCCGGAGCCGAGCTCCCCTTCCTTGTCGCGGCCCCAACAGTGGACGCGATCGTCGGAGTCGATCGCGCACGTGCTGAAGTCTCCGCAGTCGACGTCTTTCGGCGGACCGGAAGGATCGGCGCTCGGAGATTCTCTGACCTCTCCACTGGACGAAGGCTCCGGGTTGCGCGGGCTCGTCGGGTTCGACGTCGTCGCGGCGCCTCCGCCACACGCGACCGCGATCAGCGCGGCGGACGCGATACCTGCGAGCCGACCACGCATCATGGTGTAGAGCCCATGGTCATCGTCACCAAGCTACACGAAGCGTGCGCGCGAGGTCATCCGCTCCGGCGGGGAACTGCGCGCCCGGAGACGCTCCGTCAGCAGTAGGCTTCGAGGTCCTGTCGGAGGTTCGGATCCTCGTACCGCGAGAGCTCGTCGACCGCGCGAAGCAGCTCGGGCGCGTCTCCCTTCGGTACGTGGACGAGGAAGCGCACGTAGAGGTCGCCAGGGGTCCGGCCCTTGCGCGCGACGCCCTTTCCGCGGACCCGGAGCGTCGTCCCGCTGTTCGTCCCGGGAGGCACCTTGACGGAGACCGGCCCGTCGAACGTGGGCACCTTCACCTTCGCCCCCTTGACGGCCTCGCTCAGACGGATGGGCACCTCGATGTGCAGATCGTCGCCCTCTCGCTTGAAGAGAGGATGCGGCCTCACGTGGATGAGGAGGATGAGATCTCCGTTGGGGCCGCCGGTCAGCGACGGCGCCCCCTGCCCCGGGATGCGGACACGGCTGCCCTCGTCGGCGCCGGGCGGGATCCGAACCGTGACGGTCTCGCCCGAGCCCGGGCGGCGAAGCTGGAGCGTGGTGCCGCGAACCGCTGCGTCGAAGTCGATCGTGAGCTCCTGCTCGACGTCCTGCCCCTTCATCGGGCCGCGCCGACGAGCGCGGCCGAACAGATCGCCGAAATCACCGAAGGGGCCGACGCCGCCGAACAGATCCTCGAGGTTCACGTGACCTGCGCTGGTGCGGAACCCGTTGCCGGCCTGGCTCTGCCACGCCCGGTAAGCGCGCGCCCTCTCGGCATCGAAGCCCTCGCGAAGGGACTCCTCCCCGAACTCGTCATACAGCGCGCGCTTCTTCGGATCGCTCAGCGTCTCGTAGGCGCGGTTCACCGCCTTGAAGCGCGCCTCGGCCTCCTTGTTGCCCGGGTTCTTGTCAGGGTGGAGGTCGCGAGCGAGCTTCCGATACGCCTTCTTGATCGCATCGGCGTCGGCGTTCCTGGGGACGCCGAGGACCGAGTAGAAGTCGTCGGCCATGACGGGATCGAACCTAAATCCCGGCTGAGATCCATGCAACGCCCGTGCACGAACGCAAGAAGGCGCTTCTGCCCTCGGAAACGGGAGGAGGACCGAGCTCGAGGGCCGGGTCCGCGCCGGCTCGACGTCGGCTGATTCCTCGACCCCAGGCGTTCGGCCGACGCTCGACGCGCCTGCCGGAAAGAGGCGGCCGTCGGAGGGCGTTTGTTAGCATCGTCACATGGCCCTCTCTTCTGCACGCCGCCTGCGCGTGTGCGCCGCGAGCGCATGCTTCATCGCCGCGGCCGTCGCGCTCTCGTGCCGGCCGACGTCCTCGCCGCACGAGAGCAGGGAGGACGCGAAGCCCCCGCCGCCGGCCGTGTCCCAGCCGACCGATGCCGCCGCGAGCGCGACGGAGGAGCAGCTCGACGCTGCCGCACGAGCGATCGTCGAAGCGGTGCAGGACGGCGGAGCCGTGACGCCCAGCGATCCGATGGACCTCCACAAGGAGACGCAGGCGGAGCTCTTGGCGCTCTTCACCATCAAGGACTTCACGGAGGAGGAGAAGAAGCGGCTCCGTCCCGACGCCTTCCTCCGCTCGATGTTCGACGTGAAGGGCCCGGCGTGGGCCAATCAAGGCAACAAGGCCATCGCGCAGCACACGATCAGCAAGGAGAAGTGTCTCGAGGGTCTGAAGGACATCGTCATCCAGACGCCCGAGCAGCGCGAGAAATGCGGCGCCGAGAACATGGTGCCGGTCTGGGAGAAGGGCAAGGAGCCGACCTTCTGCATCGACGTGTTCGAGTTCCCGAACAAGGCGTGCGAGCTGCCGATGGTCTGGACGCAGCCGCCGCTCGCGAAGAAGGTCTGCGAGCTCCAAGGCAAACGCCTCTGCTCCGACCTCGAGTGGAACCTCGCCTGCCGCGGCGATCCGGAGGGCGGCCCCGACTGGCGCTACGCCTACGGCAACAAGCTCGATCTCGAGATCTGTCACACGAACCTGCGGCACCGCCAGCCGTGCGTCGTCCAGAACGCCAAGACGACGTGGAACACGTGCACGACGGACACGGAGCCGAGCGGATCCTTCCCGAAGTGCCGCTCGCGCTTCGGCGTCTTCGACCAACACGGCAACGTCGCCGAGGTCATGACCCGCCGCGAGGGCAACAAGGTCTTCACCCAGCTCAAAGGCAGCGCCTGGTTCTACGTCGAGCTGGCGAAGGAACCGAACGAGCCCGTCCCCGCGACGACGACGAACAAGAAGGGCGCCTACCCCGATCACTGCAACTTCGACCCGAGGTGGCACGTGGAGCCGCTCGAGACGGCGAAGCATGTGAACTATCACTTGGGGTTTCGGTGTTGTAAGTCGATTTGAGGTTCCGGTCCTCCGCCCGATCAGGCTCCAGGCTCCAGGCTCCAGCAGGTCCTCGCTCTCCGGCGCCCCACGCGCCGTCGTCGAACGGACCGAGCAAGACGTCCGAGACGCTCGAGGACGTCTCCGAGCTTCGGGGGTGATCCCGCTGAGGCCCGAGGTCTTTGCTCACTGGAGACTGGAGTCTGGAGACTGAAGTCACTCACCAGTCGAAGATCTCGTCCACCGGATTCCCCTTCCCTCGCAGCGCGATGCTGCGCGTCCTGTCCACGTCGATGGTTCGGACGCGCGAGAAGGCGTCGGTGTCTTCGTGGATGAAGTACGTCAGCCGGTTGACTCGGGGCGTGTCGGTGCCTCGCGTGACGTGCATCAGCGAGTAGCCGTACATGCGTTTGCCGTCGTAGGTCTGGCTCGTCAGATCGGCGCCGGAGGTGAAACGCACGATCGCGAGCTCGTGCGGCTCGGTCATCGGTGACGACATCGTCGTCATCGGCTTCGGGGTGGCGGCCGCGAGCATCGCGTCGAGCTGCTCGCGCCAGCGATCGAAGGAGTGTGCGGTGAGGGGCGTCTCGATGGAGCCCTTCGTCGTGAAGGCGCTCGCGGCGTCGAGCGGCTCGAAGCGCCACGCCGACGGAAGGCCCGGAGCGAGCTCCTCTTCCCAGGCGAGACGCCGGACCGGGTTCGCGACCTCGTTCTCCGCCGCGGCCTTCTGCGCACCGGGATCGAGCGAGAGGCGGTTCGGCAGGAGCACGTCGCCGGGCTGCAGGACCTCGAGGGCGTTGAAGTGGACGTGACCGAGCACGAGGGTGCGCGCGTGCGCGTTCTCGACGAAGCGGCGCAGGAGCTCGACGCCCGACATGAAGAACGCGGCGCCGTCCTTGTCGAGCGGGTCCGGGGCCATCCATTCCTGGAGGCCGTCGTGCAGGCAGCTGTCGCGCTCCTCGATCGACAGCGACCACTCCGGCTGCTTGCAGACGAGCGGCACGAGCTTGTCGCTGAGCAGATAGTTGATGGTGCTCTGCGCGATGCCGCGGAAGTCGAGCATCGGGTGGTAGTAGCCGTGGTCGACGCCCTTGTGTCCGCCGCGCGGGTCGTGGTGCATGAGGAGGACGACGTCCTCGCCGGCCGTCCTTCCGCGCGCGAGCTCGCGGTCGATCCACTCGAGCTGCGTCTTCGAGATCGCGCCGCCGTAGTTGACGATGTACATGCCCCAGCCCGTGCGGCGGTGCTGACGCAGGTCGTAGGAGTTCACCGAGACCCAGCGGTTCTTGCCGAACGTCCAGGACGCGTAGAGCGGCCCGTACGTCTTCTGCCACTGGTAGAAGCCGTCGTAGAGGACCATGTTGCGGTCCTTGCGCGGGACCTCCTCGAAGGCCGCGGCGAACGTGTCGCCGGGGCGCCGACGGAACGCGCCGGTGTGGATGTCGACGGGCAGCCCGCCGGGCGTGCCCGCCGTCTTCTCGAGGAACGCCTCGTACTCGCTCCACGAGAAGCCCGGCCAAGGGATGTTGTTCTGCTCGCCGACCACCTTCTCGAGGCTGTCGCCGAGCTTCGCGTCGACCTGTTGGACGAGGCTCGGGACGTGCCCGATCGCGGCGTAGCCGTCGTGGTTGCCCGCAGTGAGGAAGATGGGGATCTCGAGGCGCTTGAGGGCGTCGAGGATGCGTTTGGCCTCGTCCGCGTACGTGCGCGCGACGACGCGCTGTCGGATCGAGCCCGGCGACCCGCCGTTGTGCAGATCGCCGTTGAACGTGATGAACGCCGCCCTCTTCACGTCGGGGTCGTTGCTCGCGTTGACCCCGTCGACGAAGTCGTCGAGCTTGTCCGCGGTGATCGACTTGTACTCGAAGCCCGTCGAGACCTGCGTGTCCGTGACGTTGAGCACCGTGTACTCCTCGGGCTCGTCGTCGAACACGCGCACGGCGTTGTACTGGTACTCGTAGACGTTCGCGAAGAGCTTGCCGTCCTTCCGCACCTCGAAGCGCGCGTCGTAGAGGCCGGGCGGGACGTGCGCCATCTGCGCCTTGTCGAAGACGAAGCGGAGCGTGTGCCGCTTCTTGAGGACCGCGGGCATGTCCTCCGGCTCGGGGTTCTGGAGGACCTTCGACGGCACGATCCGGTAGACGCCCTCCTTCGGAGCCTGCTCCGTGCGCGCCTCCGCCGACGCGCGCGCGCGCTTCGAGACGAGGAAGAAGGCGATGTTCTTGCGGTCGTCCTCGTCGAACGTGACGCGCGACAGCGACGTGCCCGGCTCGGGGCTCAGCGACGGCCGGAGGTGCTCGTACGCGTTCGGCTCGAGGCGGAGCACGATGACGAGCTCGTCCTCGGGGTCGCTCTTCACGTACAGGTTCGGGTTCCCGATCGTCGGGTAAATCAGGCGATCGATCTGCGCGCGCCCGTCGATCGTCCACGGCATGATCTGCTCGTTTTCGATCGGGTCCGCGTAGAAGACGTTCGCGAGGTACGTCTCGTTCTTCTTGCTGAGGACCTCCCACGGCCGCTCGCGCAGGGCGGACTCCGAGACGCCCTCGGGCTCGCCGATCACGTCGCTTTCACGGGAGCGATCGCCAGAACGCCGGCCCTCGCCGTCCGACCCCGCGCCCTCGTCGGCGCATCCCACGAGGGCCGCTGCCATCGCCGCCACGATGACCAGCCATCGGACTCCGCTCACTCCCATGCCTACGATGTAAGCATGTGTCGGACCACCGCCGCTGCGAGCGACGCGCCCGAGATTCCATGGAAATTTCGTCGTGCGAGCGAAGACGGCGCGAAGCTGGATCGCCGCCGATCCCGCTCATCCTCCCATCTTGCGTAACTGGTTGCGCAATTCGCGTCAGGGGACGAGGAGCGTCGATCCGGTCGTCTTGCGGGCCTCGAGATCGCGATGGGCCTGCGCGGCTTCGCGGAGCGGATACGTCTGCGCGACGTGCACCTTCACGGAGCCGGACTCGATCGCCTCGAACAGCTCGCGCGCACGCCGAGCGAGCTCGCCGGGCTCGCGCACGTAGTCGTTCAGCACGGGCCGGGTGAGAAAGAGCGAACCGCTCTGCGCGAGCAGGCGAGGCTGGAAGGGCGGTACGTCGCCCGACGACTGCCCGAACGACACCATGAGCCCGCGCGGCCGGAGCGACGCGAGCGAGGCTTGGAACGTGTCGCGACCGACGGAGTCGTAGACGACGTCGACCTTGCGACCGCCCGTGAGCTCGTGGACGCGGAGCGCGACGTCTTCGCTCCGGTAGACGATGACGTGATCGCATCCGTTCGCGCGCGCGAGCGCGGCCTTCTCCGCGCTCCCCGTCGTCCCGATCACCGTCGCGCCGAGGTGCTTGGCCCACTGGCACAAGAGGAGCCCCACACCTCCGGCGGCGGCGTGGACGAGGATCGTCGGGTTCTGCTCCTTCACGCGGCCGATTTCGAGGAGGTAGTGCGCGGTCATCCCCTTGAGGAGAGCGGCCGCCGCGGTCCGATCGCCGATCGTGTCCGGCAGCTTCACGAGCACGTCCGCGACGACGTTGCGAGCCTCCGCGTACGCTCCCGTCGGCCCCGTCGCGTACGCGACGCGATCGCCGACGTCGAGCTCGGTCACGCCCTCGCCGACCGCCTCGACGACCCCCGCCGCCTCGGTCCCCGGGATCGCCGGAAGCGGCGTCGGGTAGAGGCCCGAGCGCCGATACGTGTCGATGAAGTTGAGCCCGATCGCCGTGTGCCGGACGCGGACCTCACCCGGTCCCGGCGGTGGCAGCTCGATCTCCTCCCACCGAAGCACTTCGGGACCGCCCGTCTCGTGCATGCGAATCGCGTGGACCATGACGAGCGAATCAACACCTGCGCGCGACGCGCAGCAAGACGCACGAAGCCGCGCTTGCGTGAGTCACCCGATCGCCGTCCTTCGGTGTGAGGTCCGCGAACGTCGTCACGCCGCATGGACCTGCTTCGTGCTCGTGACGAGCAGCTCCGACGCGGCGGAGAGCGCGTCGTCGGCACCCACGAGGGCGAGGACGTCGCCCTCGCCGATGCGCTCGTTCCCGCCGGGCATCATCACGACGCGGCCGTCGCGCACGATCGCGAGCACCGCCGCGCCCGTCTTCGCGCGCAGGTCGAGCTCGGCGAGCGTGCTGCCGATCGCCGGGCTCCCTTGCTCGATGCGAAAGAGGCTCGGCGCGCCGAGACCGGAGAGGATGTCCGCCGTCGCGTCGTCGCCGGAGTCCTTGCCGCCGTCGTGATGGTCGTGACCGCCGTGTCCTTTGCCCACGGCCAGCTTCGCCTTGATCGCGCGCATCACCGCCGCTCCACCGGCCTGCACCTCCACCTCGAACTGCTTCGCGTTGCGCCAGAACGCGATGGTCGCCGCCACGACGAGCACGACGAGCAAGAGCACGCCGATGCCCGGCGGAACGAACGACTCGACGGCGGTGATGGAGGCCGCGCCGACCGCGCTCAAGAGGCCGAGCTGCACGATGAGCGCGACGGGCCGCGCGGCGGCCTTGTCGACGCCCGCGACCGTGAGCCCGATCGCGCGCGTCAGACGCACCACGCCGAAGACGAACGGCAACGCGACGACCGCCGCCGCGGAGAGGACGATCGCCTCCGACTGGGAATCGCTCAGACCGAAGCGCGCCGCGGCCTCGGAGACGCCGCGGTCGTGCAGCATGGCGCCGCCGACGAGCAGCCCGACGAGAGCCGCCGCATCGAGGACGAGCAGGATGCCGAGCCGCCGCAGGCGCGCGCCCGTGCTCGCCGAGGTCGGCGCCGCCCGCACGCGCTCGAGCCACGCGCTGTACAGCGCGACGAACGAAGTGAACTTGCGCGGGAGCTTGTCCTCGATGATCTGCGACGTGCGCGCCGACCCGCGGATCAGCGTGGGCGTCGTCAGCGTCGTGACCGCCGAGACGGCGACCGCCACCGGGAACAGGAACGGGCGCGTCGCGTTCAGCGTCAAGCCGAGGCTGGCGATGATGAACGAGAACTCGCCGATCTGGGCGAGGCTCAGGCCCGACTGCAGGGACGTCCGCAGCCCGCACCCGGTCACGATGCCGCCGAGCGAGACGCCCACGAACTTGCCTGCGATGACGACGACCGACAGGACGACGACCGCGAGCCAGTTGTCGAGCACGAGGCGCGGGTCGATCAGCATGCCGACGGAGACGAAGAAGATGGCCGCGAACATGTCGCGCACCGACACGATGTGGTGCTCGACCGTGTGCCCCTCGCCCGACTCGGAGATCAGCATGCCGGCGACGAACGCGCCGAGCGCGACCGAGTAGTGCATGACCGCGCACGCATGCGCGAAGGCGAAGCACACGCCGATGCTCGCGACGACCGTCGTCTCCGCTCGACCGATCCGCACGACGTAGCGCATCAGCCTCGGCACGAGGAGGAGGCCGATGACGACCATGCCGAGGAGGAAGGCCACCAGCTTGCCCGTCGTGACGGCGAGCGTCTTGGCGTCGAGACCCGCACCGCTCGACACCGTCGTCATCGTCGCCAGGAGCAGGATGGCGATGATGTCCTCGACGATGAGCACGCCGTAGACGATCTCGCGGAGGCGCGGCGCGACCTGCGTCTCCTCGAAGACCTTCGCGATGATCGTCGTGCTCGATATCGAGATCGCGGCTCCCGCGAAGACGCTCTCGAGCTGCGTCCACCCGAACATCCTGCCCACGAGGACGCCGGCGCAGATCATCATCGCGACCTGTATGACCGCGATCACCCCCGCCGTCGGCGCCACACGGACGAGCTTGGCGATGTTCAGCTCGAGCCCGATCGCGAACATCAGCAGGATGACGCCGAGCTCGGAGAGCGTCTGGACGGTGGCCGGATCCGCGTTCAGCGGCAGCGGCAGGTGCGGCCCGACGACGAGGCCCGCGATGATGTACCCGAGCACGACCGGCTGCCGGAGCTTCTGGAAGACGACCGTCGTGATCGCTGCGACCCCGAGGACGATCGCGAGCGTTTTCAAGAACTCGTGCGCGTCGTGCATCGCCACGAGTGAAAAGCAACGGCCCGGTCGGCTCAACCTCGAAGTGCACCCTTCTCACGGCATCGGGCCGCACCGTCGATGCAAAATGCAACTCCGCGTCGGACGCGACCGACATCCGTCTCGCGGTACGTTTTCGGTGATGGCCTCGCTCACGCACATCGCGCTCCACGTCCAAGACCTCGACGCGTGCGAGGCCTTCTACCGTGACTTCTGCGGGCTCCGGACGGTGCACGAGCGTGCCGACGCGAAAGGACGCGTCGTCTGGCTCGCCGAGCCGGGACGCGAGCACGAGCTCATCATCGTGCTCGTCCCGAGAGGCCGTGTCCGCGAACAGGCATCCGACGACTACGGCCACATCGGCTTCGCGCTCGAGAGCCGAGCGGCGGTCGACGAGATCGCCGCGCGCGCGAAGGCCGCCGGACGACTCGTGTGGCCGCCACGCGAAGAGCCCTACCCCGTGGGCTACTACTGCGGCGTTCGCGACCCGAACGGCAACGTCGTCGAGTTCTCGTACGGACAGCCGCTCGGCCCGGGAGCGCCGGCGCGATAGCTCGCGGCGAACGACGCCTCACACCCGCTCGACGATCGCACGCGCCATCTGCTCGAGCGGCACCACCTCCGCCCCGAGTCCGGCCTCGGCGACCGCGCGCGGCATGCCGTAGACGACGCAGCTCGACTCCGACTGGACGAGGAGCTTGCCGCCGGCACGGTGGATGGCCTGCGCCCCGACGAGACCGTCCTTCCCCATGCCGGTCAAGACGACGCCGAGCACGGCCGGACCGAGCGCCTCGGCGGCGCTCTCGAAGAGGACGTCGACCGACGGCCGGTGCATCGAATGGTCCGGCGTCTCGTCGAGCACCGTCACGATCGCGGGCTCGGGCTCGTCGGTCCGAGCGCGGAGGATGCGCAGATGCGCGCCGGCGGGCGCGATGACCACGGAGCCCGGCTCGAGGCGCGCGCCGTCGAACGCCTCGGACACGTGCAGCGGGCAAGATGCGTCGAGCCGCGCCGCGAACGCCTCGGTGTAGCCGCGAGGCATGTGCACGACGGCCGCGATCGGCACCGGGAAGTCCTCCGGCAGCGCGGCGAGCACGTCGCCGAGGGCCGTGGGGCCGCCGGTCGACGCACCGATGACGACGAGCCGGATCCCGTGGGTCGTCTCGGGACGCGGCGCCGGCTGGACCTGCGACCGGAGACGCCTCGGCTCGACCGACCGCGCCGCCCAGACGACCTTGTCCACGAGCTCGTCGCTCATCTCGTAGAGCGCGTCGGTCGCGCGGGTCGTCGGCTTCTCGACGATGTCGAACGCGCCGGCCTCGAGCGCGAGGAGCCCGAGCCTGCTGTCCGCGTCGGTGGTGGTCACGACGACGACGCGCGGAGGAGAGCTCGTCTCCGCGAGCGCGCGAAGGACGCCGAGGCCGTCGAGCCCGGGCATCACGAGATCGAGCGTCACGACGTCGGGCCGGAGCTCGGAGATCTTCTCGAGCGCGTCGAGCCCGTCGCGCGCGTATCCGACGACCTCGAGCCGAGGGTCGCGCGAGAGCACCTCGCGCACGACCTTCCGCGCGAAGGCCGAGTCGTCGACGACGAGGACGCGATGACGCCGTTCGTCGGTCATGGCGAGAGCCCTGGCCTGGTCGTGTCGTCCTTCACGTAGAAGAAGGCGCCCCCGTGCTCCTCGCACCGGAGGACGGTGCCGAAGCGAAGAAGCGACTCGGACGCGCCGACGAGGAGGGCGCCGCCGGGGCGCAGGCGCGCGGTCAGGTTCGCCACGGCGCGCCGGACCAACTCGTCCCGGAAGTAGATGAGGACGTTGCGGCAGAGGATGAGATCCAGGTCGTGCAGGAGCGGATCGTCCGACGGGGTGAGAAGGCTCTCGCGCCGGAACTGGACCGCACGGACGATCTCGGGAGCCACCACGGCCGTGCCGTCGTGCCGGATCGTCAGCCATCGGTCGGCGAGGTAGTGGATGTACGCCAACGACGGGCGCGGCCCCCAGGTGAGCGCACGGAGGGAGCGTGGCTGCAGCACGCCGGTGGCGGCGCGTGCGAGAGCGCGCGCGCTCACGTCGGTGGCGACGATGTCGACACGGTCGAGCATCTTTCGATCGGCGAGGAGCATCGCGAGCGTGAACGGCTCCTCTCCGGTGGAGCACCCCGCGGACCAGACGCGTGCGCGTCCGCGCAGCGCGACGCTGGGACGGACCACGTGCTCGACGGCGGCGATGAGCGACTCGATCTCTCGGAAGAGATACGTCTCCCCGACGACGAGCGTGTCGACGAGCGCGACCAGCTCCTGCTCGCCCGCGGGGTCGTAACGGAGGAAGTAGTAGTAGTCGAGCGGGCTCTCGAAGCCGGTCGCGGCGAGCCGCGCGGCGACCTTCTCCGAGAAGACGGCGATGTCCTCGGGGGAATGGTGCACTCCGCAACGCTCCTCGATGAGCGAGCTCAAGAGCGAGAAGACGCGCGGAGAGAGAACAGCACCCATCTACCGTCCAGACGCTGCCGTCGCGAGGCGGCGGACGACGGGATCCGGGTCCGAAGCCGCTCTCTCGACCGCTGCGCGAGCCTCCTTCGTGCCGATCGCAGCGAGCGCCTCGACGGCGGCTCGCCTCGCGTGGACGTTCTCGAAACCGAGCGCGGTCGCGATCGCCGCGTGGCTGCTCGGCCGCCTCATCCGCGTGAGCGCCGACACGAGGACGGGCGCCTTCTCGCCGTCGGCGGTCTCGAGCGCGGAGAGCACTCCCTCGACACGCTCGTCCGCCGCGACCGCCAGCGCCTCGATCGCGCGCTCGCGCGTGCTCGGATCGAACAAGCGCTCGATGAGCACGGCCGTGGCCTCCGGATCGACCCGCGTCGCGAGGTGACCGATCGCGGCGCTGCGTACGCTCTCGTCCGGATCCGTGGCCGCATGCGCGAGCGTCGGCACGACGTCGGGCCCGCCGAGCTCCGCGAGCGCACCGATCGCAACGAGCCGGGTCGCGGGATCGTCCGAGCCGGCCGCCTCCCGCAAGATGGGGCTCGCGCTCACGCGCCTGGCGACGCCGAGCCCGACGAGCGCCGCGCGCTTCAGGTCGGCGTCGCTCGACCGAGCCGCGCGCTCGAGCGCCCTCGCCGCACGCTCGCCGGGCAGGCGCGCGAGGGCCTCGACCGCGGCGATGCGGACCTGACCGCTCGGGTCATCCATGCGTTCGGCGATCTCGGCCTCGGCCTCCCCGACGCGGAGCTTCCCGAGCGACTGGCACGCGTAG
This sequence comes from uncultured Myxococcales bacterium, assembly GCA_937949945.1. Lineage (GTDB taxonomy): Bacteria > Myxococcota_A > Polyangia > Polyangiales > Polyangiaceae > Labilithrix. The sequence continues at coordinate 44,319 of CALFEQ010000036.1, forward strand.
TACCGGACCCACGGCTCCTCGTCGGAGAGCCCGGCGCGCAGCGCGGCCACGACCGAGGGCGACGGGTGCGTGTTCCCCAGCGCGCGCATGACGGCCCCGCGCGTCCGCGCCGACGGGTGCTTCGCGGTGTCGAGCAAGGCGGCGATGCCGCGCGGGTCGTCGATGAGGGGCAGGCCGAGAATGGCGGCCTCGCGGATTTTCTCGTCGTCCTCGGAGAGCGCGTCCACGAGGACGAGGAGGCCCTCCGGATAACCGAAGTACGCGATGATGCGGAGCGCGGCTCGCCTCGTGCGCGTATCGGCGGAGCGAGCCTGCTGGAGGGCGAGGTGCTTCGTCTCGAGGCTGCCGAGCGACTGGATCGCCGCCGCCGCCGCTTGCGAGACGCGAGCATCGCTGTCGCCGAGGAGCCCGAACAGCGGCGTGACCGCGACGGGATCGCCGGCGCGGGACACGGCCTCGCATGCCCGGACGCGGACCTCCGGGTCCGGATCGTGCAGGCACTCGATCAGGACCTCGATGTGCTCCCTCGTGTAGCCCACGATCGGCAACAGCCGCAGACGCCACGCGCTGTCGCCGACGCGGATGCGCGCGAGGAGGTGAGGCATCGCGCGCGGCCCCACGCGGCGGAGCGCGTCCGTCGCCGCAGGGCCCACCGGCGGATCGTGCATCACGAGCTCGATGAGCTGCTCGATCGAGGCTCCGTCGCCGAGCCAGGCGAGCACGCGGGTGATCGCGACGAGCTCGGATGGCGCGACCCCCGGCAGCGCAGCGATGATGCGCGTGCTCGCCTTCGTGGGCGAGATCGCCTCGGGCAGCGCGCGCGCGATCGTCGGCGTGTCCCCGAACCGCGCCTCGTAGCGCTCGCGGAGCTCCGCGAGCGCCACCGCCGTCGTCCGGACGAGCGCATCGGACGTGCTCGACAGGAGCTTCGCCAACGGCGCCACCGCCGCCTCGCTGCCGGTGTGGCCGAGCCCGCGAGCGGCCTCGGGCGCATAGAGCGGGTCGTCGAGCAACGCCGTGAGCGGCTCCACCGCGCGCAAGTCTCCCGTCCGCCCGAGCGCGTCGATCGCCGGGAACGTCCGGAAGAAGTGGCGCGACTCGACCGCCGCGACGAGCGCGTCGACGGTCTCCGCTCCGCCGACGCGCCCGAGGGCTTCGATCGCGGCCACGGCCACGTTGTCGTCCTCGTGCTTCGAGAGCGCGTCGAAGAGCGGCAGAGCCTCGCGCGCGCGCCGCCTCCCGAGCACGTTGATCGCGTCGCACACGACCAGCGGCGACTTCGCCGTACGCGCGATGTGCATCAGCTCCGACTCGACCGGCGCACGCGAGGCGACGAGCGCCTCGATCGCGGCCGCCAACCTCGTCTCGTTGTCGCGGCGGCGAAGCACGATGTCGACGAGCCCGGGCACGGCGGCCGAACCGAGCGACGCGAGCGCAGAGACCACGGCGCGACGCACCGCCCAGCTCGGCTCGTCGAGCAACGCGAGCAGCTCGTGGGCGCTCTCCGGACCGGCGCGCGCCAGCTCTTCGATCTCTTCGACCCGCGCGCGGTCCTCCGGGGAGAGCACGAGCGGCGGCACTTCCCCGTGAACGAGCTCGGACGCGGTCTGTGTCATCGCGCCACCTCCCGCGCAGGCGCCTCCTCTGCCAGGGCCTCTTCGAGCTGCCGCGCCAGCTCGGAGACGTGTCGGAGCTCGATGTCGAGCTGTCCGGTCGTGCGCGCCTCGGTCTCGATCGCGGCGGACGCCCGCCGGAGCGTCTGCCGCGCCCGCTCGATGCGCGCCAGCAGCTCCTCGGCGGCGGTCGCCTGCTCGTCGAGGAGGCGCAAGACATCCTGCGGCGCTGCTCCCCCGTCGCCGGAGAGGCGCCCGAGCACGTGCGCGACGCGCTGTCCGATCCGGCGCAGCTCCTCCGCTCCTTTCGTCACCGACGCGCTGGCGGCGGCGTGCTTCTTCATCGCCTCCGTGAGGTCGGTCGTCGTGCGGGCGACGTGTCGCGACGAGGCCTCGAGCTCCCTCGCGCCACGCGCCTGCTCGGCGAGCGCCTTCGCCGTGAGCGCGGCCTGCCTCCGGACGTCCTCGATCGCCCGCCCGATGTCCGCCGCGCCCTTCGCCTGCTCGGACAGGCCCGCGATCGTACGCTTCGTCGCCGACGACACCTGCTCGGCGAGGTGCCCCATCGACGTCGTGCTCTTCGCCTGCTCGGCGAGCGACTGGCTCGTCGAGACGACGGCGCTCCGCATCTGCGCCGTCACCTTCGCGAGCTCGGCGGCGCCCGTGGCCTGCTCGGCGGCCGCGCGCGTGACCTGCTCGATCCCGACCGAGATCGCCGCGTTCGCCTTGACGATCTCGCGCGTCATCCTGGCCTGATCGGACGTGGCCTGCGTCGTCTGGCTCGCCATCGCGCGCATCTCGGCGGCGGCGCGTCCGAGATCCTGCGTCGCGGCCGTCTGCTGCGCGGCGGCGACGGCGACGTTCCGGCTCTGCTCGGCCACCTTCGCGATGCTGCGCGTGACCGTCTCGGTGCTCGCCGCCTGCCCCACCATCGCGTGCGAGACGTCCTTCACCGTCGCCGAGAGGCCCTCGACACCGGCGAGGATCTGTCCGAGCGCGTGCTCGGCCTCCGACGCGAGCTGGGCGCCTTCGTCGGCCAGCCGCGCGCCTTCGGTCGTCGTCGTCACGGCCTCGCGTGCGGTCGCCTGCAGGCCGCGCACGATCTTCGCGATCTCGCCCGTGGCCGCCGCCGCTCGATCCGCCAGGGCTCGGATCTCCTCGGCGACCACGGCGAAGCCGCGCCCGTGCTCACCGGCGCGCGCGGCCTCGATGCTCGCATTCAAGGAGAGGAGGTTCGTCCGGTCGGCGATGAGGTTGATCGTCGCGACGATGTCGCCGATCTCCTCGGCGCGAGCGCCCATCGCGCGCATCACCTCGGAGGACTGACTGATCGCCCCGCGGATCGCGGAAAAGCCGCTGATCGACTTCGACACGGTCGCGGCTCCGTTCCGGACCGCGGCCAGCGTCTGCTCGGAGCGGGCGCGCGCGGACTCCCCGAGCTCCATGACGCGCTTCGTGGTGCTGTCGAGATCGGAGGCGGCGGAAGCCGCGGAAGCGGCGAGCTCGGTGATGTGCTCGGCGCTCTTCGTGATCGCTGCGGCGCCGCGGGCGACCTCTTCGACGGCGACCGCCGTCGATTCGATCGTCGCCGCGTTCTTCTCGGAGGTCGCGGCGACCTGCTCCACGGCGGCGGCGAGCCCGCTCAGGTTCGAGGACGCCTGCTCCATCGACGCCTGGACGTCGCGCGCCTGCTGGGCGACGGTCTTGTTCGCACGCGCGAGCTCCTCGGTCGCGGCGGCCGTCTCCTCCACGCTCGTCGCGATCTCGCTGGCGGAGTTCGAGATCTCGTTCATCCGGCGGTCGGTACGGATGACCTCGGAGGCGAGCTGAGCCATGCGCTCGCCGACGGCGTCGGCGTCGGACGCGAGGCTCGCGATGCCCTTCGCCATCTCCTCGATGGTGACGCTCACCTCCTGGACCGAGGCGGCGTTCGCCTCCCCTCGTTCGGTCATGTCGGCGATCGACGCCGACATCTCCGACGCCGTGGCGAGGAGCTCTTCGGCATGCGCGGCGAGGTCCTCGGCATTGCCCGCGACGTCCACGACGGCACGGGACTGGTCCTGGATCGCCCGCCACGTCTGCTCCGCTGTCGAAGTGAGCTCGCTGACGGCTTCGACGAGGTCCGAGCCGTCGCCTCGACGCGTCCGCTGGTCGCCGGAGTGCGCGACGTCACGCAGCTCGTGCTGTCGCCGGACGAGCGCGTGTGCGTCGAGCGCCGTCTGCTCGACGGCGTCCGTGGCCTCGGCGACGCTGGTTCGGACGACCTCGCTCGACCGGGCCTGCTCTCGCCCGAGCTCGGCGATCCGATGGGCGCCGGCGGCGAGCAATTGGACGAGGCGCGCCTGGAGGCGCGCCCAGCCTCCGGACGGGAACGAGAATCCGCTCTCAGTCATCGATGGCCTCCTCTCGTCGTCGCGGAGACGGCTGCGTCTCGTCACCGATCACGGCGTCGAGATCGAGGACGAGGATGGTCCTGTCCTCGAGCTGGACGACGGAACGCACGAAGCCCGCTTCCCCGACCAGGCGCGGCGGCGGTGCGTGCTGCGACGGCGCGACCCGCAGGACCTCGCGCGCGCAGTCCGCCAAGAGCGCGACGCACCGGCCGTTCTTCTCGGCCACGACGACGCGCGACTCGAGCGTGAGCTCGCCCGGCGGCAGGCCGAACCGTTTACGGAGATCGATGACGGGCACGACGCGGCCACGGAGCTGGATGACGCCGACCACGTAGTCGCGCGCGCCGGGCACGACGGTCGCGCCCGAGTACGACTCCATCTGCAGCACCTCGTCCGCGGGCAACGCGTAGCTCACGCCGCCGACCTTGAAGACGACGAACAGGCGCGGCTCTTCCTGCGCTCGAGGCGCGTCTCGTCGCTGCGCGGCTTCATGAGCGGGCGCGGTCGTCGTCATGCGGCCCTCCTTCGGCCTCGCGTGGCTTCGAGCGAAGAGGTGAGCGCGAGCAGGTCGAGCACGACCGTCGCGCGGCCGTCGCCGAGATCCGTCGTGCCCGAGACCGCGGGCGATGCCACGAGCGGGTCGAGCAGCGGGCGGACGACGACCTCTTGTTGTCCGAGGACACGCTCGACTGCATATGCAACGAGCTCGCCGTCGCCTCGGCGGACGAGCAGCGCATGAGGCGCCGGCGCGGACGTCGGCGTCCCGAGCGCGTCGCCCAGATCGAAGACGGGGACCGACCGACCGCGCCGCGCGAACATGCGATATCGGAGCGCGAAGCCTCGTCCGGCCGACACGCCGTCGACGACCTGCTCCTGCGCCAGCTCTACGATCTCCTGGACGACGCTCACGGGGACCGCGTAGCGCTCGCCACCGCAGCGCACCGTGAGCACGTCGACGATCGCGACCGTGAGTGGGACGCGCAGCACGAAGGTCGTTCCGACGCCCGCACGCGTCTCGAGCGCGAGCTCTCCGCCGAGGCCGCGCACCACGACCTTGTGGACGATGTCCATGCCCATCCCGCGGCCGCTCGTCGTGTCGACCTCCCCGCGTGTCGTCAAACCCGGCCGGCAGAGGAGCGCGAGGAGCTCCGCGTCCGTGACGGGCGGCGGCGCGCCCGCGTGCCTCGCGACGGCCTCGCGATCGACGCCACGTCCGTCGTCGGAGATGCGGAGCTCGATGTTGCGATCGCGCGTGACGCTCACGATCCGAACCGTCCCGACCTCGTTCTTGCCGGCGCGGACTCGTTCGTCGGAGGCCTCGATGCCGTGATCGACGGCGTTGCGCACGAGGTGCAGGAGCGCGGGGAACAGGCGCTCGGCGACCGTCTTGTCCAGCTCGACCGAGCCCACGTCGAGCTCCAGGCGGACCTGCTTCCCCGAGGCACGCGCCAAGCCCCGGACGAGGAGGGGCAGGCGCTCGAGCACGGCCGCCATCGGCACCATGCGGACACGAAGGAGCGCGGCGCGGAGGTCGCGGAGCTGTCGTGCGGTGTCGAGCATGAGCGAGCGGAGCTCGCGCGTGTCCCCGCCCGCGGCCTCGACGCGATCGATGGCGTGGACGATCCGTGCGCGCGTCACGACGAGCCCGCCGAGCATGGCGATCGCGTCGTCGACGCGACCAACCTCCACGCGGAGAAGGCCTCCGCGCCCCTCGGCCAGACACGCGTCGTCTTCGACGTCGACGGGGAGCGACGCGCACGCCGGAGCTCGGGGCAGAAGGACGAGCTCCACGTCGGCCGGATCGACGCCCACGGCGTCGGCGATGGCCTCGTCCGTGGCGTCGGTGAGCAGGAGCAGAGCGAAGAACAACCCCGTCGGCACCTTCCCGCTCGCCGGGGACGTCACGGGGATGACCTTCACGATCTCCGCGAGGGACGCGAGGCGCTCGCGCACGGTGTTGATCGTGAAGCCCTCCGCGGCCTTCTCCGCGGAGGGCGCGAAGTCGACGCGGACTGCGCGCTTGCCGCCGAGGGTCCCCTCCTCGAGCTGGTGCCGCTCCGAAGGTCCGAGCTTCGATGCGAGCAGCGGATCGAGCGGCAGCTCGGCGAGCGCCTCGGGGGCCGGCAGCTCGACGTTGTCGAGCGCCGCGAGCAGCCCGGGCGGCGCGGCCGCCGGGCTCCGTTCCTCGGCGACGCTGCGGATGCGCGACTCGATCGCACGCGCGGCGGCGAGGAGCACCTCGATCGCCTGCTCGTTCAAGAGGCCGCCGGCGCGCTCCGCCTGCCTGAGCACGGCCTCCATCCGGTGCGCGAGCGCGACGATGGGCTCGACGCCGACCATCGCCGAGAGCCCTTTCACCGTATGGACGAGGCGCATCAGCTCGCGGAGCTCGCCCGGCGCTCGCTTCCCTTCGCGCTCGGCCCGCTCGACCTTCAAGAGGAGGGACTGAACCGCAGCCAGGTGCTCCTCGGCCTCGGCGACGAACGCTGCTCGGAACTCTCGCAGATCGACATTCACGCTTCGCCTGTTTGGACGCCGGCTGGGACGGTTCCGAGCAGCGCCTGGACCTCGGAGAGGATCGTCTGGGGATCGAACGGCTTCGTCAGGTACCTGGTCGCGCCTGCGGCGAGCACGCGCTCGCGGGACACGTCGTCGCTCCTCGTGGTGACCACGAGGATCGGCAGGTCCTTCAGCTTGTCCTGCGCGCGGACGAACTCGAGGACCTCGAGCCCGCCGATGTCGGGCATGTTGACGTCGAGGACGAGGACGTCGAACCGTCCGAGGGACAGGCGTTCGATCGCCTCGAGCCCGCTCGACGCATGCGTCACGGAGATGTTGGGATCGGACCTCAGGCACGCGCTGATCATGTCGCGCATGACCTTGCTGTCGTCGACGACGAGTATCTCGGGCACGACCGACCTTTCGAAGCTCTGGTTGCTCACGAACGCGGCGCTGCACGCGACGCCGTCGCGATCGACTTACCGCCTGCGCCCGTCGCGTCAAACGCACGAGACTCCGCCGTCGATCATTCTTCGCGGCTCACGTTAAGTTGCCCGAGCGCGCCGACTAATTTGGCGCCGCGATGCACTTGCCTAGCCCGAGCGAGAGACGCGGACGCGTTTGGGTGCTCGAAGACAGTCCCCTCGAAGCCGAGATGGCACGCCGCGCCCTCTGCGCCTCACAGGAGGTGTCCCTGTTCGACGACGGGAGCTTCCTCCTCGAAGAGCTCGCGAGAGGTGGTGCTCCCGACGTTCTCGTGCTCGACCGTCAGATCCCGGGCCTGAGCGGCCTCGAGGTCTGCCGCATCGTCCGCGAGAAGCGCGGACCGATGGCGCTGCCGGTCCTCATGCTCACGGTGCAGGGCGACAAGGAGGACATCATCGAGGCGCTCGAGGCGGGCGCGAACGACTACGTGACGAAGCCGTACCACATCTCCGAGCTCGTCGCGCGCGTCGGGAACCTCGTCACGCTCTCGCGCCTCGCCGCGACCCAAGCGGCGCGCACCCGCCAGCTCGCGCTCGGTGCGGACGTCGGAGCGGCGCTGACCGAGGGGCGTGGCTTGACCGAGATCGCCCGCCGCGTCGCCGAGGTCATCGCGTCGCATCTCGACGGCCTCGCGGTCGAGATCTGGACCCACGAAGGCAGCGGCCTCGTCACGAGAGCCGCCGCGCACACGCGGGCCGACGTCTCGCTCCCTTGCGACACGATCGCGCACGTGGCCGAGAGCGGCGAGAAGGTCGAAGACTTCGTCGTCGGGCCGCGCGGGATCCGCCTTCCTTTCGTGGCGATACCGCTGCTCGTGCGCGGAGAGGTGCTCGGCGTGCTCGGGGTCTGTACCCGCGAGCCGCTCGACGACGGCGCAGCCACGCTCTCCACCGCGACGAACTTGCTCGCGCTCGGTCTCTCGCGCGCACGCGTCGAGAGCGAGCGCCTCGTCCTGCTCGAGCGCGAACGAAACGCGCGCGCGGAGGCGGAGGCAGCCAATCGAAGCAAGGACGAGTTCCTCGCGATGGTCTCCCACGAGCTCCGGACGCCGCTCAACGCGATCACCGGCTGGACGAGCATGCTGCTCTCCGGGATGCTCGATCCGGAGCGCACGCGGCACGCCTACGAGACGATCCATCGCAACGCCCGCTCGCAAGCGCAGCTACTCGAGGACCTGCTCGACATCGGACGCATCACCTCGGGCAACCTGCGTCTCGTCGAGTCCACGTTCGAGATCGGCGCCGTCGCGGAGATGGCGCTCGAGTCCGTGCGCCCGACCGCGGAGGCCCGTGGCCTCGTCATCGAGGCACGCATCGATCGCGACGCCGGCACGATGACGGGAGACGCCGCACGCATCCAGCAGGTCATTTGGAACCTGCTCTCGAACGCGATCAAGTTCACGCCGAGCGGCGGGACGATCTCGCTCTCGGTCGGCCGAGACCCGCGCGGGTTCGTGATCGAGGTACGCGACACGGGTCAGGGGATCGCCCCCGAGGCGCTCCCGATGATCTTCGAGCGCTTCAAGCAGGCGGACAACTCGCCGTCCCGCGTGCGCGGAGGGCTCGGCCTCGGGCTGTCGATCGTGCGCCATCTCGTGGAGCTCCACGGCGGCACCATCACGGCGAAGAGCGACGGTCTGGGGAAGGGCGCGACGTTCACCGTCGTGCTGCCGTCGACACCGCTCCGACGCGACTGCGGGTCCGAGCGCGTCGTGCGATCCCGCTCCGATCGGGTGACGTGCCCGCACGTGCTCGAGGGGATGCGCGTGCTCGTCGTCGACGACGAGGCCGACGCGCGCGATCAGTTGAGGACGCTGCTCGAGGGCTGGAGGGTGAACGTCGCCACGGCTTCGAACGCCGCCGAGGCCTTGTCCGTCGTGACGAGCTCGTCGCTGGACGTGCTGCTCTCCGACATCGCCATGCCCGACGGCGACGGGCTCTCGCTCATTCGCTCCGTTCGATCGCTGCCGCGCGAACGGGGCGGGAACCTCCCGGCGGTCGCGGTGACCGCGTACGCTCGTCTGGAGGACCGGACGCGCGCGCTCCAGGCGGGTTACGACGCCCACCTCGCCAAGCCGGTCGAGCCCGTCGAGCTCCTCACGCTCCTCAGCGACCTCGGCAAGCGCTGAGCGCTCACGTACCAGGCTTCACCTCGAGGACGCCGATGCGCTCGTCGCGCGAAGCGCGCAGGGCGCGGCCCGCGGCGAGGCGACCGTCGAGGAGGCGCCCGTCGAGCGCGTTCTTCGACACGCGCTTCGCGATCTCGCCGGCGACGATCGACAGCACCGAGAGCGTGAGCCTCTCGAAGACGCGCCGTCCCAGCGAGGCCTGGATCGGGCGCCGCACAGGCTTCAGCGCCTTCACGGCCTGCCCGAGGCGACGTCCGATCCGATGACCGCGCCGCATCGCGAGCGCCTTCCCCGCGACGTACACGCCGACGCCGAGCATCACCGCGAAGCCGAGGACACCGAGCGCGGCGCTGTACGCCATGCCCTTGGCCCGCCTCGTGGCGCTGACGACGCGATGGCGGCGTGCGTCGAGCGCGTCGATCGCCCGAAGGAGACGTTCACGCACGATCTTCGACCTCCGCTCGAGCCGGCGGATGCGCTCGTCGAGCGAGACGTTCTCGAGCTCCTCGGGGATGGTCGTTCCTCGGGCGGTCATGCGACGTGCTCCTTGAGCTGGTGAACGTCGGCCTTCAACCGATCGCGCGTATGCTCGAGCGGCCGCTTGGGCAGCACCGCATAGCCCGCGCCCGCGGCGATGGCACCGATCGCGAGGATCACGGCGGCGACGAGGAGAGCGGCGAGGGCAGTACCGCCGAGCGCGAGGACGACGGCGACCGCGAGGAGGCAGAGGACGAGCACGGCCGAGGCGAGGGCGATGCCGAGACCCACCGCCGCCTTCTTCGCGCGTTCGATCTCCCTCTTCACCTCGTTCTTCGCGAGCTCGATCTCGATGCGGACGAGCTCCTTCGCCTCATCCAACGCCTCACGGACGAGATCCCCCGTGGACGCCTCCTCGAGCGCCCCCGTCTCGGGCGACGGCCGCTGCATGTCGCTCATCGTCGGCTCCTTTCCGGTCGCGGATGCCGCACGACCAGACGTGCTTCTCGGACGAAGACCACGACTGCTCCGAGTGCATCGTCCGTACCGCTCCCCCTTCGCTCGGACGGCCCGGGCGCGCGCCGGCCTTCCGCTCGAGCTCGAGAGGCGCCCGAAGACGCAGCGTCTACACTACGATGGTCACCACGCGAGCGTGGAGGACTCGTGGATGACACCGTCGTCGTCGGCCTTCTGATCGTGGCATTCGCGTGGGTCGTCACGACGCACGTCGCGATCGCGTTCGGCCTGCTCCAGCGACGGCCGCGCTGGCGAGCGCTCGTCGCGCTCGCGCTCGTGCTTCCAGGCGTGTACTGGGCGTGGCGTGAGCGGATGCGCACGCGCGTCGTGCTCTTGGCGGGAGGCGTCGTCGTCTACCTCGTGCTCCTCGCCCTCGCCTCGCGCGGATCCTGACGCCGAGCGTGACGCCCAGGGTCAGTCCTTGCCGCGGAACCGCCCGCGGGTCGCCGGCGCGGGCGCGCGCGGGAAGCGCCTGCCGCGGATCGCCGCGGAGACCGCCTGGCGCGGCGAGAGCTCGACCCGCTCGCGCGCGAGCTTCCGCCACGAGGCGACGCGATCCTCGGCGAGCTCGCCCGCCTCGACCGCCGCGCGCACGGCGCAGCCGGGCTCGTTCTCGTGCGAGCAGTCTCGATAGCGGCACCCCTCGGCGACGCGAGCGACGTCCTCGAACGTGTCGCTCGGGTCCGCGCCTTCCGGCATCCAAGGCTTCAGCTCGCGCATGCCGGGCGTGTCGATGAGGAGGCCGCCGCCCGGCACGACGAAGAGCTCGCGTCGCGTCGTCGTGTGGCGGCCGCGGCCGTCGGACGCGCGCACCGCGCCTTCGAGCTGCACGTTGCGGCCGAGCAGGCGATTGACGAGCGCGGACTTCCCGACGCCGGACGATCCGACGAGCGCCGCGGTCGTCCCGCGCGGGATGAGCGCGCGCAGCTCCTCGATGCCGAGGCCGCTGCGCGAGCTCGTCGCGATCACCGGTGCGAGCGCGCCGGCCCGCTCCATCAGCGCGCCGAGATCGGCGGCGACGTCGGCCTTGGACACGACGATGTAGGCCTCGGCTCCGCCCTGAGCGATCGCGAACAAGTAGCGCTCGAGGCGCCGCACGTTGAAATCGGTGTCCGCACCCGTGACGACGAAGACACGATCGATGTTCGCGGCGATCGCCTGGGGCTCGGCGCGCTCGCCGGCGGCTTGCCGGAGGAAGGCCGTCCGCCGAGGGAGGATCGCCTCGACCACGACCTCGTCCGAGTCCGCGCTCGCAGGCGCGACCAACACCCAATCGCCGACGGCGATGCCTCCTTCGATGGGCGCATCGCGGAGAGCCCGCGACCGGATGCTCGCGAGACGAGGCCCGTCCTTCGTCCAGAGATCGACGCGTGCGGCATACACGGAAGTGACGCGTGCGGGCGCGAGACCGCGATCGTCGGCAGGCACGTGCTTCGCGAGCTCGGGCGTCCAGCCGAGATCTTCGAGCGTGAGCGTCTTTTCTGCGTCAGCCTTGTCCCTGACCATCGCGCTTACGGTCACCGTTCGAGCGCAACCAGCCGCACTCTGCGCACAACGAACCCAAACGTAGAGGAGGATCGCGCTCGGTACGAGGGGAGGTGCGGGCAGTAGCCCGCAGCGTCGCCATCGATCACGAGGTTACGCATCGGCACGGCTTTCGCGAGGGCGTGTGCGACTTCGTAGCCCAAGCACACGCGGTGGCTTTGCGCTATACGGTTCCCATGACGGACGGCTCGGATCCGCGGGCGCAGCAGCGCCTGGGATCCGTCCTGAACGAGAAGTGGACCCTCGAGCACCTGATCGGTGCCGGCGGGATGGGCGCGGTCTATGCGGCCCGTCATCGCAATGGTGCACGCGCCGCCGTCAAAATCCTGCACCCAGAGCTCGCGCGCATGCCGGACGTGCGCGAGCGCTTCCTCCGCGAGGGTTACGCAGCCAACCGCGTCGAGCATCGCGGCGTCGTCCAGGTGCTCGACGACGACGTGGTGAAGAGCGGCCCCGACGAGGGCTCCGCGTACCTCGTGATGGAGCTGCTCGAGGGCGAGTCGCTCCAGGAGCGCGCCTCGCGGGCGCCGAAGCTCACCGAGCGCGAGCTGCTCTCGATCATGGACGCCGTGCTCGACGTCCTCGCCGCAGCGCACGAGCACGGCGTCATCCACCGCGATCTCAAGCCCGAGAACATCTTCCTCGCGACCGATCCCGAGCGCGAAGGGGTGCGCGTGAAGGTGCTCGACTTCGGCCTCGCGCGCATCGCCGAGGCCTCCGGCGTGACCAACGCCGGCATGGCCGTCGGCACGCCGTCGTTCATGTCGCCGGAGCAAGCGGCCGGGCGGAGCGACGAGATCGACGGACGGACGGACGTCTTCGCGCTCGGCGCGACGATCTTCCGCATCGTGACGGGCCGGCGCATCCACGATGCGGACAACATGGTGCAGCTCGTCATCCTCATGGCGACGAGCCCCGCGCCGCCCATCAAGAGCGTCGCGCCGCACGTGTCGGACGCGTTCGCGAAGGTCGTCGATCGCGCGCTCACGTTCGAGCGCAAGGATCGTCCGGACGCGAACGCGATGCGCGCGCTCGTCCGTGACGCGCTCGAACGGATCGATCCGGACGACGGCGGCTCGCTCTCGATCATTCCGTTCTCGGCGCGCAGCTTCCGGGCAGGGTCCTCGGCCGAGCTGCCGAAGACCTCAGACAACGTGCCGCGCGCTCGCGCGATCACCGGCGGCGAGTGGCTCGACCATCGCGACGCCGCCAAGCCGTCGAGCGACCCGCCCCCGTCGATACGCGCGCGCAAGCACACCCCGGCGTCACGACGGGCTCCACGCGGGGCCACCCTCCCCTGGGTCCTGGTCCTCGTCCTCTTCGCGATCGTCGCGTGGAAGCTCGGTCCCTCCCTCCAGGAGGAGCTCGTCCGCCGCGGATCGGTCTGGACGAGCGCGGCCGAAGTCGTTCCCGAGGCCGCGGGCGCGGAGCGCGATCCCTCGACCGCGCCCGAAGACGACAACGGCGCGGCCGCGGCGGCGACGCCGGTCGGCACCGGCGAGCTCGTGCCGGTCGTCGAGGCGGAGGCCGCCGTAGAAATCGACGCGGTCGGTGCCGCCGCCCCGCTCGACGGGGTCGAAGAGGACGCGGGCTATCTCGCGGTGGAGGACGACGCGCCCGAGGGCGGGGATCTCGTCTCCGCGATCCTCGACACCGTCGAGGAGAAACCGGACGAAGCCCCACGACAGCCGACGGCCCCGCCGGCGGCGAAGGCAGCGGCACCGCCGCCAGCGACCGCGCCGGCGGTCGTCCCGCCTCCCGCGGTCACCCCACGTCCGCGGCCGCGCCCGAATCGACCCGCGCCGCAGGCGGCGGGCAAGTCCCCCGCGAAGAAGCCGGCGCAGCAGCCGCCGCGCAAGCGCAAGCGCTGAGACCTGCCGACGTTCGACGGCGCGCGCTCTCTCGGTGTCACGACGAACGGCGAGCTCGTGGTACGGATGGCGCCATGCTCGAGAAGATGCTCGGTGTGGTCATCCTCGCGTCGCTCCTCGCCGGCTGCGACGAGGACAAGAAGCAGCCCGTGTCCGCGTCGAGCGCGCCGAGCGTCTCGAGCGCTCCGGCGGCGACCGCCGAGGCGACGGCCACGACGGACATCGCGACCGCGAGCGCGAAGGCGCCCGAGCCGCCGCCCGACGCCGTGGCCGCGCAGCACGTGCTCGTCGCTTACAAAGGCGCGAAGGGCGCGCCCAGGACGATCACGCGCTCGAAGGCGGAGGCGAAGAAGCGCGCCGAGGAGGTCGCCGCGAAGGCGAAGTCCGGCGCCGACTTCGCCACCCTCGTCGCCGAATACTCGGACGATCCGGGCAGCAAGGACCGCATGGGCAGCGTCGGCAAGTTCACGCGCGAGAAGATGACGAAGCCGTTCTCCGACGCGGCCTTCGCCCTCGCCGTCGGCGAGATCAGCGACGTCGTCGAGACCGAGTTCGGCTTCCACGTCATCAAGCGAAACCAGTGAGGCGCGCGCCTTTTGCGGGCGCGCAGCGCGAGAGAGTGGATCGCCCGTCCATCGATTCCGGGCCGGACGGAATCTTCCGTCAGAGGTGAATTTCAGCGTTTCTCGGTGGATGGCGATGTGGGACGTCTTGGCATCGATACTGCAATTTTCCACTCCGAACAGACTGGAGTGACCCCATGCGCCTCGCCATCTCGAAGTTCTCGGTCCTCTTCCTCCTCTCCGTCACGAGCCTGATCGGAGCGGCCGGCTGCAGTACCTCGAAGACGTCGATGCCGAAGGCGCCGTCCCAGGCCATCACGCACGTCGCGGACGTCTCGCACGATCCGAGCTGGACACCGCCGGGCGAGCTCGACTTCTCGATCGCCGAGACCGAGCGCACCTCGATCCCGACGACGGTGAGCGCCGAGGCGCTGCCGCGACCGAACCGGGGCGAGATCCCGCGGGGACGGATCCACGCCGCGACGTACTGAGCTCGATCAGAGCTTCTTGCCCTTCAGGAGATCGGCGAAGGTCCCGAGCGATCGCGGCGACGACTGCTTGGCCTTCGCCGCCTCGAAGTTCGCGCGCTCCTCGGCCTCCTTCGCGCCTTTGATCGACAGGCGGAGCCGCCCCTCGCCGGTCTCGAGCACCTTGGCCGTCACGCGCGTGCCCTCCGGGAACGTCTTCCGGACGTCGGTGCCGCGCGGCACCCCGAGCTCCGCGTTCGGGACGAGGCCGCGCCCCGCGCGTCCCTTCGTTCCGTCGACCTGGACGAAGATGCCGTAGGTCTCGATCCGCTCGACGGTGCCGCTGACGATCGCGCCGACCTTCAAGTCGCCCGACACGTTCGCGATGGTGGCGCCGATCTCCGCGCCGTCGGGCGCGGGCACGACGCTGATCTTCCGCGCCTCGCGATCGAGCTTCTTCACGACGACGCGGACCTCGTCGCCGTCCTCGGCCGAGAAGCCGCGACCGAGCTCCGACACGTGGAGGAGCGCCTCGACCCCGGGCGCGATCCTGACGAAGCGACCGAAGTCGGTGCTACGCACGACCGTGCCGGCGACGACGCGTCCTTCGACGATGTCGAGCTCGGCCCACGGGTCGGCGGCGAGCGCCTTGAGCGAGAGCGTGATCTTCTTCGTGGGCCCGCCTCGCTTCTGCGGCTCGACGTCCTTCACCTCGCGGACCTGGACCTCGACGACGTCGCCCGGCTTCACCGCGTCGGCGACCGCGACGCTGCGGTCGTGCGCGATCTCCGAGCGCGGGATCATCCCTTCGACGCCGCCGCCCAGATCGACGAACGCGCCGAAGTCACGCACGCTCGAGACCGTCCCTCGGACGACGGCGCCCGGCGCGATCGCGGCCATCGCCTTCGCCGCCGCCTCGCTCGCCTCGCGCTGGAGGAGCGCGCGCCGGGAGACGACGACGTTCTTGCCGCCGTCGCGCACGTCCGTGACGAGGAACCGGAACGTCTGGCCGACGAGCGAGCTCGGATCCTCGACGAAGCGTTCGCCGACCTGCGAGATCGGGCAGAAGGCACGCGTGCCCCCGCCGAGATCGACCTCGAGGCCGCCCTTGTTGACGCCGGTGACCTTGCCCTCGACGGCGACGCCGGACTCCTTCGCCTGCTCGATGGCGGTGAGGTTCCCGGGACGGCCGATGGTCCTGCCGAGCCGCACGCTCCCGCGCTGCTCGTCGACCTCGACGACGTGAGCCCGGATCGTCTCGCCGGCGGAGACGGTGACGTTCCCGTCGGCGTCGCGCAGCTCGTCGGCCTCGATGAACGCCTGCTGCTTGCCGTCGATCTCGACGAAGACGAGGTCGCGCCCGATCTGCACGACGACCGCCTCGAGCAGGTCGCCGACGCGGACCCGCTTGCGGGCCGGCTTGGCCGCCCCGGCCTGCGCCTCGAAGAGGGCTGCGAACGACTCCCCTCCCCCTCCGTCCATCGACTCCGACGTGTCCGAGCTCATGACGGGCCCCTTCTAGCACGGCGCGCGGGCACGTCGCGCGTGACGGAGGAGTTCAGCCTCGCTGGACGGCGTCGCACCTCGCGCAAAAGACGCGTGGCCGGCCGAACGCCGCCCGCATTGATCTCGTGGCGCCGCCCCGGCGACGATGGTGCAACGATGGCGCTGGATCCTGCCGAGCTCGCTCAGCTCAAGATCCTGGAGGGGGTCGATCTCGACCACGTGCGCGGCCTTCTCGATCGCTGCCGCGTCGCGACCCTCGCGCCGGGCGAGGTCCTGCTCACGATGGGGCAGCCCAACGCGGTCATGTACATGATCCTCGCCGGGCGGATGAGCGTGCACCTCGAGGGCGGACCGGCCAGCGAGCCCGTGGCGTTCATCGAGGCCGGGCAGACGGTGGGCGAGCTCAGCGTGCTCGACGCACGTCCGGCGTCCGCGCACGTCGTCGCCGCCGAGCCGACGCGCGTCCTCGTCGTCGATCACGGCGTGTTCTGGAACCTCGTCGACGCGTCGCACGACTTCGCCATCAACCTCCTCATGCTCCTGGCGCAGCGTCTGCGCGCGAACAACACGACGGTCGCGACGAACATCCGCCTCCAGCGCGAGTACAAGCGCACGGCGATGGTCGACGCGCTCACCGGCCTCTACAACCGGAGGTGGCTCGAGGACGCGCTGCCACGCTTCGTGAACCGCTTCGTGCGCAACCAGCAACCGCTCGCGCTCCTCATGATCGACGTCGACCACTTCAAGCGCGTCAACGACGAGCACGGCCACCCCGCCGGGGACGCCGTCCTCGTCACGGTCGCGCACGTCCTCAGGACCGCCGTCCGACCCACGGACCACGTCGCCCGCTACGGCGGCGAGGAGTTCGCGGTGATCCTCCCGGAGACGGGGCCGCGCGCGGCGTTCGGCGTCGCCGAGCGGCTCCGAGCGGCGATCAAGCTCACGCCGATCAAAGCCGCGAACGGCTCGCTTCTGCCGAGCGTCACGATTTCGATCGGCGGCGCCGTCCTCTCGCCCACGACGTCCACGGCGGCGGCGCTCCTGGCAGCTGCAGACGCGAACCTCTACGCGTCCAAGCAGGCGGGGAGGGACCGGGTGACGATGTGATCGTCGTACGTGTCCTCCAGTCGAAGGCTTGCGCCCGCGGGGCATTGCCTGAAAGAGTAGGAGCGTGGCCCTGAAAGTCGTCCCCGCCAAGTGCCCGACGTGCGGCGCGAACCTTCCCGTGCCGCCCGGCGCGAACCAGGTCACGTGCCGCTACTGCCAGAACGTGATCCACATCGAGCACAAGAAGCCCCCGCCGAACGTCCAGCCGTTCGGCATGCCGGGCTACGTGCCGTCGACGACGCTCTACATCGATCCTGCGGCAGCCGCGAGGGCCGGCAAGGTGGCCACGTCGGTCATCTTGGTCACGACCATCCTGCCCATTCTGATCCCCATCCTGATCTTCGCCGTGCCGAAGATCACGAAGGTCCTGAAGAGCAGCATCAGGCCCTTCCCCGCGTCGTGCTCGATCAACGAGGAGATCGTCCTTTCGGGCAACTACGAGGGCACCGGACCGCTCATCGCCGACGCCAACCACAACTGCAAGATCCGGATCAAGAACGCGAAGCTGAAGGGCACGACGCTCCTCAAGACGAGCGCGTCGAACATCTCCCTCACGCTCGAGAACGTCACCATCGAGACGACCGACGCGATGGTGAAGGCGGGCAGCAACCTCAAGGTGAAGCTCCACAAGAGCACGCTCACCTCCGCAGGGCCGGTGTTCGAGAGCGACTCGAGCCTCGAATTGGAGGAGGTCGAGGGATCGACGATCGAGAGCAAGGAAGGCATCGCCATTCGAGGGCGGCACAACCTCAAGATCAACGTCGGGGAGTCGAAGATCCGCGGCAAGAAGGCCGCGATCGACAGCGACTCCAGCCTCACGCTCTCGATGAAGAGGAACACGGAGATCACCGCGAGCGACGGCCCGGCGATCAAGACCTCCTCGAACTTCAAGCTCGACGCGAACGGCGGGAAGATCGAGGGAGCGGACGAGGCGATCGTCGCCTCGTCGAGCCTGAAGCTGAACGCGACCGGGCTCACGATCGCCGCCAAGCGGACCGCGCTCAAGGTCGAATCGGGCGCCCAGATCGACTTCAGCGACGGCTCGATCTCCTCGGCGAGCGAGGCCGCGATCGAGAGCACGAGCGGGACGAAGATCGACCTGTCGAACGCCAAGGTCACCGGCGCCGACGTCGCCATCAAGACGGGGAGCGGTCTGAAGCTCACGGCCGAGAAGAAGACGCAGATCGTGTCGACCTCCGGAGTCGGGATCGCCGGCTCGGGCGAGCTGACGCTCGACGACTCCACCGTCGAGAGCGCTGCGTTCGCGATGCAGCTCGGCGTGAACAGCAAGGTCAAGCTCCACCGCGGCGCACGCCTCGCCGGCAAGAACGGCGGCATCGAGGCCCAGACCAACTTCCAGATCGACGGCACCGGCGCCACGATCGACGGAGGCAGCGGCCCCGGCCTCGCGACCAACATCAACGCGCGGATCTCGTTCAAGCAGGGCACGCTGAAAGGGAACCCGGCCATCCAGGCGAGCCGCAAGCCGCTCGACCTGACGCTGGAAGGGACCTCGGTCGTCGGCGGGCAGCGGATAGGGACGTACTGAGCGCGCGCGAGCCGGAACGGTTGAAGTTGGAGGGAACGTCCGTCGTCGGCGAACGGCGGATCCCTCCGCGCTGATCCGCGTCATCCTCGAGCACGACGAGGCACGCCGATCTCTGCTAGGACGACGACATGGCGCTCACCGCCCCTCAGCTCTGGCTCGACGGCGCGATGGTCGAGACGCGCGCCGCCGGCGTGCCGCTCATGGGTCACGCGGCGCAGCGCGGCAGCCTCGTGTTCGACGTGGCCTCGTTCCGCACGACGGAGCGAGGGCCGGCGATCTTCCGTGCCCGCGACCACGTCGCTCGTTTCCTCCGGTCGGCCGAGGTCGTCGGGCTCGAGCTCCCGTACGACGACGAGACGCTGCTCGACGCCGCCGTGCGCGTCGTCGCGGAGAACGGGCTCGCGGAAGGTCTCGTGCGCTGGTCGGCGTTCTATGCCGTGACCGAGCCCGACCTCGTGCCTCGCTCCTTCGCGGCGCGCGTCGCCGTCGCGGCGCAGTCGCTCCAGGATCCGCCGCGGCGCGAGCCGCTCCGCGTCGCCTTCTTCGACGACGCACGCAAGGCCCCGCCGGAGGTGCTGCCGCCGGACGCGAAGGCCTCCGGTGCTTACCTCGGCCCGATGATCGCGCGGCGGCGCGCCATCGCCGCGGGCGCGGACGACGTCGTGTTGCTCGACCGCGACGGAGACATCGCGGAGGCGCCGATCGCGAACGCATTCGCCGTCGTCGACGGAGCGCTCTGGACGCCGCCGCTCGGCCGCGTCCTGCCGGGGATCACGCGGAGCACGGTCATCGCGCTCGCTCGCGCCGAGGGCATCGTCGTCCGCGAGGAGCGTCTACCTCGCGACGTCTTCGCGTCGGCCGACGAGGCGTTCCTCACCTCGACCTCGTCGCCCGTGGCGCCGATCGGACACGTGAACGATCGTGCGCTCCGCCACGCGCCCGGCCCGATCACCTCGAAGCTCCGCGAGCTCGTCGTGGCCGCTCGCTCGGGGACGATGCCCGGACGCGAGGATTGGCTCACGTTCGTCCGCTGACGATCGGTTCACCTCCCGCCGTCGCGCTCGAACGACTCCCAGAACGCGAACGCCTCGTCGAGGTACTCCTCGCGCGCGCCGTGACCGCCGGGATGCTCGCGCACGCGCACGGGCCAGCCCTTCGAAGCGAGGAAGGCGCCGAGCGCCTTCGGGGCGTTCTTCGTCGGATCGCCGGTCGCGTATCCGACGTAGAAGGGCTTCGGCGGTCCGCCCGCGTCGTGCGCCGCGGCGAAGCCGGCGGCGCCGCCGGAGGTCGCGGCGTATCCGTCGACGTCGATGGCACCCGCGAGCGCGAGCGCCGCGAGGAAGTACGCGCCGCTCGACGAGCCAGCGAGGTACGTGCGTTCGAACTTCCGGCCGAGCGCGGACTCGAGCTTCGCCCGCGCGGTCTTCCACTCCTCCACCATCGTCGTCGCGTACGTCGCGTACGCGGACGAGGTGGTCGGCCACGCCCACCAGTCCTTCGCGCCCGACGGACCGATCCCTCGACGCCCGCGGGGCAGGAGCGCGGCCGCCCCTGCGCGCCGCGCCGCCGCCGCGACGACGCGCTGGACCTTCTCCTTCTGCGGGCTCCGCGGGGTCGGCGGGACGATGCCGGACAGATACACGAGGAGGCGCGTCGGCCGCTCGCCGTCCGGCAAGAAGTAGCAGGCCCCTTCGTCGAGGCCGCGCCAGCCCTCGAGGCACCAATCGGTCTTCACGTCCGGGAGGGCCGCCGTCGTGCTTTGCGGCGTCGAAAGCGGCGGCGCGACCGTCGACGCAGCCGCTGCATCGGCAGAAGGCGCGGAGGCGTTCGGCTGCGCTCCGCTCGCGTTCGTCGTGCTCGATGCGCGCTGCGCGCCTCGAGCGAGCTCCTCCGGCGGCGCGGCGCTCCGGCACCCGGAGGCCGTCGCCGCGGCGACGAAGAGCGCCGCGATGCGCATGCGTGCGCGTGCCATGGACGATGCCGAGCCCACCCCCTCGTTCGTGGCGCGCGCGCAGCGCCTCACTTGCACGTCGCCGGATCGAGGATCGTGCACACGCCCGCGATGCATCGAGCCGGAGCCAGGCACTTCGGACCGCTCTCGTCGTTGCACGGAGCGCCGTCGGCCGCGACGGCTTCGCAGGATCCGGTCGTCGAGCCCGGAGCGATCTTGCAGGTCGCGCCCGCAGCGCAGCCGGCGATCCTCTCCAGGCTGAACTCGCACGTGCCTCCGGGAGGAGACAGCTCCGCCTGCGAGCAGACCCCGGCCGTCGGGTGGCAGTAGTAGCCCTTCGCGAGGTCGCACGCGTTCTGGTCACGGACGAACCTGCAGGCAGCCCCGGGAGCGAGCGGGGGCGCGCATCGGCCTTCGTTGCAGCCGAGCGTGGGGAGGCACGGCTGCGTCGGGCTGCACGGATCACCGGCCTTGCCGAACGCGACGCACTTCTGCTGGTGGCACGCGAGCCCGTAGTCGCAGTCCTCGTCGCGTTTGCAGTCCGCCCCCGCGGAGCCGAGCGACGAGCACGCACCGCATCCGGTGTTGTCCGTCCGGCGGCAGAGCCCGTTCTTGCACTGGGCGTCGTGCCCGCAAACGGCGCCGTCCTCGAGCGTCCCCGGGGCGGTGCGGCAGCTCTCGGGATAGTTCCGGCCGACGACGTCGTCGCAGCTCGTGGCCTTCACGTCGCTCGCGCACCGGACGAGCTGCTCGGGGGTCGCGCTCGTGCCGGGCGCCGTGAAGGACGACGGGCAGTTGATCTTGAACCGAGCGATGCACTGCGACGTGTCCGCGAACGCGCTCTTGACGAGGAAGGGCGCGCACTCCTCCAGCTTGCTGCAGAGCGCCGCGGCGGCTTCGTCGCACGCTTGCTCGGGGGAGACGGGATCGTCACCAGCCCCGCAGGCGAAGACGACGAGCGAACAGGCGGCCAGACGAAAGCCGAGATCGAGCGTCCTCATCGCCAAGAGGGTACACGCCGCCTCGGGCGTGAAGCCAATCCAGGCCCGTCCCCCGCGGGCCTCCACCGAAGATGCTTTGCGCCGGGCGAGCGTGTACCTTCGACCCATGCCCCAGGTGCGGCGCAAGAGATCGTACCTCCTCGACCCTCGCTTCCAGTTGAAGTGGACCGGCTACCTCGTCGGGGTCGTCGTCGTCGTCATGACGTGCCTCGGCCTCGTCATCGCTCGGACGGCAGGGCGTGCGGCCGACACCGCGAGCCTCGCGGTCAAGCAGGCGGAGAAGGCGTTCGAGGAGTCTCGCACCAACAACATCCTCGCGCGGCGAACCGTGCAGCTCGCGGCCGGCGACAACGCGGCGCTCCAGGCGATCATGGAGGAGTCGCTCGGCGAGGTGGAC
Source organism: uncultured Myxococcales bacterium (assembly GCA_937949945.1). Lineage (GTDB taxonomy): Bacteria > Myxococcota_A > Polyangia > Polyangiales > Polyangiaceae > Labilithrix. Next base: position 66,388 of record CALFEQ010000036.1, read on the forward strand.
GCGCAGTCCGAGAAGAACCTCGCCGACGTTCGGAGGACGGAGGCGGAGATCGCGCAGGATCGGAAGAAGCTGCAGATCCTGCTCGTCGGCGCCGGCCTCGCGCTGGTCGCGCTCCTCCTCGTCATGGGCGTCATCATCACGCACCGCATCGTCGGGCCGGTGCACAAGATGAAGCGGCTCCTCCGGCGCGTCAGCACGGGCCGCCTCGTGATCGAGGAGCGACTGCGCAAGGGCGACGAGCTCGAGGACCTCTTCGACACGTTCCTCCAGATGACCTACTCGCTCCGCGCGATGCAGACCGCTCGCCTCGCGACCCTCGACGGCGCCATCCGCCGCGCCGAGGCGACGTCGACGCCCGCAGAAGTCATCGAGAGCCTGCGCGCGCTTCGCGCGCAGATGGTCGTCGGCCTCGAGCCGCGCCGAAGCTCGATGCGGCCGCCCCCTCCCTCCTCCACGTGACCGATCATGAGAGACATCGTCGCCGCCGCCATCGATCAGCTCTGCGCCGCCTTCGAGCGAGGCGGGTACAACCCCACGCCGATCATCGACCTCGGCGTGCTCGTCGTGTACGCGGACGGCGTCATCGACGACAAGGAGCGCGAGGTGCTCCTCGACGTCTTCTCGACGCTCCTCGACACGAAGATCTCGCCCGAGGTGGTCGACCACCTCGTCACCGCGAGCGTGCAGGTGATCAAGGCGGCCGGCGCGGAGTCGCGCGCACGCCTCATCGCCGAGATCCTGCTCGACTGCGACGCGGTCGAGCCCGGGATCCTCGTCGCGCTCGCGGTCGCCTACGCCAGCGAAGGGCTCTCGAAGGACGAGCGCGTCGTGATCGAGCGCATCGCCGACTTCGCCAAGCTGCCTCGCTCGCGCCTCGAGGAGCTCATCCGAAGGGTCGGCGCACGCGCGGCAGGCGATCCGGTGAGCGTGCGCAGCCTGCTCGCGGCGAGCCCGTCGAAGGCCTGATCGCCATCGCGCGCTTCGAGCGAAGAGCTCGAGCTCGTCTCGAGCGCGACGAAGAAACGTAGGACCGTCCCTCGCTCACCTTGCGTCCGGGCCGGGTGAAGCTAAGGTCTCGTTCGCCCGCGTACGTCTTCTCGCAACGATCGCCCCTCGACTGGGATCGCACTCCGCTGCGTGGTTCGTCACTGTGGGGGCGGAAGTCACTTCCGCCGACCTCCTCCGATCCCAACGGCACGTATCCGAGGTGGTTCATCGTCTCCGTGCCGTCAGCAATCGAGTGAACAATGGGCAATCGTCTTTATGTGGGAAACTTGTCGTACGCCTCCACGGCCGACGGGCTGCGCGAGACCTTCTCCGCGTTCGGTGAGGTCACCGACGTGCACGTGGTCATCGACCGCGAGAGCGGCCGGTCGCGCGGCTTCGGGTTCGTCACCATGAGCTCGCCGCAAGAGGCGCGCGAGGCCATGGAGAAGATGAACGGAGCCGTCTTCGACGGGCGTCCGCTCAAGGTCAACGAGGCCGCAGAGCGGCCGAGCCGCGGGCCTTCGAGCCGCAATGGCTTCGGCGGCGGTCGCAACGGCGGCCGCCGCGGCGGTCACCGCGGCTGGTAGACCTGACGACGACGAAACGCGAGCGAGGCGAGGTCGTCCGATCTCGCCTCGCTTCTTTTCGTCCGCCTCACGTCTCGATCTCGGGCGCCTTGCCCCACGCCGCAGCGATCTTCCGCTTCGTGGGGATGTACGGGCTCACGGCATCGACGAAGGCGTCCACCGCCTGGCGCATCGTCTGCTCGTCGTTCGCGCCGAGCCCGCGACCCGCGTAGTCGATCTTCTCGACGATCGCCGCCGCCTCCTTCAACCCCGGAGACGGGCAACCGAACGTCGATGCCAGCTCCCCCTCGACCCGGCGGGCGAAATCGCACGGCGCCTCGCCGGCGGCGGGCTCGATGTCGATCGTCGCGAGCACGGCCAGCGCGCGACGCCACAGGTTCATCACGCGCGCGGTCGGCGCCACGGGCCAGAGCGGCCGCTCGAGGTGGCGCATGAGAAGGGCGCGTCGGAGCGGCGGGACGAAGACCGCGAAGACGAGGAAGAGCAAGAGCGCCGCGATCAGGAGCCAGAAGAAGATTTTGAACCCGAGGTTCAGTGCCTCGGCAGCCGCGCTGCCGGCGTGGTCGGTATCGGGCTTGTCGATCGGCGACTCCGAGGAGCCGGAGCCGCCGCCCTTCGAGCCGCTGCCCTTCGAGCCGCCATCTTTCGAGCCACTCCCCTTCGAGCCGCCACCTTTCGCGCCGCTTCCCTGCGAAGAGCCGCCCTTCGAATCGCTGCCCGGCGTTCCGCCGCCCGACGTCCCGCTCGAGTCCCCGCCTTCACTACCGGGCTCGCTGCCCGACGCGCCGCCACCGCTCGACGTCTCGCTGCCGGACTCTCCGCTCGAGGCACCGCCGCCGCTCGACGTCCCGCTTCCCGATTTCCCACTCGAGCCCTGACCGCTCGACGCACCGCCGCTCGACGTCTCGCTTCCCGACTGCCCGCTCGAGCCCTGACCGCTCGACGCACCGCCGCTCGACCCGCCGCCGCTCGACGTCTCGCTTCCCGACTGCCCGCTCGAGCCCTGACCGCTCGACG
>CALFEQ010000037.1 GCA_937949945.1 uncultured Myxococcales bacterium
CGCGGCCTCGTCACCGTGGTGCACGCCTCGTCGCGATTTGGCAGGCGTCGCACCACCCCTCTCCGCCACACGCGCAGCCGGTTCGTCATCTCGATCAGTGCTCATCGCTCCCTCGCCGCCGAGCGATCCAGCTCGAACAGCGCCTCGGCGGCCGTGCGCTCGATCGTGATCCGCCTCGCCGGGAGGCGCTGCGCGTCGCGCCAAGCGTCGTCACTCCACTCCCCCGTCTCATAGATGATGCTCGGCGAGGACAGCACGAGCACGTCGTGCCCCACCGCCTCGAGGACACCCGTATAGATGTAGTTCGCGCACAGAACCACGACCTCTTTGCCAATCAGATCCATTTCGACCTCCTCTTGGTCTGTCCCACACGCCGGCTGTCCCTGTTGGGATGGTAAACAAGTCGTTCCTCCGATAACTTGCAGGAAACGACTTCTTCACGCTCGGAGCTCCGCCAGTGGCCGCCAGACGGGCTGCACCGAGCCATCCTCGGCCACGCCGACGCGCACGGCGAGCCGTGCGATGATCTCGCGCCTCAGAGCGGGCGTCGCTCGCCGCCAAGCCTGTTCGAGCGTCGCGAGCTCGCGGAGCGTCGCCCGCTTCGTCGCCGCGTCGAGAACTGGCGTCGAGCTCGCCGCTTCAGCATCGAGACGGAGCCGCTCCTCGTCTACCTTCGCGAGCGCAGCGCGGAGCTCGGCGAGCGTCATGAGCCCGTCGGCGTGCGCATCGAGATAGCGCTCGCGGCGTTGCTGAAGACGACGTCGACGCGCCCCGAAGTCGATCGTCGGCCCCTTGCTCTTCGGGGGCCGAGCGAGCTCCTCTCGGAGCTCGGCGAGACGCTCGAGCACGAGCGGCCCGACCTTCTCTTCAGCGAGCGCGACGGGCACGTATCGTCGGCGGCATCGGCGTCCGCACCAGTAGTAGTACCGCCGCCCCTCTCCTTTTGGCCCTGCGTACGCCGAACGCATCTTCGCTCCGCAGTGGGCACAGACGGCGATGCTGCGCAGAATCCACGTGTCCGTCTCGGCCAGCGCGTTGCGCGGTCGCGGCCCTCCGAGTCGACGCTCGGTGAGCGCGCGCTGCACGCGCTCGAAGGTCGCGGCATCGATGATGGGCTCGTGCTTGCCGCGCACCCATCCTCGCGACGTCTTGATCTCGCCGAGGTACGAGCGACACCGGAGCGAAGACCAGACCCGCTTTCGACCGAGACCGAGCGCTCTCGCGATCTGAGAGAGCGACTCCCCGGCCAGCGCGAGCCGGAACATCTCGCGCACGAGCTCGGCGGCCTCAGGGTCGACGACGAGCACGTTCCGCTCGATGTCCTTGGCCGTCGAGCGGCGGTACCCGAACGGCGGCGTTCCCTCGACGTAGTAGCCACGTTCGCGGAGCAGGTTCCGCGTGCCAACGGTTCGTTGACGGATCCGCTTGTGCTCCTCGCGAGCGAAGTAGGCACGCATGCCGAGCATGCTGTCGCCGATGTCCGTCGACGGATCGCACGCGTCGCCGACGAAATAGATGCTCGCGCCGAGCTCCAGGATCCGCCGCACCGAGCCATAGGTGAACTCGGGGTCTCGGCTCCAGCGGTCGATCTTGTCGCAGAGTACGAGGTCGCCGGCGCGGACCTCGCGCATGAGCGCCTGCATCTGCTCGCGGCGCTCGATTTTCTCGTAGATCGCGCTCTCGGCCTCGACGTAGAAGCGCGTGACCTTCAGGCCGCGGGTCGCCGCGTACGCTGCGATCGCGGCCTGTTGGTCTCGGAGTGACGAACCGAGGGCTTGCTCGGCTGAGGAGACGCGCGCGTAGCCGAGGACTCGTCGTGGTCGGGACATTCGAGGGCCCTCAAGAGAAGCTCGGCAATCTCGTCGAGCAGGCTCATCGCTCCTCTGCCGTGCGCGTAAGTGCACGGAACCGATCCGCTAGCGGTCGAACCTGGTCCTCCCTCACGTAGATCGGTCGCGAGCCAGCGCAGTCGGCGCGCCACTGCTGCGCACCGTCCTCCGTCATGCCCGCGCGCTCACGCAGGCGCACGATAGCGCCGCAATGAACTCCGGCGACGACCTCGCACTCGGTGCCTATGCTGAACATCACTGTCCTCCGCCGGGGTCGATGGGGTCAACTTCTCGATCGCTTCCCATGATCCCTCCTTGGCGTCTCGCCGGGACTCGAACCCGGAGCGCGCTGCCGACCGCCTTACCCCTCTCGATGTCGGCGCAACGCTGCGATCCTGCCGAGACCAAACGGCGCGCTACGAGGCCGCGCGCCAAGGCCCTGTCGCGTAGGGGGAGGTGACGCGACGGAGTCAGAACCTTCGCCGGCCCCCCGTGCCGGTCGCCTTCGGCTCGCTCTTCGGCGGCTCGACGTTCGCCCCGAAGGGGAAGTCGTCCGCTTCCTCGCGGAGCTGCGCGGGGCTCCTCCTCTGCCTCGATTTCAGGACGAGCCCCTTCATCTTGGCGCCGAACGCCGCTGCCTCGTCGGCAGTCATGGCGTTCTGGATCTGCAGATACCCGCCGCCGAGGCGGTTTACCCACGAGACGCGCGGCGTGACGCGCTTCTCGCCATCCTTCTCGTACTCTTCGAGCTGCACGACGATCTCGACCTCGTTCCGGTCGAGGCCGTGGAGCTCGCCGTCTGCGAACTCGCCAAGGTCGTCGCCTTCCCATCCGCAAAACTGGAGGCTCTCGATCGTGCGAGCCGCGGAGCGCTCTCCGAAGTAGCCCGTCCAGCGAACCTCACCGCCGGCGTTCTCGCCTTCCGTGATGCGGAAGTAAAGTTCAATGAAGGGCGTCCTCTTCTCTGCGCTCGTGCCGAGCACGACCGGACCGATCGCGCGAGCCTTGTACCTTGCACCATCCTGGATCGGCATATCGTCTCCTCTCAGCTCGCCTTCCGCTCGGCGAGGTAGTTATCCAACCTCCGAATCGCCTCCGTGAGTACGGAGACCGTTCCGCCGTTCGTCTTGACGAACGAGCGCGCCTTCTTCTCGAGCTCGGCGTCGCCCACGAGCTTGATACGCTCTTCGAACGTGTCGCTGAGCCGCTTGATCTGCGCGATGTCGCCCTCGCGCATCGCGTTCGCGAACGCCTCCCACGCGCCCTCGCGCGGGAGCACGATCTTCGCCGGCATCTCGTAGCGCGTCTTCGCCAGGTACGCCGGATCCGGGTGCGTGCGCATAATGCGCTTGCCCGTCGTCTGCGCCTTCGTCCGTCCGCTCGTGTCCTCGGTCGCGACGTCCTGCGAGATGAAGCCAACGACGTCGCACCACTCGACGATGAGGCTCGCGGCTTTGTCGTGCAGCTTGATCGTCCAGTGCTCGTAGTCATCGCCCATCGGGTTTTTGAACGGGCGGCGGATCGCGTGCGCGATAAGAAGGATGTTCATTCCCTTAGCGCGGAGCGCCGAGAGCTTGTGGAGCAGGACGCGCCACTGGTCGATCGCGGCGATGTACCCCTTTCCGTAACCGAAGGCCTCGATGTCCGGCTTCTTCGCCTTGCGGCACACGAAGTCCCAGCAGAGAGGCTCGAGCCAGTCGAGCGAATCGATCGCGAGCGTCTCGTAATCGAGCGTCGCAACGTAGTCGAGCGCCGAGAGTGTTTCCTCCCACGTCTGCGGGAACGGCTCGACAGCCACCGCGTCGATGTTCTCGAGCCCCTCTTCGCTCGCGACGAAGATCGTGCTCGGCGCCTGCGCGGCGAGCGTGCTCTTGCCGATGCCGCCCGGCCCGTAGAAGACCGCCCGCACGGGTGCTACGCGGCGCGTGCTTTTCACTCCGAAACCCATCCTAGACCTCCTTGATCAGCTCTTCGTGCGCGTGCTCCGCGGTGCGAAAGCGCGAGTCGTCGTCGATCGACGCCATGCCGGAGCAGACGTCGAAATAATCGCAGAGCCGGTGGAACCGTTCGCACGCGCCCGGGTTTCGCGGCCAGTGCCCGCTGTTCTCGCTCATGCGGATCATCGCGGCCGTCTGCCAGACGTCGCCGGCGTGCTCGCGCTCGTCCTGCTCGAGCCGCACGACCGGCCCGCGCGCGTAGTACCGCTCCGGGTTCGCGGCGATGTGCTCGCGCACCCGCAGGCGGAACTCCTCGGGCGTCTCGTCCGTCTCGCGCTGGTTCGCGTAAAGGCGGCCCTCCTTCGTGTACTTCCGTTGCGCCTCGGGAGTAGCCTTCTGCGGTCGCAACGCGACCTTATGAATGACGTCGTAGAGCGTCTCGACGTCCTCGTAGCCGAGAGCCCGGAGCGCGCTCTGGTAGGTCGACACCTGCGGGTCGAGCGCGCTCACCCTGCGCCAGTAGTCGGCGCCGAGGCCAATGTCCTGGCTCGTCGTCTTGTGCTCGACGTGGAATACCTTGCCGCCGCGTCGAACGATGGCGTCGATCGCGCCCTGAACGCGATACGTCCTCGACGCTCGCCCCGTCTCCGGGTTCACGAGCGGCACGTCGAACGTCAGCTCGACCGCGATTGTCTCGTAGCCCTCGTCTCCCCAGCGGACCGAGTAGCCGCGAATCAGCTCCTCGGCCTTGATGAGCTCGAAGGGGTCCGCGTCCTCGGGACGCGCCTCCGCGCGCTCGCGCATCGCATGCACGGCGGCGCTGTACCTGTCGCTCGCGTCGCTCGGCTCGTTCCACCAGGCATTGAGGCCGACGTGAATCAGCGCCCCGAAGCGGAGCGCCTCGCTCGCACGGCGCGGACGCCGGAGCATGACGTAGCGGTACTTGAACTGGCGCGGACAGGCGCGGTAGCACGCAATCGCGCTGTTCGATAGGACGTTGAGGTGGACGCGCCCGTTCGTCGGGCGCGAGAGGATCTCACTCTGCTGCACGGGTCACCTTCCCCTCGCTCGGAGCTCCTGGAGCTCCGCAATCATCTGGTCCTTCTCGCGCACGAGCGTCTCGAGCTCGTGCACACGATCGAGCGCGTCTTGGAGACGCTTTTGGAGATCAAACTCCGTTCGTTGTCGGCGTTCGATCTCGAGCACCATCCGATGCGCGATGTCGCGCATCTCATCGAACCGCCGATTCAGCTCCGCGAGCGGGTCGTAGGGCGAGGGCCGGGAAGTGCTCATCGCTCGACCTCGCAGCCGTCGGCTTCTGCCGACGCCGCGTGCTCGTCGCACGCGGCCCACTCATCACCACGCTGACGGACCATGGCAACGGCCGGCGCTCCGCACGGCACGTAGGCCACGCCGGCGGACGTGTCCTCCTCTCGACTCGCGAGATTCTTCTCGCAGCGAGCAGCTCGCTTCATCGCGTCACCTCCACGCGCACGAGCTTACGCTTTTAGGCGTACGCGTCAAGGCGTAAAACGGACGTACGGCTGTACGACGGCGCACAAGTGCTCGCGCCAACACGCGTTTTCGGGCGCGTTTTTTTTTGAACGTAGCGTTCAGCGGGCGCGCGAAACCTTCACGCCCTTGTCGTACATCGACAGCGTGACGCGGCCGTTGGCCCACACGAACACGCGGAACCCCTCGGACGACACGGTCTCGCGCTCGGCCGGCCCGAGCTGGGCCTCGATGCGGCGACGCTCGGTCACGAGGTCGGCGCCCTCGTAGAGGGTCTCTACGCGCACGACGTAGCCACCGTCGGCGACGGCGCCGAGGAACACGGACACGCCGCCGACACGGCAGACGAAGGGACCGCTCGGCTCGACGGCGAGGACGCCGCCCTGGCGCTCGCAGAGAACGCGGACCTCGGCGATCGTCGCGCCGAGCTCGGGAGACGTCGGTGCCGCCCGGACCACCGCGAGCTGCCGTTCCCGCTCCTCGGCGGCCATCGCGGCCTCTCTCGAAGCGACGCGCCGCTCGGTCCGCTCCTGGCGCTCGAGCTCGTCGCAGCGCATCTGCTCGAGCGCGTCCGCTTCGGCGCTCTGCCTGCCACCCATCATGCGGCCGGAGCGCGCGAGCGCTGCTTGCGACCGACAGCGCCCGGCGGGCGTCTGCGGCTCCGCGCACGCCGCGAGAACGGCAAGGAGCAGCGCGACGCGTTTCATGGTGCCATTTTCCTGGTCTTTTCTAGCGTCTTCTCGAGATAGTCCAGCTTTGGTGCCCACTCGGGCGCAGGGAAGTCGCTCTGGCCGAAAAATCCGGCACGCGCGGCCGCGATGGTCCACGGGCTCCACGTCTTCGTGCTCGCGTGGAACTGGATGCACACCGTGAGGTTCGCATACGGCCCTGTCGGCACGCTCTCGGGCGGCGGCGGCGGCGGCGTTCCTTCAGCAGCCTTCCCGTAGACGCCGACAAGCTCTTCAAGATCGCTCTTGCCATCCAGAATAGCGATCTCCTCCGCTACCCGGATGCCTGGCTTGTAGGTGCCTCGCAGCAAGTTACTCACCGTCTGCTGCGACACGCCGAGCGCGAGCGCCATCTTTCTCTGCGCGCTCGGCTGCCCCTGGAACTTCCCCTTCCAGACGCGAAGGGCGGCCTCGCGGATGAGGCGATGCTGCTCAGGTGTGAAGACGGGTTTGGCCGGCATTTCCTTACTAATTTTACACAATAATCGTCCGCGCGTAAAGGCCGTCAATCGAATACGCTTGCGCCGTACGCGTAAACGCGTTATGGCGTACGCATGATGGCGACGCGTGGAGGCGTACGGCTGAGGGCCTGGCTCAAAGAGCGGCGCCGGACTCAGGAGTGGATTGCCGAGCAGATCGGCACCCACCAGACGAACATCTCCGCGTGGATGCGCGGACGACCGATCTCGGTCGACGCGGCCGTGCGGATCGAGCGGGTGACCGGGATTCCGGTCGCCGACTGGACGGTGAAGGTCGAGAGGGGCGGGTCGCTCCCGCCGACCGGCACCGCTTGAACCTACGTGCACCTTGCAAACGTGCAAGGTGCATTCTTTTGCCCTGCGTGTTCAGGGCTGCGAACTTGTGCAGTCCGCATCCTTTGCGGACGCTGAACGGTGCTCGCGTATGGGCACTGAACGGAGCGACGGGAGCATGGGAAAAAGGGCGCGAGATTTCTCCCACCGAACCAAGCGTTCAGCGATCCCGCTCAAGTGGGCTGAGGGCGATCGCTGCGCGCTGCGGCGCGATGGCGAAGTTCTCGTCGGGCGCATCGATGCGCTCAAGAAGAGCTACGCGGTCGTGCGGCTCAACGAGTGGCGCTACGTCTACGCCGGCATCGACGAACTCGAGCTCGTCCCGCTCGCGCAAGCGACGACGCGCCCTGCGCCGCCGGAAAAGGACGTCTATCTCGATTTCGTCAGCCGCAAGCTCACGCGCGCGCCCTCGACGGGGCTCGAGCGCGTCCCTGAGCTGCATCCGTCGCTCTTCCCGTTCCAGCGCGATCTCGTGTCGTGGGCGCTCCGGCGCGGCCGCTGCGCGCTCTTCGCAGACACGGGCTTGGGCAAGACACGGATGCAGCTGGAATGGGCGCGCCACATCCCCGGCAAGGTGCTCATCCTCGCGCCGCTCGCGGTTGCGGCGCAGACGGCGCGCGAGGGAGAGCGTCTCGGTATCGAGGTCCACATCTGCCGATCGCAGGACGACGTCGGGCCGGGCGTGAACATCACGAACTACGATAGGCTCCACCGCTTCGACCCGTCGCACTTCGAGGGCGTCGTGCTCGACGAGTCGAGCATCATCAAGCACCACGACGCGAAGACACTCGCGCGGCTCCTTGAGGCGTTCCGCGCCACGCCCTTCCGGCTCGCGGCGACGGCGACGCCCTCGCCGAACGACTACACCGAGCTCGGCACGCACGCGGAGTTCCTCGGCGTGTGCACGCGTCAGGAGATGCTCGCGGAGTTTTTCGTCCACGACGGCAGCGAGACGCAGACGTGGCGCCTCAAGGGCCACGCGCGACAGCACTTCTGGCGCTGGGTCGCGACGTGGGGCGCGCTCCTCCGCAAGCCCTCGGACCTCGGCTACAGCGACGAGGGCTACGACCTGCCGCCGCTCACGGTCACGCAGCACACGATCGCGGCCGACGTCGCGGAGCTGAACGCGGTGAAGACGGGACAGACCTCGCTCTTCGCCGAGCCGGCGCGCACGCTCACGGAGCGACGCGCGGCGCGACAGGGCTCGCTCGAGCGGCGCGTCGAAGAGTGTGCCGCGCTCGTCCGCTCCGAGCCTGACGAGCCGTGGATCGTCTGGTGCGACCTGAACGCGGAGGCCGAGGCGCTCGTGAAGGCGATCCCGGGCGCCGTCGAGATCCGCGGGAGCGACGAGCCGCTCACGAAGGAGACGCTCCTCGTCGCGTTTGCGAACGGCGAGATCAAGGTGCTCGTCACGAAGCCGAGCATCGCAGGCTTCGGACTGAACTGGCAGCACTGCGCGCGCATGGCGTTCGTCGGCGTGAAGGACTCGTGGGAGAGCTATTACCAGTCGATCCGACGCTGCTGGCGCTTCGGGCAGAAGCGCCCTGTCCACGTCCACGTGTTCGCGAGCGAGCTCGAAGGCAACGTCGTCGAGAACCTGCGCCGAAAGGAACGCGACGCGCTCGCGATGGCCGAGCAGCTCGGCGCGGAGACGAGAGAGGCCGTGCGCGCTGAGGTGCGCGGCTCGCCGAGGAGCACGAACGACTACGCGCCGAGCGTCGCGATGACGACGCCGGCTTGGCTCGGAAAGGAGAATGCAGCATGACGACGCCGAAGAGGAAGCTAACGCCGCGCGCCCCGCGCACGGTTTGGGTCACCTACGACTTCGAGACGGGCCTTCCGCAGCGGTCCTTTCCGACGCGGAAGGAGGCCCTCGCGTTCGCGAACAAGCGCGAACTCGTGGCCGGACCGTTCCACCTGGCCGAGCGAGCGCGCGAGCGATGAACGTCCTTGCCCAAACGGTCACGGACCGCTTCAGCCTCTACAACGGCGATTGCTGCGAGGTCCTCCGCGCGCTGCCCGAGTCGAGCATCCACTACTCGATCTTCTCGCCGCCGTTCGCGTCGCTTTATACGTACAGCAACTCGCCGCGCGACCTCGGCAACTGCCGCACGACCGAGGAATTCCTCGATCACTTCGCGTTCGTCGCGCACGAGCTGTTCCGCGTGCTCAAGCCGGGGCGCCTCGTCTCGATGCACTGCATGCTTCTGCCGACGAGCAAGGCGCACCACGGGTACATCGGGCTTCTCGACTTCCGTGGCGACCTCATCCGCGCAATGCAGCGCGTCGGCTTCATCTTCCACTCGGAGGTCACGATCTGGAAGGACCCGGTCACTGCGATGCAGCGCACGAAGGCGCTCGGGCTGCTCCACAAGCAGCTCAAGAAAGACAGCTCGTTGTCGCGCCAGGGAATCCCCGACTACCTCGTGACGATGCGCAAGCCGGGTGAGAACGACGAGCCCATCTCGCACACGAACGAGAGCTTCCCCGTCGAGCTCTGGCAGCGCTACGCGTCGCCGGTCTGGGTGACGACGGGAGACATCGACAACGAGGGGTTCCGGCTCTGCTCCGACGAGGAGCGACCCGACGACGACGCGTCGGGCATCGACGCGACGAACACGCTTCAGTACAGGAGCGCGCGCGAGCACGACGACGAAAAGCACATCTGCCCGCTCCAGCTCGGCGTGATTCGGCGCGCCGTGCGGCTCTGGACAAATCCTGGCGACATCGTGCTCTCGCCGTTCGCAGGCATCGGGAGCGAAGGCTACGTCGCCTTGCGAGAGGGTCGGCGCTTCGTCGGCGTCGAGCTCAAGAGATCCTACTATGAGCAGGCCGCGCGCAACCTCGCCGAAGCGGCGACCGTGCGCCAGGGCTCGCTCTTCGGTGCAGTGCACTGATGGCCGCGCGGAAAAAGCGCCCAGAGCTTCAGTCGTCGCTCTTCGGAGTGCCGACGAACAACGCGCCCGAGACGGCTATCGTCGAGAGACCGGTGACGAAGCCGAAGCCCGAGCCGCCGACTGACGCGCCGCCGGCGCCGAAGCTTCGGCTCGTGCACTCGCAGCCGGACGAGGACGTCTCGATCGAGACGACCGACGACGGGCGCTTCTGGATCTCGCAGGTGCGAGACAACGGGGGCACGCGCGCCGCGGTCCTCTTCACGCGCGCGCAGCTGGAGCTTCTGCTCCGTCGCATTCCCGCGGCGCTCGCAACCACGCAGTCGAACAGCGAGGAGAGGCCATGATCCCCCCGCTCCGACCTTATCAGGCCGAAGCGCTCGAGCGCGCGAGTGCCGCGACCGAGCACCACCAGTCGATCCTCATCGTGCAGCCTACAGGTACGGGCAAAACACGAGTGGCGGTCGAAGCATGCTCGCGTCACCGCGCGCTCGGCGGCGTTCCGATGTTCGTCGCGCCACGGCGCGAGCTCGTGAACCAGGCGCGCGACACGCTCGCCGCGCGCGGACTCGAAGATGGGCACGACGTGTTCGTCCGCACGATCCAGGAGCTCACGAGCTCGCGCGCGAAGGTGCCGCCGGCTACGATGGTCGTGCTCGATGAGGCGCGCCACTACGTGGCCGACGAGTGGTCGAAGCTCCGCGCGGCTCTACCCGATGCCGTGTACCTTGGGCTCGACGCAACGCCGGAGCGTCAGGACGGACGCGGGCTCTCGCCGTTCTTCGAGGTGCTCATCGAGGCGATCTCGATCCGTGACGCCATCGCCGGCGGCTACCTCGTCCCGTGCGAGACGATCCGACCGGATCGCGCGCTCGGCGCCGACCTCGCAAAGGATCCGTACGACTGCTGGTGGGCTTACGCCGAGGGAATGAGCACGGTCATCTTCGAGCGGAGCGTCGAGGCAGCAAAGAAGCTCGCCAAGCGCTTCCGCGACCGCGGCATCCCCGCGGCCGCGGTCTGGGGAGACATGCCGGGCGCCGAGCGTGACAACGCGCTCCAGCTCTTCGCCGAGGGCAAGCTCCTCGTGCTCACGAACGTGCATCTTCTGACGGAGGGCTGGGACTGCCCGCGCACCGAGGCCGTGATCCTCGCCGCGCCGTGCGCAACGCAGGGCGCGCTACTCCAGCGCGCCGGTCGCGGCATGCGCCTCTTTCCCGGCAAGCGGCGCATGCTGCTCATCGACCCTACGGGCTGCACGCACACGCTCGGCGACGTCGACGAGCCTCGAACGTGGCATCTCGAGGGCAAGGCGGTTCGGCGTGCGACCGACAGCGCAGACGTTCGCTGGTGCCCGGTCTGCGGAGCACCGACGGAGACGTCGACGTGCATGCAGTGCGGGCACACGGGCGAGATGAAGAAGCGCAAGCCGCGCGTGCTCGGGCTGCCGATGGATCGGTTCGCGCGCGAGCGCGCGCTCCCCGAGGAGCAGCAGATCAAGGCGCTCGCTGGCTACATGCGAGTGGGACGCTCGAGAGGTTATCGGCTTGGATGGGCGATCCGATGCTGGGAACACAAGTTCGGGAGGAGGGTCACTCCCGAGATGAAGCGAGCGGCGATGGCGCAGCTCTGATGATGATCATCTGATGATGATGATGATCATCTGATGATGATGAGGAGGAGGAGGTAGCAGATGGGTCGGGCTGCTTCGCCCGCTCGAGAGAGCGGGCTTTTTTTGGGCCGTGAAATGAACATCCGTGCGGTGTCGGACGTTCAGTTAAGTGCGCGTAAACGCAACCGTTTTGTCGCACAACCCAACCGCAGCGGCAAGGAAAAATTCATCGATGGCATCGTCGACGGCGAGCGGGTGCTCATCGCGACCTCGACGGAGCCACGCGAGAAGGGCATCGAGATCGAGATCCGTGTCGCGCTCGCGACAGCGGGCGTGATGTGCATGAAACACCACGTCGACTTCCGCGCAGCGTTCGGGCGCGGACTCGGACGCGGCGTTGCTGACCTGATCTGCGTCGTGCCTCCGTACGGTCGCTTTCTCGCGATCGAAGTCAAGCGCCCCTCGACGCGCGGGAAGCTGAGCAAGGTGCAAGAGCGATGGATCTCTGTCGTGCGTCGGTTCGGCGGCGTCGCCGGCGTCGCGACGAGTGTGGACGAGGCGATGGCGCTCGTCGAGCAAGCGAGGCGGCTACCGTGACGACGCACGCGAGCGACGCTGAGCTCTGGGCCGAGATCGAGCAGGAATGGATCGACGTCGTGATGGTCATGGGCGCGGCCGAGGCGGCGTGTCGACAGATGCATGCTGCGAAGGATGAGCTCGACAAGGCGCTCGTCGCGCTCGAGCGAGCCCGAAAGCGAGCGGAGCGCGCGCACGCAGAGCTCACACGGTGGGTCTCGACGGCCGAGGACCTCTTGCGGTTCGCTGCTGCGGTTCGCGGCGCGACGAAGGTGATCTGATGCTCGTCCCGCTCCCCGGTGGAAAGAAGGACCGTCGGCCGATCATCAAGATCGACGTCGACCTCGATCGCGTAGTCGACGAAGCGGTTGTCGAGCTTGCGAAGGACCCGCACGTCTACCAGCGTGACGGACAGCTCGTACACGTCGTGCGCGTGCCCGAGAACGAAGCTGACGCGCGGGCGCTCGAAGGTACGCCGCAGATCCGTTCACTCTCGCTCGCGACGCTGCGGGAGCGGCTCGCCGCCATCGCGCAGTGGAGGAAGCGAGACGGACGTACGAACGCGTGGATCCCGGCCGTACCCACGGACCACATCGTCAGTGCTGTCGCCGCTCGCGGCCAGTGGAAAGGCATCCGTCCGCTCGTCGGCGTGATCGAGACGCCGTCGATGCGCCCCGACGGCAGCATCATCCAGCGCGCCGGCTACGACGCGCAAACGGGCTTCGTGCTCCTGCCGAGCGAAGATTTCCCAGGCGTCCCCGACGCGCCGACGCGCGAGGACGCGCAACGTGCGCTCGCCGAGCTCAGCGAGCCGCTCGCTGACTTCCCATACCTGAACGGCGCGCACCGGGCCGCGACGCTAGCGGCGATCCTCACGATCGTGGCGCGCCCAGCCATCATCGGCTCGGTCCCCGGCTTCGTCTTCGACGCGAGCACACGCGGCTCGGGCAAGACGCTCCAAGCCGACGTGGTGTCGCTCATCGCGACGGGGCGCGTGAGCGCGAAGATGGGCTACCCCACGAACGACGAGGAGCTCGAGAAAGTCTTGGGCGGCTACGCGCTGCGCGGCGCGCTCATCATCAACTTCGACAACGTGGCGCGCGCGTTCGGCGGCGGTCCGTTGGACCGATGCCTCACGGCGACCGACAGCGTTGAGCTCCGCATCCTCGGCAAGAGTGAGGTCCCGTCGCTCCGCTGGCGCGCGGTCATCATGGCCACGGGGAACAACGTCGAGCTCGCCGGCGATACGTCACGACGCGTACTTTTCAGCCGTCTCGAGCCGCGCGAGGAGAGCCCCGAGGACCGGACGAACTTCCGCATCGCGGATCTGCGAGCGTGGGTGAAGCGGCACCGGGCCCGCCTCGTCGTCGCCGCGCTCACGCTCCTCCGCGCCTACATCGTGGCCGGTAGGCCGGACGTTGGGACGAAGCCGTGGGGCTCCTTCGAAGGGTGGTCCGCGCTGGTCCCGCCGGCGCTCGTCTGGGCGGGTGCGGATAATCCGATGGGATCTCGGCCCTCCGGCTCCGCTGAAGCTGAGCCGGAAAAAGCTGCGCTAATGTCGCTACTTAGCGCGTGGCCGCGGCTCGCCGGCGAACAGGGCATCACCGCAAAATCGGCCATCCAAATCCTCTACTCGGGCAAGCCGCACGAGCGACCACCGGACGGGTTCGACGATCTGCGCGAGGCCATCGAGGTCCTCACGAACGCGCAATTCGGCAAGCCCCCGAGCCCCGCAAAACTCGGATATGTCTTGCGAAAAGCTCGGCGCCGAAACATCGGCGGCAAGTGCTTCGAGGGCCTCTCCGAGCGCACGGGCGTCATTCGATGGGTCGTCCGCAGTGCAGGGGATGCAGGGGATGCTACATCGGATCCCCAGCAGCATCCCCAGCACTCTATCGCCACGAAACCGCTCGGTTTTTCGCCGAGTGCAGGGGATGCAGGGGATAACTCCTATTTCCAGGCTATGGGAGATCGATCTCCAAAAGACGGACTGGAAACATGCCCTTCATCCCCTGCATCCCCTGCACTCCCCTCCGTTGGGAGCGACGACGAGCCCTGGCACGCGTTCTCGGACCTGCTCGACGATGAGTGACACGAGTGACAGTTTGGGCTTGCACGCCAAGACGCGTACGCGTACAGGCGTACGTCGATGGGTGTGACCGGGCGGAAGGAGAGCCGCCGACGTATTGTGTCGAGCGCGAGCGGCGTCGTGCGCGCGCGCAGCGAGAAGAGGGCGACGTTCCGGGAGACGGCCGCGCGCGTCGACTTCATCGTGTCGCTGATGCAGCGCGACGAGTGGCGCTCGGAGCTCGCCGAGCAGCTCGCCGCAGAGTGGAAGGTCGCGACCTCTACGGTCGAGCACCTCGCTGCCGAGGCGTCTCGGCGCGTGGTGTGGCTCGCGTCGATATCGAACGATCCCGAGAGGCTGAAGGTCGACGTGGCGAGCGTGCTCGTGCGCTCGTTGCATCGCGCGTACGAGAAGGGTTCGCACGCCGACGTCGCGCGCGTCGGCGACATCGTCACGCGCATCGTCGGCGCTCGAGCGCCCGAGCGCATCGACCTCAGCGTGCGGCAGTACGAGGGTCTCGAGCCGGCGCAGCTTCGAGCCAAGCTGCTCGAGCAGCGCGCTCGAATCGACGAAGCTCTTCGTCGGCTCGAAGAGGACCACCCCGAGCTCGCCGTCGAGCCCACCCCGGCCTTGCCGGCCGAACCCGAAAGGGAGGACGCGCGATGAACCGGGCGCAGCGGCGCGCGGCAGCGGCGCGCGAGAAGATGCAGCGCAACGCGGAGCGCGTGCGGCGGATTGTCGAAGAGGCCAACGCCGTTGCCGACATGGCCGATAAGTTCCGCACGTTGATCTTCGCGCTCGCGCGTCGCGACGGGCGCCTCCGCGTGAGACGCGAGGACATCGATGCGCTCGGCGAGAACGATCGCATCGACTTCATCCGGCAAGAGAACGGCGACGTGATCGTGCAGTACACGGCGGGGGGATGAGCGTCGAGGACGTCGTTCAAGCAGAGCTCGATGGTGCGGCCGAGCGTGCGGTTCAACGCGTCGGGCCCGCGATGGCCGAGGCGGCGCTCGAGGCCGGCGCACTCGCGGGCGACAGCGACTTCATCATTCGACCGGCGAGCTTCGACGATCTCGGTTTCGTCCAGAAGACGTGGCTTCGCGAGTACGCCTCGAACGGCTATGGTTGGGTCGAGCTCGTCGGCGGCGCGGACGTCTATTTTCGCGAGCACGCGCAGCTCCGCGACGTCGCCATCGACCGTGGCGCGGTGACGATCGCGTGCCGTCCGAGCGTGCCAAGCGGCATCTGCGGCTTCGCGGTGACGGGCATGGCGGGTCGTCAGCCGCTCGTCCACTTCGTCTACGTCAAGCGGCGCTGGCGACGGCTCGGCGTCGCGCGCTTGCTTCTTCGACCGCTCCTCGAGAAGCATGTAATCTACACGCATCGCACGCGGCTGGTCGCGAGCCTGCCGGTGCCCGACCGTTGGACCTACAACCCCTATCCGTTCTTGAGGCTGGCATGAAGAAGCCGATCAAGGTGAGCACGTTCCGAGGCCCCGATCCGCACGCCGCTGGCACGGCGAACGTCGGCGATACGACGCTGCGCTTCGAAGACGCCGACGGCGTTATCTTCGACATCAAGATCCCGTCGACAACGCCCGAGGTCTTTTCGGGTCTGCGCGAGAAGGAAGGCGAGTTCGAGCTGCTCGTGAACAGCGTCGAGGATGAGGAGAGCGAGGAAGGATGAAGAAGCCCGAAGAGCTCCGAGACGATCGCCGCTACTTCGCGGCCGACTCGCTCACGCTGAAGACGAACATCCCCTCGCCGCGCAACGGCGTCTCGGGCGCTGCGTATCCCGGCGATCAGTTCCTGTTCTTCGAGCAGGGACCGTGGATCGGCATCGAGAGCATCGAGACGGGGAACGTGAACCTCGTGCCGTTCACGGACGTGCATTTCGTGCGGCTGCCGAGGAAGCCGAAGAAGTAGACGGGCATGGCGCTCGACGATGTCGCGTTCAACATCCTGCGCTCGCGGCAGTGGAGGCCGAGGGACCTTCACTCCGCGGCGCAGAAGGAGCTCCGGCGTGAGCAGCGTGTCGAGAACCTGCGACGCAAGTACATCGAGCAGCTGCGCGACCCGATGACGATGGATCTCGTCGGATGGGACGAGTCGAACGCCAAGGGGACGAACTGGCCGTTCTGTCACAAGTGCAAGAACATCGTCCGCGGCTTCGCCATCGAAGACCGCGAGACGGATCGTCCGACGGTCGTGGCGTGGTGCCACGGCCAGAAGCAGGGCATCACGGTGCATCGTCCGCGCACGGGCGACGACGCGCGGGACGGGAAGCGCCTGCGGGATCTGTACAAGCATCTCGTCTTCTTCGCGGGGTGAGACGTGGACGCGAACACCGCGCGCCTGCTCGCCGAGACCGATGCGATGCTGGATAGCGTCGCGCGTCGACCGCGGACGACGTGGTCGCCGCACAAGCCGCATCCGAAGCAGAAGGCTTGGATCGAGCTCGACGTGCTCGAGAGCTGCTATGGCGGCGCGGCGGGCGGCGGAAAGAGCGACGCGCTGCTCGCGAGCGCGCTCCGCTTCGTCGACGTGCCCGGCTACTCGGCGCTCATCCTGCGCCGCACGTACCCGGACCTTGCGCTCGCCGGAGCCATCATGGATCGCGCGCGGCAGTGGCTCGAGCCGACGCGCGCGGTGTGGAACGATCGCGACAAGCGTTGGACGTTCCCGAGTGGCGCGCGACTTCAGTTCGGCTACTGCGACACCGAGCAGGATCTGCAGCGATACAAGTCGGCCGAGTTCCAGTTCATCGGCATTGACGAGCTCACCGAGTGGCCAGAGCAGTGGGCCACGTTCCTTTTCTCGCGTCTCCGTCGTCTCCGCGGTTCGACGATTCCGCTCCGCTTCCGCGCGGCGACGAACCCTGACGGGCTCGGGAGCGCGTGGGTGCGCGAGCGCTACGGCATCCCAGAGGGCGTGCGCATTGACGCGCCGATCTGGAAGACGAGCAATCGCGTCTTCTGGCCAGCGCGTGCCGAGGACAACCCGAGCATCGATCTCGAGGCGTACGAAGAGGCGCTCGCTGCGATGACCGGCGGACGCGACGGCGTGAAGTGGAAGCAACTTCGCTGGGGGCTCTGGGTCCGCGACGACGAGGGCCTCGTCTACAAGTTCTCGGACAGGAACCGGCTCGCCGACCCGATCGACTTCGACGCCGAGATGCGACGCGGCGTGCGATGGTACTTCGTTCTCGGCATCGACTATGGCTACAACGACGATTGCGCGTTCGTGGTGCTCGGTTGGCGCGAGCGCGAGCCGACGGTCTACATCATCGAGAGCGCGCACGAGACCGAGCTCACGCCCGGAGACGCCGCGCAAGCAGCGCTCGCGCTCGAGCAGCGATACCGCTTCGATGCCATCGTCGGCGACACCGGCGGGCTCGGAAAGGGTTACGCTGAGGAGGCGCGGAAGCGCTTCCGCATTCCCATCGAGCCAGCGGACAAGAACAACAAGCGCGGCTACATCGATCTCTTCAACGGCGAGCTGCGTTCGGGGCGCATCAAGGTGTTCCCTGGCAACGACGATCTCGTGCGGGAGTGGAACACGCTGCCGTGGGCAGAGGGCCGGCAGAAGGAGGCCGCCGGCTTCTCGAATCACTTGGCTGATGCGGCGCTGTACGCGTGGCGGCGGGCGTCGGCGTTCCTCGAGAGGCCCCCGAGCGAGCGACCTCCGCCGCCGACTCTCGAGGAGCGCGAAGCTCTCGAGGAAGAGCGACTCGTGCGCGAGCTCGATCGCGAGGAGCGACGCCGGCCCGACCGCTCATGGGTGCGTCGGATGTTCGAACGGAGGTGAGCGGTGGACGAGGAGAGCGTCCTTTCGCCGAAGGACTTTTTCGAGACGCTGAAGCTCCGAGAGGAGATGCATCGGCTCGGTAAGCCAGCGCGCCCTGGCGTGCTTGCCAGGGCCATCGGCGTCGACAAGAGCGAAGTCGGTCAGCAGCTCAAGCTCCTCGTCCAGACGGGGCTGGTCGAGCATCGCAGCTTCGCCGGCTACGCGCTGACGGACGAAGGGATCGCCAGCGTGCGCTGGTCGGCGCCGCCGCCGCCCGACGGCGCCGTGCGTCCGCGCTGGGTGACCGAGCTCGCGATCGCGACAGCGGAGCACTACGGCGTGACCGTGGCGCAGCTCTTCCGCGAGATGGTCGGTCCAGCCGTGACCGGGCGCTCGCGGCTCTGCTACGCGCTCTGGGCGCGCGGCTGGGCGCTCGAGCGCATCGAAGAGCACTTCGGGCTTCCGCCGGGCTGGGCGGGAGCAGCTGTTGAGCGCTGGAAGCGGTTCCGTGGCCAGGCTGTCCCGAGGACGGGCGCCGAGCTGCGCGCGTGGCGCCGGCGGCTCGGGCTCACGCAGGAAGAGGCCGCCGCGCGGCTCGGCGTGAGCCGGCGCACCATCATCCGCGCCGAGCGATCCGGCGAGCTGTCGCCGCATACGGCCTTCGGCCGTATGTGACAGATGCGACATCTCCGACCGACCCGTCGCGCGACGAGAGGCGCTCGCGCGTACGACGAGCGATGTGGAGAGCGACAAGGAGCTCGAGCGGCTCCGCAGGATCGGCGAGTGGATGCGTGAGGTCGGCGCGACCGAGCTCACGCTCGGAGACCTGCGCATTGTGCTCGGGCCGGCTCCGAGCGTCGTTGCCGCCGCGGCTCCCCGCGCTGCCGCTCGTGATGCGGACGAGCGGGCCGCTCTCGACGAAGAGGAGCGCAAGCTCGTCGCGATGAGCGACGCCGAGCGCGAGCACTATCTGTATTGGCGCCGGCTCACCCGCTCGAGCGGCGCACCGATCCCTCCGTTCCGTCCGAAGCAGTCGAGGCCGGCATGAGCGTTCGCGACGATACGCGCTGGTGGCGCAAGGACGGCGACGACATCGCCGACACGATCTGCCAAAACACGCGACGGATCCGCTCGAATCAGGACTATCGACGGCAGGATTACCTTGCCTACGCGTCGCTCTACGGCGACGTCCAGATGCTTGGCTTCACGCCGAACAGCTACGCCAAGCCCGTCGAGACGAAGCGTCAGCCGCTCTCGCTGAACGTCGTGCGAACGATGGTCGGCGCGTGCAAGGCGCGCATCGCTGCGAAGGCGAAGAGCAAGCCTACGTTCGTGACGAGGGGCGCGGACTGGTCGTTGAGCCGTCGTGCGAAGAAGCTCGAAAAGGCGATCGAAGGGACGTTCTCTCAGACGCGATTCTGGGAGAAAGCGATGCGCGCCTTCGTCGACGGCGCCGTGTTCGGCACCGGCCACATCATGTGGAACGTCCACTATGAGGCCAGGCGCGTCTACTGTCACCGCGTCCTCCCCGGCGAGTGGCTGATCGAGGATCAGGAGGGGCTCTACGGCGACGAGAGCGTGCGCACGGCGTACTTGCTCCGCTGGTACGACCCGATCGTTCTCGCCGAGGCCTACCCCGAGTTCGAGGAAGAGATCATGAACTGCCGGCAGTCCGAAGAGGACATGCCGGAGTACGAGCACGAGTCGTCGCGCGATCGCATCCTCGTTCGCGAGGCGTGGAGGCTCCCGTCGTGGCCCGGTGCGAAGGACGGCATGTGGGCGCGCTGCATTCCGGGCAAGACGCTCGCGACGCGACCCTACAAGCGCGACTACTTCCCCGTTGCGTCGTGGTGTTGGGAAGAGGCGCTCGCCGGCGCCTACGGCGTCGGGCTCGCGCACGATCTGTTCGGTATCCAGCTCGAAATCAACGACATCCTGGACGAGATCACCGAGGCTTGCCACGGCGTGAAGGGCAAGTGGGC
The DNA here is from genome assembly GCA_937949945.1 of uncultured Myxococcales bacterium. GTDB lineage: Bacteria > Myxococcota_A > Polyangia > Polyangiales > Polyangiaceae > Labilithrix. The sequence continues at coordinate 19,736 of CALFEQ010000037.1, forward strand.
CATCGAAGAGATGTCCCGCGTCAACCCCAACGAGCTCACCGATGAGTCGGATGCCATCGTCGTCTATCGGGGAACGGCGCCGATCTACATCACGCCGCAAGCGATCCCTCGCGACCTCTACGACCACCTTTGGATGCTCTACTCCAAGGCGTTCGAGGTCGCTGGTATCTCGCAGCTCGCGGCGACGAGCCAGAAGCCGGCGGGGCTCAACAGCGGCGAGGCGCAGCGCGTCTACCGCGACAATCAGAGCGAGCGCTTCCTCGACAAATTCGAGTCGTGGGATCGCTTCGTTCTTCAGAACGCGCGGCTCGCTCACGACTGCCTGCGAGACCTCAACGACTACCTGAAGGAGCAGGGCGAAGAGGGGCTCAAGCTCAGCGTGCGACGCGGGCGCTTCGCCAGCGACGTGCTCTTCCCCGAGATCGATCTCGACGATCACGTCTACGAGCTCGACATCACGCCGACGTCGATGATTCCGACGACGCCGTCGGGCAAGATCGCGTTCGCCGAGGACCTCACGCGCATCGGCTTCACGGACGCCGAGGAGCTCGTCGAGATTATCCAGATGCCCGACACCGAGCGGCTCGTCGAGCGCAAGCTCGCGACGCGCAAGCTCGTGGAAGACATCATCGACAACATGGCAGAGACTGGCGAATTCGAGCCGCCCGAGCCGTTCATGCTCTGGCCCGTGGCGCTCCGCGTCGCAGTCGAGAGCTACCTCACGTTCCGGCGTGAGAAGGCTCCGCCGGAGCTGCTCGACATGATCGCGCGATGGATCGTCCTCGCGCGGATGCAGATGAAGAAGGAGCAGGCCGAAGAGGCGCCGGCGCCGGCCCCGCCGCCGCCCGGGCCGCCCGGGCAAGAGATGGTACCGGCCGGACCGATGCCGCTTCCGCCTGGCGCTCCGCCTCCGCCGCTGGTTCCTGCGGCTGCATGACAGGAGAGGTGAATCATGCCCGACGATATTCTCGAGACCACCGACGAGACGACTACGACCGACGGATCTGCGGACGAGACAGCTACCGGCGCCTCTCCCGCCGACGACGCCCTCTCGCCCGCAGACTCGTCGGCCGAAGGCGCCGCCGGCGGCGAGAGCGGCGCGCCCGAAGAGACCAACGAGACCGACGAGCAGCAGACCGCGAGCGAGAAGGACAAGGCCGCGCGCATCAAAGCGGCCGAGGAAGAGGAGCGCCGCGCCGAGGAAGCTCGGAAAGAGCGGCTGCGTCGTCTCGAGCAGGCCGAGCGCGAGGAGCGCCTCGCGTTTCGCGAGCGTGAGCTCCAGCGCGAGCTCGAGCGCGTGCGCGCGCTTCAAGATGAGCTCGAGCGGCGCGCCGCCGCCGTGAAGGCGGGCGGCATGGATGCGCTGAAAGCGCTCGGTGTCGACTACGCCGAGTGGACGAAGAAAGTCCTCGAAGAGACGGGGCCCGAGGCCGCTGCGCAGCGTGCGCTCCGTCGCGTCGAGGAGCTCGAGCAGCAGCTGAAGCAGCGCGAGGAGGCCGACCGACGACGCGCGCAGGAAGAAGAGGCTCGGCAGGCACGAGAGCGCTTCGAGCACTTCGTCGACTCGCAGGCCGACGACTACCCGGATGCGGCGACGCTCCCGCCGCGCGTGCTCCACATGCTCGCATCCGAGGTCGCGCAGGAGTACTACCGCGAGTTCGGCACGCATCCGAGCTTCGGCGCGCTCCTTCCGCGTCTTGACGCAAAGGCGCGCGAATTTCACACTGAGCTTCAATCCAGGTCTTCGAAGCGAGCGAAGACCACCTCGCCGAGCAACGGCGCGTCCCCTGCATCGCAAGCATCCCCTGGGCGACCCGCGACAGCGCCCGAGAAACGCACGCTGGACCCCGCAGCGGCGACGACGAAGGCATCCCCACCTCGGCAGATGACGCCGGAGGAAGAGGACGAGTGGGCGCTCAACGAGCTACGGCAGGCTCTCGCCGCCGACGCGAAGCGAGCGCGACTCGGGCTCGGGCGCTGACGTCGTAGGCGCGAACGTGACCAGCGTGCCCCGGACCTCACCGGAGGCGCGTCATGGCGATCGGCGCAACCACGATCACGGCGATCGAGAACATCCTCAAGACGAAGTACGACCAGAAGAAGCTCCACTCGGGCACGTATCCGGACTGCGCCTTCCTCGGCCGCATGAGGAAGGATACCAACTTCGGCGGTAACAACAGCCGCGTGACGCTCCGCTACGGGCGGCCGCAGGGCGGCTCGCACACGATCGCGCGAGCGTTCGCGAACATCTCGAGCTCGCAGGACGCGGCCTTCTTCCTCACGCGAGCGAAGGACTACCACGTTTGCGAGATCACGGCCGAGGCGCTGCTCGCCGGCGAGGGTAGCGAGAACACGATCCTGAACGCCGTGAAGGGCGAAATGGAAGGCTGCTTGATGAACTTCAAGCGGTCGATCTCCCTCCAGCTCTACGGCAATGGCGGCGGCGCGCGCGGCCGCATCAGCACGGGGGCGAACGTCTCGCTGAAGACCGTCGCTCTTGCGGAGCCGGCGGACATCGTCTTCTTCGAGCCCGAGATGGTCGTCCAGGCGTCGGCGAACGACGGCTCTGCCTCGGGTCACACGCTGCGCAACTCGGGCGCGCGCGAGACGATCGCCGCGGTCGACCGCGACCTCGGCACCATCACGGCCACGAGCGCGGCGTGGAACACGGTCATCACGTCGCTCGCCGCGGGCGACTACCTCTTCCGCGACGGCGACTTCGGTCTCGCCGCGAAGGGTCTCCGCGCGTGGCTTCCCGAGACCGCGCCGGTCTTCGGGTCCGACAACTTCTTCGGCGTCGATCGCGGTGCGGACGCAACGCGACTCGCGGGCGTGCGTTTCAGCGCGCAGGCTGGTGCCTCGAAGGAAGACACGCTCATCGACTGCGCCGTGCGTCTCGGCCGTGAGGGCGGCGTGCCCGATGCCGTCTACACGAACAACCTCGATCGCGCCGACATCATCAAGAACCTGATGGGCAAGGCGACGTTCGAGATGACGAAGTCGACGGACGGCATCGTCGGCTACAAGGCGCTCATCCTCGAAGGCGACAAGGGGCCGCTGAAGGTCATGGCGGACCCGAACTGCCCGCGAGGCTACTTCTTCATGCTCCAGGAGGACACCTGGGTCATCAAGTCGATCAAGGGTCTGCCGCATCTCGTCGAGGAAGACGGGAACCGGATGATCCGCAAGAGCGACGCCGACAACTTCGAGTGGCGGTATCGTGCGCTCTGGCAGCTCGGCTGCGAGTGGCCCGGCTTCAACGCCATCGGCAAGTACAACGCGGCGGCGTAGGAAGGCAGGCTACCGATGCCGGGTGCAACCTTCGGAGACGAGCCGGTCCGTCACGTCGGCAAGCGCCGCGTGCGGATCAGCGGACGATTTTTCCCGAACGGTTCGAGCGCGATCGACAACACGCTGAACCAGGGGAAGAAGGGCTGGACGGTCGCGCGCACCGCGCAAGGCGTGTACACGCTCACGCTCGAGCGGCGCTGGATGAAGCTCGTACCTCTCGGGCTCGGGCTCCAGCTCAACAGCGCCGCCGCGCGCATCGCGCAGTGGGGCGCGTTCACGCCGACGGTCGACGGAACCGGATGGCAGTGCGTCATCCGCGTCGTCGATGGCTCCGGCGCAGCGCAGGACGTTGCGGCTGACGCGAACAACAGCATCGGCTTCGAGCTCGAAGCCGTGCAGGACACCGTTCAGGGCTGACGACGGAGGGCCGAGATGGCGGACGCGGTGAGCATGACGTCCTTGATCGCCAAGGTCCGCCATCTCGGCGGCTTCGAGACCGTCGACGAAGCCAACGCGTTCATCACGGATGCGAACATCGAGGAGCGACTCAACGCCAACCTGCGCAAGGTCTACCTCGCGCTCGTCCGCGCTCGCGGGCATGAGTACTACCGTGCGCAGACCGACATCACGACGTCGCCCGGGCAGAGCACCTACGCGCTGAACGCGCCGGTGCTCGAGCTCCTCGGCGTGAGCCGCAGGTGCGGGCCCGACAAGTGGCAGGCGCTCTGGGACATCAACGAGGCCGAGCGTCACGACTACGACACCTATCCGCTCTCGCGCTACGGCGAGGCGCGCCGCTTCCAGCTTCGCGGCGACAACATCGAGATCTTCCCGACGCCGTCCGTCTCGGACACGTTGCGCGTCCACTACGTGCCCGACTACGTGCCGATCACGCGCGCGCTCGGCAACACGTTCGATGGCGTGTGCGGGTTCGAGGAATGGGCCGTCTGGGAGACGGTCGCCGAGTTCCAGCAGAAGGACAGCGCCGACTGGACGCTCTCGATGCAGAAGGCCGCTTGGTGGGAGCGTGAGGTCGAGAGCATGGCGCGACAGCGCGTCTCCGGCATGCCGAGGCGCGTGCAGCGCGTGCGGAAGCGTCGACAGCACTGGTGGAAGTGGCCGTGGCCGTGAAGCCTCTCACGAGCCCACGGCAGCACACCGGGAGTCGCACGGCCGATGCAATGCAGCGCGCGACGGACAGGGTTGCGCGCGCTCTCGACGATCTGCCGTTCGCTCGTGGTGTTCTACGCAGCGTGCGTTTCGACACCGCTGGCGTGAAGGTCGTGGACCACGGGCTCGGGACGCGCGCCGCGTTCCTCGTCGCGCGCCAGAACTACGACGGGACGGGCGTGCCGGCGATCGTTGTCGAGGCCGACGCGAGCGAGCAGGCGCAGATCGATCTCACGCGGCAGCTTGCCGTCGCCGCCGACACCGAGTGCACCGTGGACCTCTGGTTCTATCCCGTCGCCTCGGAGGCTGTTCCGCGATGACGATGGTTCCGCCCGCTCAGGTAATGCAGGTCGCGCTCCGCACGGCTTCGCTCGACGAGAGCATCGATCCGAAGCAGGCCGCCCCGGGAACGCTCACCGCGCTCCGAAACGCGGTGTGGAGGAAGGCTGGGCGCGTCGAGAAGCGGCCGGGCACCGAGGACCTCCCGCGCGCCATCCTCGGCAGCGACGAGGAGCTCGGCACGCTCCAGAAGGTCTGGGCACGCGGCGGCGAGCTGCTCACGACGGACGGTCTCGATCTCTTTTCGTACGTGCCAGCGAACCAAGCGTGGAAGCGGATCCAGCGCATGAACGCGCTCCGAGCGACGTGGCGTACGGTCACCGACTCGGGGATGTCGGTCATCGCCGCCGACGTCGATGCGAGCGAGTCCTACGTCGCGATCGCGTGGACGTGCGACTCTTCGCGTAGACTCTTCCTCCAAGTCGAGGACGCGACTACGGGCGGCGTCGTCGTTCCGCCGTGCTACCTGCCGGCCATCTTCAGCAACGGCGTGCGCCATTTCCGCGTGCTGCTCAAAGGAACAACGATTCTCGTCTTCTGGCAGGAGGGGAACGACTCGAATCTGAAGGTCGTGGCGGTCGACCTCACGACGGACGTTCAGAGTTCCGATTTTCTCGACGTGACGCCGACGTCGCTGCTTGCCGACGTGAAAGCGAGCTCGCTTCCGATCTGGGATCTCGTTCATCACGGCGACGACATCGCCGTTGCCTACAAGACCACGAACGACGAGCTCGTGCTCGCGACGTTCGACGCGGACCTTTCGGCTCTTGCGTCAGAGGAGGTTCTTGCCAGCGCTGCGAGCGTGAATGCTGTTTCGCTCTCAGCCACGCCCGACGAGCGGATCTACGTCGCGTTTGCCACGGCAGACGATGTGACTCCGCTCTACGAGGTCTGGGGGGCGATTCACGACCCCGACACGCTCGAGCAGATCATCGGGCCGGCGCTGTTCGACTTCGGTACGGAGCGCTACACGCAAGTCTCTGTTGCGCGTCTCACGGAGACGACCGCCGTGGTCATGTTCACGTCCGGCGCCATAACTTACCTCGGCGTCGATTCATGGCTTCCGACGGACACACAGCTCACGAAGTCCGTCCTCATCGACGATGGCGGCAACATGCTCGGCGACGCGATTCGCGAGACTCGGTGGGCGCGGCTCGCTTCGCGCGTCTTCGTGATCGACGGACGCGCCTACGCGTTGCTCTCGAGCGTCCGACCTCCAGTCATCTTGCCGAACGGCGCGCGCGTGCAGCAGAACACCGTCTTTGCCGTGGAGGTGGGAACGACCGAAGAGGAAGAGGATGGTCTGTACTACCCACACCGTCTCGTAGCTGTCATCGATCCGCGCGAAAGTGAGGGGCTGCGACGAGCGCAGCTCTGCAACGTGCCTGTCGTCAACGGCAAGGCCTACGCGGGCTCGCTCCTGCTCTCGCCAGGTCGATCCGCTCTGCGGCTCATCACGTTCGAGCGCGAGGACACGTGGTCGAGCGCGTCGCTCGGTCGTGGGCTCGTCATCGGTGCCGGCGTTTGTACGTACTACGACGGTCGCCGAGCGTTCGAGATCGGGCATCTTCACCCGCCGCGCGTCATTGCGGCGACGCCGGGAACCGACGGCAACATGGATGCCGGCGACTACCTTTACACGTTCGTCTACGAGTGGAAGGACCCTGGCACGGGGCTACTGCATCGCAGCGCTCCGTGTCAGCCGATCAAGGTCACGGTCTCGTCGAGTGGCTCCGTCGAGTTCAAGATCGAGACGGCGGCGACGACGGGGAAGACCGACCCGCGCACGGGGCTTTCGGCGAATCCGACGCCGGTGATGATCGTTCCGTACCGCACAAAGAAGGGCGGAACGACGTTCTATCGGATGGCGATCGAGCCGAGCCCGACCGGCTCGGGCGGAAACGCTATCGTCACCAATTCCGTCTCGATCGACTCCGTGACGTGGATCGACACGAGTGCGGACACTTCGGTCGGCGGTACCGGTCGCGATCTCGGCACGCAGCCGCTCCTCTACACGACGGGTGGCATTCTCGACGAAGTGATTCCGCCGTCGTGCCACGGATGGATCGTGCACCAGGGCCGTCTCTTCGGCATCGCCGGCGACCAGCGCACGGTCTGGGCCTCGAAGGTCTTTCTCGAGGACCCGACGGTGTTCCCTGGTTTCCACGAGGCTCTGCGCATCGTGTTCGAGGACGAGGTCGTGGCGCTCGCGTCGCTGGACGACAAGCTCGTGGCGTTCAGCGACTCGTCGATCCATGTCGTCTTCGGCGAAGGGCCGAGCGCGGCGGGCGCGGGCGCGTGGACGTCGCCGACGACGGTGCAGAGCGACGCCGGGTGCATCAACGAGCGAAGCATCGTCGAGGTTCCAGCGGGCATCATGTTTCAGAGCGCGCGCGGTATCTACCTGCTCACGCGCGGGCTCGAGCTCCAGTGGATCGGTCAGCCGGTGCGCGACCACGTCGAGGCCTATCCCATCGTGCTCGACGCGCGGATCGTGCCGCACCGAAGCCAGGTGCGCTACTCGATGGCGAACGCGGAAGGCACGGCCGGCGTTGTGCTCGTCTACGACTATGCGCACGGCTTCTGGTCCGTGTGGGACTACCACGACGGCGAGCAACCGAACGCGCTCGTGCGCTCGAGCGTCGTTGCTGGCGGTGCGCTCTACATGACGGCCGCCGACGCGCTCGTGCGCGAGAGCGACGAGACGCATCTCGACCGCGGCGAGTATTGGGTCACGCTCGAGCTCGAAGCGATGCTGCGGCCCTCGGGGCCGATCGCATGGCAGCACGTGCGACGGATCCAGCTCCTCGGCGAGCGACACACGCATCACGACCTGCGGCTCCGTCTCGCGTTCGACGATCGGCCGACCTTCTCTCAGGACTTCACGTTCCCGGCCGAGATGGTCGTGACGAACAACGACTGTCCGACGGTGCGCGTCGGCAGCCAGAACGGCGCGAGCCCGAAGTGCAAGGCCATCCGCGTCCGAGTGACAGATGCGACACCCACGAGCCCGACGAGCTACCCGGTCGACTCGGGGAAGGGAGGATCCTGGAGCGCGATCGGTCTCGAGCTCATTCCTCGGCCCGGTCTGCCTCGTCACGGAGCCCGACACTCCAAGGTGTGACCCATGGCCGGCGAAGAGCTCTTTGCACCCCCGATGCTCCCTCCCGACAACGAGGGCTATGCGTACACGGGTGACCCGTTCGGTAGCTGGCTACAGAACGAGTCTTCCTACCTCTGGGGGCGCAAGGCGCACGCGCAGCGCAACGGGAATCCTGTCCCTGGCACGAGCGGCGCCGACCTCGACGTCGAGCGCTACCGTCAGATGGGCGCGGCCCGCACGTCGGCGCCGTGGATCGATCGTCGACAGTCGGACCAGGCCCGGGCGTCTCAGTACCACGGTCTCGGCTATCAACAGGCGGGCATCGAAGGCGCGAGGGACGCAATGGCCGTCGCGCGCACCGCAGCGCTCGGGCAGGCTCCGAGCGCGGCCGAGATCTACGGCCAGCGGATGATCGACGATTCGATCGCGTCGCAGATGGCGATGGCGGCGAGCGCCCGTGGCGGTCCGTCGGCGATCACGGGGGCGCAGCGCCAAGCTGCGTTCCAAGGCGCGCAGATGCAGCAGGCCGGCGCTCGCGACCTCGCTGCGCTCCGTGCCGACGAGATGGCGCGCGCGCGCGACCAATACATCGCATCGACGGCGAACCTCGGACAGCAGGCCGGCGCGTACACGGCCGCGGCCGGCGGCATCCGCGGGCAGGACATCGGCCTTGCGACCTCTCAAGCACAGCTCCAGGCGGATCAGATGGCTCGCGACATGGCGAACCAGCAGTTCTACGAGGAGCTGGGTTGGCGGACGAGGAAGCAGGAGCAGGATGCGCAGATCCAGCGCGCGCGAGATGTCGCTGAGGCCGAGGCGCGTCGGCGCGATCTCAAGCTCCGCACCGAAGACCAGGAGTGGGGTCGGGTCAAGGATGCGGCTGGCCTTGGTGGCGGCCTCTTCGGATTTCTCGGCGGCATTTTCTCGGACATCCGCGCAAAGGAGGCCTACGCCCCCATCTCGAGCGACGCGCGCGCGAAGTATCCGTACAGCGACGAGCGCGCGAAGGTCGACGTGGTGCCGCTCTACGAGCCGCCGGGGATGCAGCTTCATCAGAGCCCCGAGGGCCGAGCCTTTCTCGTTGTCGAGCCCGCGCCCGACGATGGGCGCGCGTCGCTCGCTGGTCCGTCGCGGCCGGCGCATCTTCGCGAGCGGCCCGGGCGATCCGCCGAGCCGAAGTCGAAGCGCGCCAAGCCGCGCGAGATGACGTACGAGGAGCTTCTTCGCGCGGCCGCGGAGCTCGACCGCCAAATGCGCTCTGAGCATGAGGCGCGGATGGCCGCGGGGCCCGCGGTCTCGCCGAACAACGATCCGATGAGCGCAGCGAACCGCGCGCAGGCGGGCAGCCTCTACACGTACCGCCCCGAGTTTGCGGCCGCAGCGGGTCAAGCGCCCGGCGAGCCGAACGTCGGGCCGATGGCGCAGACGATGGTGCAGGACCCGATCGCGGCCACGGCGGTAACGCGAGACCCGCAGACAGGTCTTCTCGCGCTCGATCGCGACAAGCTCCAGAAGCTCCAGTCGGCGGGCATCGCGCATCTCCAGCGCCAGATCGACGAGCTCAAGTCGCAGATCTACACGCCCGGGAGGTTCTGATGGCCGACCCGTACGACGCGCTGGCCAAGAGGCTCGGCATCCCGCTCAGTCGCATCCCCGACTGGCGACAGGCAGCCGGGCTGCCTCCGGCACCGTCCTCCTACGAGGATGCGACGCTACAGCAGTACATGCCGCAGGCGCCCGCTGCTCCGGCCCCTCCGGTGCCGACGCCGCCGAGGCCGTCGTACGAAGGTGCGACGCTCCAGGCGCCGTCGACGGCGGGCGTGTCGCTCGCCGACCCTCCGCGCACGAACCTCGGGACGCCCGCTCGTCCGCGCATCCCGCTCGCGACGGGCGACAACGTCGCGGCGTCGCAGCAGCCCGCGCAACTCTCGCCGAGCGCGATGGCGCAAGCCATGCGTGTCGCCGAGGCGAGCGAGAAGACGCTGGAGAACGTGAAAGAGGCGCTCGACGAGGACGAGCGGCGCAAGAATCTCGAAGGCGCGACGTTCTACGAGCCCGGTGAGGGTGCGGGGATGACGAGCCCCGTCGGCACGGGCGGCGCCGGGGTCGTGATGGTCGACCCGGGCGGTCGGCGTCCGAAGTCGTGGCAGGTCCACGAAGGCATCGACCTTGGCCCCGAGGCAGAGGCTGCGCTGGCGAACGCGAATGAGCGCGGCTACAAGGCCGCGCAGCTCGATTACGAGGCCGGGCAGCGCGCGGCGGCGTTCGAGAGAGGTTATCTCGAGAAGCACCAGAAAGCGGCCGAGAAATTCGCATCGGAAGAGACCGAGCGCGCGCAGAAGTACCAAGCGCAGGTCGATGCGACGATGGCTCGTCTCGAGGAGATGCGCGCGCGGATCCGCGAGATGCAAGAAGACCCGCTCGCTGGCATGCGCAGCGGACCGGCGCAGTTTCTCGGCGCCATCGCTGTCGCGCTCGGCGCGTTCGCCTCGCGCGGCGGCGAGAACCAGGGTCTCGCTGCGCTGAAGCACCAGATCGACACGATCATCCGTCGGCAGGACGAACAGGCGAAGCAGCTCGAGCGCGGAATGCGCACCGAGACGAACTACCTCGGCGCGCTCAAGCAGGCGTACGGCGACGAGCGGGTCGCGCGCGAGGCCGCGTACATCGCGTATCTCGAACGAGCGAAGGTCGAGCTCGCCAAGGAGCTCGGCGACCCGTCGATCGCCGACCCTCGCATGCTCGCTGCGTACAACCGGCTTCTCGGAAAGCTCGACGACGAGCTGATCCAGCGCACGACGAAGTTCAAGCAGCTCACCGAAGACCGCGTCATTCGCAACGACGTCATGGCGCAGCCGCACTACGTCGGTGCGCAGCCCGTCGGTGCGCAGCCGTCGAAGAAGGCCGAGACGGATGCTCGGTATCTCTCGGAGGCCTACGAGAAGGCGGGGCTTCCAGCAGCGCTCTCGCAGCTGAAGGACATCGATCGTCTCATCGACGCCATCGGCGACGGTCCCATCGAGGGTATCGGTCCCGTCGCGAGCCGCCTGCCCGTCTGGATGCTCTCGAACCGCGGCGTGGCCACAAGGCAGGCCGTTCAAGCGCTCAAGAACGCGATCGGTCACTCTCTCTTCGGCGGTGCTATCTCGGAGGGCGAGGCTGAGAAGCTGAACACGCAGCTCGAAGGTGCAAAAGATGCCGCGTCGCTTCGACGCGTGGTGCAGTCGTACCGGCAGATGCTCCAGCATCGCGCTGCGAACATCGCGGCCGGCGCGAGCCCTGAAGGCATCTTGCTCTACGAGCAACGCGGCGGCAGCGTGCAGCGAGGCGCGCCGAGCCGACGTCAGATCGCGCCCGACAAGCCGACCGTGCCCACCATTCGAGAGGCGAAGTGAAGCTCGTCGAGAAGAAGACCGGCCGCATCGTCGACATCCCGGACGATCAGGTCCAGGCAGCCTATCTCTCCGGCCAGTACGGCATCCCGAAGGGCGCGCCCATGCCCGTCAAGGTGCCTGGTCTGCCTGCGGGCGTCGTCGACCCTGCGGACGCTGCGGCGGCGCTTGAGCAGGGCGCCTCGGTCGCGACGGAGCAGCAGTACCGCGCGGCGCAGCAAGAGGCGCGCTACGGCGGTGTGGGCGGCGCGGTTGCGGCCGGCGCCGTGGGGGCGGCGCGTGGGCTTGCTGGCGCGTTCGGCGTGCCCTTCGATGCTGTCGCCATCGGTCTCGCCGAGTCGGGCGCACGCATCGCGGAAGGGCGACACGAAGTCGATCCGTACCGCGGCGAACGCTACATCTCGCCCGCCGACGCGCTCCGTGAGCGTCTCCGGGGCTACAACGAGCAGCATCCGCTCGCGTCGACGATCGGCGAGATCGGCGGCATGGTCGGCGCCACCGCGCTCGGCGGCGGACTCATGGGGCGCGTGGGTGCCGCCGGCGAGGCAGCCGCAGGCAGGTTCGCCGCGGAAGGCGGGCTCTTCGGTGGGCTCGCTGCCGTCAACGAGTCCGCACTAGGTGACACCGAGCTCACGGCGAACAAAGTACTCGCCGGCATCGGGCACGGCGCCATCATCGGCGGAGCACTCGGCGCTGGCATCAATCTCGGCGCCGCGGCGGCCGCCGGACTTCGAGACCGCTTCGGTCGTTGGATCGGTACGCTGCGACCGAAGGACATCGAGAGCATCGCCGAGCGGCACTTCGGTTACGTGCCCGAGGGCCTCGGCGAGCGGATCCAGAAGTCGTACGCGCGCACAAGCTCACTCATCAGCGGCAAGGACGAAGAGGCCATCGCCAAGTTCACGGCCCTCACGCCCGAGGGTGCCGAGGCGCGTCGCGTTGCCGTCTTCGATGCGCCCGCAATCCAAGAGGAGGCCGAGCGTGCGGTGCGCAGGCACATCGACGACATCATGGCAGCCGGCGATCTCGTCAGCGCCGAAGCGCGCGGCGGCCTCAAGGCCGACTACGTACGGCGCTCGGTAGCGCGCGGCAACGAGGCCGAGGTTCGCGCGGCCATCCAACAGCGGCTCGCCGCCATCGAAGAAGGCCTCGAGGCGCAGCTCGCGCAAGAGATGGCGCCGAGCATGATGAAGAGCGCGCGCACGGTGAGGAAGCTGCTCGAGCGCGCGCGTGCCGTCGTTGGCGGCGAGACGATGGTGCCGCTCGACCGCATTGAGACGCGCGCCATCTACTCAGCGGACCGACTCTCCCGCATTCGGCAGGCAATGGATCAGGGCATCGAGCTCCCGCCCGTGAAGCTCGGCTTGCGGCCGGACGGAACGTGGGGCATCGACGATGGCATTCATCGCATCGCCGAGGCGCGGAACCGAGGTCTCACGCACATCCGCGCGCGCATCACGGCCGGCGAGGCCGACAACGCGGAGGCCTTCATCGCGCTCGACAACTTGAAGCGCGGTCTCCAGCGCCTCACGAGCTCGGGCTACAAGTCGCTTCGACTCATCGCCGATCCGGTCGACCAGCTGAACGCTCGACGCACGGTCGCGTGGCTCGATGGCGTTGCTCAGGACCTACGCCTCGCGCTCGAAGACGAGGCGCTCTGGGGCAAGGCCGCCGTCGACCAGCGAACCATCAACGCGGCGTGGACGAGGCAGATCGACGCGTCCAACCGCTTCCACCGAGCGCTCACCACGGAGGTCGGTCGCGATCCGAACAACCCCTATGTCCAGATGCGCGGCGCCGATCCGGCGAAGGTCGCGACGTACATCCGTGGGCTCACGAACCCGCACAACGACCTCACGCACCATGCCGTGCGCGACTACGTCACGAGCACGCGCGAGCTCGCCGACGCGATCGCGAAGAGCTACGACTTGCCGCCGGACAAGATCGCGGAGGTCGCTCGCGTTCGCGCTGCCGCCGCGTCCTTCGAGAAGGAGATCGGCAAAGCCGAGAAGTCACTCGTGCTCGCGAACCAGTATCGCGCGCTTCTCGAGGGGCCCGATCCTGGAAGCGTCGCGGGAGCGTTCGGCGCCGTCGGCGCCGTCGCCGCTGGTCTGCCCGGCGGCGTGCTCGGAAGCCTTGCCGGCGCTGCACTGAATGCGATGCGGGCGCCCGGGCGCGTCATCGCGCAGATGGCGGCGGTCGAGAAGATCGCTGCTCAGACAGACAGCAAGATCGCGCGTGCGGTTCGCGACTTCCTCTCAGGGCGCAAGGGACCGCCGAAGCCGCCTGCGAGCGTCGAGATGCTCGCCGGCAAAGGCGGCGAACGCAAGGCCTTCGAGGCGAAGGTCAAAGAGGTCCGGCGTCTTGCCGGGAACAAGGAAGAGCTTCTCTCGCGCATCAGCGAGCTCACGCGTCAGTTCGACGGCGCGGCGCCGAACGTCGCGACGGCGCTCACGGTCGCGGCGATCCGCGGCGTCGAGTATCTCGCGCGGCACTCGCCGCCCGGCTTTGCTCCGCGGCCCGAAGCGCTCGCGTGGGGCATCGAGGAGCCGCCGCTCTACACCGACGCGGAGATGCGCGAGTGGGCGCGCCGAGCCGCCGTGGTCAACGATCCGCTCACGGCCATCGAGAGCATGCGCCGCGGCATGCTCACGCCCGAGGAGGTCGACGCGCTCAAGAACGTCTATCCGGCTCTCTACGCGGAGCTGCAACGCGAGTTCGTGCGCCAGCGCATCGAGCGCCCGAGCAGCATGAACTACGCGCAGATGCTCCAGATCGAGCTGATGTTCAACGTCCCGCTGAACCGCACGCTCGAGCCCGACTTCATGCGCGCGGTGCAACAGAGCTTCTCGGTCCCCGACCAGCCGTCGCCGCCGCCGCAAAGGCCGGTCGGCGACACGCAGTCGAAGGCGATGCGCACGGCATCGCAGGAGCTCCAACAGACGAGGTAACCCATGAGCGCGATGAACCGAGCCCACAACGTCCTGCCTCCGACTCAGGGAAAGATCGTCGTCCTCACGGCCGACAGCACGTCGCGCGTCTACGATCTCGGCGCCGTCGACCTCGGAGGGGAACGCGTAGAGCTCGGAGGCACGATGTGCCTGCGCATGATCTCGGAGGCAACTTTTTACTTCAAGTTCGGTCCGGACCAGTCGATGACCGTGGACGATAGCGCGGCTGACGCTGCTGGCGATGGCCCAACGTTCCAGCAGGACGCGGCAGCGATGGCGCCCGCAAACACGTTCGTCGACATCACGACCTGGCACCGGATCGCGCACCGGTACCTGGCGATCAAGGGGAACGGCAAGGTGCGGATCTGGGTAACGAGCGAGCGCTCGAACAGGTGACAGAAGCGACATCTTCATGCGCTCGGAGCCGCGCTCGATCGGCGCAGGCGTACGACGAGACGCGTGGAGAACTACTCGATCCACTGGAACGCGCGCGCGGGCTCTACGTCTTCGTCGATTCCGGCGGGATACGCTGTCGTGCGCGACGACAGTGGCGAGTATCACGTTGCGACTGCCGCGAAGCGCGCGGAGCTCGGCGGACGGAAGAGCGCCGGCCTCGCGCGCACGTCGGCAGACGGGAACCAGGTTCGGTCCTTCACGTTCCAGTTCGTCGGCATCATCGACGCGAGCGTGGTGCCCACGGTCGGTCCCGGCGTCGAGGGGCAGACGGTCTATGTCGATGCGAACGGACAGCTGCGACGCGGTGGCGTGGCCGGCGTCGATGATCTTGTCGGTTTCGCGCACTCCGACGGCTCGGTCGTCGTTCTCTTCGGCGGGCTCGGGAGCGCTGGCGGTCCACAAGGACCGCCGGGTCCGCCAGGCCCGCAGGGGCCGGAGGGGCCGCAGGGGCCGCAGGGGCCGCAAGGGCCGCCCGGTGAAAGCGATATCGACGCCGACCTCGGCCAGGTCATCTACATGTCAGCGGTCGGGCCGAAGGGCGCGCCCGTACTGACGTACGACGAGGGGCGGATCCAGATTGACTCGACGCTAGGGGCCTACTTGGCCTTTGGCGACCCGGAGGATCCATTGCCCGAGGATGGGCTGATCCGCCTGTCTCGCTACCCAGTGTCGGGCGGCGAAGGTCCGAGCGAGGCAGTCAACATCATCGGTCAGATCGCCGCCAACGGCCTCGGCAGCGAGAGCTTGATGCGCATCAACGTGCTCGGCGATCTCGTCGTCGGGACACAAAGCCGGCACACGATAATCGGCGGTAACGGCATCACGCTCGACGCGAATACCGAGGTTGACGGCACGCTGACCGTCGAGGGCGACATCGTCATCACCGACTTCACCTCCACGACGGTCACGAGTGCTGACGGGAAAGTCACCGTCACGGACACAATTCTCTCGGCCCAGACGACGGACGGGACCGCAGCCAACGCGTACACGTGGACGATCGCCGACGAGGCGATCACGACGGTCGACGTCCTCGTCACCGCTATCACGTCCACGGGAGGCGCCGGCGCGAGCTACAAGCGGTCGGTCACGTTCCGCCGCGACGGAGGGACGGTATCCACGATCGGCGCGGTGAGGGACAACGCGACGGACGAGGACTCGTCCGCGTGGGACGTCACGATCGACAACTCGACGTCAACGGGCCGGGTCCGGATTACCGGTGCAGCCGCGACCACGATCCGCTGGGGCATGTCGATCCGTATCCAGACGACGGTGCCCTGATGTTGGCCGGGCTCCCACTCTACGCGATCTCCGGACGTGCCGCCCCGGCCGAGTGGGCAGGTCTCACGCCGCTAGTCGACTACGACGTCGCGCACGCCACGGCGGCCGACGGCGAGGTTACCGCCTTACCGGACTCGAGCGGCAACGGGAACGACGCGACCGTGGCGTTGGCCCCGACGTACAATGCGTCGGACGTGAACTTCAACGGGGCGCCCTCGATGGGGTTCCCGGGCGACACGGCGCGCCGGCTCACGATGCCAGACCCCGGCATCGGCAACGGCGGACCGTTCTCGATCGTCGTCGTGGCGTATACGGACGGCTCGACCGGGACCGGAACGAACAAGTACGCTATCTCGTGCGCGTCGACGCACGCCGCGATCTACGCCGCGAACTTGGACGCGACCTGGAGGGCGTGGGCGTCGGCCGATTTGACCCGGGTGAGCTCCGACAAAAGTTCCGGGACTCCGTCGGTCCTCATGCTGACGCTGTCTGGAGGGACGCAGAGGTTCTACGTCAACTCCACGACGGCATCCGGTACTGAGGCTAGCAGCGGATTCACGCCCGGCTCGTGGACGATCGGCAACTGGGCCGACGGCCCGTCCGCTACCTTTGCGCTTAAGGGGAACATCGCGCGCGTCCTTGTCTTCGGCGTCGAGCTCGATGCTGGGCAGCGCGCAGCGTGCATGACGGCGCTCGGCGCCAAGTACGGGATCACGATTGCGTGAACGAAAGGAGTGGGGACAGTGAACGTGCAGCTCGCAAAAGTTATCGGGACGGTGGCGACGCTCATCGCGTTGCTCGCGGCCCTCATCGTGGCGATCCGCTTCGGCGCGGACAACATCGTGGTCGGCGTACTAGGCACGGCAGTGGGCACCGGGGCGGCCGCGGCTTTCCGCTGGTTCACCGGGTCGGGCGACGACAAGGGCGCAGGCGCGGGCGCCGTGCTCGTCGTCGCGGGCGCCATCCTCGCCGCGGAGCAGGGCTGCACGCCTCCCGCGAGCGCGGCGGCGGCCGCTGCCGAGGGCGCGTACACCGCGGAGCTGCTCCAGTGCGTGGACGAGGCGCGCACGCTCGAGGAGAGCCGGCTGTGTCGGCAGATCGTCAACCTCAAGTGGGGCATCAGCGAAACCGTAACGGACGGAGGTGCGCAATGAATCCGCTCGACATCGTGCGCAGGCTCATCTCCCTCATCCTCGATCTTGTCCCGGCGACCGAGGCGCGCCGGCTGCTTGACGAGGCGGCCATCGCGCGCGCGAACCTCGCCGCGGACGCTGCGGAGGCCGCGAAGTTTGGCGGCGGTCGTGCCCCGTGACCCGTACCGCCTCCCGCCGGACCGCCGGCCGACCGAACCACGCCGCGAGCCGGTGCGGGTCAACGAGGACGCGCCCGACAGCGAGGCCGAGACGCTGGCGCGCTGCCCGGTCTGCCTCGGATCGGGATGCGTCGCCCCGGAGGTGGCTGTCGCGGTCGAGCGGATGATGCAGCGAGAGGAGGACAAGCGATGATGAGGCGCAGCAACGTCACTCACCTGTTCCGCAGGATGCAGGACCAACAGGCGCGCGAGGAGCTGGGGGGCTGATGTTCGACCCGCGCCCGATCGCAGAAGCCGGACTCGCGATCGCGATGCTGCTCCTCA
>CALFEQ010000038.1 GCA_937949945.1 uncultured Myxococcales bacterium
TACATGCAGATGTACGATCGGCAGGGCCCCGAGGAGACGACGGTGTTCATCAACCGATCGCTCCGGACCTACGTCCTGTTCGGTGCGCCGGTGATCGCGGGTCTCGCTTCGGTGGGAGCGGACCTCCTCCCGGCCCTCGCCTCGGAGAAGTACGCGGAAGCATCGGTTATCCTCCCGTGGGTGATCGCCGGGATGGTCGTCGAAGGCGCGAATCCCATGCTCGGCGCCGGGCTGTTCATCCACCGGCGGACGAAGACGGTCATGACGATCGTCCTCTCGTCCGCCGTCCTCAACGTCGCCCTCAACCTGCTCCTCATCCCGAGCATGGGCATCACGGGCGCCGCCGTCGCGACGCTCGTCTCCTACGCGGCGAGCGCGTCCGCGCTGCGCTTCACCGCTCGTCGCCTGCTGCCCGTCGCCCTGCCTTGGGGGACGATGCTCCGTGCCGGCGTCGTGTCGCTGTTCATGTATTGGGCGCTGCGCGGGATCTACCCCGGGCGCCGCCTGCTCACGGTCGGCGTGCGCATGATCGTCGGCGCGCCGCTCTACGTGATCCCGATGGTCGTCATCGACGCCGACGGCCGGGCCCTCGTGCGCAAGGCCTTCGCTCGTCTCCGAGGCGCTCGATGATCCGGAAGGCGCTGCTCTTCTTCCTGCTCCTCTACGTCGTCGACGAGCTGCACTTCAAATGGCAGACCGGGATACCCGCGGTCGCGCCGGTCAACATCTTCTTCGTCCTCACCTTCCTCGCCACGCGCGGCGGGTCCGACGTGATGGACGGGAAGGAGCCGATCCTCAAGAAGGGCATCCTCATCTTCTCCGGCGCGCTCGTCCTGGCCTTCCTCTGGGCGCAGGTCCGCGCGTACGCCGACATCGTCTCGGACCTCACGGTCCTGAAGAACGCCATCTTCTATCCGCTCTTCTACTTCGTCTACCGGCGGTGCCGGGAGGACGCGAAGACGGTCCGCTGGCTCATCATCTGGATCATGACCATCGCGGCCGTCGCCGGCCTCGAGGCGTTCCGCGAGGGGCTCGACTACGGCTTCGACGCCTACAACCCGTACAAGCGCGCCTCGGGGCCGTTCGGCGAAGACTGGATGATGGCGAACTCCGCCGGCGTCTTCTTCGCGATGTTCATGCCGATGTTCGTCGCGTTCGCCCTGTTCCTGAAGAAGCAGGTCTTCTGGCGGATCGCGGCCATCGCGGGAATCATCTTGCTCGCTGCGGGCACGCTCATGACGTACTCGCGGCAGTCGTACTTCATCGTCCTCTTCGCGGCGACGGTGCTGCTCGTTCGCAAGAACCTGGTCGTCGCCATCGTCCTGGGCGTCACGCTCGTCTCGCTCTCGGGCTACCTGCCCGATACGGTCACCCAGCGCGTCGAGGAGACGCGCCAAGAGGATCGACAAGGCGGCGGCGTGGAGGTGGATGCGAGCACCGCGAGCCGCTGGGAGATCTGGGCCGGCGCGATGGCCATGTGGGCGCGCAACCCGCTGGGCATCGGTCTCGATCGGTTCAAGCGCGAGATCGGCAACTACTCGAGCCACAAGGGCATGGACGCCCACAACTTCTTCGTCCGGACGCTGGCCGAGTACGGCCCCCACGGGCTCGTCGCGCTCTTCCTTCTCATCCGGGCGTGCTTTTCCCTCGCGAGATTCCTTCGCGACAACGCTCACCCGGAGGACCCCGACGACCAAGCGCTCGCCTTGGGCTTCACCGTGATGACGGTCTGCGTCGTCCTCGGAAACATCTACGGGAGCCGCTTCCTCGACGGCGCGATCATGGCGCCGTACTGGGCGCTCTGCGGTCTGCTCGAGAGGAACGTCTACTTGAAGCAGGCGGCTCGCGGCGCCGTCGACACCGCGGGGGCGAAGCGGGAGCCGACGATCGAGGAGCGATTCCCCCTCGCGGCCCTGATCCGTCGTCCGCGCTCGCGCTGACGCGCTCGCGTCATCAGTGCGCGAGCTCGAGCGTGTTGGGCGGGATCTGGATCATGTACGTGTCCATGTCGGTGTCGCTCTTCACGTCCCAGTTGGAGTTGAACACGATCTTCGTGAAGTCCCGGTTCACGCTCGCGTGCGGCTCGGTGAAGTAGCCGCCGGCGACCGAGTGGTGGTGCGCCAAGTTGACGATGCGTGGGTTCGCGGTGAGCTCCATGGCGAACACGCGTCGGTGGAACCACTGCTTCGCCCCGTAGTCCGCGTAGG
The DNA here is from genome assembly GCA_937949945.1 of uncultured Myxococcales bacterium. GTDB lineage: Bacteria > Myxococcota_A > Polyangia > Polyangiales > Polyangiaceae > Labilithrix. The sequence continues at coordinate 2,208 of CALFEQ010000038.1, forward strand.
TCGAGACCAGCACCCAACCGGGCTTCCGGAAGGCCTTGCCCGAGAAATGGACCGCGGTGGCCGAGCCGCTGACGTACGTGCGGAGGAGGTCCGTTCGCTTCCCCGTCTCGAGGTTCACCATGTAGATGGGCCCGCCGCTCGCGTCGTAGTCGATGGACACGTAGGTGTCCTCGCCGTTGGCATCGAGCGCGATGTCGGCGTGCTCGATCTTGCTGGTGACCTTCATGCGGTTCTTGAAGTCGAGCGTGAAGCGTTCGGTGTCACCACCATCCTTGCCCCACGAGACGACGACGTACTTGCCCGACGGCGTGATGGTCGGCAGCGGCTGGGGAGAGCCCGGGGGGAGGGAGAACGTCCCGAGGATCTGGTCGGTCTCGCGGTCGTAGGTGAAGACGCCGAGCCCCTTCCAGTTCTCGTCGGCGACCTCGAACGCGAAGTAGCGGCTGTCCGCGGACGGGCTGCCGTAGTCGTGGGTCCAGCAGGCGAAGGCGCCCGGCCAGAGCTTCTTGATGCGTCCGTTGAAGTCGGCGACCGTCCGCCACTTGCCCGTGGCGACGTTCATCTCGAAGAACTGGCAGCCGACGCCGTTGTTGCCGACGAAGTAGAAGATGTCCGGGTTCGTCGCGTGCCATTGCGGCTCCGCGTCTCCGGCCAAGCCTTCGAGCTGGCGGATCCACTTGTACGTCTTCGCATCGTAGAGATGCCACGTACCGTCGTTCGCCGTGATGAGGAGCTTCGTGTCGTTCGCGTTGAACGCCTGACGCCGTGAGTACTCGTGGCGAGCGAACCCCGCGAGCTTGTCGGCGGCGTGGTCCGTCACGCGGACGACGCAGGTCTTGAACGTCGGATCGAGGAACGGCTTGCCGCGGGGCGGCTTCGGCATCGCGGGGACGTCGACGTTGTCCCGCGTCCACACCGGCTGCCAGTCCTGCGGATAGAGGGCCGCGCATTCGGGCGAGAGAGGAAGAGGGGGCTCGCTCGGGCTCGGGGCCACGCTCGCGGGCTGGCTCTTCGGAGGAGCGCCGGGAGGCGGACGCGCCGGACCGCTCTCCTGCGGCGCGACGGGGCCGCTTCCGTCCCGACGACAACCGGAGCAACCGAACACGAAGGTCGGCAGGAGGAAGAGCGCCGCGGTGGCCGTGGTCGGCTTGAGCAGGCTCGTCAGCAGTTTCTTCATCGGCTTTGCAGCGGCCTTCTCCGCGAGGGTGACGAAGTAGACGACCACGAGCATTAGCACGGTCACTCCCCAGAGAACGAAGTGGACGTTCAGGTGCGGCAGGAGGGCGTTGATGAGCGTGAAGCCGATGTTCTGATGCAACAGGTAGAGCGGGTACGTCAGCGTCCCGAGCACGAAGAACTTCTTCGACGCGATGACCTGCGTGCGACCGGTCGCTACGAGGAAGAAGACGATGAAGAAGACCGCCTCCGCCGCGCACACCACGACCGGGCTGTAATCCGTGCCGTAGTGCTCGCGCAGCTCGGCCAGCTTCTGGATCGCGTGCCACGTGGCGGCGACGAAGGAGACGACGATGACGAGCGCCTTGTATGGGTCGAACCCCTCCTTCGAGGCCAGATAGAACATCGCTCCGGCGATGAAGTAGGGCGCGAACTCCGGGATGATGAAGAAGCCGACGTAACGGATCGAGAAGATCGACGTGGCCAGCGACGCGAGGAGCCACAGCCCGAGCAGCCACTTCGCGCGATGGATCTGGCGGAGCAAGAGGACGACGAAGACGAGGAAGTAGAACTTGAGCTCGACGAGGAGCGACCAGTAGACGCTGTCGACGTAGGGAATGCCGACGAAGCCGTTCAGCATCGTCATGTTCGCGAGGTACTCGGTCACGCTCGCGACGTGGCGCCCGCGCGAGGAGACGAGGGAGACCAGCCAGGTCGCCGTGCAGCACATCCAGTACGCCGGGTAGAGGCGGACGATGCGCGAGATGACGAAGTGCTTCGTCGATCCTCCCGATGCCGTCATCAGGATGACGAAGCCGCTGATCATGAAGAAGAGGTCGACGCCGAGGTAGCCGTACTTGGCGACGGGCGCGAGCCACGGGTACTGGAGGCTCGTCAGGTCGTCGGCGGCGCCGCCGCGAAATGCGTAGTGGAACAGGAGGACCGCGAACGCAGCGATGAAGCGAAGGAGGTCGACCTCGTAGAAGCGCTTTTTCGGCGTATCGGACATGAAACGGACGAAGCATACACGTGGGGCCGGTTACGGCCGAGCCGCGCAGCCCGACGCGATGACGAAGTGCCGCGAAGCCTCGTCAGGCTCGCGAAAGCCGACGGCGTGCACCGCCGAGGACTGACCGTTCGTCAGGATTGCGATCCACCGACGGCGTGCACCGCCGAGGCCCGAGGCGCGAGGTCCGAGGCCTCGTCGAGATACCTCCTCGCCCACAGCTCGAGACACGAGACGAGCCAGAGCACCTCGCTGTAATCCGCCTCGCCCGCGACGTGCCCGTCGAGGTACCGCTGCGCCGCGCGCGGGTCGATGAGGCCACGCTCGCGGAACGAGCGGCTGGCGATGACGTCGGCGGCGAGCCCGCGGAGCGGGCCTCGGAACCACTGGCCGAGCGGGATCGCGAAGCCCTGCTTGCGCTTGAGGAGGACGTCCGGCGGGAGCCAGCGCGCGGCGGCCCTGCGGAGCAGGTGCTTGCCGCGGCGGCGGCGAACGCGGAGCGAGCGCGGGAGCTTCACCGCGAACTCGACGACCTTCGGATCGAGCAGCGGCGAGCGGCCTTCGAGCGAGTTCGCCATCGCCATGCGGTCGAGCTTCACGAGGATGTCGTCGGG
>CALFEQ010000039.1 GCA_937949945.1 uncultured Myxococcales bacterium
CTGAGGACTGAGGACTGAGGACTGACTCCCTGGAGCCTGGAGCCCGGAGCCTCTTTCCAGTATCACCCCTCCCATGAAGCGCGCTCTCGTGGTCACCGTGCTCGCCCTCGCCACTCCGCTCCTCGCAGGCTGCCCCTCGAAGGACGGAAGCCCTTCCAGCGGCGCGGCGTCTCCGGTGTCCGCGAGCGCGAACGTGACGGGGCCTCTCGCGAATCTCGAGTCCTCGCCGTTCATGAACGAGGTCTGGATCGCGAACGAGGGCGGCCAGCAGATGCCGTTCCTCTACTACACGCAGCAGAACGTCCGCCTGAGCGCGGATTGCCGTCGAGGCGACGGCCAGCTCGCGTGCGATGCGATCCGCTACCTTCGTCAGGGCCCGCACGCCGAGATCCCGCGCAGCTCGCTCACCGGCAACTTCAGCGCGGGTACGCGTGTCTGCATGAAGCTCGGACACCAGGTCGTGACCGGGCACGATGCGTCGGGCAGCGAGGACGGCTTCTGCCGGTTCCCCGACGGGTCGATGGTCTCGACCGGAGCGATCGAGACGTACGGGATGCGGGTCACCGAGTAACGCCGCCCGTCGCCGACGGCCGCGGCGCGGGCAGCACGACGACGAACCGCGTGCCTTTGCCGACCTCGCTCTCGGCGTGGATGGTGCCGTCCATCGACTCGACGAGGTGCTTCACGATCGCGAGCCCGAGGCCGGCGCCGCCGTTGTCCCGCGAGCGGCCCGGGTCCACACGGTAGAAGCGCTCGAAGATGCGCGGCAGGTGCTCGGGCGCGATGCCTTCGCCGTCGTCGGTCACCGTGATCACGACGGTCTCGCGTCCCGTGTCGTCGCGTCCGGTGGAGGCCGTCACGTCGACGCGGCCGCCCTCCCTGCCGTACTTCACCGCGTTGTCGACCAGGTTGAGCAGGGCGCGCTCGAGGCCTTCGGGGGTTCCGAGCACCTCGAGCGAGGCTGGGACGTCGACGTTCACCGTCATCCGCCGCGCGTCGGCGCGGCCTTTGACGGTCTCGGCGACGTGCCTCGCGACCGACAGGACGTCGACGGGCTCGCGTGTCTGATCGTCGCGGCCCCGGGCCTCGAGCTCGGAGAGCGCGAGGAGCTGCTCGACGAGCGCCGCCATGCGCTGGGCCTGCCGGTGGATCACCTCGAGGAACTGAACGCGAGTCTCGGCGGGGACGTCCTTCCTGAGCAGCGTCTCGGCGTAGCCCTGGATGGAGGTCACGGGCGTCCGGAGCTCGTGCGAGACGTTGGCGACGAAGTCGCGCCGGATCGTCATGAGGCGCTGGAGCCGGATGCCTTCTTCGACGAGCTCGCCGATGCGTGCCTTCAGCTGCTCGGCGAGCGATTTCAGGGCGCGCCAGAGGACGCCGAACTCGTCGTTGCCTCCTTCCGGGATCGGCGCATCGAACTCGCCGCGCGCGAGCCGGGTCGCCGTGACCGTCATGTCCTGGAGCGGTCGCGACGCGACGCGCGAAGCGAGGATGCCGAGGATCACGGCGGCGAGGACGGCGAGCGTCGAGGAGAACAGGATCCGCCGTCGCGTCGCCGCCACGGTCGCGTTGATGTCGGAGAGCGGCTGCGCCAGCCGTAGGACGAGGCCCTCGGGGCCCGGCACGGCGACGTAGTGGATCGCCTCGCCGCCCCGGCGCCGCGTCGCCTTTCCGACCTCGCCGGCGCGAGCGGCCGCGACCTCCGGGCCGATGTCCGTGCGCGCCTCGGGGCTCGAGGCGCCGAGCACCGTCCCGTCCTTCTCGAACAAGGTGACCTCGGCGTCCACGATCTTCGCGATCCGCGTCGCGATGCGATCGGGGTGGCGCTTGCCACCCTCGGCCCACTCGATCGCGCCCTTGCCTTGCTCCTCGAGCCGCTGGTCGAGCCGGCGGACGAGATCGGCGGTGAGCCAGCGATCGAGCGTCAACAGCGCGATTGCCCCGACGACGAGGACGAGCGCGACGTGGCTGGCGAGCAGCTTCGTGCGGAAGGAGATCATCTACGCGGGCTCGCGCAGACGATATCCGAAGCCGTGAACGGTCTCGATCGCCTCGCTGTACGCGCCGAGACGCTCGCGCAGCCGGCGGACGTGCGTGTCGACCGTCCGCGTGTTCGTCTCGGGGCTGATACCCCAGACCTCCTGGAGCAGATCGGTCCGCGAGTACACCCGACCGGGATGCTCGATGAACGTCGCGAGCAGCTTGTATTCGAGCGGACGAAGCGTGAGCTCGTTGCCGTCGATCGTGACACGGTGACGGATCGGGTCGATCTCGAGCCCGCGCCAGCGGAGCCGCTTCCCCTCGTCCCGTGCGCCGCGCGCGAGGCGCCGTTCGCGCGCGCGTACCGCGAGGCCCTTCACGCGCATCACGAGCTCGCGCACGCTGAAGGGTTTCACGACGTAGTCGTCCGCCCCGATCTCGAACCCGAGGACGCGATCGTACTCGTCGCCACGCGCCGTCAGCATGAGGATGGCGGCGTCGGCGAGCTCGGGATCGGCCCGCAGGCGGCGGCAGACCTCGGTGCCGGAGATGTCCGGCAACATGAGATCGAGGATGAACACCGCCGGCTTGAGCCGCGCTCCCTCCGCGAGCGCGCCGTTGCCGGTGTCGACAGCCTCCACACGGAAGCCGGCCTCGTCGAGGTTGAACGTCACCAGACGCCGGATGTCTTCCTCGTCGTCGACCACGAGGACGGTGTCTCGCGGCGAGGACGGCTGAGGCGGGGTGCTCATGAACGGCGCGATCGTAACCCGCACGGTCCGCCGTCGACCAGCCGAGGGCCACGCTCGAGCTCGGCCGCTCCGCTATTGGTTCGTTTTGCCACTCTCACGGTTCGAAACGGGTCAGAAACCGTAAGGCGGGGTGCCGAGCGAGCGTTCCGCCAGGCAAACGATGCATTGACGTGGGCACTCACAGGGTTAGAAAGAACTCGTCTGTCCTGGGACGAGCCTGTCGAGGACGCCTGGTGACCATCCCCCCACTGCGTGGGGCAAACCCTCGGGACGCCGACGCGATCCCGAGGCCACTGAGGAAGACATGAAGAAGGTTGCTCTCGTTCTCGCTGCAGCACCGTTGTTCGCCCTCGCGGCATGCGGTAGCGACCCCAAGCCGCCGCCCGCCACGCCCGCCCCCGCGCCGACGAGCGAGCCCGCCGTCACGAGCGCGCCGCAGAACAAGGACAACCTGGCGGTCAATGTCGACGACGAGATCCTGAAGGCGTGCAACCTGAACTTCTCGAACATCGACACGGCGCCCAAGTTCGACTTCGACTCGGAGCAGCTCAGTGACAGCGAGAAGGCGGTTTTGGAGCAGGTCGCCAAGTGCCTGACGACGGGGCCGCTCAAGGGCCGTGCGGTCGACCTCATCGGTCGCGCCGATCCGCGCGGAGAGACCGAGTACAACATGACGCTCGGCGCGAAGCGCGCGCGGGCCGCGCACAACTTCCTCGCCAGCCTCGGCGTCGCGCAGGACAAGCTCTTCGACACCTCGCGCGGCGAGCTCGACGCGACCGGTACCGACGAGGAGGGCTGGAAGAAGGATCGCCGCGTCGACATCCGGCTCCGCCCGAACTGAGTTTCTCCGAGCAGACCGTCGACCGCGGGCGCTGGTTCGGCTAGACGAAGCGGCCGATGCCCCCGGTCGACGACGCGCTCATCAAAGCTCAGCTCGCCCATACGCTCGACACCACGCGGTTCGAGGGTCTCGGCGTCCGCTACGAGGGCAAGGTCCGCGACAACTACACGAAGGACGGGCGGCGGTTCATCGTCGTCACCGACCGTATCAGCGCGTTCGACCGCATCCTCGGCACCGTCCCGTTCAAGGGACAGGTGTTGAACCGCCTCGCCGCGTGGTGGTTCGACAAGACGAAGGACATCGCGAAGAACCATCTCGTGCGGGTGCCCGACCCGAACGTGCTCGAGTGCATCGAGTGCAAGCCGCTGCCCGTCGAGATGGTCGTCCGCGCGTACATCACGGGCTCGACCTCGACGAGCATGTGGACGCACTACGCTGCCGGCGCGCGGACGTTCTGCGGCCACGCCCTCCCGGAGGGGCTGAAGAAGAACGAGCGGCTCGAGCGCCCGCTCCTCACGCCGGCCACGAAGGCGCCCAAGGGCGAGCACGACGTCAGCGCCTCGCGCGAGGAGATCCTCGCGAAGGGCGAGATTTCGGCGGCCGACTTCGACCGTGCGGCCGAGATGGTGCTCGCGCTCTTCGCCGCCGGCCAGAAGATGTGCGCCGAGCGCGGCCTCATCCTCGTCGACACGAAGTACGAGCTCGGCAAGACGGCCGACGGTGAGATCGTCGTCATCGACGAGATCCACACGCCGGACTCGTCGCGCTTCTGGATTCGGGACACGTACGAAGAGCGCTTCGCGGCCGGGCTCGATCCGGAGCCGCTCGACAAGGATTTCGTGCGCCGCTACTACACGGCCCTCGGCTATCGCGGCGACGGCGATCCGCCCGAGCTCCCCGACGACATCCGTATCGGCGCCGCCAAGCGCTACATCGAGGCGTACGAGCGGATCACGGGCGAGCCCTTCGAGCCCGACACCGAGCCGCCGCTCCCCCGCATCGCAAGAAACCTCGGAGTTTCCCCATGAGCAAGGCCACCGTCCTCGTCCGTCTGAAGTCCGAGGTCCTCGACCCGCAGGGCGACGCGGTCAAGCGAGCGCTCGACAAGCTCGGCTTCGAAGGCGTGCGCGGCGTCCGCGTCGGCAAGCTGATCGAGATCGACCTCGGCGACACCCCCGTCAGTGACCCCGCGGCGCTCAAGGCTCGTCTCGCCAAGATGGCCGACGAGATGCTCGCGAATCCGGTGATCGAGGAGTTCGAGATCCTCGTCTGAACGGACCTCAGGGATACGCCAGGGTGCCTTCGACCAGATCCGCGGGCGCGATCTCCTCGATGGCGTAGACCGCCTCGTCGGCTCGGGCGAGCTCGTTGCAGGCGCCCGTGCCCGTTCTGTACCAAGCGCGCGCGACTCGCGCGCCGAATCCCACCAGTCGACGAAGTGACGCGCTCCGCCGATCGTCAGCCAGTTCGGTTGGAGTCGGCTGCCGCCTCGTTGGATGTCCGTGATGGGCTCGAGAGCTCCACCATCGGCGAGGTCGGGGCCGTGGTCGTCCCGTCCGTCCCGGCGTCGCCGCCGCTCCCGGCCGTGAGCTCGGGATCGTCGCCTACACATGCGAGGATCGCGAGCGCCGTCACGAGCGCGGGAACCACGCCAGCTCCTCCCCTGAGCACCGTTCGCATCGTGCGACGGTGACATGCGGATGAGCATCGCTCGTCGCGTCGGATTGCGTGAGACGATCGAGCGCGTCATGCGCTATGGGTCGCCCGAAGCGATGCATGGTTCGATGCTCGGTCGTCGGTCGGCGCTGATTCTCGCCCTGCTCATGGCGTGTCATGCACCGGCGACCCCCGCCCCGTCACCTCCACCGCCGACGCCGGCCCACGCGCCGCCGGCCCATACGCCGCCGGCCGAGCCTCCTCGGCGCGTGCCCGTGGTGCTCGTGTCGATCGACGGCCTCCGGCCCGACTACGTCCATCGCGCAGACGAGCATGGCCTCGGGATCCCGACGCTGAGGGCGATGGTCGCGCAGGGCGCCGCGGCGACCGCGGTGCGCGGCGTGCTCCCGACCGTCACGTATCCGACGCACACCACGATGGTGACGGGCGTGTCGCCGACGCGTCATGGCGTCCTCGCCAACACCACGTTCGATCCGTTCGGAGACAACCACGGCGGCTGGTACTGGTACGCCGAGGACGTGAAGGTGCCGACGCTCTGGCAGCTCGCCGACGAGGCCGGCATTCCTTCCGCGAGCTTCTACTGGCCAGTGAACGTCGGGGCCAAGGCGACGTGGGTGCTGTCGCAGGTCTGGCGCGCGGACACCGACGACGATCGCAAGCTGACGCGAGCGACGTCGACCCCCGGGCTCGTCGACGAGCTCGAGGCCAACGTCGGAGAGGTGCCGCGCGGGCGTGCGTGGGCGGTCGAGCAGGACGAGCAACGCGCCCGCGCGGCCGGCTGGTTCCTCGAGAAGCACAACCCCGGCCTCTTGACGCTCCACATGCTCGCGCTCGACAGCGCGCAGCATTACGACGGCCTCGCGACGCCGCACGTCTTTCGAACCTTGGAGCGGCTCGACGGCATCCTCGGCGAGCTGCGCGAGGCCGCACGCCGGAGCGGAGGCGGGCGCGCCACGATGTGCGTCGTGTCGGATCACGGCTTTTCCCGCGTCGACAAGATCGTCAACCTGATGCCGGAGCTCGTGCGCGCCGGGCTCGTCGACGCCCGCAAGCGCGAGTGGTCGGCCACGCTCTGGGCGGCGGGAGGCACGGGCGCCGTCGTCCTGCGCGATCCGTCCGACCAGGCCGTCCTCGAGAAGGTGCGAGCGCTGCTCGACCGGCTGGCCGCGGACAAGTCGCTCGGAATCGATCGCATCCTCCGTCGCGACGAGATCGAGGCGCTCGGCGGCTTCGGCGACGCGAGCTTTGTCGTCGCGATGCGTCCAGGCTTCTATCTCGCGAACGCTTGGGACGGGCCTGCGGTCCGTCCCGCGGGACCCGGGTTCCGAGGCGGCCATGGCTATCTGCCCGACGATCCGGAGATGGCGGCGATGTTCGTCTGCGAAGGCGAAGGCGTGCCGGTCGGGTCGTCGCTCGGCGCCATCGACATGCGCGACGTCGCCCCCACCCTGGCGGGGCGGCTGGGCATCACGATCCCGGGCGCGGAAGGGCGCGATCTGTTCGCGCGACCGGAGGCGCGCTGACGGGCCTCACATGCTGAACGGCTCCGGCATGAAGAGGAGCGCGAAGACGGCGAGGGTCGCGATCGCGATCACCTTCCGCTTCGTGTCGAGCGGGTCGGAGCTGGTCGGAGGGTGATCGAGCAGGTCGTGCTTGCGGAGGACGCCGCCCTTGACCTCCATCGCGGCGAGGAGGCCGAGGCCGACGAAGAACGCGCCGACGAGGAGCCATGACGGCCGCTCGCGGGCGAGCGACGCGAGCGTGACCAGACCGATCGTCGCGACGATGCGCGTGCGGATCCCGAGCGTCGGATCGCTCGACGACGACCTCGCCGGTCTTCGCGCGCGCGCCGCGAGGGTGCCGAGGATGGCGAGGACCTGGAACCAGACGAGCCAGAACAGGGCGTTCGCGACGTGGCGGCCGAGCAGCGTGACGCCGAACGGACGCCCGGCCGCGAGGTCCCGGCCGAGATGGCCGACGACGATCACGCAGAAGAACACGAGCATCGCGCGATGAACGACCTGCGCGTAGCGATCCTGCTTCGGCCCGAACAGGGCGTAGGCGACGTGGCCGCCGTCGAGCTGGCCGACGGGAAGCAGGTTGATCATCGTCACGAAGAACCCGCCCCATGCGCCGAAGGCGACGGGGGAATAGACGAGGACGTGACCGTCGGGGACGGGCGGCGCGAAGAGCCGATCGAGGACCTTTATCATCACCGACTCGCCGAGCTCGACGAGATGGTCCGGATCGGCAGGGATCGTCTGCGAGTGCGCGACGCCCCAGGCGTAGAGCGGCAGCGCGAACGCGAGCCCGGCGAGCGGCCCCGCCGCGCCGATGTCGAGCAAGGCGCGGCGCGTCGGGATCACGCCGCGCATCCGGATGACGGCGCCCATCGTGCCGAACGGGCTCAAGAGGGGCATCGGGATGAAGAACGGCAGCGACGCGTCGACCTTGTGGATGCGGGCCGCGATGTAGTGCCCGAGCTCGTGCGCGGCGAGGATCGTCAGCAGCGTCCCGGCGAACTGCGCGCCGTGGACGAGAGAGCGAGCGTCCAGCGTCGAGAACGCACGGGCGATGCCGTCGGCGAACCCCTCGTCCTTCGCCGGCTCGACCTCCGCGGGGAAGTTGAGGACGCCGGTGACGAACACGCTGAGCGCCGTCGCGACGAACAAGACGAGGTTCGTCCGCCACGGAGCGCCGGCCGCGATCTTCCCGCCCGGTTCTGCGTCCATGCTCACCGGAGCGCCTCCCGGAGGGCGACCGCCAGACGCGCGAGCTGCGGCTGCAGGCGGGCGTCGACGCGGCCGAGGTCCGTGTGCACCACGAGCGATCCGCGGCCGAGCGTCGGATCGGCGTGGATGTCCGCGATCTGACCGATCGCGCCGAGCGTCTCTTCGAGCGCTGCGACGTCTTCGGGGCAGGCGTCGATGCGGACGCGGCGTGCTCCGCGCGCCTCTTGGATCGCGGCGGCCGCCAGCTCGGCGACGCGCGCCGGCTCGACGCGGATCGCTTCGCCGACGAGGCGCTCGGCGAGGATCACGGCGAGCTCGACGAGGCGGTCGAGGTCACGCTCCATTCGCCGCGCCTCGGCCTCGCGAAGCTCGAGGAAGCCCGCCGCGAGGCGTGCGACCTCGCGCTCGCGCGCCTCGGCGGCCGCCTTCTCGGCGGCTTCGGCCACGATCGCATCGGCGCGTGCGCGTGCCTCGGCGACGATCCGCTCCGCCTCCGCGCGTGCCTCCATCACCTCGCGCGCGATCCTCCGGGCGCGCTCGGCGGCGACCGCTGCCGCCCGCCCGACCTCGCGCGGCCGCACGGCGTCCTGGCCGGCGCGGCCCGATGCGGCGTCGGTGGGGGTCGGCGCGGGGAACGCGCCCTTGATGATGCGCGCGCGCTCGATGGTCATCGGAGCGTGGTCCGGTCGATCGCGAGCACGATGTCACGCACCGCCGTCGCGAGCGCGGCGGCGCGCGCGGCGCGGTGCGGCGCGCGCAGGCCCGCGACGAGCTCGGCGACGGCCACCGACGGGTCGCGAGCATGGGCGCTCGCGTACGCGCGTGGATCGGCGCCCTCGGGGCCGGCGAGCGCCGCGAGGGCGTCGTCCACGGTGCCGCCGACGGCCACCGTCGTGGCGACGAAGCTCCTCTTCCACATGCCGTCAGCCTACCACGCGGAACGAATCCGCCTGCTCGCCGCGTACCACGCGCCCTTCCCGCAGGAGCTTCTCGAGGTGCGCCTCGACGCTGAGCTTCGCGATCGGCCAGACGGCGGGTGACGCGTCGTCGTACGCCGCAGGGACGAGCTCGGCGGCGGTCGCGCCGCGGGCGCCCTGCGGCGTCGCGCAGGCGGCGGACAGCGCGGCGAGGATCTTCTCCTCGCGCATCTTGCGGTGCGCGACGTAGCGCTCGAACACCTTGGTCGGCTCGTCGATCGGCTCGCCGTGCGCGGGGAGCGCGACGGAGGCGTCGAGCGCCGCGAGCCGCTCGAGCTGCTCGAGGTAGAGCGCCATGTCGCCGTCGCCGGGCGCGACGAGGATCGTACCGACGCTCGCCACCATGTCGCCGACGACCGCCGTACGCGAACGCGGCTCGAACAGGCACACGTGTCCCGGCGCATGCCCGGGCGTGTGCAGCACGCGCCACGCCTCGTCGCGTGGACCGCGGAGCACGATCTCGTCGCCGTCGGCGAGCATGCGCGCGACCGGCGCGTCGATGCGCGCCGCGGTCGCCTCGTGCGCCCAGATCGGGAGGCCGAGCTCGCGCGAGAGCAGCGCCGCGCCTCCGACGTGGTCGGGATGGTGGTGCGTCGCGACGATCGCGACGATCGTGCGCCCGCTCGAACCGATCGAGCGCGCCCACTCGATCCAGGCGCGCTGCTCGTCCTCCCAAGGGGTCGCGGGCTCGACGAGGAGCACGTCGCGACTACCGAGGGCGTAGCTGTTCGTGTGTGTCGCGGGCGGGAGCGTCGGCGTACGAGAAGGAAAGAGCGTCACGGCCGCGTGGGGCCCGCCCGCATTGGACGAGAGCTCGCGCGGCCGTAGCATCCCGCTGCCTTCCTTCAGACGCGCTCGACGACCATCGCGAGCGCCTCGCCGCCGCCGATGCAGATCGAGGCGAGGCCGCGCTTCTTGTTCATGTCCGCGAGCGCGTGGACCAGCGTCGTCAGGATGCGCGCGCCGCTCGCGCCGATCGGGTGGCCGAGCGCGACGGCGCCGCCGCGGACGTTGACCTTCCCGATGTCGATCTTCGAGAGCTGCGCGCAGACCATCGCCACGACCGCGAAGGCCTCGTTGATCTCGACCAGGTCGATGTCGTCCATCTTCAGGCCGAGCTTCGCGAGCGTGGAGTCCATCGCCTTCGCCGGCGCGGTGGTGAACCACTCGGGCGCCTGCGCCGCGCCGCCGTAGCCGACGATGCGGGCGATGGGCGAGAGGTTGTGCTTCTTGACCGCCGCCTCGCTCGCGAGGACGAGCGCGCTCGCGCCGTCGTTGATCGACGAGGCGTTCGCGGCGGTGATCGTGCCGTCCTTCGAGAAGGCCGGCTTGAGCGAGGCCATCTTCGCCGGGTCGCCCTTCGCGGGACCCTCGTCGAGCTTCACGACGACGGGATCGCCCTTCCGCTGCGGGACGGACACGGGGACGATCTCCGCGTCGAACTTGCCCTCCTTCTGGGCGGCGAGCGCCTTGCGGAAGCTCTCCTTCGCGAACTCGTCCTGCGCCTCGCGCGAGATCTTGTACTCGGCGGCGCACTTGTCGCCGCACTGGCCCATGTGGACGTTCGCGTACGGGTCCCACAGGCCGTCGTGGATCATCCCGTCGACGAGCGTGCCGTTGCCCATGCGGTAACCCTGCCGGGCCTTGTCGAGGTAGTAAGGCACGTTCGACATCGACTCCATGCCGCCGGCCACGACGATGTCCGCGTCACCGAGCGCGATGGCGCGCGTCCCCTGGATGACGGCGGCCATGCCCGAGCCGCAGACCTTGCTCACCGTCGTCGCGGGCACCGCGTCGGGGATCCCCGCGAAGCGCATCGCCTGGCGAGCCGGCGCCTGCCCGATGCCCGCCGAGAGCACGTTGCCCATGAAGACCTCGCCGACCTGATCCGGCGACACCTTGGCGCGCTCGAGCGCGGCCTTGATCGCGATCGATCCGAGCTGAGGCGCGGAGAGCGCGGAGAGCGAGCCGAGGTAGGCGCCGATCGGCGTGCGCGTGGCCGAGACGATGAAGACGGGGGGAAGCGACATGGTTCTCTCCTTGCAGAGGTCTTAGAGAGGCGGGCTCTCTGCCCCGACCGTTTCGGCTGGGACGCCGGGGCAGGTCTGTCGACGGCGACCTTATAGCTCTATTCTGCGTTCGATGCTGCGGTGGAGGTCGACGCCGTCCCGGCCCGGCCATGCTGGATTTCGTCCGCTCCGATACGGAGTGTTCGTGGTTCCGCTCGTCCTCTTGATTGTCGCCGTGGCTTGCTCGGACGATCCCGCGCCGACCTCGCCGACGCCGGACGCGAGCACCGGCGGCGGGAGCGTCCCCGAGGGCGTGTGTCCGACGATCGCGCCGGAGCCGGGCGAGGCATGTCAGGCTCCCGAAGGCACGACGTGCGCGTTCGGCGCGTGCGGCGCGCCGATCGCCGTGTGTCGTCGAGGGGTTTGGCGCTACGGCGGGAACCCGCCTCCGAGCCCTCCGTGTCCGGCCCCCGAGCCTCCTCCCTCCGAGTCCGCCTGTCCGCCGTGTTGGCCGGCCGAAGTGACCTGCAGCTACGGCACGTGCACGGGGCCCGACGCCTCGACGAACCGCGCCGTCGCCTCGTGTCCGAGCGGGACGTGGGTGCTCGAGTTCACGCCGTGCGGGGATGCCGGCGCGGATGTTCAGGAGGATGCGGGCCCGGACGCCTCCTGACGGTCAAGGCGTACTGGACCAGGCTCGGCTCCCCAACTATAAGGGCGCCTCACCCATGGCCGAAGAATCGAAGCTTCAAGCGTTCCTTTCGCAGCACCAGCTCAATACCAAGCGCCTCCTCGCGGTCTCGCACAAGCTCGAGGCCCTGAAGAAGGAAGACCGCCGCATCAAGCTCGAGAGGAAGCGCAACAAGAAGGCGCCGGAGGGTGGCGAGGGCGAGAAGAAGGAGGTCGCGAAGCCTCGCTCCGGTCGTCCGATCACGCAGCAGGCGCTCGACGCGGCGCTCGCCGGCAAGGCGATCAGCGGCCCGACGAAGCAGCGCATCCTTCGCGCGGTCAACTACCTGCTCGAGCAGAAGAAGAAGGACAAGGTCGATCTCCGCGCGCTCTTCTGAGCCTGCGCGACGATCGAGCACCACGCGCCCGGCCTCTGCGATCGACGGGCGCGGGGTGTCCTCCATTTCGGTGGCGCGACGCGACGGTCGTGCGGCTGGCGTTCAGGAGCGGCGCGTGCGACGGTTGATGAAGTCGTGGGCGTCGAGCAGCACTACTCCGAGGAGCACGGTGACGGCGACGATGGCCATGGCGCGAGGAGCGTCGAGCTACGCGTGGCCTCGGGCCAAGTTTTCGCTGCCGATAGGGAGGAGGATGTCGGGTCGGCGGAGCCTTTGAACGCCCGGGCCCCGAGCAGCAACGCATGGGGAGTGACCGCTGCCGCCACGGTGATGCGCCTCCCCGCGCTGCAGCCCGCTCCGACACGAGCCCACATGGCGGGGGAGGACGAGGCGCTCCTGCGGCGCGCGGCGGCCGGCGACGCCGCCGCTTTCCGAGAGATCTTCCTGCGCCATCGTCACGACGTCGCGCGGCTCGTGTACCGGATGCTGAGCGCGCCGGCCGACCTCGAGGACGTCGTCCAGGAAGTCTTCGTCCAGGTCTTTCGCAGCCTGAAGGACTTCCGCGGCCAGTCGAAGTTCTCGACGTGGCTCCACCGCGTGACCGTCAACGTCGTCCTCATGCACCGGCGGTCCGCGCGCAGCCGGCCGGTGCTCACGGAGGAGGCGCCGAGCGATCTCGTCGCCGACGACCGGCAGCCGCTTCCCGACGAAGAGGCGGAGCGATGCGAGCGGATGCGCGCGTTCCAGCGCCTGCTCGGCCGCCTCGCGGAGAAGAAGAGGATCGTCTTCGTCCTCCACGAGCTCGAAGGTCTCGCGCCCGTCGAGATCGCGGAGATCGTCGGAGCGCCGGTCCTCACGGTCCGAACGCGCCTCTTCTATGCGCGTCGCGAGCTCGAGGCGATGCTCGCCGACGAGCCCGCGCTCGCGAGCCTCCAGGCGAGCTTCACGAAGCGCGACGAGACGGATGCCCCACGAAAGCGCGAGCGCACGCGGCAAGCCGCGAAGCTCGAGGAGGGTGAGATGCCATGAGCGACTCCGAGCGCACGCCCGCATCGCGCGCCCTCGATCGCCTCGTCGCCGAGGCGAAGGAGCACCTCGACGTCCGCGATCGTGGATCGTCGGATCGGTCCGAGCCCCACGCGCTCGGCGAGATCGATTGGTCCCGCGTCGAGGCCGGCTTGATGGCCGCGATCGAACGCGAGAAGGCGGCCGACGACGCGCCCGTCGCGCCGGAGAGAGCCGCGACGCCGCTCCGGCGGAAGATGCTCGCTCCTGCGGCCGCGCTCTTCCTCGCCGCCGCTGCCGTCGTCCTCCTCGTCCGCAAGGAGCGCGCCCCGGTGCAAGACGACGCGAGCGCGGCGCTCGTGGAGCGGGCCCCGGCGAGCTCGCTCCGTTCGACGGAGGGCGACGGCGAGGTCCGCATCGGATCGGTCGTGGCGACCCCGGGCTCCGTGCTCCGCGGCGGTGACGTGATCGAGGTCGGCGCTGCCCGCGCGGTGTTCGAGCGACCTCGAAAGGTGACGTGGCTCATCGAGCAAGACGAGAACGCGCGCGACGGACCGCCCGCGCGTGCGTACGTCGAATCCGCGGGCGAGCCGTTGGTGCTCCGCCTCGAGCACGGCGTCATCGAGGCCCAGGTGGAGCCCGTGCCGGTCGGCGAGGCGTTCGCCGTGGACGTGGCGACCGAGCAAGGCGTCGTGCGTGTCGCCGTCCACGGCACGCACCTCCGTGTCGCGCGCGCGGGCAACCGCGTCGTCGTCGACCTCACGGAGGGCGTCGTGTCGATCGGCGTGCCTCCACGCGAGGGCATCACGCGAGGAAAGGAGATCACCGCGCCTGCGCACGTCGAGCTCGACGCCACGGATCTCGCAACCCTCCGCATCGATCGCGATCCGTCCAACGTCCGTCCGGCGATCCCGCTCGGCCCGCGTGCGGTCGCGGCGACGCCGCATGCGACGGCTCCCGAGCCGCCGGCGCCCCCGTCCGCGAGCACGCCGCCCGCGCCGCCGGCGTCGACGATCGCGGCAGCACACCGTCACGATCACTCCGTTCCCCCCGACGCTCCTCGCGCCAAGGTCGAGCCGCGAAAGATCGCCCGCTCGCCTCGCGAGACGATCGCCGCCGCCGTCCGAGCCTGTGCCGCCACCCACGCTCGCCCGAGCGAGGTCCGCGTCACGGTCACGAGCAACCTCCGTCTCCGCGTCTCCTCGTCGGGCCGCGTCGAGACCGCCCAGTTCACCCCGCCGCTCCTCCCCGACATCCAGAGCTGCGCGGCGGAGGTGATCTACAAGACGCGGTTCGACGAGACGGGGGTGGTGACGATTCCGATCGAGTATTCGTATTGAGGCTCCGGGCTCCAGGCTCCAGGAAAGGCATCCAGCCGGCGGCGCGCGAGCCCGAGCACCTCGAACGAAGCCGCTCTCCTACGAGCACGAGCGCTTCGAGCGTGCGTGAACCTCTCGATGGACTCCCCTGGAGCCTGGAGCCTGGAGCCTCGAAGACGCAGCGCCTAGAAGCGCCGCGTCCAGCTCAACCCGAGCCTTTCATCAGCTCGGTGATGGCATGCGTCTCGTGCGCCCCGAGCAGGCCGAACTGCACGCCCATGCCGTCCGCGCGCACCCAGCGCACGACGCCCGGCAGGTCGAAGTCGGCGTAGCTGCCCGTCGCCGTGCGCAGGTTCACGCGGACGACGATCTCCGCGTTGAACGGGGCAGGAGCCTCCGTCTGGATGAAGATGCCTCCGATGGAGATGTCCTTGCCGATCCCCCGGATCTCCGCGGGTCCGTTCTTGACGCTGAAGATGACGGGCAGGTCGATCGACGCACGAGCATGGCGGCGTTTCTCGATCACGATCGGCTCCTTGAGGGTTCGGAGGCCCGCGATGCTAGCATCGGGGCGTGTCCGTCGACGAGGAGGAAAAGGGGGACGCGCGCCAGCGTGACCCGTCCGGCTCCGAGCCCGAGGCGGTCGAGCGGCCCTCCGCGCGCGGCCGCAAGGGCAAGAAAGGCTTGCCTCCTCGCGTCGAACGAGCTCTCGCGCGTGCGCGCGAGGCCGCGCGTGCGGATCGTCAGCGCAAAGGGGGCCGGTGGCTGGCGGTCATCCCGGTGTCGGTGGGGCTCGTCTTCTTGCTCCTGCTCATGCCGCGTGCGACCGAGCCCGATTCGATCCCGCTCCCGCGCGCGGACCAGCGCGTGCTCGCGCGGATCGCGCGTGACGACGACAGGAGGGCCGCGGCCGCCGAGAAGGAGCGCCTGCCCACGGACGTCCTCGCGGTCGGCTCGGCGATCCGCGCGTTGAACGACGCCAACGCCCGAGACGCGGACGAGATCGAGACGACCGATGCACGGCGAAGGCTCGAGACGGCGCTCCGCGAGCTCCAGCCGCGCGACGGCCTCGACGAGGACCTCCTCACGCTCAGGGCCGTCCAGACGCGCCGCTTCCTCGATGCGCTCTCACGTTGGGAGGCGACGGGAGAGACGACGGACGATCTCCGGGAGCTCGGGGGCAACTTCGTCCGGCGGACCGCCGACGCCGGGTGGATCGTCGGTCGGCGCGTCCTGTTCAACGACGCGCAGCGCCGGATCGTGTTCAAGACCGTGTGGAACGTGCTCGTCGGCGTCGAGTCGCGGCCGCCGTTCGCGCTCTCGCTCGACGAGCAGCGCGAGCTCTACGCGTTCTACATCGCGCATCCGCATCCGTCGGACATCCACCGCCAGACGTTCGCCCTGAGGCGTCGCGACGCGAAGACGCCGGAGGCGTGCGCCAGCATCGAAGAAGAGGAGCGCCGCTCGGCCGAGCTGTGGCGGATCGAGAAGATCCAGAAGCTCGGTCAGATCGACCCTTCGTACCCGACGGCGTACGCGCTCGGCGTGGCCTACTACCACGCAGGTCGTTACGATCTGTCGGCGGAGGCGTTCAGCATGTTCATCCGCGCGCATCCCGACGGGCCGTACGCGCTTCGCGCGAAGAACCACCTCAAGGCCGCCGTCGTCGCGCGCGATACGTTCTGAGGAGATGACCGTGGCGGAGACGGTGCCCACCGGGTCCGCGGCCGTGAAGGCGCTGCTCGTCGACGACGATCGCGATCTCGCTCGCCTGCTGGGCGAGTACCTGACGCCGCACCAGGTCACGCTGGTGCACGTGATGGACGGGCAAGCGGCGCTCGATGCGCTCGCACGTGGCGAGTCGTTCGACGTGGTGCTGCTCGACGTCATGCTCCCCGGGCTCGACGGCTTCGAGGTCTGCAAGCGCATCCGCGCCGACCACGACGTGCCCATCGTGATGCTCACGGCGCGCGGCGACGACGCGGACCGGATCGTCGGGCTCGAGATCGGCGCCGACGACTACGTGTCGAAGCCGTTCAACCCGCGTGAGCTGCTCGCGCGCGTACGCGCCGTGCTCCGGCGTGCGAAGCCGACGAGCCTCCGTGCCACGCCGTCGCGCATCGTGGTCGGCCCCATCACGATCGACGTCGCCGGTCGCGTCGTGCAGCGGAACGGCGTCGAGGTCTCGCTCACGTCGTACGAGTTCCGCATCCTGGTCGAGCTCGCGAAACGCGCGGGCGAGACCGTGTCGCGCGAAGATCTCGCCGCCGCCGTGCGCGATCCTTCGAAGGGCAAGGCCGTGGCTTACGACCCGAGCGTCGATCGCTCGCTCGACGTCCACGTGAGCCGGCTGAGGCAGAAGCTCGAAGAGGACCCGAAGGATCCACGCTTGATCAAGACGGAGCGCGGCGTGGGCTACGTGCTCGTGAGGCCGTCGTGATCCATCGCGGCTCGTCGCGCAGGGGCCGGCGCAGGCGCGGCCTGCGCGGGCTCCAGGCGCGCCTCCTCTTCTGGTTCCTCGGCGCGATCGTCCTCGCGATCGGGGCGAGCGCGGCCACGACCCTGCTCACCAGCGAGAGCCGCGACGACTACCCCGCGCGCGTCGTGTCGCGCCACGTGCAGCAGCGCCTCGCGCGGACGTGGGACGATCCGGTGGCCACCGAGAGGTACGTCGCGGAGCTGCGCGACGCGACCGGCCTCGACATTCGCGTCCGGCGCGACACGAGCATGTTCCCGGGCCGGCGTGCGCGGCCTGGCGCGATGGTCTTCGAGGACGGCGTCGCCTACATGCCCGTCGTGCGGCGCGGCGAGGTCGTCGGGACGCTCGAGATCCGGACGGGCGCGCAGGCTCCGCGGCCGTGGAGGATCGGCGCCGCCCTCTTCGCCGCCGTGTTGGTGCTGGGCCTCGTCGCCCGCCGCGTCTCGAAACGGCTCGCACGGCCGCTCGAGCACGTGGCCGCCACCGCCGAGCGCTTCGGCTCGGGAGACCTCACGGCGCGCACGGGCGTCGACGAGCTCCCGCGGAGGTGGGTCGCCGACGAGGTCCGCGAGCTTGGTCGCGCCTTCGACGTGATGGCCGACCGCATCTCGCGCGTCGTGCTCGACCAGCGCGATCTCTTGGCGGCGATCAGCCACGAGCTGCGCTCGCCGCTCGGACGCGCGCGCGTCGCGCTCGAGATCGCGCGCGAGCGCGCCGAGGCCGCGCCGGCCGCCCTGAGCTCGCTCGACGAGGTCGATCGGCAGCTCGTCGCGATGGATTCGATCCTCGGTGACCTGCTCGCGTCGGCGCGCGCCGGCCTCGCCGATCTCCGGCGCGAGCAGGTCGACATCGTCGAATGGCTCGCCGCGCGGACCGCCGCGGAGGAGACGGGGCCGGTCGACCTCGTCGCGGACGGCCTGCGCGACGTGCGTGTCGAGATCGATCCGGCGCTCCTCGGCAGAGCGCTCCACAACGTCCTCGCGAACGCGTGGGCGCACGGGCATCCGAAGGACGAGCCGCTGGTCGTGACGGCGACCGCGACGAGCGAGTCCGTGCGCGTCGCCGTCCGTGACGCGGGGCCGGGGTTCCCGCCCGAGATCCTCGCGCGTGCGTTCGACCCCTTCGTGACGGGTACGGGCCCCGCGCGGTCGCCCGGGGCGCACGGGATAGGGCTCGGGCTGTCCCTCGTACGCCGCATCGTGGAAGCGCACGGCGGGCGCGTCTCGGCCGAGAACGTCGAGGAGGGCGGGAAGGTCGTGGGAGCGATCGTCGCCTTCGAGCTCCCGCGCGCTTCGAGCGCAGGCGGAGCGCCCGACGTCGCCGCGAGCGCCGCGATCGAGCGGCGCGAGGAGCCTGCGTGATACGATCCGCCGCGTGAAGGGGTTCACGCGCGGCGCGCTCTGGGTGGCGGGCATCTTCGGCGCGGTCTGCATGCTGCTCCACCTGTTCGTCCTCGAGGTGTGGACGGTGCCTCGCGGGCCGGACGAGCAGTTCGGCGCGTCCATCCTGCCGACGCTACGGGTGGACGATCGCGTGCTCGTCCACCGCGGGAGGCGGCCGAACATCGGCGAGCTCGCGCGCTGCTCGTCTCCGCTCGTGCCCGGCGGATGGGTGGTGGGGCGGGTCTTCGGGAAGGCTCGCGACACGGTGGAGGTCACGGACCGGGGCGTGACGACGAACGGCCAGGCCCTCCCGTCGCGGCATGCCTGCTCGCCGGTCGTCGTGCCGCACCCCGTCACGCAGCGTCTCATGACGCTCCATTGCGAAGCGGTCGAGACCGGGGCCTGGACCTTCGAGTTCCTGTCCGCCCCGGAGGGCCTGAGCGCGGGGACGCACAATGCCGTGGTCGAGCCCGGGAAAGTCTATCTCGTCAGTGATAATAGGCTCATGCACCACGACTCGCGCGACTTCGGGCAGGTCGACGAGTCGACCTGCGAGCACATCGTCTTCCGGCTCTGGGGCGAGAAGTTCTCGGACGCCTCGAGGCGGTTCAACGTCCTCTGGTAGCGGGCGAGAAGCACGGCCGTGACGACCCGGCCGGCTCGGGCCCCGCTCCGTGCCCGATCGGTGTTGGGTTTGTAGTAAGCTCGCCCCACTCTCCGCTGATGGAACTCGAGATCGGCATCGTCTGCGGGCGTTGCGAGTCGTATTCCGCGCTCGGGACAAAGACGTGTCCGTCGTGCTCGAACGCGCTGGCGCTCGAGCCGGTCGGTGCGCCTCCGACCTCGCTGCGGAGCGACGCGGCTCCGTCGACCCACCGGGAGTCCGCAGGCGTCTACGCGCCGGCTGGCTCCGCGCCGGCCGATCGGCAGGTCTCCGCCGAGGTCAGGACGAGCACCGCCGCGGCGATGCCGTCGGTGTCGGCGGCCGATCCGATGGTCTCGTCGTCGGCGCCCGTCTCTGCACGAGCACGAGGACCCGCATCCAAGTCACCGTCGAAGCCAAAGAGTGTCGAGGAGCTCATGGAACAAGCCAAGAACTTCGTGTGCCGTTCGTGCTCCACGCCGGTCCCCGTGGGGCACAAGTTCTGCGGCCGCTGCGGCGCAGCCGTTCCACCGGAGATCCTGAACGCGCGCACGCAGTTCTTCGGCCAGCTCCAGGCCCCGGGCAAGGCGAAGTTGATCCTGATCCGGGGCGAGGGCGTCGAGGGTCTGAGCTACCAGCTCAACGCGGAGCAGCACATCGTGGGCAGGGCCGGGCAGCTCGTGTTCCCCGACGATCCGTTCGTGTCGCCGAGGCACGCGAACTTCTTCTATCGCAACGGCACGCTCTGCGTTCGGGACGAGGGCTCGCTGAACGGCGTCTACATCCGCGTCCGTGGCAGCGTCGACATCGTGCCCGGTGATCAGTTCCTCGCGGGCGAGCAGGTCTTCCGGCTCGATGCGCCGCCGAAGCCGAACGACTCGCCGGCACCGGACGGCACGTACTTCTACTCGTCGCCGAAGCACCACAGCCCGTTCCGCATCACGCAGCTCCTCCAGGGCGGCGGCGTCGGCATGACGGTGTGCGCGCGCACCTCGTCGCTGCAGATCGGTCGCGAGGGCGGCGACTTGAACTTCCCGAGCGACCTCTACATGAGCGGCTCGCACTGCAAGATCGAGGAGACGCCCGGCGGCTTCAAGCTCACGGATCTCAACTCGAGGAACGGCACGTACGTCCGCCTGAAGACCGAGCGCGAGCTGACGCACGGCGACTACTTGTTCATCGGACGCAAGCTGCTCAGGGTCGAGATCACGGCGGCCTGATCCGAGGGCTACCGCGTCCCCGATCTCGAGGCGCGCCCGTCGATCCGAGCGCCCGAGGTCGCCCCGTCGACCGGACGCGTCCCGAGCCCGAGCGCGCGCTTCGCGAGCGCCGCGAATGCGACGAAGACGTCCTGCGGCAGGGCGTCGAGCACCTCCTCGAGGTCGATGGGGCCGTCGGCGATCGGCACGAGCTCGAACACGGTGGAGAAGCGCTCGTACTTGCGCTGGAGCGCCGTGAGCTTCTCCCGTAGCGCGTCCGCTTCCTCGCCGGTGGCGTCGCCGAGCATGTCGAGCGCGCGCGTGCAGAGGTTCACCTTGTCGATGACCACGCGGCGCAGCCGCGAGAGGTACGCCCCGACGACGACGTCCGGGTACTTGCCGCGCAGCGCGAAGGCGTCGTGCCTCGACCCGGAGACGCGGCGACGCTCGACGATCCCAGCCGCCTCGAGCCCGCGCAGGTTCGCGAAGATGTTGCTCTTCGAGCGCCCGAGCTCCTCGCTCAGCGCGTCCATCGAGAGCGGTCGGTCGGCGAGGTAGAGGGCCGCGACGATCTGCCCTCCGAGGCGGGTGATCCCGGGGAAGCTCGCCGCCACCTCGCGTCCGACACCGTCGAGCACCGTCGCTCGTGCCTGCGCTATGCGGTCGTTCGCGGGATCGTTTTTCGCGGCCTTCGCCATCCGTCGGACCCACAATGAGATAGCACGATCGTCAACCCACCCGTTAGGCCGTGTGTAGCGTGCACGGTCGGACGAGTCGTCGTCACCCCCGAGAGGCAACGTGAGCACGACCGGAATCACGACTGCGCAGGCGCATGGCAGGGCGAACCGCCTCGTGGCCGAGGCATCACCCTACCTTTTGCAACATGCATACAACCCGGTGGACTGGTGGCCTTGGTGCGAAGAGGCGCTGACCGAGGCCAAGAGGAGGGACGTGCCGATCCTCCTCTCGATCGGCTACTCCGCGTGTCACTGGTGCCACGTCATGGAGCGCGAGTGCTTCGAAGACGAAGAGATCGCGCGCCTCATGAACGAGCTCTTCGTGAACATCAAGGTCGATCGCGAGGAGCGTCCGGACCTCGACCAGATCTACCAGCTCACCGTGCAGCTCATGGGGCGTACGGGAGGCTGGCCGCTCACCGTGTTCCTCACGCCCGACCAGAAGCCCTTCTTCGCGGGCACGTACTTCCCTCCGGAGGACCGCTGGGGCATGCCGGGGTTCCCGAAGATCCTCCGCGCGGTGGCGGACGCGTATCGCGAGCGCCGGAGCGAGGTCGACGCGCAGGCCGAAGACCTCGCGCTCGCCATCGCGGAGATCAGCCGCGGGAAGGCGGATCGGGCCGGACCGAAGGCCGGGCCGGAGCTGCTGGAGCGGATGGCGACGCTCCTCTTGCAGCGCTTCGACGACGCCAATGGTGGATTCGGGCACGCTCCGAAGTTCCCGAACACGATGCCGCTCGAGGTCCTTCTCCGCCGCGGCGTGCTCGAGAAAGACGGCCGAGCGGCCGAAGCGGCGCGTCTGCAGCTCGAGGCGATGCGTCGTGGCGGCATCTGGGATCACCTCGGCGGCGGCTTCCACCGCTACTCGACCGACGCGCGATGGATCGTCCCCCACTTCGAGAAGATGCTCTACGATAGCGCGCTCCTGCTCCGGTCGTACGTCGACGGCTGGCGCGCGTTCGGCGATCCGCTCTTCGCGGAGACGGCGCGCGACATCGTCCGGTACGTCGACCGCGAGATGACCGATCCCGACGGCGGGTATTACGCCTCGCAGGACGCCGACAGCGAGGGCGAGGAGGGGAAGTTCTTCATCTGGGACGAGGAGGACGTGAAGGCCGCCCTCGGCGACGACACGATCGCCGTCCGGGTGGCCGTCGAGTACTTCGGGATCACGCCCGCGGGGAACTTCGAGGACCACGGCCGGCCCACCTTCAAGACCGTGCTCCACGAGTCACGCCCGATCGGCGCGGTCGCGGCGAAGCTCGACATCTCCGAGGCCGATGCGCGCGCGGCGCTCGCGCGAGCGAAGACGAAGATGTTCGAGGCGCGCGAGCGGCGCGCGCGGCCGTTCCGCGACGAGAAGATCCTGACGAGCTGGAACGCGCTGATGATCGGCGCCATGGCCGAGGCCGGCGCAGCGCTCGGAGAGAACGCGATGATCGCTTCGGCGGAGCGGGCCCTCGCGTTCGTCGAGGCGAAGCTCACCACGCGGGACGGTGACCGAGTCCGCGCCGCGCGGCTCGTCAAGAAGGCCGGAGCCGACGGCGAGCAGCGCTGGATCCTGAAGGGCCCCGGGTTCCTCGACGATCACGCCTACCTCGCGAACGCGGCGCTCGACGTCTACGAGGCGACCGGCGACCCGGCGAAGGTGCGTCTCGCGCGCGGGCTCGCCGAAGCGATGCTCGAGGCCTTCTGGACGAAGGACGAAGGCTTCTTCTTCACGCCGGTCGACGGCGAGTCACTCATCGCCCGCTCGAAGGATCCCTACGACAACGCGACGCCGAGCGGCGTCTCGATGGCCGTGCGCGCCCTCCTCCGGCTGGGCGCGCTCGTGGACGCGAAGTACGCGTCGATCGCCGAGGCGGAGCTCGAACGCCTGGCCGCGGTCGCGGTCGAGAACCCGTTCGGCCATGGCCAGGCGATCTGCGAGCTCGATCGCGTGATCCGAGGATCGATCGACGTCGTGCTCGTCGGTCCACGTCACGACGTGCGGACGGAGGCGCTCGCGCGCGCCGTCTTCGCGAAGTGGCTCCCGAACCGAACCGTCGCGTGGGTCGACCCGTCGGATCCATCGTCGCTCGAGGCGAGCGCCGCCCTCGCCGAGGGCAAGCCGGCGAAGGACGAACCGGTCGCGTACGTGTGCCGCAACCGAACGTGCTCGCTGCCGGTCACGACACCGGACGCGCTGGCGCGCCTGCTCGCGTAGCCTGGCGGCCTCGCATGGGGGATTTCACAGGAAGGGCGGAAGGAGAGGATGAATTGAGGCCTCGTCACGCGAACGGAGGTCGCGCCGTCGCGCGCTCCACGTCTTCCGCCTGGTCGCGAGCGAAGAAGCGACTGCCTGGTCGCGAACGAAGAAGCCAGGCGCCTCAGTGCTTGCGCACAAGCCCTGGGTGTCTGCATCGGAGGGCTGGAGAGCGCATCGGTCATCTACGAGCGGAAGGTCGAAGAGAGGAGGAGCGATGGCTCGAGCCTTCGTTCCCGGCAACGGACGCAGGGGGCGCAGCCACGTGGGTGGAAACGACGCGATCCAATCCCGCCCTTCCGTTCTCACCCTCGAGATCGCGAGCAACTCTTTTCTCCGGCGGGCCGACGAGCCGGGATGACGGCACGGGAAGCGAGAAAAGGGCGGGAGATTCGACGACGGAACAGAAGAGATCATCGGTGCGCTCATCGAGGTGCACCGCCGTCTCGGTCCGGGTTTGCTGGAGTCGGCATACGAAGCGTGCGTGTGCGCGGAGCTAGCCGAACGGGGCATTCCGTTCGAACGGCAACGGCCGATTCCGATCACGTCGACTGCGCCTATCGTCTGGATCTCGTCGTCGACGGCAGGCTGCTGTTGGAGCTCGAGGCGGTCGAACGACTTCTCCCGATCCACGAAGCGCAGGTGGTGACCTATCTCCGGCTCGCCAACCTCCCCGTGGGGTTGCTGGTCAACTTCAACTCCCGAGTCTTGCGAACGGCGTTGCGGCGCCTCACGCTTCGACCCCCGAATCCTTCCGCTCTTCCGCCCTTCCTGTGAAATCCAATGCGAAGGGCCGACCAGGTCATGCGCCGTAGCGCTCGCTGAGCCACTCCGCGAACGTCTTCTTACCGACCGCGCGGTCCGGGGCGCAGAGGGCTCCCTCGCGGATCTTCTTGCCGAAGCGTCCCATCATGGGCGTCGGCATGATGAGGCGCGCTCGCTTCGTCGCCGCGAGCCACTGCCGCGCGAGGTCGCGCACGGGGAGGATCTCCGGGCCGCCGACGTCCGGCACCCGCTTGCTCGGGCCCGCCTCTGCCGCGTCCACCACCGCTGCGGCGACCTCGTCGACGTCGATCGGCTGCAGCCTCGCGCCCGGCGGGGCGAGCAGCATCCCGTAGCGGGAGGACCGTGCGAACATCGCGTCGACGAGGTCGTGGAACTGCGTCGCACGGAGGAGCGACCAGCCGATCTTCGCCGACTCGACGACGCGCTCCTCTTGGAGCTTCACGGCGTAGTACGCCATCGGCACCTGATCGACGCCGACGATCGAGATCGCGACGTAGTGCCGGACGCCTGCTTGCTCGGCGCTGTCGAGGAGGCGCCGCGTGCCGTCGACGAGGAGCTTGCGCGCGCCGCGCCGCGCGTTCACCGCGTTGACGACCACGTCCGCGCCCGCGAGCGCGTCCGCGACGCCCTCGCCGGTGAGGACGTCGGCGGAGCGATGGACGACGCGGAGGAACGTCCGTCTCGGGGCTCCGCGCGTGACGGCGACGATCTCGTGCCCCCGCGCGACCGCGCGTTCGACGACGGCGCGCCCGAGCGTGCCGTTCGCGCCCATGACGGCCATCCGCATGCCAGGTGTATGTTACAACGGTTGTCGCGCCGACGCCCAAGACGTGGCAGACCGGCGCCGGCCGTCAGCGCCGCGCGCCGCGCTGGCGCGGGAACGACGAGGGGCGCCGGAACTCGCGCCCGGGAGCAGGCAGCGGCATCGCTTCCCGGCGAAGGGCGTCGATCGCGTGCGTGCTCTGGCCGTGCGAGCGGAGCACGATCTCGGCGACGTCGAGCGCCGGCAAGAAGAGCTCGGTGCGCGCGAAGCGACCGATTCTTCCCTGCAGGATGCGCGGCACCATCATCATGATGCGGCGGACGCCGTCGGCGATGCGCCTCGGCATCGCGATGCGCTCGATGATGGGCTCGAGGAAATCGCTCACGGCGGCCATCGGGTCCCGCACGCCGTGCATCGCCTCCTCGAGCGGCTCGTAGAGGAGCGACGTCACGAGCACGATGTCGTCGAGGACGCCTTCGTCGATCGTCTTCCGGTCGACCGCGTCCATCTTCCGGAAGAAGCGCAGGCTGCCCTCGTCGGTGGCCTCGTCGTCGTCGAGGAACGCCGAGAGCTCCGGGAGGAGGACGGCCATCGCGCCGACCTCCCACATGAGCCACATCGAGCGGTGCGCGCTGCCGGCGCGCATCAAGCGGAGGATCTCCTCGAAGAGCCTCGGCCGCGCCGCACGCGCGAGCTCGAGCCGGTTCGCCACCATCGCGTCGTAGACGTGCGGATCGATCCCGAGGTCGAGACGCGCGGAGAACTTGATGGCGCGGATGATGCGGACCGGGTCTTCGCGGAAGCGGACGGTCGGATCGCCGATGGTCCGGATGGTGCGCTGCTGGATGTCCGGCATGCCACCGCACCAGTCGAGGACCTGGCGACGATCGAGATCGTAGAAGAGCGCGTTGACGGTGAAGTCGCGGCGGAGGGCGTCCTCGTGCGCTTCGCCGAAGACGTTGTCGCTGCGAATCAAGAGGTCGTCGTCGAGATCGTTCTCGCCCGGGCTGCGGCGGAACGTGGCGACCTCGACGACCTTGCCGCCGCCGAAGAGGACGTGCGCGAGCCGGAAGCGACGTCCGATGATCCGGCAGTTTCGGAAGAGCGCGCGCACGTCGTCGGGGCGAGCGCTCGTCGCGACGTCGAAATCTTTGGGACGGCCGCCGAGCAGGAGGTCACGTACGCATCCGCCGACGAGGTACGCTTGATACCCGGCGCGCTCGAGTCGCCGCACGACCTTCGCGGCATCGGGATCGATGAGAGCCTCGTCGAGGGCGAAGTCGTGGCGAATGAGGCCGGTGCCCGCATGCCGGTCGAGGACGGAAGCGGCAGAGTCGCCGGCCCGCGCCAGCTCCTCCGGGTCGGGCTCGACCCTGAACGAGGGGAGCTCCGGCGGAGGTGGGAGATCGGGCTTCGACGGTCGGCGCATAACCGGTCGGAATCGTTGTTCAATGGGCGGGTCGCGGAGGAAGGTGACCGCCCAAAAAGTCCAAAGAAAACAGCGATTATCGAGATCCTGGACTCTACCAGCACGCCCGATCGCAAGCAACGAGGCTATGCTGAAGCCCAGCGATGGCCCTCGAGCCTGCCAAGCTCTCGGACTTCACGCTGGCGGGCGCGCTCGGGAGCGGGGCCACCTCGCGCGTCTACGAGGCCACCCATACCGCGAGCGGTCGTCCGGTCGCGATCAAGCTCATGGAGGTGGGCGCGGGCGACGTCGTGCCGAGCCCGCACGAGATGCGCGAGCGCTTCGCGCGTGAAGCGCTGCTCCTGGCAGGCGTCGAGAGCCGGTACGTCAGCAGGATCCTGGGCTACGGCTTCGAGAGAGGGCAGCCGTTCCTCGTGCTCGAGCGGCTCCAAGGCGAGACGCTCGATGCCAAGCTCCGTCGCGACGGTCCCGTTCCTCTGCCGATGGCCGTCCGCTGGATCGAGCAGCTCATCGCGGGCGTTCGCGATTGCCACGACGCGAAGATCATCCACCGCGACATCAAGCCCTCGAACATCTTCATCCATCGCGACCCGCTCGAAGGCGAGGTCGTGAAGCTGATCGACTTCGGAGTGGCGCGGCTCCGCGAGATCACCGGCGATACCGGCCTGACCTCGACGAGTCACCTCATCGGGAGCATGGGCTACATGGCGCCCGAGCAGTTCAAGAGCGCCAAGACCGTGGGATTCGCCGCGGACCTCTATGCCGTCGGCGTCGTCGTCTTCCGGACGCTCACGGGGCGACTTCCGTTCGTCAGCCGCTCGATCGACGCCATCGTGCGGATGAAGAGCGAAGCGGAGCCGCCGGCCGTCTCCGACCAGAGCCCGATCAAGAACCGGATGCTCGACTGGTTCGTGCGGAAGGCGATGGCGCGCGATCCCGAGGCGCGCTTTCGGAGCGCGCGAGAGATGCTCGAGCAGTGGTGGGCGGTGACGCAGAACCTCGAGAACGAGGTGACCACCGAAGTGATGCGGAGCGTCCGCCACCTCATCGGCGATGCGAGCGTCGCTTCGTCGCGCCCCCATCCGGCCGCGCCGCCGAGCTCGCGGCGAATCACGGAGCCCTTGCCTCCTCCGGGGGTCGCCGAGAGGGACGCGCACCTCCGGGCGGAGCACGAGCTCGCCCTCCTCCGAGCGACCGCGGCTTCCGCCAGTCCCACGACGCCGATGGCGCCGCCGATCGTGTACGTGCCGGCCGAGGCCGAGGCTCCGCTCACGGAGGCCGAGGCGCCGCCGACGATCCGGCAGATTTCCGTGGCCGAACGTGATGCTCCTCCGCGGACGGTGCCGTCGGACCGGCTCATGGAGGAGACGAAGGTCTCCTCCCAGCCCGCGAAAATCGCCGCCGAGGATCCGTTCGACATACCGACCCGCAGCGACCCGAACCTGCGCAAGTTGGTCGAGCGGGAGCTCGAGCTGCAGAAGCGCAAGCGGCGTGGCTGAGCTCCTCCGAGCTCGCACCCGCCGTCGCGCTCGCGCGGGCTCGCCCTCGGCGGCATCGGCTCGCCTTCGGCGAGGCCCCGGAAAAGGCGTGGGAAACGGGCCTGGGAACCGGGTAACCAAGTTCCGTGCCGCCTCCCGTTGACGCCGCTACCCGTGTGATTAGCTTGGCCGCGATTCGAGACACTGACCCGGGCCCATTCTTCGCAGTATGGGCCTTCGGGCTTGGGGAGGTCCTCGACCATCATGGCCGTCGGCGACGGGGATGGCTGGGGTCTCTCCGAAACTGGGGCTTTGCCCCATCGACCCCGGATGGCGGTCGGGCGATCCCCGACGCAGCTCCAACTGGGGCTTGTCCCCAACCACCCCGTTAAGACGTCGGATTTTTCGCCGCGCTCGGCGCTGGACCTCGACTAGAGTCCCGCGCCTCCAGCCGGATTCCTTGGAGGCGAAACGACCATGGGCAAGATCATTGGAATCGACCTCGGGACGACGAACAGCGTCGTAACCGTCATGGAGGGCCGCGAGCCCAAGGTGATCGTCAACGAAGAGGGGTCGCGCATCACCCCGAGCGTGGTCGCCTGGGACGAGAAGGGAGAGATCCTCGTCGGCCAGATCGCCAAGCGTCAGGCGGTCACGAATCCCGAGAACACGATCTTCAGTGCCAAGCGCTTCATCGGTCGGCGCTACGAGGAGGTCACTGAGGAAACCCGCCGCGTGCCGTACAAGATCATTCGCGGCGACAACGGCGACGCCGCGTTCGAGGTCCGCGGCAAGAAGATCACGCCTCCCGAGGTCAGCGCGAAGGTCCTCCAGAAGCTGAAGAAGGCGGCGGAGGACTACCTCGGTGAGAAGGTCACCGAGGCCGTCATCACCGTCCCGGCCTACTTCAACGACTCGCAGCGTCAGGCCACGAAGGACGCGGGGCGCATCGCCGGCCTGGACGTGAAGCGCATCGTCAACGAGCCCACGGCGGCGGCGCTCGCGTACGGTCTCGACAAGAAGAAGGACGAGATCATCGCCGTCTACGACTTCGGCGGCGGTACGTTCGACATCTCGATCCTCGAGGTCGGCGACAACGTCGTGCAGGTCATCTCGACGAACGGTGACACGCACCTCGGTGGCGACGACATCGACAACCTCGTCATCGACTGGCTCATCGCCGAGTTCAAGAAGCAGCAGGGCATCGATCTCAGCAAGGACAAGATGGCCCTGCAGCGCCTCAAGGAGGCCGCGGAGAAGGCGAAGATCGAGCTGTCGAGCGTGCAGGAGACGAGCATCAACCTGCCGTTCATCACGGTCGGTCCGGCCGGCCCGGTCCACCTCGACATGCGCCTGTCGCGCGCGAAGCTCGAGCAGATGATGGCGCCGCTCATCGAGCGCACGATGGAGCCCGTCAAGCGCGCGCTCGAGGACGCGAAGAAGACGCCGAAGGACATCGCCGAGGTCGTCCTCGTCGGCGGCTCGACGCGCATCCCGCTCGTCAAGGAGACGGTCAAGAAGTTCTTCGGCAAGGAGCCTCACCAGGGCGTCAACCCCGACGAGGTCGTCGCGATCGGTGCGGGCGTCCAGGCCGGCGTGCTCGCGGGCGACGTCAAGGACATGGTCCTCCTCGACGTCACTCCGCTCTCGCTCGGCGTCGAGACGCTCGGCGGCGTGATGACGGTGATGATCCCGCGCAACACGACGATCCCGACGCAGAAGAAGGAGATCTTCTCCACGGCGACGGACAACCAGCCGTCGGTCGAGGTCCACGTCCTCCAGGGCGAGCGCACCGAGGCGCGCTACAACCGTACGCTCGGCAAGTTCCACCTCGAGGGCATCCTCCCCGCGCCGCGTGGCGTGCCGAAGATCGAGGTCACCTTCGACATCGACGCCAACGGCATCCTCTCCGTCCACGCCAAGGACGTGGCGACGGGCAAGGATCAGAAGATCACCATCACGGCCAACTCGGGTCTGAGCGAGGCAGACATCCAGCGCATGGTGAAGGAGGCCGCGGAGCACGAGGCCGAGGACAAGGCCCGCCGCGAGCAGATCGAGCGCAGGAACAAGCTCGACAACATGTGCTACTCGCTCGAAAAGACGCTCAACGAGAACAAGGACAAGATCCCGGCCTCGGACGTCTCGACGCTCGAGAACCTCATCAAGGAGGGGCGCGCGGCCGTCGAGAAGCAGGACGACGCCCAGGTGCGGGACGTCCTCGACAAGCTGGAGAAGGAGGCTCACCGCATGGCGAGCGTCCTCTACCAGCAGGCGGCTCCGGGCGGCGCCCCGGGCGCAGCGCCGGGCGCCTCCAGCACCGACGGCGCGGCCTCGGGTGGTGGCGACAAGAAGAAGGACGTGATCGACGCGGAGTTCGAGGAGACGAGCTCGTAAGAGAGGCTCCAGGCTCCGGGCTCCAGGCTCCAGGGAAGGCGAGCCGCGAGCCAGCAGCAGAAGGCGGCAAGGCCCTCGCGGGCGGCCGCCTTCTCGCTTTTTTGTTCCTTCGTCCTCGCGAATGTCGTCGTCCGCTCAGCGCGTGAGAGGCGGACGGCGCGATCCCCCTGGAGCCCGGAGCCTGGAGCCTGGAGCCTCTCGTCTCTCGTCACACCACCGCGATCGCCCGCACCATCTCCGTCCCGCGGTACACGCCGTCTCCGTTGCGCTCGACCACCTCGATGACCGCTCGCGGCGCCTCGATCGTTCGGAGGAGCGGGAGGACCGGCGGAGCGCTCTCGAGAGGTCCGAGGGCGCGCACGCGGATGCCCTCGATCTCGCCTCGCTGCGCTCTTCGGAGCCACCGGCGGCGTTCGACGCTGCCGACGATGCCCACGGCGAACATGACGGCGCCCGCGTTCATCACGAGCATCGGGACGGTCTCGGCGATCCAGCGGAACGGGAAGTCGATCGCCGCCGCCGGGACGCCGACGGCGAAGAGGCCTGCCAGCATCGTCCAGACGCCGGTGAGCGCCGTGAAGGTGTCGCCGTCGTCGTGACTCGTGAGGCGCGATCCGGCGATGACGAGCGCGGGTATGCTGAGGACGAAGCCGACGGGCGCCGCGAGGGCGCTTCCGGCGACGGCGGTCGTCGCGAACGACGGATCGTCCGCGAGCGCGATCTCCTCGAGCACACCGACCGCCAGCGCGGCTCCCGCGAACGTGACGCTCGCGCCTGCCGCGCCGAAGAGCGGGATGAGCGGGAGGAGCTGCGTCTGGCTCATCAGCGCTCCGACCGCGAGCATCGTGCTCGCCGCGATCACGGATGGCAGGACGAGCACCTCGAACGGCAAGTAGACGGTGCTGCGCGACAGCCCATCGTGCAAGAGAGCGAGCCAGGGCGTCAGCCATGCGCCGAGCCCCAGCATCCAAGCGAGGATCCCGATGGACCTGTTGGGGCTGGCGCCCCAAGCACCCTGCGGCACCGCCGCTCCGGCGGCCCTGTCCCAGGTGTTCGACGACGACATGCCGGCGTCGAGCGAAGCACCCGTCGTGCCCGCTGCGGCGGCGCTACCTCGAGCGCGGGAGCGTGCTCTCGCGCGAGCCGGCGTGCAGCGACGTTCCTGCGCGTACGGTGAGCACGTCCGCGTGGCGATCGGTCACACGTCAGACGGAGGAGCGTCCGCGGTGGCTTCGCTTGCGGGAGCGACGCCGCTCGTCGAGGAGGATGATCCTCGGGCCGGCGCTCTTCGGCGAGCGCGCGGCGAAGACCTCGATGCGGTCGCGGCCGTTCTGCTTGGCGACGTAGAGCGCGCGATCGGCGGCGTCGAAGAGGAGATGCGGTCGAGGCTCTCGGATCGAGTCGAGGTCGGCGATCCCGATCGAGACGGTGACGGCCTCGCCGAGAGACGCGGGCGCGTGAGCGCCGCGCCGTCTCGCGATCTCCGCGCGGATGCGCTCTGCCACGACGAGCGCCTCGGACGCACGCGTGCGCGGCAGCAGGATCGCGAACTCGTCGCCGCCGAAGCGCGCCGCGACGTCGCGAGAGCGGCATGTCTCGTTGAGCACGGCACCGACCAGCTCGAGCGCGGCGTCCCCCGCTGCGTGTCCGGCCGTGTCGTTCAGCTTCTTCAGGTTGTCGACGTCGACCATGAGGAGCGACAGCGGCATCCGCGCGGTCGCGGCGCGCGTCACCTCGCGCGCGAGGCACTCCTCCCAATGCCGGCGGTTTCCGACGCGGGTCACGGGATCGCGACGGGCCTCGTCCGTGAGCGCGTCGAAGCGCGAGCCGAGGACCCAGCCGATGGCCAAGAACCCCATCGCGACCAGCGTGGCCGCGGCGACGAGCATGGGCTCCAGCGGCGCCGACAACCAACCTGCGGACGTCTCGGCGACCGCGGGCGCACCGAGGCTCGCCGCGAGCGCGAGCCCGAGGCCCCCGATCGCGAACCGGAACCGCGCGCCGGCTCCGCTGTCGACGCGCGGCGGCCGGCTCGACGGAGCGTGCACCGCAGCGGGATCCATTCCGCGCGGACCATGAAAGCCGCGTGCCATGCACGTGCTTCGACGCCTGCGGTCCGGTCTTCGCTCGTCGGTTGGCGATCACCCATCGACGTCGCGTCCCGTCGACCGGCGCGTCGAACCCGACGCGCCGTTTCGCGAGTCGAGTTGCCACGCACGAGATGCTCACCCGTGGTCTGCTGCCACGCCGACGTCTCGGTCGCGTGACGACGGATGCGTTGGAGGCGCCGATGGAAACGCGAACCTCCGACACCCGGAGCGCGCCGATTTCGAACGCGTCCGAACGGCACGCGCGACCGCGGGACTCGGGCACGTTGGAGGGATCGAGATGTGCTTCCCTCCGTCCTGGGTGCGGCAATACCGCCGTCGCGCCGGTCGCAAGGTCGTCCGTCGCGCGATGAGCGGCGTCGTCGCGCCTCTTCCCCCGTCGGACCGAAACACGAGTCGAAGAAGCACGACCGATGACGAGCGCGGCCGCGATGATGATCGAGCGACTCGCCAAGGCCCGTCCGTCCCGTGAGCCGGCGACCCGTCACACGGTTCCCCTCGACATCCTCGTCGTCGACGACGACCAGGCGACACGCCTGAGCCTCGCGTACGCGCTCACCGATGCCGGTCACAACGTCACGGAGGCGCGCGACGGCGAAGAGGCGATGGAGCTCGTGTCCGAGCGGACATTCGACGTCGCGCTCCTCGACGTCCGCCTCCCCAAGGTCGACGGTCTCACGATCTTCCGGCGCCTGCGCCTCCGCGCGCCGACCACGGCGGTGATCCTGATGACGGCGTTCGCGACGATCCCCGACGCCGTCGCGTCGCTGCGCGAGGGCGCGTACGACTACGTGACGAAGCCGTTCGATCCCGAGGAGCTCACGCTTCGGGTCATCGGCCACATCGCGGAGCACGTCGCGCTCAAACGCGAGCTGGAGGAGGCGCGCCGGCTCGTCGCCAGTCGCGACGTCGGCTCACCCATCGTCGGCCACACGCCGGCGATGGTTCGCCTGGTGGAGCGCGTGAACACGGTCGCGCAGAGCGATGCGCCCGTCCTCATCACGGGCGAGAGCGGGACGGGCAAGGAGCTCGTCGCCCACACGCTCCACGCACGCGGTCCGCGGAAGCTGGCCCCCTTCGTCGCGCTCGACTGCGCGGCGTTCCCCGAGCCTCTCATCGACGTCGAGCTCTTCGGCGAGGAGCGCGAATCGGGCGCGCCCGGAGCGCGGCGGCGCCGTGATGGACGCTTCGTGGCCGCCAACGGCGGCACCCTGCTCTTGGACGAGGTCTCTGCCTTGCCCCTCTCGACGCAGGCGAAGCTCCTCAGGACGATCGAGGAGGGCGTCGTCGTGCCCGTCGGCGGTACGGAACCGATTCCCGTCAACGTCCGCGTCGTCTCGACGACGGCGCACGACCTCAAGGCCCTCGTCGCGCAGGGCAAGTTCCGCAACGACCTCTACCTCCGCCTTGCCGTCCTCGATCTGCACATCCCGCCGCTCCGCGAGCGTCGCGCGGACATGCCGCTCTTGGTTGCACACTTCCTCCGGCGCTACTGCCCCGGTCGCGTCCCGCCAGGGGTGTCGCCGCGCGCTTGGGACGCGCTCATGGAGTATCCGTTCCCGGGCAACGTCCGCGAGCTCGCGCACGCCATCGAGCGGGCCGTCGTGCTCGCGCGCGGGGGCGAGATCGACCTCGAGCACCTGCCCGAGGACATCGTCGGCGCGAGCCCCGAGAGCAACGCCGACACCCGCATCCAGCCGCTGTCGGTCGCGTTGAAGGACTTCGAGCGGCGCCACGTCACGCGCGCGCTCCACATCGCGAACGGCGACTGCGAGACCGCCGCCAACCTCCTCGGCATCTCCGTGAAGACCCTGCAGCAGAAGATGGATCGTCACGGCATCCGCCCGCCCGCCTCGCAGCCGTCGCAGGCGTCGCGCCCGTCGGAGCCGCCGGAGGCAACCGCCGAGGAGGCGCCGGACGAGACGACCATCCGAGCGCGGCCCGCCGAGCCGAGCCCTGCCGGCCAGGCGCGCGGCGGATCGGAGGGGTGAGCCGGCACGCGAGCGCGCGCCCGCCAGGACGCGTAGACTGCGCTCCGATGGCGAGCAAAGGTCGACCGTATCGGACCTTCGTCGTCGACGGCTTCGAGGTGCTCGTCGGCCGGGGCGACGCGGAGAACGATCACCTGACGTTCGACGTCGCCGAGCCGAACGACCTCTGGCTCCACGTCGGCGGAGGAACGCCCGGCAGCCACGTGGTCGTGCGCAATCCGGACGACGTCGACATCCCGCGTCCGGTGATCGAGCGCGCCGCGTCCATCGCCGCCTGGTACTCGAAGGCACGCGCGGCGCGCTCCGTCGACGTCCATTACTGCAAGGCGCGCGACGTCTCGAAGCCGCGTGGCGCGCCCGCGGGCCTGGTCCAGCTCGCGCGGTACAAGAGCATCCGCGTGACGCCGGCGCCGTTCGAGCGCGAGTGACGTGAGCGAAGCTCGGGTGTGACGCGGTCGGCGGCTCACACGAGCGACGCGTCCTCCATCGCGTCTTCCTCGGCCTGCTCCGGGCGTACGTCCTTCGGCAGCACGAGCGTGAACGTGGTCGCGCCCGGCGTCGGGTCGACCTCGACGTTACCGCCATGCGCCTCGGTGAATCCGCGCACGATGGCGAGCCCGAGCCCCGCGCCGGTGCGATCGGACCGCTTCACGTGCCACGTCCGATCGTAGAGGTGCTCGAGCGTATCTTTGGACAGCCCAGGCCCGCGATCGGTGACGCTCAGTCGCACCGCGCCGTCTTCGTCGCGGACACCGAGCACGATCTTGGAGCCCTCGGGCGCGAAGCGCGTGGCGTTGTCGAGCAGGTGGGCGAGGGCGCGGAGGATCCGATCGCGGTCGCAACGCAGGACGACGGGCGCGTCGGGCACGGACGTGACGACCTCGACCGAGCGCGCGGCCGCGGCCGGTCGCGCGGACTCGGCCGCGATCTCGACCAGCTCGCGTGCGTCGTTGATCCCCGTCCGCAGCACGACCGAGCCGGCCTCGACCTCGGACAGGTCCGCGAAGTCCCGCACGAGCCGCTCCATCTGCTTGGCGGACCGGAGCATGGCCTCGAGCACGCGCCGTGACCGGTTCGACGACTCGTCCTTGGGCAAGGTCGAAAGGACGAAGTTTGCCCCCATGGTCACGGCCGCGAGCGGCGCCCGCAGATCGTGACAAATCGCGGAGAGGAGCGGGTCGCGCCCCTTCTTCGGGTCGCGCTTCGGGGCGAGCTCCTCGCTCGAGCCGCCCGAGGTCGAAGCGGGAGCGGCAGCCTGCGAGCCAGGCGAGCCCTCGGCCGGAGGGCCGGGCTTGCTCTGCGGTCCGCCTTCGTCAACCGGCGTCGGACGCATCGCCGTCAACGTACGGCGCGGTCCCCGGGTATCAATGGGGCCCCCGGACGCGCATCCAACCGAGCCGCTGTCGTGCTCTCGTGCCCGGCATCTCGGGGCCCGTATGGCATCTTCGAGGCCCGGACTTCGGCCCGGACGCGCATTGGTCGAGCCACTCTTGTGAACCGAGACGTTCGGGATTATGACGGAAGACCCCGCGCGCCAGCTCAGCCAGCGGTGCGGGGCCACACCTGGCTTCCACTTCGTCCTTCAGATAACGCCTAGCTTCATCTCGTTCGCGTCCGTAGCTCAGTTGGATAGAGCGACGGCCTCCGGAGCCGTAGAACGCGTCCGTAGCTCAGTTGGATAGAGCGACGGCCTCCGGAGCCGTAGGTCGC
>CALFEQ010000040.1 GCA_937949945.1 uncultured Myxococcales bacterium
GGACTGAGGACTGAGGACTGAGGACTGAGGACTGAGGACTGAGGACTGAGGACTGGCCCCGGGGGGTGAGGCAGCGCGACGCGGCGTGCGCCTTCGTTCGATTTCGAAGCATGCTTCGGCGAGCTTCTTCGTCTGTGATCGTGTTGGTTGTTAGCATCGCTGCTGGAGGTGGGACATGAGGAGCTTCCTTTGTGTGAGTGCGTTGAGTGCGGTCTGTCTCGTCTTTGCTTGCACGACCGAGACCACGACCGACACCTCGAG
The DNA here is from genome assembly GCA_937949945.1 of uncultured Myxococcales bacterium. Classification (GTDB taxonomy): domain Bacteria; phylum Myxococcota_A; class Polyangia; order Polyangiales; family Polyangiaceae; genus Labilithrix. Next base: position 262 of record CALFEQ010000040.1, read on the forward strand.
CTCCGGCTCGAGCGGTACGAGCGGCGGGACCTCCGGCGGCTCGAGTGGCGACAATTCGTCCGGCGGCACGTCGGGAGGTACGTCGGGAGGTACGTCGGGAGGCACGAGCGGCAGCTCTTCGGGCGAGACGCCTGCGCCGTCGACGAACGAGGTCGACGTCCAATTCACCTCCGCTTGCCCGGCGTTCACCGGTTGCGGCGGGAATCCGTCGGGCACGTACGACTACACGGCCGGCTGCCTGGGTGACTACTTCGAGCAGGTGAAAACGGCCTGCGCTTCGGTCGACACCTCGAACGCGAAGGTCACGGTCCAGGGCACGATCTACTTCCTCGCGGACGCCGCGCTGAAGCGCGACGTCACCCTCAGGGTCTCGGGATTGCTCAAGGTGCCTTCGACGTGCGCGCCGACAGGCTGCGGCGCAGTCGAGGCGGCGCTGAAGGCGGTGATGCCGAACACGACGTGCGCGACCGAGGCCGGCGGCTGCAACTGCACCCTGAACGAGACGAAACAGAAGCAGTCGACCACCACGTTCACCGTGAACGGGGACACGGTGACGACGGCCGACGGCGAGACCTACACGATCTGCGAAGAGGGCTCGAAGTTGAAGTACAAGGGAGCGAGCGCGGGCGCCGAGGAAGGCGTCTGGGAGCTCACGAAGCGGTAGCGCCCACGTCTCTCGCGTCTCGGGGCGACGGCGGAGACGTCGTCGCCCTCGCGGCGCGGCCTCCTCGTCCCTGCCGGATCAGGCCAGGAGCTCGCGCGGCCGAGCGCCTGCCGTCGACGTGACGGCGTGCGAGAGCGCCAGCGTCTGGACGAGCACGTTCCGGTACACGAGGTGGACGTCGTCGACGTCGACGTCGCGGTCGTCGTTGTCTTGCGGCTCGAGCGCGGCCTCCACGTGCTCGTTGATGAACGAGAGGATGCCGGGCTGCTCGATCGCCATCACGTCCTCGAGCTCGAGCGGCTCGTTCGAGTAGGTGGCGCGCAGCTGCTCTTCGAGCTCGAGCGCAGCCTCCGCCGCGGCGCGCGCTTCCTCGGTGACCTCGCCGAGCCGCGGCCCGAACGCGCGCTCGAAGGCGAGCCAGACCGCGATCGTCAGGAAGTAGCCGAGGGCGAGCGCGGTCTCGTCGAGCGGGCGCGCGAGGATGTCGGCGGCCTTCTGCGCGAGCGCGGGCTGGGTCCGCTCGAAGCGCTCGAAGGCGTCATCGAGCTCGGATTTCGCGTCGAGGCCTCCGTCCGCCAGCTCCTCCTCGACTCGATCGAGGACCTCTCTCGGGACGACCGCGTACGGAGGCACGGGACGAATTGCCGCGCCACGGACCCACATCACCGAATTCATAGCACACCGGGCCGAGTCACGTGTCGGTCCGAGGGGTGCGGAGCGCACGGACGCTCCACGCATATCCGGCGAGGAGCGCGACCCAGCTCAGGAGAACGCCACGGCCGAGCGTCGTCTTGCCGAGGGGCGCGACGCCGAAGCCGCCGTGGAACTGCGCGTACGAGGCGCTCACCGACAGACGGCGCGCGGCGAGGACGCACGCCACGATCAGCAGCGCTCCGATGACGGCGCCCAACTTCAGCAGGGCCGGGCCGCGTTTGGCGATCGCCCAGGGCGCAGCGATGGCGAACCCCAGCGGAACGCTGAGCGCGCCGAGCACGACGAGGGTGAGGTCCACTGCCGAGGGGATGCGGGCCGACCGCACGAGATACAGGTACGCCCAGTCTCCGTGCCTCGCGACGAAGTACGCGGCGACCGGAAGGTGGACGATCGCGCCGAGCGCGAGCGCCACGAGGAACGGGCGCGCGAGGACGAGAGGGACCTCCGAGCGCGCGAGCTCGACGCGCGCGACCCATGCCAAGCTCATGCCGACGAGGAGCCCGATCGGGAAGGCGAGCGGCAAAGGCATGCCGCGGAACGTTATAGCTCGGCCGGCGGCGGACGCGTCGGCGAAGCGTCCCTCGAGCGTTGGACCCACGGGTGGGCGCGCCTACGGCGCGCCTGAGCGGGGCTGAAGCCGCGCGCGACGGCGAGGGACGGGTCGTGGTTCATCACGTTCGCCTCCGTCGTGTCGGTCACGCCCGTCACTCCGATCCAGCCGATCGCGGGCAAGCTCGCCGTCAGGATTCCTGCTCTCGATCGGATGGTGAATCTTTCCCTCGCGATCCCGTGAGCTCGTCGGCGTCGAGCCTGCGCGCGAGCGGCATCGTGCGCGAGCCCGACGGCGTGACGGGATGTCCTCGGTCGGGCCGAGCTCGTTCCCGTCCCGCCGGGGAGGCCGGCAAGGCCATGGCGCCCACGACGCGGCTTGGGCTAAGAAGGGCGCGTGGACGAAGCCCGCCTCAAAGACCTGCTCCTCCGTGTGAAGAGTGGGGGGACGCAGATAGAAGACGCGCTCGCGGAGCTGCGGCAGCTGCCGTTCGTCGACCTCGGCTTCGCCGTCGTCGACCATCACCGTGCGTTGCGACAGGGCGTTCCGGAGGTGATCCTCGGGGAGGGCAAGTCCGCCGATCAGATCATCGGGATCGCTCGCGAGCTCGCGCGGACCGGGCAGAACGTGCTCGTCACCCGCATCGACGAGGCGAAGGCCGCGGCGCTCGTCCGCGAGCTGCCCGAGATGCGGCACAACCCGATGGCGCGGACGTGCACGCTCGAGAAGTCCGCGCCGCAGCCGCTCTCGACGCGAAAGGTCGCCCTCTTGAGCGCGGGGACGAGCGACATCCCGGTCGCCGAGGAGTGCGCGGAGACGATGCGCCTGCTCGGCGTCTCGTTCGAGCGCGTCTTCGACGTCGGCGTGGCGGGGATCCATCGCCTGCTCCACAAGCGTCCGACGCTCGAGAGCGCCGGCGTCATCATCGTCATCGCCGGGATGGAGGGAGCGCTGGCCAGCGTCGTCGGCGGGCTCGTCGACGTGCCGGTCATCGCCGTGCCGACGTCGATCGGATACGGCGCCGCGCAGAACGGAATGACCGCGCTCTTCGGGATGCTCACGAGCTGCGCGTCGGGGATCACCGTGATGAACATCGACAACGGATTCGGCGCGGCGTTCGCCGCGGCGAGGATCCTTCGGCTGCTCGAGAAGAAGGGCTGAGGGCGTGGGTTCGAAGAAGAAGGCGGCTCGAAGCAAGGGGGGCGGCCCGAAGGCGGCGCAACGGCGCTCCGTGCGCGGTCGTCATCTGCATGCGCACGAGCACGAGCACGAGCACGAGCATCCGCACCATCACGGGCATGCCCACCACCATCACGGGCATGCCCACCACCATCACGGGCATGCGCACGAGCACACGCGCGCGCCGCATCCGCCGCTCGAGCGCGGGGAGGGCAAAGGGAAGATCCTCTTCTTCGATGCGCCCTCCGGGCTCGCCGGAGACATGGTCATCGCCGCGCTCGTCGACCTCGGCGTGCCCGAGTCGGTGATCGAGGACGCCGTCGCGGCGCTGCCCGTGCGGGGCTTCCACCTCCACTTCGGGACGAGGGAGAGAAGCGGGATCGTCGCCACGGCGTTCGACGTGCACGTCGAGGAGAAGCAGCCGGAGCGGACGTGGGGCGAGATCCGCAAGATGCTCGAGCGAGCGAAGCTCTCGGACGGCGTTCGGAGCCGCGCGCTCGCCACCTTCCAGCGGCTCGCGGAGTCCGAGGCGCGCGTGCATCGCATGCCCATCGACGACGTCCACTTCCACGAGGTCGGCGCGGTCGACGCGATCGTGGACGTGGTCGGGAGCGCGGCTGCGCTCGACTGGATCGGAGCGCGCGTCGTCGTCTCTCCGCTGCCGATGGGGCACGGCCGCACGCGAGCGAGGCATGGCATCCTGCCGCTGCCGGCGCCGGCGGTGGTCGAGTGTCTGAAGGGCCTCCCCACGTACGACGGAGGCATCGCGTTCGAGCTCGTCACGCCGACGGGCGCCGCGATCGTCGGCGCGCACGCCACGGAGGCGACGCGCTGGCCGTCGATGAAACCCGAGCGCACCGGATGGGGCGCAGGGACGGCCGACCTGCCGGATCGCCCGAACCTCCTGCGCGTGGTGCTCGGCGAGCCCGTCGCGGAGAAGGCGCGTCACGAAGGCGGCACGCACGTCGTCCTCGAGGCGAACCTCGACGACGCCACGGGCGAGATGCTCGGCTCCTGCATCGAGGCGCTCCTCGCGGCTGGAGCGCTCGACGCATGGACGGCGCCGCTCACGATGAAGAAGGGCAGGCCCGGGCATCTGCTCGGCGCGCTCGTGGAGGCGTCGCGAGCGGACGAGATCGCGCGCGTGATGCTCCGCGAGTCGACGACGCTCGGCGTCCGCATCCATTCCGTGAATCGCGTCGAGCGCCCGCGTCGGATCGAGGAGGTGAGCACGCCGTACGGGCCGATCCCGGTGAAGATCGCGGGCGGTCCCTTCGGCCCGCCGCAGCGGAAGCCGGAGCACGATCGCTGCGTCGCAGCCGCGCGCGCGCACGACGTTCCGGTGCGGCAGGTCGTCGAGGCGGCCCTCCTGGCGAGCGCCCGTTTCGGGGCCTGAACCGGGAGCAATCAGCAGCGATTCTGCACACGTCCAGCCGGAACGGACGAGCCTGGGCACCCCATTTCTCTAGTTCGGCTTTTTCTCTCGTTCTCCGATATGCTGCCCGAGAACGCACTGCCGCTTTTTCCATCGCACGTGCGTCCACGGAGACATTCCCGATGAACCCCTGTCCGCAGTGCGGCGCGATCCCTCAACAGTCGGACAAGTTTTGCAACATCTGCGGTACCCCCGTCGGGGCCGGCGGCGCAGCGCCCGGCTTCGGCGCTCCGCCTCCGCAGCCCGGCGGCTTCGGCGCTCCGCCTCCGCAACCCGGCGGCTTCGGCGCTCCTCCTCCGAATGCTTACGGCGCGCCTCCGGGGCAGGGGGCGCCTCTTCGCTGCCAGATGGGGCACGACATCGCCCCTGGCGCGAGCTTCTGTGCGCACGGACATCCCGTCGCTCCCGAAGCGATGCCGTTCGGCAATGATCAGTACGGCGGTGGTTATGGTCAGCCGCAGCAGGGTGGCTTCGGTCAGCCGCCTGCGCAGGGTGGCTTCCCGGGTCCGCAGTACGGCGCGCCGCCCGGAGGGCCCGGCGGCTTCGGCGCTCCGCCGCCGCAGCCCGGCTTCGGTGGGGGCGAAGCCGGCTACGGTCAGCCGTTCCCGGATCCCAACGCGCAGTACGGCGGGGGCTTCGGTCAGCCTCCTCCGCAAGGTGGTTTCCCTGGCGGAGGGTACGCGCCGCCGCCGCAGCCGGGCGGGTTCGGCGCTCCTCCTGCACAGCCGGGCTTCGGCGGTCAGCCCGGGTTTCCGCCTCCGCAGCAGGGCGGCTTCGGCGCGCCCGCGCCGGACGGGCAGAACGCGGCAGCTCCAGCGGCAGCGCCCGCCCCGAACCTGCCGCCGAACGCGCTCCGCGGGTTCTTGATCTCGTATCAGTCGAACTCGCAGGGTGATTTCTGGCCGCTGCACGGCGGCAGGAAGACGATCGGTCGCGCCAACTCGGGCGAGCAGGTCGACATCCCGCTCTCGGACGCGACCATCTCGTCCCGTCACGCGGCGATCATCGTCGATGCCGTCGCCGGAACGGTCCAGATCGAGGACACGGGCTCGACGAACGGGACCTTCGTCAACGAAGAGCACATCGGTTTCAACGGAAAGCGCGAGCTGCGCGACGGCGACAAGATCCGGTTCGGTGGCTACACGACCATCGTGAAGGTCATCCACCGCATCTGAGAGCGCACGCGAGGGTCGGGGCGTTCACGCCGCACGGCCGTGAGGCCCCAACGACCCTCGATGTGTTAGGCTCGCGCGCGTGAAACGCGCTCCGACGATTCCGCCTCGGCGGCCCAGCCGGCCGCCGAGGGCTCCACGATGGTCGACGTGTGCCGGGAAGCTTCCCGGCTCGAGGCTCCTCGCCGCGCTCAGCCTGCTTCTCGTCCTCTTCACGACGAGGATCGCGGCGGCGATCCCGGAGGCCCACATCCTCCGGATCGATCCGCGCGCGGGCATGAGCGACGGCCAGCCGATCCTGACCACGGTCATCGAGCTCGTGGAGTTCAAGCCGATGAGCGAGGTCGTCACGAACGCCGGCTGTGGCGCACAGCGCGGCGACGCGCTCCTCGACTGCATCTCGTCGGCGGTCGAGCAGAAGGGCGCGATGTGGAAGGCGTTCCAGTTCCCCGATCAGGGAGCACGCCTTCTCGTGCGCGTCGACGGCGGCGAGAGCGTCGCGAAGCTCGAGTCGAAGGCCACGTGGGCCGCGTCGGTGAAGGATCCGCTCGTCGGCACGGCGTGGCTCATCGCCCTCGATGCGTCCAGCCTCATGGGGGCGCGTTACCTCGACGCGCGCGAGGTGGCGAACCAGTTCATCTCGGCGCTCGGGCCGAACGATGTCGCGAAGCTGATCATCTTCGACGATCGCCTCAACACCTACGTCGCGAACTCGCCGTGGGTGCCCGCCGCGCAGAAGGCGCAGCTCATCCAGATCCTCCAGGCGCATCCGTCGCCGTCGCCCTCGCACCAGCGCGCGCGGCCGCTCTTCAACCAGATCAAGAACATCGCGAAGTCGTTCGGCGATCTCGGCAACACCGGCGGGATCCAGAACATCCCGATGCACCAGGCGATGGTGCTCCTGTCGAACGGCTCGGGGCGTGAGGACGCGGGCAGCGCCGCGATCAGCGCGGAGGCGCTCAAGCAGTACTTCAACAAGGGCCGCTTCCCCGAGGACAACCCGCTCGCGCCGAAGACGCCGCTGCCGGTCATCTCGATCTACTTCCCGAACGCCAAGGGGTTCACGAACGACGTCTACGCGCTGAACGACATGCAGTTCATGCAGGATCTCGCGAACCCCGAGATCGGCGGCTTCTTCGACATCGTCCGCACCGGGCAGGGCGTGCAGAAGGCGACGACGATCCTGTCGATCGTCAAGTCGCGCTTCAACGCGATGTGGGTCGTCAAGTGGCGCCTCTCCTGCCTCGCCTCGACGGCCGAGCAGACCTTCAACCTCGTGTTCCAGGGCGGCGCGATGCAGATCAAGCCCGACGGCACGTTCAAGGACGTTCCGATCGGGATCGATCCGACGGCCTGGCCGCTGAACATCAACATGGAGGCGACGATGCGCGAGGCGGCGGCGAACCCGGTGTATCCGGGCGGCACCGTCCGCGTGTACGGCGACTTCTGCTGGGGCGGCGACAAGGGCCGAGCCGAGGCCTACTTCGTGCCGGCGGGGACGAACCCGAACCAGAGCGTCAACAAGAACGATCCCGACGTCGCCAAGAAGGCGATGCAGCACCTCATCGCCCAGAACCTTCGCGGTCAGGCGGTCGACGCCAACGAGAGCTTCGTCGTCTTCGAGGTGCCCGACGAGGAGAAGCTCCTCGAGGGCGACGGCGACAACATGGTCACGCGCCTCGTCGTCTACGACAACAGGGCCAAGCGCGCGAGCGGCGTGACGCCGGAGACCGTCATCACGCTGAAGGCGCGCAAGAAGCCGCTGAACCTTCCGCTCATCCTCGGAGCGGCGGGCGTCGTCGTCGTGATCCTTCTCCTTCTCGTCGTCCTCCTCCGCGGCGGTGGCGGCGGCGGGAAGGGCAAGCGCAGCAACCAGCCGCCGCCGGCGCCCGTCGTGGCGGGCGGTCCACCTCCGTACGGCGGAGCGCCTCCTTATGGCGGCGGCGCACCTCCTTATGGTGGAGCGCCTCCTTACGGAGGCGGCGGTGGTTACCCGCCGCCGGGCGGCGGCTACGGCGCGGCCCCGCACGAGCCGGCGCAACCTCACGCGGCTCCGGCTCCCGTGAACGCCGCCGCGCCTCCACCCGAACCGCCGCCTCCGGCATCACCATCGGGAGGAGGTGGCCACCCTTTAGCATCAGCGGGGGGCGCACCGATCGAGGTGCGCTGCCCCGCATGCAGGATGACCACGCTCGCGGTGCCGGGTCAGGCTTCGGTGTGCTTCTCGTGCGGTCAGCCGCTGCCGAAGGACGTCGCGTCGTTGCCTCGTGCAGCGGACGTCGGCCCAGGCGAGCCGGCGCTGCCCGCCGGGCATCCTCCGGTGCCGGCCGTTCCCTCCTTTCCGCTCACGAGCGCGCACGAGCAGGTTCCGCTCGTCCCGCCGGCTAATCCGTACGGCGTCGTCCCGACCGCGGCGACGATCGTCGGCGCGGCCGGGCAGTTCGCCATTCGCGGCGGTGTCGAGGTGAGGGTGGGCCGCGATCCCGCTGCCTGCCCGATCACCCTGACGGAGCCGAGGGTGAGCGGCATCCACGCGACGCTCAAGTTCGAGGGCGGGCAGCTCTACGCGAAGGACGAGAGCTCGAACAACGGGACGTACGTCGCCGGCTCGCGAATACCGCCGCAGTCCTGGGTCGTCGTTCCTGCAGGCGCGACGATCCGATTCGGTCCGGTCGAGTTCACGGTGAAGGTCGACTGAAGGGCGGGCTCGTGGAAGTCGACGGAGTGCAGCGAGACGAGTGATGAGCGAAGGCCCGAAGTGCCCCGCGTTCGAGATCGCCGTCCGGACCGACCCCGGACGTGATCCCGACAAGCAGGTGAACGAGGACGCGGCCGTCTACAAAGAGACGGCGCATGGGCTCCTCGCCGTCGTCTGCGACGGGATGGGCGGCCACGCCGGCGGCAAGGAGGCGTCCGAGCTCGCGGTCGCGACCATCGTCGAGATCGTCGAGGCGGCGCCGCCGGCGACGACGCCCCGCGCCGCGCTCCAGCGCGCGATCGAGGAGGCCAACGCCCGCGTGTGGGCGATGCCGACGGCCGAGGCCGGCTATCGACCGGGCTCCACCGTCGTCGCGATCCTCGTCCACGCGGCCGGCGCCGAGGTCGCGCACGTCGGTGACAGTCGCCTCTACCTCGTGCACGCGGGCGCGATCTCGCAGGTGACGCGGGACCACTCGATGGTCCAGCAGATGGTCGACCACAACTTGATCCGCGCCGAGGACGCCGCGAAGCACCCCGACGCGAACAAGATCCTCCGCGCGCTCGGCATCGCGAAGGAGGTGGAGGTCGACGTACGCGCGGAGCCGATCGTCTACGCCGCGGGCGACGTCTTCGTCCTCTGCTCCGACGGTCTCAGCGATCTCGTCGAGCCCGCCGAGATCCTCCAGATCGCCGGCTCGCAGCCGCCCGCGCAGGCGGCAGGGCAGCTCGTCGATCTCGCGAACGCCCGCGGCGGGCACGACAACATCACGGCGATGGTCGTTCGCATGAAGTCGAGCGCGGCGCGCGACCACGCGACCATCGTCAAGACGATGCCGTTCACGGCGGCGCCCGTGCCGCCGGCGGAGGCGCCGGCCGGTCCGACGGGGACGGTCGTCTCGGGACCGTTCACCGGGATCGCCGGCGCGCGACCCGCGGAGGCGGCGGCGGGAGCGACGGGTACGGCGATGGCGCCGCCGGCTCACGTCGCGGCTCCTCCCGTCGTGGCCATCCCGCCCGCGCCGCCGTCGTCGCGTACCGCGACGAGCCCGGGATCGCGGACGCCGATCCTCGCGCTCGGAGTCGTGCTCGCCGTCGTCGGCGTGGCGATCGTGATCGCGGTCGCCTGGCTCGGGACGCGCCCGAAGCATCGCGCGGTGGACGTCTTCGACGACGACGCTGCGGCGTCCACGACGACGTCGAAACCCGACGACGACGATGCGGGCCCGGAGCCCGAGATCTCTCCCGCGCCGCCGCTGTCGACGGAGAAGAAGCGCGTCCCGATTCGTCGCTTCGATGCCGGCGCCGTGTTCGATCCGTGCGTGAGCGCTCGCCGCGCGCGCGAGCGCGACGCGGGGGCGGAGGTGATCGAGAAGCTCGAGGAGAAGTGCCGGGAGTCGGGCGGCGTTCCGTGACGACTCGGCCCGTTCCGCGCGTCGAAGGGCTGCTTCGCGGCCGCCACCGTCGAATAGACTGCGTGGCGTGACCGCTCCCGTCCTCGTCCTCGATCGCCTCGGAAAGGACTTCGGCGCGACGACGGCGCTCGCCGAGCTCTCGTGCGAGGTTCGACCGTCCGAGGTCGTCGGGCTCCTCGGCCCCAACGGTGCCGGCAAGACGACGACGATGAAGCTCGTGCTCGGGCTCCTGCGCCCGACGCGCGGATCGGCTCGCTTCGGCGACCTCGACTGCACGAAGGACGCGCGCAAGGTGAAGGAGCGCCTCGGGTACTCGCCCGACGAGCCGGCCTTCTACGACTTTCTCACCGGGCGCGAGACGCTCGACTTCGTGCTGAACGTGCGCGGCATCCCGCTCGCGGACGCCCACGCACGGCTCCGAGGGCTCATCGAGACGCTCGAGCTGAACGCCGCGCTCGACGCGCCGACCTCGACGTATTCGCATGGCACGAAGAAGAAGCTCGCGCTGCTGCTCGCGCTGGCGCACGAGCCGCGGCTCCTCCTGCTCGATGAGCCCACGAACGGCCTCGATCCGCCGACGGCCGCTCGTGTGCGCGCGCTCCTCCGCGAGCGGGCCGACGCGGGGGCCGCGGTCGTCGTCTCGACGCATCTGCTCGAGATGGCGGACATCCTCTGCGACCGCGTCCTCGTGCTGCACCGCGGGCGTCTCGTCGCCGAGGGACGTCCGGACGACGTCCGCGCGCTCGCCGGCGTCTCGGCGGACGCCTCGCTCGAGGACGCGTTCCTCGCGCTGGTCCGGTGACGATGAGGCTCGGGCGACAGATCGGGGCGCTGGTCCTGCTCCAGCTCCGCCATTGGGCGCGCGCGTCGCTGCCGAACCGCCTCCGGCGCGACAAGGGCCGACGCGCCTCCGCCGGGCTGTTCCGGCTCGCCTACCTCGCGTTGATCGCGGTCTGGGGCTACCGCATCGGCGCCATGGTGGGCCGCCTCGAAGCCGCCGACCAGCGGATCCGCGGGACGGCATGGATCGTCGTCGGCCTGCTCGGAATGAGCGTCGCGTGGGCGGCGCTCACGCGCGGGCCGGTCCTCCGCGGCGAGCCGAGCCCGCTCGAGGCGAGATTCCTCGACGTGCTGCCGCTGCGTGACGGCGCGCGTCTCGCCGCGGGCGTCCTCGAGCGCGTGTTCGTGCATGTCGGCGGGCTCGCGACCCTCGTCGGCGCCTTCCCGCATGCTCCCGTCGGCGCCGCCGCCGCCGCGCTCGCCATGTCCGTCGGCGGCGTTCTCGTGGGCGAGGCCGTCATGCGGGTGGCGCGTGCGGCGCTCCCTGCGATGGTGATCGCGAAGGCCCGCTGGTACCTGCTCCTGGTCCCGCAGTGGGTGTCCCTCATGTGCATCGTGCAGGCACCGGCGCTCGCGCGGAGCAGCCGGGTCGGCGTCGTCGTCGGCGGATGGCCGACGCTCGTGGTGAAGGCGATCGATGAGGGGCTCTCCGGCGTCGGCCTCGTGATCGGCGGCGCCGTGGTCGTGAGCGCGTTCGCGCTGGCGGCCATCGCGGTGGCCGAGCACGTCGGCTACGACAAGATCGACCTCGTCCCCACGGAGCGCCCGCGGCGCTCGAAGGCCGACGACCTCGTGCCCGAGAGAATCCACGAGGTCCTCCGTCGCCGCGAGCCCGGCGGGAGGTGGACCAACGTCTTCATGACGGCGTACGTCCTCCTCATGGTGGCGGTCGCGGTCGCGGTCGAGTGGAGCGGCCATGGCCACGACGGCGCCGAGCGCGGACGGATCATGTCGCGCGTCGCCTGCTCGACCGCTGCGTTCGGCGTCTTCGCCGTGGTCCTCGCGTACGCGTCGCGGATGGCCGCACGCGACGTCGCGGCCAAGCCGTTGCTCGCTCCGCTCCCCATCGAGCCGCGTTCTCTCCTCGCAGGCAAGGCGGCGCGTCTCCGACGCCGAGCGCTCGTCATGGCGAGCCCGATCGTCGGATTGCTCGCCATGCCGGGCTCGTTCGAGCGCCATCTCGAGATCGCGTGGCAGATCGTGGCGCTCTCGATCGCGGTCGCGCTCGCGGCGTCGGCCTCCGTGTCCATCGCGTTCCTCACGGTCGGCGCGGGAAGCAGGAGAGGGCCGGGAGGCCAGTTCACCCTGGAGGCCATCCTCGTGTCCATGCCGCTCGCCCAAGTCGTGATGGCTCCCTACGCATGGGCGGCCGTCGTGGCGCTCGCGCTCCTGGCGTTCGTCGCGCGCGAGGCGAAGAGGTCCGCGCTCGGATGCGTCCGCTGGATCGACGACGACGACGACTTCGATCGCGAGACGCCGATCTGGCGAGCATTGCTCGTCCTCGCGGCGTTCCTGGCCGTTCAGCAGATGACCGGGAACCTCGTGAGCCTCGGCGGGCTCGACGTGGGCACGACGATCGCCGTCGCCTATGCGGTCTCGTCCCTCGTCCTCGTCGTGCTGACCGCGCACGGTCGTCGCGCCGCGCCGCGCATGCGCGCGCTGCCGGAGCGTCCCGCATGGATCGGCGCCGGCCTCGCGCTCGGGGCGGCGAGCGGCGCGTTCGCGCTCGGCTGGCTCTGGCTCCTGCATCGGCTGGGGATCGAGCTCCCGTCGCCGTCGGGGGCGTCGCGGATTGCCGTGGCCGTGATGGCCGTCGGCTTCGCGCCCGTCGCCGAGGAGATCTTCTTCCGAGGATGGCTCTTCAGCTGCATCGAGAACGAGGTCCGTCCGGAGCGGCGGCGCTGGCTCGCACCGCTCGTCGGTGCGTTCGCGTTCGCGGCCGTCCACCCGCCGCTCTCGTTCGTGCCGGTGTTCGTCCTCGGCCTGTTGGCGAGCCTGCTCTACGCGCGGACGCGCGCGCTCGGTCCCTCGATCGCCGCGCACGTCGTCCACAACGCGATGGCCGTCCTGCTCGTGTGAGCGGCCCGTCGCGTCACTGCGATTCGCTCGCGAGCGCGGCCATCGCGCGCGTGTACTCGAGGGCCGTGTAGCTCGCGGCCGCGCGTCCCTGGCGGATGCTCTGGACGTTGGCGCACAGCCGCTCGCTGCCCCAGTCGGGCGACGCCGTCGCGACCGGTCCGAGGAGCACGTACCTGTTCGTCGCCGGATCGAGCTGCATCACGCCCGAGCCGCTCGTCCCGTGACACGCGAAGAGATCCGTCCAGACGACGGTGCCGCTGCGCCAGAGCCGGCGGCGAGGGGCGCCGCTCGGCCAGTCGGTGCTGACGAGCGGCAAGAGGTCGTTGCGCCCGTCGCCGAAGTAGTGGAAGTTCTGCGTCCCGGTGGGGTCGGCACGTGTATAGTGCAAATACAGGTCGTACTCCGGGGTGAGCCGCGGAGGCAGGTTCACCGGAGCGTCGTAGACCTCGTGGAACCAGAAGACCTTCACCGGTCCGGTCTGGTCGTCCGTCTCTGCGACGGCGACCGGCTCGCGATCGTCCGGCAGCGGGTCGCATCGCAAGAGCGCGATGTCGGCGCCGTCGCCGAGCGCCGGCTCGGGGCAGCGATACGTCCCGTAGGTGCATCGGGACTCCACGAAGCACGTGAGCGGAGTGACGACGTAGCCCGGCGTGCCGGCGAGGGGCGGGTGGGTGTAGTCGGGGAAGGTTCCCGTGAGCCGCGAGGCGCTCTGCCAGTCCACCTCCGGGCCGACGTCGTACAGCTCGACGGTGACGGTCCGCGTGGTCGGGTCGGGGACGTCGAGCTCGCCGACGCAATGCGCGGCCGTGATGGCGTGCCTCCGGTCGATGAACGTCACGCCGCACGTGCTCCGGATGGTCGTGCCGTCCAGCGCCGTGACGATGCTGTCGTCACCGCTCGGGGACCGGCGAGGGACGATGAGCGCCCCCGTCGCGCGCTGCGCGGCCGCGATCGGCCCGGTCACGGCGGTCGTGACGACGTCGAAGTGCGTGTTCAAGGGTGCGAACTGCACGGCGTCGCTGCCGGCGGCGGCGACCTCTCGCGGTTCGTCGGCGATGCAGCCGGCGGCGAGCGCGACGGTGCAGATCCCCGTCAGGACCGGCGAGGACACCGGTGTCCTCATGCTCGCGAGGTCGTGCAAGAGCTACGCCTCGAGCTCGAGCATCGGTGGACGCGAACGTCGTCGCGGACGTGGTCGACGACGCGTGCCCGACGCGCGGGCGTTCGTCGGGACAGGATGACCCCCGGGATGGATGCCCGACTGCTCGGGGCGGATGTCGGTTAGTATGGGCGACCGATGATCCCCGGCTTCGGCAAGGAGCAGCTCACGCTCGGCAGTGCCCCCGACAACGATGTGGTGCTTCAAGGGCCAGGCGTCGCGCCCCGTCACGCGCGACTCGTGAAGCAGGGGGGGCAGCTCGTCTTCATCGACCTGGGCGCCGCGCCTTCGTACGCGAACGGAGCGCCGGTCCAACCGAACCAGCCGGTCCCGTTCGACTTCCGCACACAATTCTCACTGGGGCAGACGGCGGTCCCTCTCTCGCACCCGGCGATCGTGATGATGGTGATGTCGCGAGGGCAGGCGACCGCGCCTCCCGGGCACATCCTCGTCGGGCGCGAGCCGTCCACGTCGTCGCTCGTCATCGCGAGCAGCGCCGTCAGCGCCACGCACGCGACCGTGATGATGGACCGCATGATGGTCGTGGACCAGGGATCGACGAGCGGGACCTACGTCGGCGGCTCGCGCATCCCGCCGAAGACGCCGGTGCCGATGGATCCGAACGGCGTCGTCGCGTTCGGTCCGGTCCCGGTCCCGGTCTCGCTGCTCGGTCAGATCGCGCAGGCGTTCGCCGGGGGCGCCGTCGCGCCGAATCCGTCGAGCCCGCAGATTTCCGCCGGGCCCGCACCGGCGCCCGCTCAAGGCGGCGCCGCGGCGGGAGGAGGAGCGCCGCGCAAGCACCGCACGGTCATCGGCGAGCTGAATCTCCAGCAGCTCCAGGGCGGCACGATCTCCATCGGTCGAACGCCGGACAACAAGATCGTCGTCCCGCACCCGCAGGTCTCGGCGCGCCACGCGCAGATCGTCGACCAGGGCGGCCAGCTCTTCATCGAGGATCTCGGGAGCGCGAACGGCACGTTCGTGCGCGGCCAGCGCGTGATGCGCGGCCAGCGCGTGCCGGTGCAGAACGGCGAGAAGGTCTACATCGGCCCGATGCCGGTGCTCATCCAGATCGCCGGCCAGCAGGTCAACGTCGTCGTCGAGGACCAGCAGGCCTCGTGGGCGGGCAAGCCTCTCTACGAGATCGAGGCCTGGGACCTCTTCCTCGAGGTCCCCGACCGCGACCACAAGGGCCAGATGAAGGTCCTGCTCGATCACGTGTCGTTCAAGGCGCTGCCGGGCGACATGATCGCGCTGATGGGCCCGTCGGGAGCGGGCAAGACCACGCTCCTCATGACCCTGAACGGCTACCTGCCGCCGACGAGCGGGCAGGTCCGCATCAACGGCGAGGACCTCTACGCGATCTACGACGCGCTCCGCGGCGTCATCGGGTACGTCCCGCAGGACGACATCGTGCATCCCGAGCTCACCGTCTTCGAGGCGGTGAAGTACTCGGCGAAGTTCCGCCTGCCGAACGACTACTCCGAGGAGGAGATCAACGCGCGCGTCGAGCAGACGCTGAAGGACCTCGGCCTCGAGGGCGTGAAGAACCTCCAGATCGGCAAGCCCGAGAAGAAGATCCTGAGCGGCGGTCAGCGCAAGCGCGTCAACATCGCGCTCGAGCTCGTCACCGATCCGGTCATCCTCTTCCTCGACGAGCCGACCTCCGGTCTCGCGGCCGACGACACGACGGCGCTGATCAACCTCTTGTCCGACCTCACGAAGAGGACGGGCAAGACGATCATCATGACCATCCACCAGCCCGCGAAGGACGAGTACGAGAAGTTCAATCTCGCCTTCATCATGGGCTACGGCGGTGTGCCGGTCTACTTCGGCCCGACCGGCATGCCGAGCTACAAGTTCTTCGCCTCGATCATCGAGAACCCGAACAGCCCGTACCGGCACATGCCGCAGGCGCAGAACCGGGTGATCGACAACCCGCGCGACATGTTCGACATGCTGAACATTCGCGAGCGCGGCGTGCACGAGGCGATGAAGCAGCGCGATCCGAACACGCCGCGCAATGTCGCGCGCCTCGAAGCGGCGAAACAGTGGCGCAGCGAGTTCATGAACCAGAGCAACCCGGTGTTCCAGCAGATGTACTCGGGACGCCGGGCGGTGGGCACCGAGCCGGCGGCACGAGGCGTCCCGAGTCGACCCAACGTCGCGCTGTTCACGCAGCTGCTCTTGCTGATGAGCCGCTACTGGAAGGTCAAGATCCGCGACCGCGCCGGCGCCGCGATCATGTTCCTCCAGGCGCCCATCATCGGCGCGATGCTCGCCTTCGTCTTCGCCGGGCAGAAGGAGGCGGTGCCGTTCTGGTGCCTCGGCGCCCTCCAAGAGCTCGGCAAGAAGGCGCAGGCGTCGCAGGGATCGGCCGATCTGCTCTCGCAGATGTTGCCGACGAGCGATCACACCGCCGCGATGTTCTTCGTCGTCGTGTCGGCGGTCTGGTTCGGGACATCGAACGCCGCGCGCGAGATCGTCACCGAGCGAGCGATCTACCTGCGCGAGAGGATGGTGAACCTATCCCTCTTCAACTACGTCTTCTCGAAGTACATCATCCTCTGCCTCGTCTGCGTCTTCCAGTGCACGGTCCTGCTCGGGATCGTGTTCTTCGCGCTCGGCTTCCACGGCGGAGTGCAGGCGTTCCTACAAGAGCTCGTCGTCATGATCGCCGTCGCGATGAACGCGACGGCGCTCGGTCTGCTCATCTCGACCGTCGTCACGTCGGCCGAGGCGGCGATGTCGCTCACGCCCATCGCCCTCATTCCGCAGGTCGTCCTCGGCGGGCTCATGGTCCCGATGACGACGAACCCGATGCTGAAACCGCTCATGTACGTCATGCCCGCGCGCTGGGGCTTCGAGGGGTCGATCGCGCACGAGCGCCTCGCCATCGCCAAGGACCCGGCGTGGCTCATCAACCTGCAGAACCCGGCGCTCAACAGCCCGCCGGACTACGTCGTCAACGGCTACTTCCAGTGCGCGCTCGCCCAGATCGGCTCCGAGAACCTGAAGGGCGCGTGGGGATTCACGCACTACACCGAGCACTGGCTCCCGCTGGCCGTGCTCGCCGGAATGACGGTGTTCATGCTCACCGTCCTGCTCATCCTCCTCAAGCGGCGCGATCCGGTGTGACGCTGCCGCGGCCGCGACGGGCCGCCGTCCGCATCGCTCGGCGGCGGCACCGCTTCCGCGGTGCTACTTCCAGACCTTGATCGGACCCGCGAGGTCTCCGCCCTTGTTCGACGGCGGAGGCCCGAACGGGTTCGGCGGCGGCTTCGCGTTCGCAGGCGGGCCGGACGTCGGGGTGGAAGGGGGCGAGCGTTTGACCCGCGGGCGGGGCGACGCCTTCGCGCTGCTGCCGCCCGTGTTGCCGGGGGGCGGGCTGTCGTCGAGGTCGCCCATGTCGATGATCGGCGTCACCTCCGACGGGTCGCTGGGCTCGAAGTCGATGCCGGTCGAGGACGAGAGCGAAGAGGTGTCGATGGACGAGGTGTCGATCGACACGCCGTCGCGCGTGCCCGTCCTGCGCGCGCTCGGAGACGGCTCCTTCACGAGCATGGCGGCGCCGATCCCCAGAAGGCCGACCACCGCGGCGGCGGCGAGGATGAACCGCCACGAGCCGGCGGAGGACGGATAGCGCTGCCGTGGCGCGACCTCCTCGTCGTCTGCGAGCGACGACTTCCTCGCCGGGATCGACCCTGCCGGCAGCGCGTATGCGAGCTGCGGCGGCGGCTGCGAGGCGGTCGGCGGGCGGAGCGGAGCGTCGAAGTCGGGCGGGAGCCCGCTCCGGTAATGGCGGGCGGTGCTGACGTCCTCCTCGTCGACGTTCGGCGGGTCGAACCACGCGAGGCACTCGGCGACGTCGGCGTGGCTGTCCGGCTCGCCGAGCTCGACGAGCGCGAGCTCGATGGCGTTCTGCATCTCGGCGGCGTCCGAGAAACGCTGCTCGGGACGGCGGGCGAGCGCGCGTCGCAGGATCCACTGCACGGGCTCGGGCAGCGTCTCCGGGACGTAGACCGGGGTCGTCGAGAGCAGCGAGTTGATGATCGCGAGCTCGTTCGGGCCCTCGAACGGCGCGCGGCCGGTGAGCAGGTGGTAGATGACGGCGCCGACGCTGAACAGGTCGGCGCGCCGGTCGATCGCTTTCTCGAGCGCCTGCTCGGGCGCCATGTAGCGGACCTTGCCCTTGAGGCCGCCGCAGACGGAAGCGTCGGCGCCCGTCGCGAGATCGCGCGCCTTCGCCACGCCGAAGTCGATCAGCTTCGCCACGCCGTCGCGCGTGACGAGGACGTTGTGGGGCGACACGTCTCGGTGGACGAGGTTGAGCGGCTTCCCGTCTTCGCCCCGCAGCTCGTGGGCCGCGTGGAGCCCGCCGCAGAGGTCGCTCGCGATACGGAGGGCGATGGAGCACGGGACGTGCTGTCCGGTCTCGCTCACCGTCCTCGCGACGTTGCGTAGCGAGTAGCCGTCGATCCACTCCATCACGAAGAACGGGACGTCCTCGTGCAGGCCGACGTCGTAGAGCCGGACGACGTTCGGGTGGTTGATGGAGGCGGCGAGGGTGGCCTCCTTCACGAACATCGTGCAGACGCGCGGGTCGGACGCGTACTGCGCGGAGACCGTCTTGATGGCGTAGAGCTGCTCGGGTGCGTCGTAGGGATGGCACAGCCAGACCGTGCCCATCCCGCCCTCGCCGAGGAGCTGGACGAGCTCGTACCGGCCGACGCGCTTGCCGCGCCCGACGCTGCCCATTCTCGAACGATGACTCGCCAGCGACGTCACGCCAAGCCCGATCCCACACTGACCCACTCTACGGAGTGGGGACAGCAGGATCATTCTACAGCCAAGGCTCCGTGCGCGCGATGGACGCGGTAGGACGTTGTAGAGCGCTATGGATCACCGGGCGTCCATGGAGGCTCCAGGCTCCAGGCACTTCAGGCTCCAGGCTCCAGGCTCCAGTTTGGTTGGTCTCACTTTCCCGCTTCAGTCCTCGGTCCTCGGCTGGAGCTCGATGCGCGGCGTGAGCTTTCGCCGACTCCGTCCACTCGACACGCCCGGAACACTTCGTCTTCGCGCCTTGGCGCGGCTCGATGCGAAAGAGACACCGCGCCTGCCCGACGCCTCCTCTGGAGCCTGGAGCCTGGAGCCTCTTGTCAGGGAACCGCCAGGCGACCGATCGGGTCGTCGGCGAGGTGGCGGCAGAAGAGGGCGGCTTGCGCGCGGGCCGTCGGGTTTCGGAAGACGACGAAGTGGCCGTCGGTTCCGTCCGTCGGAGCGAACTGCGCGAGCGCGCCCGTCGCGCGTCCGTTCGCGATGTTGCCGGAGACGCCTTCCGGAGGGATCGTGACGTCGCCGAGGCCTGCCCAAGCGGCCTCGATGACGGCGCGAATCCCGGGGTGGATGCGCGGCAGGCTCATCGAGACCGCGAGCGCCTCGATCCCGTGCGGGGGCGAGTAGGTGTCGCCCGAGCCGTCGGAGGCGATGCCTTCCGTCTGGAAGATGCTCTTCGGCGCGAACCCGGGGCGCGGCGATGTCGTGATGAAGGCGCCGTAGTGGACCGGGTCGGTCGCGTCGACCAGCGTCTGCGCGAGCGCGAGGGCAGGGTGGAAGGCGTTGAGCTCTTTCGCGCGCTCGTCGTCCGAGAGGCCGAGCAGGAGGCGGACGGTCGCCGAAACGTCGATGGGCTTCGTCTTCTCGAGCAGCGCGACGACGAGCATGCTGCCCGCGCCCGACAGGACACCGCCGCGGGCGAGATCGCTCGCCGCGAGGAAGAGTGGACCGTTCAGCCCGCCTTGCGAGTGTCCGAAGAAGAGGACGCGGCTCGGATCGAACGCGATCGCGCGACCGGTCCGCGACACGTTCGCGGGGACCGTCGTCCTCGACTCGGTGAAGAGGCGTGCTTGCTGGACGACGTCGATCGCCGACTGACGGTTGTTCGTCCTCGCCGCCAGGGCGTTGTCGAGATTGAAGAAGAGGAGCTGGATCTTCGAGTCTCGCTGCGGATCGTCCGCGGGCGGCGCGCCCGGTCGCGTCCCGTGGAAGATCTGGTCGATGCCCATCGAGGCCAGGCAGCGCTGCGCGAGCGCGCGCGCGGTGCCGTCGTCGATGAAGGAGCGGTAGTCGCCGCCCGTTCCGTGCGCGTAGAGCACGACGGGATGGCCCTCCGCCGGCTGCGGGCAGCGGTCTTCCTTCGGCACCGCGAGGGCGAAGCGCAGATCGAACGTGTCCTGGAGCTTCGGCGTGCCGTTCTCGAAGACGAAGCCGCCGCCGTCCGGCGGCTTGCGGTAGGGGATCGCGCCGATCTGGAAGTTCGGCGAAGGTCCGTAGACTCCCTCGTAGACGTCGTAGTCGGCGTTCGACTCCTTCGGTGTCCAGTCGCGCGCAGTGGGGGCCGGGAAGCTCGCCTTCACGTGGTCGGCGATCGCGAAGACCTCCGCGGTCGGATCGTTCGTGGTGAAGACCGTGAGGTGGACGATGTCCTTCGGCGCGATGCCGGCCGCCTCGAGCTCGGCGACGGCGGGCGCGAAGAGCTCGCGCGCCTTCTGCGTGCGCTCGGTCGCGGGCTTCGTCCCGATCACCTCCTCGAGATCGGAGCTCGGCGTGATCGGCCCGCCGCCCTTCGCGCGCAGCTTGTTCGTGACGACGACGGCGTACCGCGTCTTCGGCCGGAGCGGGCGTCCGAAGATCGGCATGACCGCGAGCGTGTTCGGCTGCCAGTACGAGCCGTCCTCCGAAATCGCCTCCTGCCAGTGGATCTGCACGAGACGGCGTTTGCCTCGCTCGGGCGACGTCGGATCGACGTCGACGAGCTGCACGGAAGCGTCCGTCGCGGTCGAGCTCGGCGGGTCGCGTGGGAGCGACGCCGGATCGATCGGACCCGTGAAGCGCAGATACGCCGGCGCGGCGGGCGAGAACCCGTCGAGCAGTCCCTCCGTGGCCTTCACGTACTCGCGGACGAGGACGTTCGAGAACGGATTCGGCCAGCCGGTGAACCGCGCCGTCCCGTCGGGCTCGCGGCGCAGATCGCTCGGGAACGGATGCTCGAAGAATCGATCGTCGCTGAGCTCGTCGAGCGAGGTCGGGACGACGAAGATCGAAGCTGCGCCGGACGGGTCGGAGGTGACGGACGTGTCGTCACCGCAGGACAGCAGCGCGACGAGGGATCCGAGGACGAACGAGCGAGGTCGGACGCGGACCACGCGTGGGATATACCACTCGGCCGTGCACCTGACACGGAGCGCGCCGTCGACGCCGCTGCGGCGTCGGACCGTCAGCCGCCGTCGGGAGAGGGCCTACCCGAATCGCCGTCGCTCGCGTCCCGGTCGCCGCCGTGGCCGTCGTGGCCGGCGTCCGAGCCCGGCTCGCTGCCGTCTCCGAAGCAGGTGGTGCTCGGTACCGCGACGTGCGGGCAGTGCGTCTCGGGGCCGTCGAGCGAAAGGATGAGATGCAGCATGCGGCAGTTCAGGGTGTCGACCCCGTCGCGAGCGCCGGCGCCTTCGACGTCCGTCTCGTCGTACGTCAGGCGCCGGCACGCCTCGACGCAGTCGGCTTTGTTCGCATAAGGCGCGGGCGGCTGTCCGCCGAACCGCTGGATGCATTGCTTGTCGACGAGGTCGCAGAACGTCTCGCAACGATCGCCGCACACCCCGCCCCCGTAGGCGCTCGCCCGCTTGCACTCGCCGGCCCTCGCACCCGTGAGGCGGCAACCGACGGTGTTCGTCGTGTCACCCTCCGGCGCCCGCGTCATGAACGAGCACATCTTCATGCACTGCTCGCGGTTGTCGAAGGCGCGGTTCGTATCCTTGCAGTTGCCCTCGACGACCTCGCAGTAGACGGCGCAGCTCGGGGGCTGGGGCCCGGGATCCTCCGAGATGCAGGCCGCTATCGCTGCGAGGAGGAGAGCGAGGGAGCCGAACACCGCCGTTGCCTTCTTCGCAGCGTGAGGTCGTCGAATCATGCGCGCATCCTAACATCGTCCTCCGCGGTCGCGCGTCGCCACGACACGCCCTTCGAGCGCGCGACGGTGCTCGCCGGTCGATGCCGGGCGTCTCGTCAGTCGGCCTGCCGGCTCGTCGCGGACGGCCGCGCGGTGGCGGGCGCCTTCCCGCCGTCGGGGCCGTCGTGCGTGACCCACCAGTACGTCAGAAACGCGAGGAGTCCGGCGGCGAGGAGGAAGAGCACCTTCGCCGTCGGATCCGGCTCGGTGCGCTCGCGGAGCGTCCGCGCGGCCTGCTTCACGCGTTCGTCCGTCGCGGACGCGGCGAGCTTGGCGGCGCCTTCGCGGACGGCGCGGTAGTCACCGCGCGCGAACGCGGCCACGAGCGCGTCGAGCTCGGGGTGGCGCGGGAACTCGCGCGCGAACGACGGATAGCCCCACGACGCCTCGACGACGGCGAACGTGTCGAGGGGCGTGGGCATCGAGCTCGGTGAACGACCTCGCGCGGACTTGGGCGCCTTCGACGGGGCCGGATCGTCCGCGTCGGTCGCGGACGCCGGGGCCTCGTCGTCGGGCCGCAGCGTTGGCTCGTCGTCTCGGCTTTCCTTCTCGGCGCTCACGCGGTGGCCTGGGCTCGAGGCTGCTCTTCGCGCGTCGTGCGCGGCGCCGGCCGGACGACCTCGCCATGGGTGATCGCTCGGTGCAGGAGCGTCGGCGAGAGACCGGGGGCGAGGAGGCTCGGCGTCACCTCGCTCGACGGGAACATCTGGACGAACGCCGGAGCGCGCCGGACACGGTCGACGATCGTGCGCTCGAGGATCATCGACGTGTACTGCGTCGCGCCGAGCTCGGGGGTGTTCGCGTTGAGCACGACGTCGAGGTCCTGCTTCTTGCAGAGCGACGCGAGCCCGCGGATGCGGCTATCGAGCGGGGACCAGTTGTCCGCGCACGTGCCGTTCTCGCTGATGCCCCACACGCCCGACTCGGTGTTCAAGAACAGCGTCTGGTTGCCCGTCGTGTGCCCGGGCGTTCGGAGGAGCATCACGCCGTCGCCGAGCATCAGGTCGCCCGAGGTGAGGACGACGTTCTCGGTGCGGACGCCCATCTTGCCGTCACGCACGAACCACGCGCGCTGGAACGGATGCAGATCGTCCCAGTCCTCCCACTCGATCCGAGGAGCGAGGAGCTTCGCGTTCGGGAAGCGAGCCGCGCGCGCGCCGTCGGCGGTGCCGAGGATGCCGCGGAGGTCCTGCGTGTGGAAATGATCGTAGGCGACGTAGTCGATGTCGTCGGGGGAGAGCCCGAGGCGCGCGAGCTGATCCTCCAGCGGCTCGAACCGCTTCGCGATCATGTCGGTCACGCGCTGGCCGAGCTGCTCGATCAAGCGTGCGAAGAACGGCGTCGCGCGCGCGCCGTCGATGTCGGTCGGGTTGAAGAGCAGGTTCTTGAGCTCGCCCTTCTGCATGAACTGCACGAGGACGCAACGGTGCGTCATCAGGACGAAGGGAGCGGGCGTGAACGCGGCCGACCAGAACGCGTAGCGCGTCGGGTACGCGAGCGTGGCGAGGGGCAGCGTGCGTACGGCCACGCAACGGGGGCCGGAGGCGAAGCGATCGCGGAGCTGCTCGGCCGCGCGCCGAACCGCGCGGAGCTGCGTTCCGTGGTGAGGCTCCTTCCAGGCCTGGTCGAGGTCGGCGATGCGTTCGACTCCGGGGATCATCGTGCGCCGAAGCGTAGATCAACCCCCGCGATTGTCGACACGGAGCCCAGCCGCACCAGCGCGGTGCACCGGCCGCTCGGCCCGTGTGGCGCGGGCCGTTGCGCGTGCCTCAGCGGCAGTGTCCGAGCTTGTCCGCTCCGACCTTGGGCCCGCCGGGGCCGTAGACGTCGATGCAGGTCTCGAACTGGTCGCAGTCGCCGACCTTGCCGACGCGGCACCAGCGCTGGCACTCGGCGCCGTTCCCGAGGGGCTTCGCGACGCAGCCGAGCCCGGGCTTGCAGTCGTCGTACTTCTGGCAGGGCGAGCGGAGGTCCCCGGTGCCGGGCGTATTGCAGTCCAGCACCTTCAGCGTGGTGTCCCACACGCACGTGTTGGTCCCGCACGCCGCGCTCGGCTCGCGCGGGTTGCACGCGATGGTGCACACGAACGCGTTCGGCACCGCGGTGCCGGTCGGATCCGGGAGCTTGCTGCACGTGCCGAGGCCGTCGCCGCTGCACGCTTCGTTCTCCTTGGCGCAGTACGGTCGGCACACGCCGTACGCGCAGGCGAGGCCCTTCGCGCAGTCTTCGTTCGTCGTGCAGGCGGAGCCTCGCTTGCCTTCACCAGCCTCGATGCACGCGACCGCGCCGGTCGAGGCGTTCGTCACCGTGCACATCTCGCCCTCGCCGCATCCGCATTGAGGCGAGAGAGCGCAGGGCTGGCCGGGCGGGATGTTCGTGCAGGCCGCGCCTGCGTCTTCGCCGTCGCCGCCGGGCGTCTCGGGTTCCGCACCGGAGTCCGTGCCTGCGTCGTCGTCCTCGGGCGCGGGCGGGGGCACTTTGACGCTGTCGGTCGGCTCGGGCTCCTCGGGCTCCTTGGGCGCCACCTCTTCCGTTCCGAGGAATTGGGGGGTCTTCGATCCCTTCGCGCACGCGGCGACGGAGACGGTTGCGAACAGGGCGCCCGCGATCGCGGCCTTCGTCGTGAGCTTCATGCTGCGGCGACGCTCATAACATCGCGCACGCATGTGACGCGACGCGTGCGAGCGCGCGAAGACGCGTCGAGACGCGATGGAGGCTCAGCAGCACGCGTCTCGAGCGGACGAAGGCTCAGCAGATGGAGCGAGCAATCTCCGCCGTGACCAACGGCTGAGTACTGTTCAGAGGCTCCAGGCTCCAGGCTCCAGGCTCCAGGTGCGCGCGCTTCGCGCGCGCATCCTCAGACGCTGAGGA
>CALFEQ010000041.1 GCA_937949945.1 uncultured Myxococcales bacterium
TCGCGCTTCGGGAAGTCGCGCGCGAGTGTGATCACGCGGCCCACCTCGCCATGCTCCGGCGGATCGACGAGATCCTCGCCGACAGGGGGATCCGCGCCGTCGCGCTCAAGGGCGCGCTTCTCGCCGAGCGGCTCTACGATCGCCCCGCGGCCCGACCGACGACCGATGTCGACGTTCTCGTCGCCCACGACGATCTCGATGCGGCCGCCGAGGCCTTGAGGGTCCTCGGCTACGAGCCGTCGCGCGCCCCCTCCGAGGCCCGCTTCCGGGCGGAAGGGCACCACATTCATCTCGTTCGCCCCGACGCGCCGTGCATCGAGCTCCACTTCCACGCGTTCCGTGGCTTCGGAAGCGTGCTCCGCTCCGAGCCTCTCGTCGAGCGCAGCGTAGAGGTGCCTGCGCTCGCGTTTCGGTCGCTTCGCGCTCTCTCGCCAGCCGACGAGCTCGTCTACCTCGCGGTTCACGCGGCCAGCCACAGGTTCATGCGGCTCGGCTGGCTCTACGATCTCTGGCTCTTGCGGAAGAAGGTGAACGACGACGTCGTCGCGTGCGCCTTCGAACGTGCGCGCGAGGCACGGATGGCGCGGCCGTTCGCGTTCGCGCTCGAGCTACAGGCCGAGCTGTTCGGCTCGACGGTCGACCTGCCGCAGGATGCCCTCCGGGTTCGACGTCGCCTTCTCGGTGCGATCACCGAGGAGCCCTCGTGGCCGATCGCCCGTTCCGCCACACGCTTCGCCTACTCGATGGCGCTCTGCGAGGACTGGGAGGCGATGGTCGCCTACGCGAGGAGCGCCATCCGCAGTCGTCTGTCGAAGCAGGCGTGAGAGGATCACGCGCCGTAGCGGATCGCCATCGATCGAGCGAGCTCGAGCACGTCGGCGATCGGCTCGCGGCGCCGTGAGCCCACCTCGTCGGCGATCTGCCTCAGCGAACGCGTCCCATCCATTGCGCAGAGGACGTCGCGGACGAGCTCTCCCTTGCGACCGAGCGAAGGCGTGCTCGTCTCCGCACTGCGCAAGAGCGCGGTCATGGTCGCCGGGGCGCCGAGGAACGTCGCTTGGCGGTGCTGGGCGACGATCGATCCATCGCGCTCGAACGTCGTGTCCCACGCCCATCGCTCCCCGCGTCGGTCGGCGCGCAGCGTGATGCGAACCCGGTCGCCGGGCGAAACCCGCATCGGCTCTCGAAGCGGCAAGTAGAGCCGGTGATAGACGACCGCATGGCCTGGCGCGGTGGTGAACGTGACGCCGGGCGCGAGCTCGGCGTCGAAGAACGAGACCAGTCCGCGCGCGATCCCGCCGCGCGTCACCTCGACGCCGACCTCTCCGTCGATCGTCGTGGGGACGTCTTGGCCGTACTCGAGCGTCGCCCAGGTGGCGGTCGACGAGAGCATGTCGCTCGCGAGCACGGGGGAGTAAGCGTCGCCGTAGACCTGGTTGCGCACGCTCTGCCGCACGGCTTCCGCTGCAATGCCGTGCTTCTCGAAGGCCCCGACCGCTTCCTCGAGCCGCCGATCCATCGCTTCGGCTTCGACGAGGACGACCTTCAGCCGGTCGCGGCAGGGGATCAGAACCCCGTCGGGCTTCAGCCAGCGCGTCCGGGCGTCACGGAGCGCCTCGAGGTTGTGCTCGAGCAACGGGCTCGAGCCCCGCATGTCGGCGACGACGACGTCGACGCGCTCGGGGGCATCCATCTCGAGCGAGCTCGCCTGGTGGACGACGATGCGATCGCCCACGCCGTTGGCTTTCGCGAGCTCGGGAATGAGCAAGACGGCAGGGTTCGGGTCCACCGCGTGGACCCGCGCTGCGCCGGCCCGTAGCGCGAGAAAGGACATGATCCCCGTGCCGGCGCCGAGATCGAGCACGACCGATCCAGGACGAACCACCGCGCGGATGGCTCGCTGGTAGGCGTCCATCCGGACGGCATCGGCGGCCATACGGCCGTAATCTGCGACGGTGTACATCGGGGAACGAGGATCGAGCGCGGCTCTCTTTAGCATGCAGACGCGGGGGCTTCGGCATGCTTTTGTGTGTCCGGGCGGACGCGGATGGTGCAGCTACGACCACGTTCGGAGGAGCATCGCGCAAGAGGGGGAGCTCCGCGAGACGACCTCGCGATCTTCCGCTGGATCTGGCGCTCGCTCGGTCCTCGCACGCGACGGCTCGTCCTCGTGATCGGCGCGTTTGCGCTCGTCGGACGTCTCGGCGCGCTCGGCGCCGCGCTGCTCGTGGCGCAAGGACGAACCACGCTCGCGAGCCTCACCGCTCTCGCGACGGCCGCCGTGTTCGTGACGAGGCGAGCCCTCGCCACGCGAACACGCGTCGACGCGGAAGCGGATCTGCACACGGCGGTATCGAAGGGCATCCTCGACGGCGACGTCGTCGAGGAGTTGATGGTGGAGCCTCACTTCGTCCTCTCCGAGGGGATCCACTCGTCGACCGACTTCGTCGTGAACAAAGCCTCGGCGCTCGGCGCGGAGATCGTCGCGGCCTCGTTCGCCGTCGGCGCGCTCGCGACGGTCATGACCATCGACCTGTTCGTGCTCGTCGCCGTCGGAGGGATCACCGTCGGCGTCGTCACCTTGGCGCTCCGCCATCGTGTCGCTCGCCTCCACGCGCGTGCGGTCGATGCGCAGCAGCGGCTCAACGAAGCCTTCGCGGCGGTGCTGCACGGTCGCCTCGAGCTCGTCTCGTCCGGACTCGAGCAGCGCGGGCTCGAAGGGGTCGAAGCGGCGGCTCGAAGCTTTCGCAGCACTGCGAAGCGGACGGCGATCGCGGCGGCGGTGCTCGGTCGGACACCGATCGCCGCCGCGATGGCCGTCTGCGGAGCCATTGCGTTCGCTCGAGTGCCGTCGCTCGGAGAATGGCTCGCTCGTGTCTCCTTCGATTCGACGGCGGGACCGCTGATCGTCATGGGGACGGCCATCCCCATCTTGCTCGGGGTCCCCTTCGGTCTGGAGGAGATGGTTCGGCTTCGCGAGCACCTCGCGCCGTTCGCGCAAGTCGTGCTCCGACCGGTGCGGCCCGACGTGGTGCGGAGGAGGGGAGACGCCGCTCCGCATGCACCCGAGGCGATCCGTTTCGACGAGGTCTCGTTCGCCTATCGCGTCGGCTCTCCGCTCGTCCTCGATCGCAGTAGCGCGGCGTACGGGAGAGGGGTGACCGTCCTCGCGGGACCGAACGGCTCCGGCAAGAGCACGGTGCTGCGGCTCGTCCTCGGTCTCCGCGAGCCGAGCGCTGGGAGCATCTCGGTCGACGCCGTCGAGCTGCGCGACGTCGACGTGTCGCGGCTTCGACGACGGATCGCGTTCCTCCCGCAGCGCCCGTACCTGGGCGAGCCGTACTGGACCGTCGAGGAGGCGCTCACGTTCCTGGCGCCCCAGGCTTCTCGCGCGCGCATGCTCGAAGCGCTCGATCGCGTCGGCTTCTTCGAAGGAATGTCGACGACGGCCCGCGACGCCGTGCTCGGGCGGACGGTCGGCGAGCTCTCCGTCGGGCAGCGGCAGAAGCTCGCCATCGGCCGCGCGCTCCTTCGCGACACGCCCGTCGTCCTGCTCGACGAGCCCGATGCCAATCTGGACGCCGACGGGCTCCGGCGCCTCGTGGATGTGGTGGAGGAGCTGGCGCGCGATCGCATCGTCATCGTCTCGGCTCACGGACCCATCGCGCGAGAGCTCGCCCACTCGAAGGGCGCGAGCTTCGTCGACCTCGGCGCTGGGGAGGACTCCCACCCTCGCGTCGTTCAAGGTGGGCTCGAGTCCGCCGGTTCTTGATGCGAATCCGAGATCTCGGGACACGGCCCATCGCCGCCCGACGCGCCCTGGCCCGGCTCGATCCGTACGTTCTCCGGCGCCCCGTACGCGGCGACGAGAGCGAAGTGCTCGAAGGCGCATGGCCTGACCACGAGCGAAGTGACGCCTTCCCGCCGGAGCCGCTCGCCTTCGGCGATCTGGCGGCTCCGATCCTCGGCGCGCGAGCGGCCGGGCATGTCGAGGCCGCGCGCGAACGACACGATCCAAGCGAGAGCGATCGCTCCGGCGAAGACCTTCGGCCCGTGACCGCCGCCCACCAGCGACGGGGAGCGGAGCGCGCTCAGGATCACGTCGCCGACGAACAGCGCGGTGACGACGAGGGCGCCGAGCAGCGCGCGCTCGGGGTGGTGCGCGGGAGCGCCGTCACGCGCGTTGCCGTACGCGAGGAACGCGACCTGCGCGGCGACGCAGGCGAGCGGGACGGCCCAGCGGCGCCGGAGCGCGGGGTCGCGGAGCGCGATCGGCAGGAGGACGACGGCGGGGAGCGTGATCTCCGGGCGCGTCGTGACGAGGAGGCGCGGGTAGAGGAGGAGGGCTTCGAGCACGTCGGTCGAGCCGTCGCCGATCGCGCGTTTGAAGCCGGACACACGCCGGAAGAAGTGGAGGGGACCGTCGTGGGCGTGGGCGTTCCACGCCATCCACGCGAGCGGACCCGCGACGGAGAGCGCGGCCGCGACGAGGCAGGCTCGGCGGACGGCCGGCGAGACGGCTGCGCCGTTCACGTGTCGGCGGCGCGCGACGAGCAGCGTCGCGCCGGCGAGCACGGCCGCGAC
Source organism: uncultured Myxococcales bacterium (assembly GCA_937949945.1). GTDB lineage: Bacteria > Myxococcota_A > Polyangia > Polyangiales > Polyangiaceae > Labilithrix. The sequence continues at coordinate 4,585 of CALFEQ010000041.1, forward strand.
GGGCCACGGCTCGTAGCGCGAGAGGCACGCGGCGAGGATCGCGAGCGCGAAGAGGACCGTCTGGCGCATCGCTCCGCGCGACACGGCTGACGCGAGCCCGATCGCGGCCGCGGCCATGAGGCTCGCGGTGAAGGACTCCGGCACCGTCGCGGCGCCGAGCCAGACCGCCCACGGCGTACCGAACGCGAGCGCGGTCGCGAGGAGCGCGTCGCGACGAGCGCTGCCGACGAAGCGCAGCGCGACGTAAGGCGCGGCCGCGGTGAGGCTCGCGAGCGCGATCGAGACACCTCGCGCGACCGCCAGCGTGCGACCGAGCACGGCCATCGCGGCGCCGAGGATCCAGAACGGGAAGGGGAGCCAGCTCGTGCCGCTCGGATCGAGCTTCGGCCGCGCCACGAGCTCTTGCGCGATGGTCACGCGCGCGAAGTCGTCGTCCGAGACGTGATCGAACCCCGCGAGGCGAGCGACGACGCACGCGAGGGCGTGCAAGCCCGCGACGAGCGCTGCGTCGGCCACGAGCGCGCGTCGGTGGGTTCGTCCCTCGATCGAGCTCTTCGCCACCGACGCCTCGTCGAGCTCGCGGCAGAGGCGGCGTCGGCCTCTCCTCAGGGCGTGGGCTGCGTGTCTCCGCCGGCCGGAGCGTTCTCGGCGGGCTTGTTCGCCGGGGCGTTCTCGGCAGGCTTGTCGGCCGGGGCGTTCTCGGCGGGCTTGGTCGGGGCGTTCTCGGCCGGCTTGGTGGCCGGAGCGTTCTCGGCCGGCTTGGTGGCCGGGGCGCTCTCGGCGGGCTTGGCCGGGCCGTTCTCGGCGGGCTTGGCCGGGCCGTTCTCGGCGGGCTTGGCCGGAGCGTTCTCGGCGGGCTTGGCCGGAGCGTTCTCGGCGGGCTTGGCCGGGGTGCTCTCCTTCTCGGTCGGAGTGTTCTCCGTCGCCTTGTCGCCCTCGGCGGCCGCGGCGTCACCCGCGGGCGTGCTCTCGGTGGCCGCGCCGTCGGCGACGCCTTCCGCGGGGGTGGTGTCCGTCTCGGTCGGCTTCTCCTCGGTGGACGCGCCCTCGCTCGGGGTCGAATCCGCCGCCGGCGGCGGCGTCGAGCGCTCCTTCAGCTCGCCCTTGTCCTTCCGACGGCTGGCCTCCTGCGCGACCTTGGCGCGCAGGGCGCGGTCGCCGGACGACGAGAGGTAGGCGAGCGACACGCTCGTGAGCATGAAGATCGCGGCGAAAATCGCCGTCGCGCGCGTGAGGATGTTGCCCGCGCCCCGGCCGCCGAAGACCTGCGTGCTGGCTCCGCCGAACGCCGCGCCCATGCCGCCTCCCTTGCCCTGCTGGAGGAGGACGACCCCGATGAGGAGGAGGCAGACGAAGACGTGGATGATGTTGATGAAGGTCTGAAGCATGAGCTTTGTCGGTCGGGCTCGTCTGGGGCGCGAACGTATGCCTCAGAGGGCGGCCCTCGCGATAGCACCGAACGAGCCAGCGTCCAAGCTCGCTCCGCCGACGAGGGCGCCGTCGACGTTGGGGCAGGCGAGGAGGCCGGCCGCGTTGTCGGGCTTGACCGAGCCGCCGTAGAGGATCCGGGTCCGCTCGGCCAGGGCGGGCGACTTGTTGTCGAGCCAGGTCCGGATGGCCGCGTGGACCTCCTCCGCCTCGGCAGGGCCGGCCGTCTTGCCGGTCCCGATGGCCCAGACCGGCTCGTAGGCGATCGCGACGGCCTCGGAGGCGCGCGCGATGATGTCGAGGAAGGCCTCGACCTGGGCTTTGACGACCCGCAGGGTCTCGCCCCGTTCGCGCTGCTCGAGGGTCTCTCCGACGCACACGATCGGGAGCAGCCCGCTGCCGAGCGCGGCCGCCACCTTCTCGGCGACGAACGCGTCGGTCTCGCCGAAGTACTGGCGCCGCTCGCTGTGGCCGACGATGACCCACGTGCAGCCGCAGTCCTTCAAGAACGGGCCGCTGATCTCGCCGGTGTAGGCACCCTCCGGCTTCGGGTACAGGTTCTGCGCGGCGAGGGTCACGGGCGAGCCGTCGATCGTCTCGGCGACGGCGGCGAGCGCCGTGAACGGCGGCGCGATGACGACGTCGATCTTGCGAGGTGCGGAGGCGAGCTCCTTCGCGAACGCAACGACGCCCTGGGCGAGCTCCACGCTGGAGCGGCCGCCCCGATACATCTTCCAGTTGCCCGCGATGAGCGGAGTGCGGGAGGGGTTCATCGGTCGTGACCTCGATTGGGATCTGCGAACGGACGGCCCGACTTCAGGTCGCGTTCCGACGAAGAACCTCGATGCCCGGCAGCTTCTTCCCTTCGATGAGCTCGAGGGACGCGCCGCCGCCGGTCGAGATGTGCTTGATCTTCTTCGCCACCTCGGCTCCGGCCTCCTTCACGGCCGCGGCGCTGTCACCGCCGCCGACGACCGTGAACGCCGGCGAGTCGGCCATCGCGCGGGCGACGGCGAACGTGCCGGTGGAGAAGGGCTTCTTCTCGAACAGGCCCATCGGGCCGTTCCAGAAGACGCTCTTCGCCTTCGCGAGGTGCTTCTCGAACTCGGCGACCGTCTTCGGCCCGATGTCGAGGGCCATGTGGCCGTCCGGGATCGCGCCGACGTCGACGACCTTGCCCTCGGACGCCTCGATGCTCTGCGCGACGACGACGTCGACCGGCAGCACGATCTCGACCTTCTTGTCGGCCGCCTTCTCGAGGATCGTCCGCGCGAGCGCCAGCTTGTCCTCCTCGACCTTCGACGCCTTCATCGGCACGCCCTTCGCCGCGAGGAAGGTGTTCGCCATCGCGCCGCCGATGAGCAGCGCGTTCACCTTCTCGAGGAGCGACTCGATGACGGCGATCTTGTCCGAGACCTTCGCCCCGCCGAGGATCGCGACGAACGGCTTGTCGGGGTTCGTGATGAGCTTCCCGAGCGCCGCGATCTCCTTCTCGAGGAGGAAGCCGCAGCCGCGCTCGCGCATGATCTTCGGCAGCGCGTGCACCGAGGCGTGCGCGCGGTGGACGGCGCCGAACGCGTCGTCCACGTAGACGTCGGCGAGCTCGGCGAGCTTCGCGGCGAACGTCTCGTCGTCCTTCTCCTCCTCGGGATGGAAGCGCAGGTTCTCGAGGAGGCACACCTGCCCGCCGCGCAGGTCGAAGACGACCTTCTTCGCCGCGTCGCCGATGCAGTCCTCGGGCAAGTGCACCTCGACGCCGAGCAGCTCGGCGAGGCGCGCCCCCGCCGGCTCGAGCGACAGCTTCGGGTCCGGCCCCTTCTTCGGACGCCCGAGGTGGCTCGCGAGGATGACGCGAGCGCCACGCTCCATCGCGTGCTTGATCGTCGGCAACGCCTCGACGATGCGGGCGTCGTCCGTGATCTTCATCTTCCCGCCCTCTTCCTCGAGCGGGACGTTGAAGTCGACACGGATGAAGACGCGTTTGTTCTCGATCGGAAGCTCGCGGATCGAAGTGATGCGGTCGAGGGTGGTCATGACAGTCAGTCCTCAGTCCTCAGTCCTCAGTCCTCAGTGCGCGACGGCCTCGGCCTCCCCTGGACGATCCGTGGTCCGAGAGGCTCCGGTCGCGCAGAACGCCTTTGGGCGCCTTCGGTCCTCGCTCGGTCCGCAGCCCTCCAGCGCCGAATCTCGCCGAGGACCGGGGACCGAGGACCGAGGACTCGCGCCGGAGGCGCGATCAGAGCTTCGAAGCGACGAGCTGGGCGAGCTCGACCATGCGGTTCGAGAAGCCCCACTCGTTGTCGTACCAGCTGAAGACCTTCGCGAAGTTGTCGCCGATCACCTGCGTGACGGTGGCGTCGAAGATCGACGAGCGCGGATCGCCGATGTAGTCGCTCGAGACGAGCGGCTCCTCGGTGTAGCCGAGGATGCCCTTGAGCGGGCCCTCGCTCGCGGCCTTCATCGCGGCGTGGATCGAGTCCTTCGTGACCGGCTTGTCCGTCTCGACCGTGAGATCGACGAGGCTGACGTTCATCGTCGGCACGCGGACGGCCTGACCGTCCAGCTTGCCCTTGAGCGCCGGGATGACCTCGGAGAGCGCCTTCGCGGCGCCCGTCGACGTCGGGATCATGTTCTGCGCCGCGGCGCGAGCGCGACGGAGGTCACCCTTGCGGTGCGGCACGTCGAGCACGGCCTGGTCGTTCGTGTACGAGTGAACCGTCGTCATCAGGCCGCGCTTGATGCCGAAGTTGTCGAGCAGGACCTTCGCCACCGGCGCGAGGCAGTTCGTCGTGCACGAGCCGCAGGAGATGACGGTGTGCTTGCTCGCGTCGTAGACCTCGGTGTTGACGCCGAGGACGATCGTCGCGTCGTGGTTCTTCGCCGGGGCCGAGATGATGACCTTCTTGGCGCCCGCGTCGAGGTGAACCTTGGCCTTCTCCTTGTCCGTGAACAGGCCCGTGCACTCGAGCACGATGTCGACGCCGAGCTCCTTCCACGGGAGCTTGCTCGGGTCCTTCTCGGCGAGGATCCGGATCTTGCGGCCGCCGATCTCGATCTGCCCCTCGCTCGCGGTCGCGCGCGGGTTCGCCTGGCGGTGAACCGTGTCGTAGTTGTAGAGGTGCGCGAGAGTCTTCGCGTCCGTGAGGTCGTTCACCGCGACGACCTCGAGGTCGGAGACGTTGCGCTGGGTCATCGCGCGCACGATGCACCGACCGATACGCCCGAACCCGTTGATGGCGATCTTCCTTGCCATGCCGAAGCTCCTTTGCCGCGCACCGTAGTCCCGTGCGTCGTGGGCGGCAAGGCTCCTCGCGGACCCGTCCGCGGAGCTCGCTCGGGGTCGGGGTCGAGCGCAAAAAAAGCGCGCCACCGGGAGCGATCCCGTGCGGCGCGCCGCATCACGACCAAGCTCTTTCTGGATGGACGGCTCGCCTCAAGGGCAAGGCGCAAACTCGCAGTTCGGGCCGGTGCGCCCGACGTAGCTGCCGTCGGGACATTGCTTCACGTCCGTCGTGCACGCGACCGGCTCGGGGCAGGGTGCGAACTCGCAGTTCGGGCCTCTTCGCGAGACGTAGCTCCCGTCGGGGCACTGCTTCACGTCGTCGGGGCATGCCGTCACGCCACACGGGGCGAAGTCGCAGCTCGGCGGAATGCGCCCGACGAGCTTGCCGTCCGGGCAGCGCCGCGCGTCCGTCCGACAGCCTGGCGCGCCGTCCTCGGGGCAGATCTGCTCGCACGGCTTCGGGCCGGGCCTCGCGGGGCTGCCGTCCTTGCAGACACGGGCCACGAGGTCACACGCCGGACCTTCTCCGCTCGGCGGGCCATTGCACGCCCGTACCGTGCACATGATTCCCCGCTCGGTGCACGTGCAGTCGTTGCAGCCGTCGAGCGACTTGAAGCTCTCGCCCAGGTCGTACGGGCCGATCACGACCGGCGCATCGGGGCTGTTCGTCGTGCTCGCGGTATCCCAGAGGGCCGTGTCCTCCCACGAGCACGTCTGCCCGTCGCCGGTCGGACTGCCGTCGCGCCTCGTCTGGAGCTCCTGCTCCGTTCGCCCGACGGCGATCTGACCGCCGCTGCACGCGGCAGTGGCAGTGACGAGGACGACTGCGGAAAGAACGAAGAACGAGTGTGCGGCTCGTGCCATGACAAGCTCTCCTGCTTACGGCTCCTCGAGCCGTTGGGATGATCGCATCGACCTCGACGAGCGTCCGTGTGCGCCGGGTGAGCCCCGTTCGAGCGCTCGGCGGTGTCGTTCGTGGGTGGTCGGAGCCACGCCGGCCCGTGAGAAAATCGTCCGAGGACGTGTGCCGATCGCACGGACGCCCATGCTCACTCCGTCGTCGCACACGAACGACGCACCTGGGCCGCCAGCGGTGATCTCGGGCTCGACGCCACGAACGCGGACGCCGCCGCTCGCGCCTCCGCGGCGCGACCGAGGGCGCAGAGAGCGAAGACCCGTGCGGCTCGTCGCTCCTCGGCGAGCGCGCCGCGGGGGAAGCGCCTGGCATGCTCCTCCACCTTCGCGAGCGCGGCGGCGCCGTCGCCGCGATCGAGCGCCGAGCGCGCCGCGCGGAGCAGCGCGGCCTCCTCTGCGATCGTGTCGTGCGGCGCGGGCTGCGGCGCCTCGTTCGCGGGAGGAAGCGGCGTCGTCGGGGCACGATCGCTCGAAGGTGCCGGCGGCGGGACGGCCGTCGTCGGGACGCCTTCGCGCACATCGCCGGCGCGCGGCGACGCCGCTTCGTCGATCGCGCTCTCGTGCCTGGTCGACGGCGCCGGTTCGAGGGCCGAGGGCGCCTTCACGCGCGGGGCTTGCGTGGTTCTTTCTTCGGGCGGCCGCTTTTCCGGCGGAGCGCTCGTGATCGCCGCTTCGTGAGGCGCGGGCGGAGGGGCGGCGCTCGCGACGACGGCGGTATCCGCGCTCGCGACGATCGCGGCGTTCGCTTCCTTCGTCGGCGCCGTCGCGTGCTCGGGCGTGCTCTTCGCGACGGCGCTTTCGGTCGGAACGGCGGGCGCCCCGACCGGCGCCGCGGGTGCCGTGACCGGCGGCGGATCGTCCGAGCGGAGCGCCACGACGCTGGTCGCCACGCCACCGCCCGTGAGCGCCACGGCCAGGAGGACCTTCGCACCGACGCTCGCGCCGGCCCCGCCGGCCAGGCCCGCAGCTCCCGCGCCCACCGTCGCGCCCGCGCCTGCCGCAGCGACGGTGCCTCCGCCCACCGTCGCGCCTGCACCTGCCGCGGCGGCCGCGCCCGCGCTCGCAGCCGCGCCTGCGCTCGCCGTCTTGGCGGCCGCCGTGGCCGTGCTCGCGCTCACCGTCTTCGCGGTGGCCGTCGCCACCGCGCCTGCGGCCGCCGTCATCGCGAGCTTCGCCGCGAGCTTCGCCCGCACGCGCGCGGCGTCTTCGTCCGACGGATCGTCGCCGCCTGCGGCTGCCTCGAGCAGCGCCCTTGCTTCCGGCCCGAGCCCCATCAGTCGCTCCTCCCTTCTCCGACTCGGTGGAGCCTCCACTCGTCGCGCGCCCGATGCCTCGCGAGCGCGGCTTCGAAGGCGCTGCGGGCCGCCCGGAGCCTCGCGTAGGCCGTGTTCACGTTGATGCCGAGCGTCTCCGCGATCTCGGGCATCGGGAGCTGCTCGAGCTCGGCCATGACGAAGACCTCCCGGCGATCGTCATCCATTCCGTCGAGGATCGCGTGGAGGAGTCGAACGGCCTCGGCCTTCTCGGCGGACTCGCCCGGTCCCGGCGCCGACGTCTGGAGCGAGTCGACGTCGACGCCGTTGCCGTCGAGCGTGTCCTTGCGCGACGTGCTCCGGCGGTGGTCGCGCGCGACGCGCAGCGTGATCCCGAACAGCCACGTGCGCAACGACGAGCGGCCTTCGAACTCGGCCAGCTTCCGGTGGACGATCACGAAGACCTCCTGCACCACGTCGTCGAGCGACGCCTGCCGCACGCCGAGGCGCTTCGCGCTCCGCCACACGAACGCGAAGTGCTCTCGGTAGACCTCGTCGAAGTCCCGGACGACCGCCGTCGCGGCGTCGTGGGCGGGACGGTCCTCCCCACTGCGCCCATGGGAGCGGGCCGCCGCACGGTCGGTCGTCTGGGAAACCAAGAGCCTTGCCAGGTGAGTGGAGGCGGCCACGGCGATCCGTCATGGAAAAAGCGCCTCGACCCCGAGCGCGGCTGCGACTCCGAAGACGGGCGGTCGGTGGACGGGGCCGGCGTTCTCGACGACGAACGTCGGCCGCGCCAGAGGGACGAACCCCTCGACCCGGGCCCGCGCGGCCAGCCACGAGGCCACCGTGACGCGTCCCAGGGCGCCAGCGCTCAGCGCGGCCCATTGCCCCGATGCGGCGAAGTTCGCGTCGCTGCCGAAACCTTCGGCGGACACGAGGTGCGCGTCGGCTCCGGCGCATGGCGAAGCTTCGAACGTCCCCGCGCGAACGACGGCCCAACACCCGCGTCCCCCGAGCGAGGTCATCGAGAACCGAGCGCCCGCCGTCGTGGCCGTCGAAAGGGTTCCGGACTGCGATACCCAGCGTCGAGCGTCGGCCTCGATCCGGAGCGGGCCCGGCGTCCACGCGAGCGTCACGGATCCGCCGGCGGCGGCGCTGGGGAGCGTCGACGCATCGACGGCGGCCGACGCTCCGAACGCCAAGAACGGTGCTTCGCGCGCCGGCGCGCCGCGGCGCGGTGCATCGGGCTCCGGCGGCCCCGGATCGGGCTGCGCCGTCGTGTCGCCGTCCGACGCGGACTCGGCAGGGACGAGAGCGAGCGCGAGCACCACGGCCGTCGCCTCGGCCACGCCGTCGCACGTCGCCGCTTCGATCTCGCGCTCGCCCGTGAACGATCCGCGTCGCGTGACGAGGTGCACCCTCCACCCCGGACCGTCGCCCGTCTGCACCTGCGTGACGCGCGCCTCCGCCTCGAGCACATCGGCGTGCGCACCCCCGTGCGCGCGGACGCCGCGCAGCGTCGCCGATCGAACGTCCTCCGCCGAGGGGCAGTCCGCAGGTGCGTCCCACGACAGCCGGAGCTGCTCCTGTCCGAACGCAGCGCTCGCCAGGAAGAGCGACGCGAGCCCTGCGCCGAAGCCCACGGAGCTCCGCCGTGACACACGCCACGCCCTACAAGGCGCATGCCGGGCGAGGACGCGCTCGTCGTCGAGCGATTCCCGCCCGACATGTGCCGATTGGCACAAACCGCGGCACCCACGCCATGCTTCGTCAGGCTCTCGCACCGCCCCCGACCGGTTCACGTTTCGCCTCCTCACGCACGACCACGGCTCCGCCCCGTCGTGATGCCTCCCGCGATGAGGTGGGCGAGGCGGAGCGGCTCGGGGATGTTCCCATGGAGCGTCGTCGCGTTCACGATCCGGCGCGCCTCTTCGAGCGTGAGACCGACGCGCTGGATCCAGAGGCGAGGGGAGGGCGTCGTGATCCCCGAAATGCGCTTCAGCGATCGCCGCGAGGGTCCGAGCTCCTCCAGCGGCCCCGCCTGCTCGATGAGCTTCCACTTCCTCGCGGCGCCGGGGACGCGCGGTCGTTCGGTGGACGAAGCGCGGTCCGTACCGAAGAGCGCGCGGCGGACCGAGGCCATGTCCGGCGGACGCCGAACGACGACGAGCACCGGCACGTCCAAGGCGCGCGACAGGCCGTGGATGTCGACGACGTTGAAGCCGCCGACGGCGATCCCCTGCAGCATCACGCACTGGACGTGCTCGCCGAACTGGCTCTTCTCGACGAGCTCGACCATCTTCCGCGTCGCGTCCGCACCGTCCCGCCGGACCCACCCGCTCACGACGCCGTCGAGCCGCGTCCCCGAGCACACCGCGCCGACGAGCAGCACGTCGCCGCGGTGCTCGCGGGGAAAGGGGCCGTCGTCGAAGCCGATGACGTTCACTGGCAGGGAGTCCTCAGTCCTCAGTCCTCAGTCCTCAGCGGGAAGCGGTCCCGGCTCGCTGGGAGCCGAGGCTCCAGGCTCCAGGGTAGAGCGTCCTCGCCTCCTGCGATGCACGAACGTCCTTCGAGCGGCCCTCGCTCGTAGCTCGCTCTTCCGCTCGATCCGCCCGGCGACCCGTCTCGCGCCACCTGTCACCTGACGCGTCGAGCGCGTGAGGCTCGATCGACGTGCAGGGCGCATTCCGTACACCGTGCAGAGCGCAGTCCGCACAAAAGGCAACAGGCTCCGGAGCCTTCCGCCCGGAGCCTGGAGCCTCTTGCTGAGGACTGAGGTGAGGACTGCCCGCTACGAAGTAGCAGGCTTGGGCGGGCCGCCGAAGATGCTCGCGGCCTTGCGCTTCTCGGCCTTCGCGCGCTCCTTCTCGGCGTAGGTCGGGATGACGATCTTCTGGCGCGGCGGGAGCTCGCGGCCTTCGTAGATCGCCTTGAGCTCCTCGGCGTCGAGCGTCTCGCGTTCGATGAGGGCCTTCGCGATCGCCTCGACGCGGTCGCGCTTCTCGAGGAGCAGCTCCTTCACCTTCTGGTACTGCTCGTCGATGATGCGGCGGACCTCCTGATCGATCTCGCGCGCGGTCTGCTCCGAGTAGTCCTGCGTGCGCTGCGTGTAGTCGCGGCCGAGGAAGATCGAGCCTTCCTCGCTGCCGTAGGCGAGCGGGCCGAGCCGCGACATGCCGTACTCGCAGACCATCGCGCGCGCGATGGCGGTGAGCTGGCGGATGTCGTTCGCCGCGCCCGTCGTCAGCTTGCCGAAGAAGATCTCCTCGGCGACGCGGCCACCGAGGGCCGACTGGATCTGCGCCTCGAACTGCTCCTTCGTCCGGCCGAGGACGTCGCCGCGAGGCAGCGGCATCGTCACGCCGAGCGCACGGCCGCGCGGGATGATCGTGACCTTGTGGACGGGGTCGTGGTTCTCGTTCGCGATCATCATGACCGCGTGGCCGGCCTCGTGGACGGCCGTGTTCCACTTCTCCTCCTCCGTCATGACCATCGAGCGGCGCTCGGAGCCCATGAGGACCTTGTCCTTCGCGAGCTCGAAGTCGGCCATGCTGACCGCTTCCTTGTCCTGGCGCGCGGCGAGGAGGGCGGCCTCGTTGACGAGGTTCTCGAGATCGGCGCCGGCGAAGCCCGGCGTGCCGCGAGCGATGACCTCGAGGTCGACGTCCGGCGCGAGCGGCACGCGCTTCGTGTGGACGCGGAGGATCGCCTCGCGGCCGCGGACGTCGGGCCGGTTGACCGTGATGCGGCGATCGAAGCGGCCCGGCCGGAGGATCGCGGGATCGAGGACGTCGGGCCGGTTCGTCGCGGCGATGATGATGACGCCCTCGTTCGACTCGAAGCCGTCCATCTCGACGAGGAGCTGGTTCAGCGTCTGCTCGCGCTCGTCGTGACCGCCGCCGAGACCGGCGCCGCGGTGGCGTCCGACCGCGTCGATCTCGTCGATGAAGATGATGCAGGGCGCGTGCTTCTTGCCCTGCTCGAACAGGTCGCGGACGCGGCTCGCGCCGACGCCGACGAACATCTCCACGAAGTCGGAGCCCGAGATGCTGAAGAACGGGACGCCGGCCTCGCCTGCGATCGCGCGCGCCAAGAGCGTCTTGCCGGTGCCGGGCGGGCCGATCATGAGCACGCCCTTCGGGATGCGGCCGCCGAGGCGCTGGAACTTCTTCGGATCCTTGAGGAAGGCGATGATCTCCTCGACCTCGTCCTTCGCCTCCTCGACGCCTGCGACGTCCGCGAAGGTCACCTTGTTCTGGGAGTCCGAGAGCATCCGCGCCTTGGACTTCCCGAAGCTCATCGCCTTCCCGCCGCCGGCCTGGAGCTGCCGCATGAACAGGAAGAACATGAGAATCAGGAAGGCCATCGGGATGAGCATCGTGATGGTGCTCGACCAGAACGGCGACTGATCCTCCTTCTCGAAGGAGATCTTCGGCGGAGTGACCTTCGGGTCCTCCGGCTTCAGCATCTCCACCAGCTTCTCGTCCGCGATCGGTCCGACCGTCTCCTTCCAGCCACCGGTCTTCGCGTTGTCACCGCCGCGTACGCGGTAGCTGTAGTCGTGGTCCTTGATCTTGATCTCCTCGACCTTGCCCTGCTTCACCTCCGTGATGAAGTCGCTGAAGGCGACGGGCATCTTCTTGTCGGCGGGGGTCAAGAACTGCCAGATCGTGAGGAACATCACGATCAGGACGACCCAAAGGAGAAGCGTTTTGTGGGATTGCTTCACGAGGACCTCAGACTCTTAGGCTACTACGTCAGATGCCCTGCATCGAGGGGCGGATTCGCCAGAGGTTGATCCTTTTCTGCTTACGCCCGAAAGCGTCGCCGTCCTAGCATCTCCGCCGGCTCCGCCCCTTCTACCGCCGAAGCTGCCATCGCCGAAGAGGCTTCACCGGCGGAGGGGCCCCTCCGGCGAGCCGCCCGCCGGCCGTCCACACCGGCGGGCCTTCGCCGGCGACCCGTCTCCACCGGCAGATTGGGGCTCACGTCGTTCGAGCTTTCCGAGTACCTCGTGAGCCGAAGGGCCGCGAGCAGAGGCGTGCGGTTTCTGCCGCGGGCCGAGCAACCGTCGGGTTTTCGACGAGGTGAGCGCGTCCGGAGCCTCGACCGTGCGCGAGGAGCTTCACTCGCTCTTCCCTAACCATCGCGCGAACGCCGTGCGACCTCTCGGTGGGGTGGGGGCCACGTCCGGTCCGCTAGCGTCGCGTCTTTCCACGGGTACCGCGCGTCGTCGAGCTCGCGAGGGCTCAATGTCTTCGGGGTCTCGGGGCTCTCGGCCCGGCGCGGTCGGTCGCACCGTTGCGTGACGCGCGGCGTTGTGGCGAGCCGTCGACGCTGGCCACGAGGCCACCCGGCAGCCACACGCGCGCGCCCGGTGTCCGTCCGTCCAGCAGGCCGGCCAGCGCTTCTTGGGTGGGGCGAGGGAGTGCTGCAATCCACGACGGTGTCCCGGCTCGAACCGGCCGCGGCGCGTCGAGGCCGGCGGTCGCCGCGATGACCTCGTCGGCGAGCGCCTCGAGATGACGCACGATTTTCGGATCGAGCGCCGTGAGCAGCGGCATCAGCTCTTGGCGGACGCGCGTGCGGAGATAACGAGGGTCCGTGTTCGAAGGGTCGAGCGCGTATGGGATCCCGTGCCGCTCGAGGTGAGCCATGACGTCGGCGCGCCGGGCACGGAGGAGCGGGCGGATGACCGTGACCGGCTCGGCGTCGGCCTCGGCGTCGACCCGAGCACCTTCGGGGTCGCCGTGCCACGCCCTCGCGCGCGGAGGCAGGACCCCGAGGCCGCGCAGGCCGGCGCCGCGGAGCAGTCGCATGAGGAGGGTCTCGGCTCGGTCGTCGCAGTGATGTGCCGTCGCGATCGCCGCGCCGCGACGCCGCGCGACCTCGACGAGCGCGGCCCATCGGAGGTCGCGCGCTCGCGCTTGAACGTTGCCGCCGCGCGCCACGGAGACGCGGGTGCGATCGAAGGGCACCCCGATTCGTCGCGCGTGGGCCTCCGCGAGATCGAGCTCGGCCGCAGCCTCCGGCCGCAGCCCGTGATCGACACCATGGGCGGTGACGTCGAGCCCGAAACGCGGTCCGAGGCGAGCGAGCGCCGAGAGCAGCGCCATCGAGTCGGGGCCGCCGCTGACCGCCGCGACCACGGGCGTGCCGCGCGGAAGCGCGCACTCGCCTTCGAGGGCCCGCCGGACGATCGTGAGGAGGGAAGGCGGATGCGACGAACGGGCGGTCATCGCTCGGCGTCCCTCGTCGTCGGCCCGCTCCTCTTCGAGGTGCCCGAGGGGACGAGCACGGCGACGGTCTCGACGTGGCTCGTGTGCGGGAACATCTCGAACGTCTCGACCGTTCCGAGCTCCCACCCTGCGGCGACGAGCGTGCGGACGTCTCGCGCGAGCGTGGTCGGATCGCACGCGACGTAGATCACCGCGGGCGCGGACGCTCTGCCTCCGTTCGCGGCGAGCGCCTCGGCGGTGGCTCTCGCTCCTTCGCGCGGCGGATCGAGCACGACGAGCTTCGTCCCTCGCGGGATCGCGAACGAGCCCGCGTCGGCCACGACGACGCGGGCGTCGAGCGAGCGTTCCTCGAGGTTCGCGCGCGCCGCCGCGCATGCCTCCTCGTCTCGTTCCACCGCCGTGACGGATCGATCGCGCGCGAGCAAGACGGTGAGGTTGCCCGCGCCGGCATGGAGCTCGACGCACGGCCCGGGCGGGAGCTCGCGCGCGAGCTCCGCGACACGCCGCGCGAGAAGCACGTTCCCTTCCTCCGTCGCTTGCGAGAATCCGCCGGGTGCGAGCCGAAGCGGCGCACCGTCGGCGCCGGTGATGTACGGGGTCGCGTCGCCGATCTTCGCCGGGACGCGCACGTCGCCGGCGAAGATCCGCGCGCCGTCGATCGCGCCGGCGGTGACGGCGCGCTCGATGCGCCCGAACACGGCAGCGGGCAGATCGCCCGTCCACTGCAGATCGAGCACCGCGCGGCGCGGGCGGTCCTCTTCCGGATGGGGAGGTCTGCCGAGCGCGATCCGAGCCTCGCCGCGGCCTCGTGCGCCCTCGAGCCACTCCGGCAGCGCGTTCCTCGCGCGGTCGAGGACGGGATCGAGCACGATGCACGTGTCGACGTCGGCAGGCTCGTGCGAGCGGCGCGCGAACATGCCGGCCACGACGCGCCCGCGCTTCGCCTCGACGTGGACGCGCGCGCGCGTTCGATAGGCGAGGGAGCGGGCAGGCGGGTGACTCTTCGGCTCGACGCCGAGCAGCCGCCCGACGATGCGACCGTGCTCGGCGCGCTGCGCGTCGAGCGAGAGATGCATCCAATCGCAACCGCCGCAACGCCCGACCCACTGGCACGGCGGCGTCACGCGCGAGGGGCTCGCGTCGAGGATCTCGAGCAGCCGTCCCCTCGCCGGACGACGGCTGGGGTCAACCTCGACGCGGACGCGCTCGCCGGGCACGACCCCCGGCACGAAGACGGCCCTACGCTCGCCCTCGACCGTGCAGATCGCCACGCCCTCTCCCCCGGGGGAGAGCTCGTTGATCGAGGCCTCCGTCGTGAAGGAGCGCGCGCGCATGGCCGAGGCTTACCACGACGCGGCGCCGTGCGCGGCGGCACGTCACTCCGTGCAGGCGAAGACGGCGTAGCCGCCGGTCGTGTCGTTGTGCTGGAGCACCTTCGAGGTCGTCCATACCACCGCGACGCGCCTGTCCGTCGCCGCGACCGCGACGCGGCCGTCCCGCACGATGTTGATCGCCGAGATGCGCGGCTCTCGTTCGAAGGCCACGCTGCGGAGAGGGGTCAACGTGGTGGTCGCGTTGTCGAAGACGTGCAGCGCGACTCCGCCTCGCTTGAGCGTGGCGAAGTAGGCGCGGTCGCCGACGATCGTGACGTCGCCGGCCGTCACGGGCTCGGAGCCTTCGACCGAGAACCCGCCCTGGTCGGCCGGGCTGTCGCGCCCGAGATTGTAAGCTCGGTAGCTGACGGAGCGACCGGGCCCCGAGCCGTCGCTCATCACGAGGACGCGCCCACCGATCGCCGCGAGCGATCCCCACTTGCCGGGAAAGACGATCGGCGGACGCGGCGCGTTCTTCGCCGCGTCGATCGCATCGTTCGGCGTGTCGCCCGGCAGGACGAGCAGCCGGAGCACCGAATCCTCGGGCGAAGGGCCGGGCGTGCTCGCGTCGGGGCCCGCGTCCGGTGGCGGCGCGGGGGCCCCGCCGCCGGAGCCCGCGGCGAGGAGCGCGAGGACCTTGTCGGTCGCGGCGACCCACGCTTCGGTGATCCCCGTCGTCGCGCCGAACGAGCCGTTCGGCCCGATGATGCCCTTCGCGGGGTCCATTTTCGCGATGCG
This sequence comes from uncultured Myxococcales bacterium, assembly GCA_937949945.1. GTDB lineage: Bacteria > Myxococcota_A > Polyangia > Polyangiales > Polyangiaceae > Labilithrix. The sequence goes on from CALFEQ010000041.1 coordinate 19,817, forward strand.
CGCCGTCCCGCCCTCCGTGAAGACGACGACGCTGCCGTTCGGGCCGGTCGCGACGGGCCTCGCCGCACCGAGCGAGACGCGCACGTCCGTCGGTGACTCGGAGACGAGGAACTTGCCGTTCTGGAGCGTGGGCGACGTCGTGAAGTTGAGGAGCTGCAGCTCGGCCTTGCCTCCGCACGGCGCCTTCGCGAGCGCCATCATCGCGCTCCCGCCGTCGGTGACGAGCCCGACACCGTCCGTCTCGTCCTGCGTCTGACAGGGGTTCGGCAGCACGGGCCGGAGCGGGAGCTGGGCTCCACCGGAGCCGTCGATCGGCAGGATCGTGATGCGCGCGCCGCCTCCGTGCGGATCGACCTCGCGGTACACGATGACGAACCCGTCGACTCCGAAGCCGTCCTCGAGGGTCACCGTCGCCGGCGCGATCGCCGGTGCGCTCACGATGGTACCGGCGCCGCCGGCGGACTTCGCGAGCGGGCCCGCGCCGAGGAGCTCGAGCGAGCAACCTGCGCCGACGCTCGGGTCCGCGTTGTCGTTGGCGGGGACGCACCTCGCTGCCTGGCAGGTCGCGCCCGTGGTGCACGCGCCGAGCGGCTCGGCGACCGGCGTCATGGTGATCGACACGGTGTCGGCGCTACCGACGTCCTCGTCCCGGCATCCGACGGCGACCACGGAGCAGTCCTCGCCGCGCGCCGCCGCCGCGAACGCGTAGCGCCCGTTCGGGATCTCTCCGAAGATCGGCGTCGAGGGCGCGTCACGCCGGAAGGCGACGCGCGCCGTGTAGCCTTCCGGCACCCCGTTCGGGAGCATCGGAACGACCGCGGCGCACGAGGCGTCCTTGAACGCACCGATCTCGAACCACGCCGCTGTCTCGACGACGTCGCGCGGCACCGTGACGGTGAGCCCGACATCGCGACTGCCCTTGCACGCCGCTCCGAGCGTCAGCAGCACCAGGAGCGCTCGGCTCTTGGTCCAAGAACGTAAGAGAAGAGAAGGAGCGGGCGGCATCCGACCACGGGGGACGAAGGACGGGGCGTACGAGGACGTACACGGCAATACTGGGCCGACTTGGCACGCGGGGCAATCAGGGCAACGAGGCTCCAGGCTCCAGGCCTTGGGAGGCTCCAGGCTCCGGGCTCCAGGCTCCAGGGGAAAAGGCCGCAAGCGTCATGAAGACCGCACGAGCTCTCGGCCGAGCGAGCGCACTCGATCGAGCTGTCGTGGAACGACGAGCTTGCCGTACCCGAACGCGCGGGCCAGCGTGCGATGAGGGGAGGCCCCAATCTCCCTTTCAGCGCTTCCGCGCTTCTTGTGAATGAAAGTGCCTGGAGCCCGGAGCCTTCCGCTCCCTGGAGCCTGGAGCCCGGAGCCTGGAGCCTCCCTCAGGGCTTGTCCATCGAGATCTTCACCTCTCGCGTGCTGTCGGGAAGGACCTCGACCACCATCGACTTCTTCACGCCGTTCGGCGCGGAGAGAACGAGGACGTGGCGCCCCGCGGGGACCGGCCGATTGAAGATGTGTCCCGGGCCGAGCGGCGTGCCGTTGTCGACGATCTGATCGCACTTCGGTTTGCACACCACCGTGAGCGCGCCCATCGCCGCCGCTGCCGGCTTCTTCGCCGTCACCACGGGCGTCGGAAGCGGCGCCGGCGCGGGCGCCGGCGCGGGCCGCGGCGCCGCCCCCGTGGCCGCGGCGGTTTCGGCAGGGCTCGGCGTCTCCGCCGGCGGCGGAGCGGCCGGGGGCGTCGCCTCCGCCGTGACGGGCGGGGCGACGGGCGCAGCCACCGGCGCGGCGGCCGGTTCGGGCGTCGCCGGAGCCGCGCCGGGAGGCACCACCGCGCCGCTCGGTTGCACGGGAGCGGTGACGACGGCGTTGAACGCGTTGCGGGCGGCGGTGAAAGGCCCCTGCGTGCTCGCCGCTGCGGCGCCGCCGCTCGCTCGGACGACCGGGTTGCTGGTCGTCGAGATGATCGCGAAGACGACGCCGGCGATGAGAAGCGCGATCGAGCACGAGAGCGCAGCGACGACCCACATCGGCGGGCGCCGCTTGAAGCGCTGCGCGGTCATCGTGCGGTTGTCGTGCACGAGACGCGGGACCGTCGGATGGAGCCGATTGTCCGCGGGCAGGTGAGGCGGGTGCAGGCCGAACTCGCCGCTCTGCCCGCCCGGAGGAATCGCATGCGGGTAGGCTCCGCCGTCCATCATGGGCGGTGGCTGCCCGAAGTCGTTCGCCTCGTGCGGCGGCGGAGGCATACCGAGCGGCCCGCTGCCCGAGATCGGCGCAGGCTCGACGAACGGCACCTCACCCGTATAGGCGGGCGGGCCGCCGTAGCTCTGCAGAGGCGGCGCGAGCGGGCTGGTGGTCGGGCCGAGCGATCCTTGCGGGAGCGCTCCCGTCGCGGGGAAGCGCTGCTGCTGAGGACGAGGAGGCGAGGGCGCGGGACCCGGCGGCTGCGGCGCGTTCGCCTTGCGCGCGGTCGTGGCGGGTTGCGGGAACGCCGGACCGCCGACGGACGCCTTCTGCTTCGCGACGATCGTCGCGTCCTGATCCTCCTCGAGATCGTCGGAGCCGAGGACCTCCGCGGGCGACGGGCTGCTGCCGAGCCGCGGCCGATCCTTCTCCGGAATCGACATGAGGGTCGGGTACCCGTCGTCCATGGCCGCGGGCGCGCCCTGGATGGTCGGGCCGTCGCCGTCGGCCGGGTGCGGCTCGTCGACGCCGGAAGGCTGGAGCGTCGCGGGCGTGCCCGCGGCGGGTCGGGGCGCCGGCGGCGGCCGTCCGAGCGGCCTCAGCGGAGCCGGGTTTCGCGGCGTGGTCAGCGAAGCGGCGGTCTCCTTCGCGTCGTCCGGAATCGACTGAAGGCCGGGCGGCGGCATCTGCCCGGGCGGCAGCGGCGGAGCACCAGCGGCAGGACGAGGCGGCGGCGCGCCCGCAGCAGGGAGCGGCGCCTTCTGCGCGGGAGCCGAAGGCTGTACCTCCGAGCTCGTGAACTCGGCGCCGAGCTTCGGCCTCGAGAGCAGGTGGTCGACGTTGATCGTCTGCGTGACCTCCGCCGCCCATCGGAGGTGCGCCTCGCGCTTTTGGATGCGGTCGGCGAAGATCGACTGCGTGTAGGCCGCGACCTCGTCCGACGCGATGAACAGCCCGCGGCGCATGAGGAGCGACTGGAGCGCGCGGGAGAACTCGCGAGCCGTGCGGAAGCGCTCGCCGCGGTTCTTGGCGAGCGCCTTCATCACGATCTTCTCGAGATCGACCGGATAGCCGCGGATCAGCGTCGAGGGCCGCGGGACGTTGCACTCCTGCACCTTGGCGAGCGTGTCGAGGTCGCTCTCCATCCGGAAGAGACGCTGTCCCGTCGTGAGCTCCCAGAGGACGACGCCGAGCGCGAAGATGTCGGTGCGCCGGTCGATCCCCTCGCCGTGCACCTGCTCCGGCGACATGTACGCGAGCTTGCCCTTCAGCGTGCCCGCGCGCGTGTGGCTCATTCGCGAGCTGAACTTCGCGATGCCGAAGTCCACGACCTTCGTCACGCCGTCGTAGGTGACGAAGAGGTTGTGCGGGGTGACGTCGCGGTGGACGAGACCGAGCTTCTCTCCGTTCTTGCCGAGCAGCTCGTGCGCGGCGTGGAGTCCTTCGGCGGCGTCGGCGATGACACGGCACGCGATCTCGGGCGGCATCGCCGTCCCGAGCTCCTCGGTCCGCCGCATCACTTCGCGGAGCGGCTCGCCGTGGAGGTACTCCATGGCGATCCAGTAGGTGTCCTCGTGCTTGCCGACGTCGAACACCGTCGCGACGTTCGGGTGCGAGATGCGCGCGGCGACACGCGCCTCGTCGAGGAACATCTGCACGAACGACTCGTCCTCGACGAGGTGCGGGTGGATCTTCTTGATCGCCACCCACTTCTGGAACCCGCCGGGGCCATCCATGCGTGCCAGGTGCACGCTGGCCATGCCTCCGACGCCGATCTCGTCGACGACGCGATAGCGACCGAGGAAGTACGTGCCGCCGCTCCGGATCTCGGGCATCGAGCCCGACGGGACCGGAGGCGCACCATCTCCGCTGCTCGATGGAACCGAGCTCGATTCGGGGCGGTGAGCGCGATCGTGCGGCAAGTCGTTCCTACCGTGAGGAGGTTGGGAGTCGACAGTCAATCACTGGGTGCGAAGGTCGACCTGCCCGACCGAGACGTTCTCGGCCGGACGAGTCCCGAAGTACACGGCGGCTCCCGCGCCGACGACGGCGAGGCCACCAATGAGGTAAGGCCACGGCGAGGACCAGAACGTCGCTCCGCGACGAGCGGCCGAATCGCCCGTGGAGGGCTTCTTGAAGGGCGCGGGCGTGCTCGCTTCCGCGCCGGAGCTCGTCTCCTCGTCTTCCGGCACGCGCACGCGCTCTTCCGCGGAGGCGAGCCGGTTCTTTCGAGCGTCGAGCGCGTCGACGCGGACGAGGATGCTCGCGCCGGGCAGCGTGATGTCGCCGCTCACCTCGAACTCGACGGACTCCTCCGGCTTCGCGTCGAGGGTGACCTCCTTGCCGGACGTTCCGTCCTTCGCGACGAGGCCGATCTTGTCGACGACCGGCAGGTGGCTCTTGTCGAGCGTCGCCGTCACCGTGAACGGCTTGCCGGCCGTCACCTCCGACGGGACCTCGATGGCGAACTTGATGCCGCCGATCTTCGCCGTGTCCTTCTTGGCCCTTTCGGCGAGCGCGATGCCCTTCGACCCGGCCTCGCTGGGCACGGTGAACTTGTCGTCGAGGATCGACGCCGCACGGAACGCGGCGAGCGCAGAGTCCTTCTTGCCGAGAGCCGCACGGATCGATCCGAGACGAACGTAGCCCTCGAGCACCTCCGAGGGAGCGAGGCCACCTTTCTCGAGCGCCTCGCGATAGAGCGGCTCGGCCGCTTCGAGCGAGCCGCGCTCCCACGCAGCCCGCGCCTTGTCGAGCGCCGCTGCTCCAGGTGCGTCGGAGGCCGATGCATCGACGCTCGTGAGCGCACACGCGAGCAGCGCGCTCAGCGCGACCACGCACGACATCGTCGGAGGCTTCTTTCCTCCCGATGTGACGAGAGCGTCGGATCTCTCCACTGTCGAAAAACGCTATCGGGCTCGCCAAGAACACGCAAGGACCCAGGCGGTTGCGGATTGCTGGCTACCCGCTCCGCCTGATGAGCGTATGGGCCTACAGGTAGGCTCTCGTCAGTCCTCAGTCCTCAGTCCTCAGTCCTCAGTCCTCAGTCCTCAGTCCTCAGTCCTCAGC
>CALFEQ010000042.1 GCA_937949945.1 uncultured Myxococcales bacterium
AACCTGCGCGCTTCGAACGTCGCGTTCGCCATGGCCTCGGTGCGCGCGCCCACGGGGTCCTCGTCCCGCCGGCCCCGCCGAAGGCCACCTTATTGAAAATGACTTTCATTTGCACTAACTCACCTCGCGATGGTCCGAGCAGTCGTGAGGTGGGGGCATTCGACGAGCCACCTCGCCGAGCGTGCGGGGCCCGTCGTGAGCATCCTCCTTCTCTGCACGTCGCGCGCATTCGCGGACGTGCAGCCCCCCGACGCCGAGGCGTCACGCACGACCGAGCCGCCCGCCGCCTCGACGCCGCCCGCGCCGCCCGACGAGGTCTCGATCCGCGGAGCGTCCCGCGCGAGCGCGCTCCGGCGTTCGGCGTACGCGGTCACGGTCGTCGACACCGAGCAACCGAAGAGGCAGTCCGCCGATCTCGGCGAGGTCCTCGCTCGGAGCACGCCCGTGACGGTGCAGCGCGCGGGTGGGCTCGGCTCGCGCGGCACCTTCTCGCTCGGCGGGCTCGGCGGCGAGCGGCTTCGCTTCTTCCTCGACGGCGTCCCGCTCGAGCTCATGGGCTACTCGGCCGGCATCGCCAACGTGCCCGTGAACCTCGTCGATCGCGTCGAGGTCTATCAGGGCGTCGTGCCCGTGCGCTTCGGAGCCGACGCGCTCGGCGGTGCGGTGCACCTCGTCACGGATCAGGACGTCCGCCGCAGCAAGGTCGCGGCGTCGTATCAGCTCGGATCCTTCGACACGCACCGGGCGACGCTCGCGTCGCGCTGGGTGCATCGCCCGAGCGGCATCTTCGTCCGGAGCGCCAGCTTCTACGACGTCGCGAAGAACGACTACGACGTCGACGTCACCGCATACGACGCGGAAGGACGGCTGCGGCCCGTCACGGTGCCGCGCTTCCACGACGGCTACCGCGGCATGGGCTCGACGGTCGGCGTCGGCATCGCGGAACAACCTTGGGCCGACCGGCTCGTCGTCCACGGCTTCGTCTCCGCGTTCGACAACGAGGTGCAGAACGGCGCGACGATGGCGAGGCCGTTCGGCGAGGTCACGTTCGAGCGCCGGGCCTTGGGCGCGAACGTGAAGTACGCGGTCGGCCTCGGGCCGCAGACGCGCGTCGAGGCGATCGCCGGCCACACGCGCGAGACGGCGCGGTTCCGAGACCTGTCGAGCTGCATCTACGACTGGTACGGCCGCTGCGACCCGCGCACGCCCAGCACGGTCCGCGGCGAGATCTCCGGGACTCCGATCGATCGCGATCTCGAGACCGAGACGTCGTTCCTCCGAGCGTCGCTGACCCGACACCTCTCGGACGATCACCTCGTCCGCGTGGCGATCGCGCCCACGTACGCGCTGCGAACCGGAAAGGAGTGGATGCGCTCCACGGGGTTCGACCCGCTCGCGCAGCCGCGCCGGCTCTTCACGGGCGTGGCCGGCGTCGAGCTCGAGTCGGGCTTCTTCGACGACCGCCTGAAGAACGTCGCCTTCGGCAAAGGCTACGCGCTCGTCACCGACAGCCAGACGCTCGTCTCCACCGGAGAGTGGCGGGACATGTCGCGCGAGATCTTCCGCGCCGGCGGCGGCGACAGCCTGCGCCTACGCGTGACGCGCGAGCTCTACGTGAAGGGCTCGTACGAGTACGCGATGCGCCAGCCGAGCACCGACGAGCTGTTCGGCGACGGCATGCTCGTCACGGACAATCTCGCCCTCCGACCCGAGACGAGCCACAACGCCAACGTCGGCGTGCTCGTCGAGGACCTGCGTACGCCGATCGGCACCATCCGAGGCGCCGCGAACGGCTTCGCGCGCTGGGCCGACGACCTCATCGCGCTCCTCGCCCAAGCCGACCTCCTGCAGAACGTCAACGTCTGGGAGGCGCGCGCGCTCGGCGTCGAGACGGCGCTCGGCTGGACCGTCCCGAGCGCCGACTGGCTCTCGATCGACGGGCGCATCACCTATCAGGACCTCCGCAACCGATCCTCCGAAGGCGAGCTCGCCAGGCAGAAGGGCGATCGGATCCCCAACATCCCTTGGCTGCTCGGCAACGCCGCCGTGCGCCTGCGCGGTCGTGGCGTCGTCGTCCCGGCCGACACCGTCGAGCTCGCGGGGACGATGCGCTACGTCCACTCGTTCCTCCGCGGCTGGGAGAGCCTCGCGAGGAGCGCCGAGCGACTCCGGATCGACTCGCAGCTCGTCTTCGGCGCGGCGCTCACGTACGCGCTGCGCGGGAAGGACGTCGGGCTCGCGGCGACGCTCGAGGCGCAGAACCTCACCGACGAGAAGGTCTTCGACTTCTACGGCGTGCAGCGCCCTGGAAGGGCGTTCTTCACGAAGTGGAGCGTCGAGCACTGAAAGGAACCGAACATGCGATGGCACACGTCTCTTTCTCTGATTTCGATCGCCGCCGCGTTCGTCGTCTCCGCCGGAGTCGCGGCCTGCAGCGACGACGACAGCACGAACGGCACGGGCGGGACGAACGACCCCGGCGGTGGCGCAGCATCGAGCTCCGGAGGAAACGGCGGCGGTGACGGCACGCCCGCCGAGCCTCCGGTCTACGCCGTCATCAGCACGCCGCCGACGTCGGGCGGAGCGGCGCAATCGAGCTACGTCATTCTCTCGGGATCCCTGACCGGCGAGCTGAAGCCGGAGAACGCGGTCCTCGAGCTGCCCGGGAGAGCGCTCGGCGCGGCCCCGAACGGCAGCAAGCGCCTCTTCGTCGGGACCGAGGCGAGCGGCGAGCTCACGCGCTACGACCTCGTCGGCGACGACGCGCTCCAGGAGAGCGGAAAGGTCAGCTTCGCCCCGCAGCAGATCACCGGCTTCGTGGGCTACGCGTCGGCCTTCCAGTTCATCCAGCCGAACAAGGCGTACTGGATCTCGCGCGACGGCAAGATCGTCGTCTGGAACCCCGAAGAGCTCACGGTCACCGGCTCGATCCCGATCCCGCAGATCGTCCGGCAGGACCCGGACAACCCGTCGACGAACTACACGACGGCGATCACCGGCGCCCCGCTCCTCGTCGGAGACGAGCTGTACGCGTTCGCATCCTGGGACACGCGCCAGGGGTCCACGATCAAGGTCCCCGGCGCCTACGCCGTCATCGTCGTCGACACCACGACGGACACCGCCGACGTCATCCTCGACGAGGCGGGCTGCGGCTACGGGCGTGACGCGGTGCTCGTCGGCGACTGGCTCTACATCGCGACCGAGGGCGTCGGCACCGCGGTGCACTACCTGAACCCCGCGAACGGCCCGGCGCCGTGCCTGCGCCGCTTCAACGTCAAGACCAAGACGTTCGACGCGAGCTACAAGATCGACCTCAACGCGCTCGCGGGCGGTCCGGCGGGATCGCTCGCCGTCACGGCGAACGGCCACGCGCTCATCCACGTGCTCGACACGGCGGCAGCGGACCCGCTGATCGCGAACGGCACGATCACGAACCCGCGCTTTCTCACGGTCGCGCCGCTCTGGAAGACGGCGAAGCTCACCGTCGGCGACACGCCGTCGATCCAGCTCCTCGACACGCCGCTTCGCTCGGGCGCCGTCCTGCCGGTGACGCTGAGCAACGACCTCCGCGTCACCGCGACGTTCGATGACAATCCGCAGATCGTCGAGGTGACCGAGAACGGCTTCCTCGCGACGGAGCGCACGGGTGCCCGCGTCGTCGGCAACACCGCGGCGATCGTCCAGCTCCGCTGAGCCCTCGCCCGACGCGGCACGCGGGGTGCGCCTCGTCACCCCGCGTGCTCGCCGTGGAGCTCCGCTTCGACGGCGGGCTCCGTCACGGCGACCGGCTCCGGATCGGGCGGCGCGTGCGCCGACCACGGACTGTCGGCGGGTCCTTCCTGCACGCGCCGCGCCGCCGAGCGCGCCATGCCCGCGAAGACGAGCCCCAACACGAGCGCCGTCACGTCGACACCGAGCGCCCCCGGCTCCGTGCGCGCCCACATCCCGAGCGAAGGAACGAGCGCCGCGAGGAGCGTCGTCAGCGGGATCGCGAGGGTCGTCGCCGCCGCGGCGCGGAGCAGATCGACGGAAGCGCGCGCGGCGCCACGGAAGAACGCCCAACCGACCGCCGCGAAGAACGCGACGTAATGGACGATGCGATGCCAGGCGTTCAGATCGGCGACGTGTCCGTGGAGCCACTTCGCTGCGACGATCGTCAGCGAGATGCCGCACACGGCGCCGAGGCACACGCCGACGGTCGCCGCGGCCATCAGTCGGACGTCGCGCCGTTGGACCGGGATCGCGCCGTTCGCCACGCGCTTCTTCGCCTTCCGCCGGCGTGACTCGATCCAGAGCAGGTTGCCGCTGAAGAACAGCCACGCGCCGAGCAGGCCGAGCGCGAAATAGATCCATTTGACGGGCTGACCGCCGTAGGTGGCGAAGTGGAGCGCGAAGATGCTCGTGAGCACCGTCGCCGCCGCGCTCTGCCGCCCCGGCAGATACTCGGTGCTCACGACGCGCCCCGAGTACGGGTCGACCAGCGCGAACCCGCCGAGCGCGCGGTGCTCGAGCGCCCGCGTGTCGTGGCCCCACACGCGCACCATCGCCTTCGGTCCGGTCGCGTTCACGTACTGGAGCATCGTCGGCTCGAAGCTCGGCGCGAGCTCGGTGACGCGCGCGACGATCTCGTCGGGCGGCACCATCGTCGCAGGGTCGCGCGGATCGCCCTCCGACGAACCGCGGCGCCCTTGGAAGATGGCCCCGAGCTTGCCGTCGTGGATCATCCGGTCCTGGACGACGTAGATGCCGTCGTGGAACGCGAAGACGGCCGCCGTCAGCGCCATCACGACGTGGAACGGGAAGCTCCCGATGCCCACGACGTTGTGCGCGTCGAGCCACATGCGCTTCAGGTTCGGACCGACGCGAAGCGCGAAGAAGTCCTTCACCAGCGAGGGCAAGAGGACGATGAAGCCGGACACGAGCGCGAGGAAGTAGAGCGCCGCGATCACGCCCATCACGATGCGCGTCTCGTCGACGTCCACCGGCAGCCCGACGACGCGATGGAGCACGTCGATGAGCTCTCCGAGATGGGAGCGCTCCACCTCGTGGGCGTGCACCGTCCCGTCGTCGCCGAGCGTCGCGGTGAAATGTCGCGACGACAGGCGATCGTGCTCGTCCGCACCTTCTTCGCGCACCTCCCATTCGAGGCGCTCGACCGGCTCGGCGGCCAGACCGAGGTGGAGGCGCAGCTCGCGCGCAGCCGCTGGTTGGCTCGCGAGCGTACGCGCGACGAGCGCGTGCGCCTCCGAGAGCGGCACGACCTGCGCTGCGCTCTCGGCGGCGGCGGGCGGCGTCGCCCAGCGCACGAGAGGCTCCTTGAAGACGGTGATCGCTCCCGCGTAGAACGCGATGAAGAGCGCCATGCCGGCGACGATCCCCGTCCACGTGTGGACGGCCTTGTAGACGCGGACGATCTCGGAACGCACGGTTCCTCCCTCCTCAGAAGATCGCTCGGACGGCCGCGAAGACCCCGAAGACGACGGCGTTGGCCGCGCCGAGCCAGAGCCACGCACGCCTCCCGCTCGCGAAGGCGTAGGAGCCGGCGAGGACACCGAGCCAGATCGGCGTCACCATCCACATCGCGAGCTGCGCCTCGATCGGCGGAGGGAGCGAAGTCACGAGCCGCGCGAAGATGCCGCTGCATCCCAGCGCCAAGGTGAAGCCGAGAAGCGCGCCGGCCAGCGTCTTCGAGATCCAGTCGCGCCGGATGGGTCGTTCCGCCGAGCCCATGTCAGCGCCTCCTGCGGGCGATGACGAACGCCGCGCCGACATACGGGAAGACGACGAGCAGCAACATCACCCACGCGACGAACGCGAAGACGGCCGGCGCCACCGCCATCGCACGCGCGAACGCGAAGACGCTGCCGAGCAATGCCACCGAGCCGGCGGCGCACGCCGGACGCGCAGGCAACGGAGAAGTGCGCCATCGCTGGTGCGGAGAAGCGAGGTAGAGGCACGCGCAGCCGACGAGGCCGAGCGACAACGCGACAGCGACGGCGACGTTGTTCATCGTGCGCGGTCGACGGCGACGCGCCGCCCCGCGGGAGGAAACTTAGCGGCTCTCGCACTTGTTGCAAATGATTTTCATTTTCATATCGCTCGCGGAGGCCGGCCCCCGCCGACCTACGTGAAGCTCACGCCTCGCCCTTCGGCGCTCCGTCGGTGCCGTCGGTGCCGCTCGCCTCGGCCGCTTCGATCATCGCCATGAAGGCGGCCTCGTCGATGCACTGCGTGCCGTACTTGCGGGCCTTCTCGGCCTTGCTCGACTTCGACGCGGGGTCCGCCATCACGAGGTACGAGAGCTCCTTGGTGACGCTCGAGAGCAGCGTGCCGCCGTGCTTCTCGACGAGCTTCTCGTACTCCTTGCGCGGCTTCGACAGCGCGCCCGTGAAGCAGAAGCTCTTGCCCGCGAGCGCGCCGCCCGCGGTCGGCGGGACAGGAACGATGCCGGCGGCGAGCAGGCGCTGGATCTCCTCGGCCCGCGCGGCGAGACCGGCGACGATCGCCTTCGCGCGGATCGCGCCCATGCCCTTGATCTTCGCCAGATCCTCGGCCGTCGCCGCCTGCAGCTTCTCGAGCGTGTCGTAGCCGTTGTTGACGATCAGCTTCGCCGTCTCGAGGGCGAAGTCGTCGATGCCGAGCGAGGCGAGGAAGACCGGCAGCGAGAGCGGCAGCTTCGCGTGCAGGTTGTCGAGGACCTTCTTCGCGATGACCATCCCGCGGCGTTCGAGCTTCGCGATGTCCTCGGGCTTCAGCTTGTAGAGATCGGCAGGCTCCCGAACGAGCTTCGCCTCGACGAGCTGCTCGATCAGCTTGTCGCCCCACTCGTGGATGTCCTGCGTCCACACCCAGCGGCGGATGCGCCCCTCGATGATCGCCCGGCACTCGAGGTTCGTGCAGACGAGGTACTCGCCGCGACGGCTCAACGAGGCGTTGCACGTGGCGCACGCCGTGGGGGTCTTCGCCGTCTCGCCGTGCTTGACGACGACCTCCTCGAGGTACGGGATGACGTCGTTGCGTCGGGACACGAGCACCTCGTCGCCGACGCCGACGCCGAGCCGCTCGACGTTGGAGGCGTTGTGGAGCGAGACGTTCTGCACGACGGCGCCGCCGATCTCGACGGGCTCGACCTGCGCGATCGGCGTCACGCGGCCCGTCGGCCCCGTCTCCCAGGTGATGGCGACGACCTTGGACAGCTTCGCCATCGACGGGAACTTGTACGCGACGGCGGCGCGCGGTCGGTTGGCGAGCTCGCCGAGGAGGTGCTGGGTGCGGAGATCGTTGGCGCGGACGACCAGACCGTCGATCTCGTAGTCGAGCTCCGCACGCTTCTTGGTCGCGTACTCCTCGTGGATCTTCTGCACGCCGTCGAGATCGGTGACGTTCCACGGAGGCACGATGAGCCCGAGCTGGGCGAGGCGCTCGAACTTCGCCTGCTCGGTCGGCAGCTCCTCGTCGCCGCCCTCGAGGTCGTAGAAGACGACGGTGAGGTACTCGCAACCGGCGCCGTCGAATCGCTTCGCCGTACCGGCCGCCCTGTTGCGCGGCGGAGCGTCGGTCCCCGGGAAGCCCTTCCGCATGTCGGAGAGCTTCAAGATGATCTCGCCGCGAAGCGAGACCGTCAGCGGCTCCGGGAGCCGCGCGGGCACGCCCTTCATGCGGCGCGCGTTCGGCGTGATGCGCTCGCCGACGTGTCCGTCGCCGCGCGTGATCGCCTCGACGAGCTCTCCGTTCTCGTAGTTGACGGCGAGCGAGATGCCGTCGAGCTTCTCCGTGACGAGCAGGTTCTTCGAGATGGGTGGAAGGCCGCTCTCGGCGGCGAGCTCGTCGCAGCGCGTCGCCCACTGACGGAGCTCGGCCTCGCTCACGACCTTGTTGAGCGACCCCATCGGGATCGCGTGCCGAGCCTTCTCCCACTCGGTCACGACCTCGCGGACCGGCGCGCCGACGCTCTTGAGGAGCGCATGGTCGGGGTCGAGCTGGCGGAGCTCGTCCTCGAGCGCGTCGTACGCCGCATCCGAGACGAGCGCTTCGCCGTTGTAGTACGCGTCCCTGTGCTTGCGGATCAGCTCGGCGAGCTCGGCCACCCGGCTCGCGTTCGCACTGGTCGAGGCCATGGCGAACGCAGGTTAGAGGATTTTCGCCCGGCCGAAAGGGTCCGGGCGCCGACGTCAGAGCGACCGGAAGAACGCCCACGCCGCCGTCGTCGCCTCGCCCCAGACGGAGTGCCCGAGCCCGTCGATCGCGCAGAAGACGACCGGTCTCTCGGCCGGACAACCATCGTGCATCACGCACGGCGGCGGGGAGACCGGAGCGCTCCGCGTGGGCTCGCATCCGTTGACGTACGCCCAGTAGCGCGCGGAGAAATCGCCGCTGTCGAAGCCGACGACGTCGTCCGCGGTCCCGTGCACGATCATGACCGCCGGGCCGCTCCCCGGCGACTGACCGGCGCAGCGGACGTAGCCGTTCTCCCACCGGCCGGCGTCCGGATCGAACGGCTCGTACGGCGCCCCGCCCGCGCTCGGCGCGATGGCGCGAAAGAGCGACGGACGACGGCACGCGAGCTGACTGAGCATGAAGGCGCCGCTGCTGAATCCCATGCCGAACACCTGATCGACGGGCAGGCGCGCCTTCAGCGAATCGACGAGCGCTACGAGGAACGCCTCGTCCGGGTTCGTGTCCGACGGCGCGTAGAGGTCCCACGTCCGGTCCAGCCCGCTGGGGTACGCGACGATCGCGTCCTGCCAGGAGATCCTCTCGAAGCGCACCGCCGCACGCATCGAGGACGCGTCCATCGTGTCGGGGTGCAGCACGAGCACGAGCGGATACGACTCCGCCACGCCGTCGGGCGTCGCGAGAACGTACTCGCGCGACAGGCCTGCCACGTCGATCGTCTCCGCGGTCACCGTCATCGACGTCGGTCGGAGCGGCGTCCGCGGCGCGACGTCCAGCACGAACCGGTCGGCGGGCTCCGTCGACGTCGGTGGGGACGGCGCTTTCGGAGCGGTGTCTCCGGCCTCTCGCGCAGGGTCCGCGTCGGGCGCTCCGATCGCCTCGTCCGCGCAAGCGGCGCCGAGGATCGCGATCGCCGAGAGCACCAAGCTCGACTTTCGCATGCCCGGCGCGAAGCAGGCGGCGGGCCGTCGGCTCGCTCGAGTCGGCGCACCGCGCGTCGGTGGGGCCGCGGAAGACGCGGCGCGCTCCCCTACCCCGCGCGATGTCGTCGCGCCGCCGTCGATCGCGCAGGCACCGAGGAGGTGATCGTCGCGTCAGAACCGACCGACGGCGCCGATGCCCACGCCCCGACCGAACGAGACGGGCGTGATTCGGATCTTGGGCTCGTCCGCGATCGGCGTGACCGGCATGCGTTGCTCACGCTGCTCGGGGACGACGAACGAGAGGAGCGTCAGCACGGCGCCGAGGCCTTGCGTGACGCCGCCGGCCACGAGCAGGGCCTGGTTGACGTCCTCGCCCATTCCGCACTCGCCGAAGTCGCAACGACGCTCCGCGAGGTTCATCCAGGGTCCGGCTACGGGGATCCACAGGTTCTCGTCGGCAGGGTTCGGGCTCGTGGCGGCGACGACCGCGGTGGCCGCGTAGGAGCCGATGAGCATCGTCATCCCCGTCACCAGCATCCCCGAGTGCGGGCGCGACTCTTCGCGGTCTTCGCCGAAGTCTCCCGTCGCGTACCAACGCGAGCCCGTCGGCGTCGTGGTCCCGGGGCGGTAGTCGTACGGAGCCTGCTGCTCGTACGGCGGTTGTCGATACCCCGTCCCGTACCTCGAGGAATCCGAGCCAGGGCCGTGGTGGCCCGGATGATGGTGCCCGACCCGAGGCGCGGCCGGCGCTCGCGTTGGTTCGTCCGCCGCGGCCGTGGCCGCCCATCCGATCGACGCCAGCGAGGTCAGCGCGATCACCGCTCCGAGCCGTTTCATGGGACACCTCCTCGGGTTGCTCCGTGTGAAGCGGCATCGAAGCAATCGAGGTGCCGCGTCGACCTCGAGCATGTGCAGCGCGGCAGGAGCCCGTTACACTGCGCTCTGTCCCACGAACCGAACTCGCCACGCGTAGGAGTCAAGCGCCGTGAACAAACCTTCCCCCGCGCCGGAGGTCCCCCCCGTTCGTGTCATCGAGTCGATCCCCGTCGACGCGAAGCCCGGTCTCCCTCCGGAGGTCATGGCGGCGGAACGGATCCCCTCGCCTCCTCATCTCGTGCTGTTCGAAGAGCTCGGTCGCGGAGGGATGGGCCACGTGCATCCGGCGACGGACCGGAACCTCCTACGCCACGTCGCGCTGAAGCGTCTCGACAAAGCCTTCGCGAGCAAGAGCTTCTACCGCGACGCCTTCATCGCAGAGGCGCAGATCACCGGACAGCTCGAGCACCCGAACATCGTCCCGGTGCACGAGCTGGCGATCGACGCCAACGGAGTGCCGTACTTCACGATGAAGCTCGTTCAGGGCGTCTCGTTCGACAAGTGGCTGCGGCAGCATCCGCCTGGGACCGTCGAGCGCATCGAGGGCGGGATCGAGATCCTCATCAAGGTCTGTGACGCGGTGGCGTACGCGCACCATCGCGGCGTGATTCACCGCGATCTGAAGCCCGCCAACATCATGGTCGGCGACTTCGGGCAGGTGTACCTGATGGACTGGGGCCTCGCGAAGCTGATTCGTTCCACCCCGGCCTCCGGCAAGAACGCGCTCATGAACGCGCCCGGCCCCGTCGGCACGCCCGATTACATGGCGCCCGAGCAGGCACGCGGCAACCCGCAAGACGCCGACGAGCGGTCGGACGTCTTCGGGCTCGGCGCGCTCCTCTTCGAGGTCCTCTGCGGCCACGGGCCCTACGGGTACCACCCCGACGGTTCCGTCGTGCTGAAGCGCGCGGCGGCCGGTCAGGTGATGTCGATCGACGCCGCCTGCGAGAAGATCGGCGTCTCGCGACGCATCCGCGCCATCGCCGAGAAAGCGACGCAGCCCGATCCCGCGAACCGGTACCAGACCGTCGCCGAGCTCCAGGCCGCGATGCGCGCGTTCCTCCGCGGGGGACTCCACCTTCCTCGCAAGCTCTTCGCTCCCGGAGAGCTCATCGTCCGCGAAGGCGAGAAAGGCGACGCCGCGTACATGATCGTCGCCGGCCGCTGCCGCGCCTTCCGGACCGTCGACGGCGTGGAGGAGACGCTCGCGATCATGGAGCCCGGCGACGTGTTCGGCGAGATGGCCCTCATCCTCTACGAGCCTCGCGCCGCGAGCGTCGTCGCGCTCGATCACGTCACCGTCCTCGTCCTCGATCAGGCCACGATGAACGAAGGTCTCGGCCTGTCCGGATGGACGGGAGCGCTCGTTCGCGCGCTCGCCCAACGCTTCGCCGATCTCGAGCAGATGGTGCGGAGCTCGGGCCTGCGGCGGGGCTGACCGGGCCGCGCGCCTCGTCGCCCACGGTCCTCGCGCCCGCCGCATCTCCCGGGCGCGGCGGCGCGCCGCTTTGCTTTGTCGCGCACAGCGACTACGACCTCGGCCGTGAGCCGGCTGGACCTCATCCGTACGACCGCGAGACGCGCGCTCCGAGCGCTCGCGCTCGCGATGGCGATCGTGGTCGCAGTGATCGGCGTCCACGGCGTCGCCGAGGCGCGAAAGGCGAAGTCGGCTCCGCGGCCCGCGACGAAAGCGTCCACGACGAAGGCGCAGAAGAAGCCGGCCGGCACCAAGACGACGCGGCCGTCCGAGCGGAAAGAGCCGCCGCCCGAGAGAAAAGCGCCGCCGCCCGAACGTCAGACGCCCGAACCGCAGGCGCCGCCGGTCGAGCCGGAGACGCCGCTGGTCGACGCCGGGGCCCCTCCCCAGACCACGGAGGCCGAGTCTCCGCAGGAGACGTCCTCCGCCCCGCGGCCCGAGCTGCCTCGCGGAGGACGCGAGATCTTCCCGACCCATCGCCTCGTCGGCTTCTGCGGGACGCCCGGCGCGCCGAGGCTCGGGAGGCTCACCGGCAACCTCGCGCTCAAGTCGAAGGCGCTGCTGGCGCAGGCCGACAAGTACGCGCGCGGCCGGAAGATCCTCCCGGTCTTCGAGCTCATCGCGGTGATCGTCCAGGCCGATCCGGGACGCGACGGCAAGTCACGACGCCGCGTGCCCTACTCCGTCGTCGACGAGTACCTGCGCGCCGCTCGCGAGGCGAAAGGCCTCTTGCTCCTCAACATCCAGCCGGGCCACTCGGACTTTCTGACGGAGGCGAAACACTACGAGAAGTACCTCCGCGAGCCGGACGTCGGGCTCGCGCTCGATCCCGAATGGGCGATGAAGGGCAAGCAGAAGCCCGGCGTCAGCTTCGGGCGGACGAGCGGGGCCGAGATCAACGCGGTCGCCGCTTGGCTCTCGTCCATCGTGAAGAGCCACGACCTACCCGAGAAGGTGCTCGTCTTCCACCAAGTGAACGAATACGTGGTGAAGGACGAGTCCGCGATCGTGCCGCACCCGGGCGTCGTGCTCATCAAGAGCGTCGACGGGCTCGGACCGAAGGCGGCCAAGATCAAGACGTACAACGTCCTCGTGAAGTCGAAGCCGCCGAGCGTCCATGCCGGATTCAAGCTCTTCTTCGACGAGGACACGGCCAACGGGAAGCGCCTGATGACCCCGGACGAGGTCCTCGCGCTGTCGCCCGAGCCGGAATACGTGATGTACGAGTGACACCGCTCGGTCGGCAGGCGAGGCCGTCATGACGAATTGCGTCTCGCCCGAGCACCGTCGGAGCTAGAGTCGAAGGTGACGATGAACCTCCAAGTCCTCCTCGGGCGCGAACGGGGGCGCGTCTACGCCTTGGGAGGAAGAACGTACGTCCTCGGACGAGGATCCGACTGCGACCTCGTCCTCGCGAGCGACATCGTGAGCCGGCGACACGCGACGATCGCCGTCACCCCGACCCACCTGCGCGTCCTCGATCTCGGAAGCAGCAACGGGACGTTCATCAACGGCGCACGCATCATCGGCGAGGGATCCGTCGCGCCGAACGACATCCTCATGGTCGGCGACGTCGCGCTCCGTCTCTGCCAGGGGGAGGCGCCCGAGCTGTCTCCTCACGGAGGGCACAAGGTCATCGGCGGCACGCCCGAAGCACCGATGCTCGGGATCTTCGGACGGCTCTCGGAGGTGCCGGTCGCGACCGTGCTCCGCCACCTCGCCGTCGTGAAGAAGACGGGCGTGCTCGTGCTCACGTCACCGCCCGAGGAAGCTCGGATCGCGTTCACGCGCGGGCACGTCAGCGACGTCTTCGTGGATGCGCGCCGGGCGAACGATCCCGTGCAAGCGCTGACGAGCCTCCTGCGCTGGCGCGGGACGTTCGAGGTCACGCCGCCGGTCGAGTCCACGACGTCGATGCTGCTCGGACTCGACGCCGTGCTGCCCGCCGTGGGCACGGGCGCGAGGCCGTCGATGATGCCGAGACCGCAGTGATTCGCGGCGAGCGACAGCTCCTCCGAAGGACGACGTGCTAACGATCGATCCATGCTCCCGCGAACCGTCGTCCTGGTCGCGTTCGCTGCCCTCACGGCCGGCGCAGCATGCTCGGATCTCAAGGTCGCTTCGACGGCTGCCGACGATCCCGAGGAAGAGTCGCCCGATCCGTCGTCCCCCGAGGACGCCGGCGGCGACCGTCGACCGGACGCCGAGGCCCCGCCGCCCGACGCGGGCGAGCCCCCGATGGACTTCGAGTGCTCCGCCGATCCGTGGACGAAGGAGACGAAGGCCCGAGAGGAGTGCGCGCCTCGTCGGGTGCGCGACGTCGTCACGGAACCGGCGATCCTGCCGACCGGAGTCTCGATCGCCCGCACGCCGGCCGGACGCGTGGGCATCGTCTTCAACTCGGAGGTGAGCGCCGAGGAGGGGACGATGGTGCTCGTCCACTTCATCCCGTCGACGCCGACGTTCGAGCCGAAGGTCGTGACGAACGCGACCGGCTTCGCCTTCCACGACGGGCTGCAGACGCGCATCGCGGCGACCGGGCCGGACACGCTCCACGTGCTCGCACACGACGTGGAAGACGACTCGCGCAGCGGAGAGGTACGGCTCTATCGCCTGGTGAACGGCGCAGCGCCGCTCGTCGGCTCGGAGCTCGTCATGGCCGGAGTGAAGCATCCGGCGGAGCTGGGCTTCGCCGTCGCCTCCAACGGCGACACGTTCGTCACGGTGCGCGCTACGACCGACGCCACGACGGCGAAGCTCGCCGCGCGCATGAAGAGATCCGGGAGCGACTTCGTCCCCCTGCCCGACGTCACGACGTCGCTCTCCTGGAACGCGGCCACCGGAGCGGGTGCGAGCTCGCTCTTCGTCGATCCCACGGGGCAGGTGCACCTCCTCTATCACCACGTCGAGACGTCCCAGCACTCGACGCCGCGTTACCACTCGCTCGACGGCACCAGCTGGTCGTATCGCAAGACGATCGACAACGCGATCGTGGACGGGCTGTGCGGCTACAGCCCCCGCATCGTGGCGTCCGGCACGAAGAAGTACGCCCTCTACTACTTCCGGAAGGCGGGACAGTCGCCACCCGCGACGGCCGATCTCCGCCTCGCGACCTGGACGTCCTCGAACGACACGCCGACGATCGAGATCCTCGACCAGAGCATTCCGTCGGAGGACGCGGCGAATCCGACCTATCGCGCCGCGATGGCGATCGACGCTCACGGGCTCTTGCACCTCGCGCTCGTCCGGCCGACCTCGAGCACGAGGGGCTACCTCGAGTACCGCCGCCAGACGCGCGTCGCCGGCGGCGGTACGAAGTGGCTCTCGGACATCGTCGATCCCGAGGTCGTCACCGAGACCGGAAGCGCCCTCGTCGATCTCGTCGTCGACGACGCCGGACGACCGCACATCGCGTACTGGTCCGCGAAGGACGGGAGGGTGAAGTACGCGACGCGATACGATCGCTGACGTGACCCGGCTCGACCGAGCCGGGCCACCGGTCACTGCTCGAGCTCGAGCGTCGACTTGGTGTCGGCTGCGACTTCGGCCTCGGTGAACGCGGCCTTCACCCACTGCTTCGTGGAGTACAGGCGCGTGTAGTCGTCGAAGTGGGGCGACGCGGGATCGGTCGAGAGCCCGTACGTGACGAACGTGCTCGCATCGACGCCGCCAGGCCCGAACGCGACGACCTGGATGTAGCTGTTGCCGTAGGTGATCGGTCCGTACCCGACGCCCGGCTTGAGGACCGGATCGGGGACCTGCGCGATCGTGAAGTACCCGCTCCGCTGGAACCCGCCGGGGATGGGGATGCGATCACCGTCGCCGCCCTTGCCTGCGGCCCACGAGACCTCCGATCGCGCGACGTCGAGCGGGTAGCCCGCCTGCTGGACCGCGCGGATCGCGGCGGCGAACGCCTGGTAGAGCTCGGAGATGGCCGTGTCGAGATCGGCCGGCGTCTCGAGCGGCTCGGCAGCGGAGAACCGCACCTTGTACTTCAGCGTGCCGTTCGAGAGGAGCTTGTCCACGCGGAACCAGAACTCGTCCCAGAGCACGCTCCCCTTGCTGTCCGGGTTGCCGCGATTGTCCCAGGCCTTCAGCACGGTGCAGGCCTCGGCGGTCGGGACGTCGACGGGCGCCGAGAGCGGCGTCGACTCGAGCGGGTCCTTCGTGAGCTGGATGGTGTCCGACGCGCAGAGCGCGTCCATGAGCTCGTCCGTCTTGAACTTCTCCGCCGAGTACACGCGCGACGAGAGCACGATCTCCTTCACCGCGTCCGCGGTGAACGTCGTGCCCGGGAGCCCGTCCTTCCCTTCGATGCGATCGAGCACCTGCTGGTGGCAGAGCCGCGAGCGCAGCGACTGCGCGTAGTTCTCGCGTCCGACGATCGCCGGGAACCCGGTGAGCGGCTCCTTCGTGTTCGTCAGCCAGTAGCTGTCGTTGCAGTTGACGACCCAGTCCTTGCGGCGGACCTTCGGGAGCTGCGACGCGGGGAAGATGCCCGGCTGGGGCGCCTCGGGATCGACCTTCCAGTCACAGGCCTTCTTCGACCCGTCGAGCAGCGGCAGCCCCGGCGCGACCTGAGCGATCGACGAGGACAGCAGGAACACCTCGCAGCTCTTGGCGAGCTCGTCGGGCACGTTCGGGACGACCGTGACGTCGGCGTAGTAGACGTTGCCGTCCTTGTCCGCGGCGGTCGTGTTGACCCACGGCACCGCGACCTCCTCGGCCTGGATCTGCACGAACTCGTCCAGGCTCTTGGCCATGTTCCAGCGGGCGTAGTGCCGGACGAGGCGGAAGTTCTCCGCGTTCGCGTCGCGGATCGTGAACGCACGCTCGAACGTCCAGTCGAAGAGCGAGTTGCCGAGGTAGACCATCGGCCCGTACTCGGACTTGTAGAGACGCACGGTGCGCGGCGTCGCCTCGCCTTTGACCTCGATCTCGAAGTCGAGCGCCGTGATCGGCTTCTCCTCGCCGTCCTGGATGTAGGTGAACTGATCGCCCGGCTTGAGCGTGAGCGCGTACGGAGTGAAGCGATACGCCGTCGAGACGGTGTGGCTCCACGCGAACGTGTCCGTGAAGCCGATGAGCACCACGGGCACGCCGTAGAGAGACGCGCCCTGGATGTCGAGCTTCCCGGGCACGGTCAGGTGCACCTGATAGAGACGCTCGCCGCCGAACCACGGGAAGTGCGGGTTGCCGAACTGGATGCCGCCTCCGCCGGTGACCTCGCTGCCGAACGCGTACATGTTGCTGCCGATCTCGCCGCGGAGGTGGGCGATGAGCCCCGGCGCGATGCGCTCGAGGCCTTCGCGCATCGCCTTCGCGGGATCGGGCGGCGGCGGCGCGACGTGCGCGGCCTTGGGCTGCGCGGCCGCGATCGCGTCGATGAGGGTGCCCGCGCTCCCGAGGAGCGCCAGCTTGTAGAAGCGGAGGTACAGGTCCTCGTCCGTGATCTCTCGGACCCACGGCTCGTCGCGGCACGCGGCGTGGCGGCCCTCGTGCTTGCCTTCCTTCAGCTCACGGACGTAGCGCGAGACGCCCGCGGCGTAGCCGCGGATCATCCGCTGCATCTCTTCGTCGAGCGAGGCGCGCGACTTCTCGATCACCTCCTTCGTCGCGAGCATGCGGTAGACCGCGTCACTGCTCACGTTGCTCCTCGAGCGGGTGTTGCCGAGGTCGTAAGGCTGATCGCCGAAGTACTTCGCGCGCTCGCCGCGCACGGTGACGATCTCCTCGAGCAAGATGCAGAGGTTGTCCTCCGCGAAGACGTAGCCGTAGCCGTAGCCGAGGCCTCCGAGGTCGTCCGCCTTCACGTGCGGGACGCCCGCCGTCGTGCGCCGGACCGTGGCCTTGAAGCTCTCGAGCGCCGGACCGATGACGCCCGCCTCGTCGAGATCCTTCGGTCCCGGCGCGGGATCCGAGTCGCCGCAACCGGCGGCGAGCGCGATGGGAGTCGTCACGAGCAGCGACAAGAGACCGGCACGGAGGAGGAGCGAAGCACGCATGGCTGACCTTCTTCGTCGGGCCGAGCTGTTACGCCCGACGCCGCCGAGCGGCAAGAGCTCGGAGCGTCTCTCTCGCGGCGCGCACGATACGGGTGGACATGCGCGTGGCGATGCGAACGCTTCGAGAGAGAGGATCGGGATGGACGGGACGAGGTTCCGTGATCGCGAGCACGCGGGGAAGATCCTCGCGTCGAGGCTGTCGTCATGGGCAGGCCGGTCCGATACGGTCGTGCTCGCTCTCCCGCGCGGCGGGGTCCCTGTCGCGTACGAGATCGCGAAAGCGCTGCGGCTGCCGCTCGACGTGTTCGTCGTCCGCAAGCTCGGCGTGCCGGGTCACGAGGAGCTCGCGATGGGCGCCGTCGCCAGCGGCGGAACGGTCGTGCTCAACGAGGACGTCGTGCGCGCCTTGCGCATCCCTCCGGCCGTCGTCGACGCGGTCGTCGACCGCGAGCTCCGCGAGCTGTTGCGCCGTGAGCACGCCTACCGTGGCGATCGGGAGCCGATCGACGTGCGCGGCCGCACCGTCCTGCTCGTCGACGACGGGCTCGCGACGGGAGCGTCGATGCTCGCGGCGGTGCAGGCGGTCCGGAGGCTCGACCCTGCTCGCGTCGTCGTCGCCGTCCCGACGGCGGCACGCGACACGTGCCGGGAGCTCGCCGCGTACGTCGACGACCTCGTCGCCGTGCTGACGCCGGACCCCTTCTACGCGGTGGGCCTCTGGTACGAGGACTTCTCGCAGGTCACGGACGAAGAGGTCCGCGAGCTGCTCGCGCACGCGACCACGCCCGAGACGGGAGCGGACACCGGCCGCCGTTCACCGGCGCAGACCCCGAGGTGACGTCATGGCGCGCATCCACGAAGACGACATCGAGATCCCTGCAGGCGACGTGCTGCTCGAGGGCAACCTCCACGTGCCGGAGGGCGCCGCCGGCATCGTCCTGTTCGCACACGGGAGCGGCAGCAGCCGGTTCAGCCCGCGCAACCGCCACGTCGCACGGCAGCTCGAGCAGGGCGGGCTCGGGACGTTGCTGGTCGACCTCCTCACGATCGAGGAAGAGGCGGTCGACGAGCGCACGGCGCATCTGCGATTCGACATCGGCCTGCTCGCGCAGCGCCTCGTGCTGGTCAGCGAATGGCTGGCGCGCGATGCGAGGACGCGCCACCTCCGCATCGGACACTTCGGCGCGAGCACCGGCGCCGGCGCCGCGCTCGTCGCCGCGGCGGCGCGGCCGGACCTCGTGTCCGCCGTCGTCTCGCGCGGAGGTCGGCCGGACCTCGCCGAAGCGGCGCTCGCTCGCGTGCGCGCCCCGACGCTCCTCATCGTGGGGAGCAACGATCCCGTGGTGCTCGAGCTGAACCGCGCCGCGTTCGCGGAGCTGCGATGCGAGAAAGAGCTCGTCATCGTCCGCGGAGCGTCGCACCTCTTCGAGGAGCCGGGCGCGCTCGACACCGTCGCACGCCTCGCGCGCTCCTGGTTCGAGCGCTGGCTCGTTCAGGAAGCGGAGCGACACGCACACGTTTGACGGTTCGGGTTAATATGGCCCGGTGCGCCGAAAGCTGACGTTTGGCCTGTACGCCATCGAGCCCGAGCGAAAGCTCGGTCCGACGCTCGACGCCTTCTGCGACTGGCTCGGTGAGCAGCTCGACGCCGAGGTCGCGTGCGACGAGGCGCCGGACTACCAGACGCTCGCCAATCGCGTCACCCAGGGCGTGATCGACATCGCGTGGCTCCCTCCGATCGCCTTTCTGCGCGCCGGCGAGGACGTCGTGCCCGTGGTCGCGATCGAGCGCGGGAAAGGGGGCGGATACGAGACCGCCCTCGTCGTCCGAGAGGATTCGCCGCTGCGTCGCATCGAGGACCTCCGCGGATGTCGCGCCGCGTGGGTCGACGAGTGGAGCGCGGCCGGGTACATGATCCCGCGGCTCCGCCTGCGCCTCTTGGGCTTCGAGCTCTCGTCGCTCTTCCGCGAGGAGCACTTCTACGGGACGCACACGGCGGCCGTGCGCGCGGTGCTCGACGGTGAGGCCGACGTCGCCGGCACGTACGCGAAGACGGCCAGCGACGGGACGCTCATCGACGGCCCGTGGATGCAGATGGAAGGCGCGCGCGTCCGCCTCCTCTTCACCTTCGGCGAGATCCCGCAGGACGTCTTCGCGGTCGGCGCCAAGGTCGACCAGGACGTGCGGAGAGGGCTCTACCGCATCCTGGTCGAGTCCGAGCTCGACGGGTCGCGCCGCGAGATGGTCAAGCAGCTCTTCGGCGCCGACGGCTTCAGCGCGGTCGACCTCGAGTCGTATGCCGGTCTCCGCGCGGCGCTCTCTCTGGCGGCGCGGACGAACGACTGGGACGACCTCTCGACGGCCTGAGCCCACGGGGCTCCCACGCCCGGCGCCGCACGCGGCACGGTCGTTGATCGCACTCTGTGCTCGTACGAGCGGTGCGTGCACGAGCTCGAGAGGAGGCCCACGGATGCCGGTGCCCATCCGAATCACGTTCCGCGACATTCCTTCTTCCGCCGCCGTCCTCGCTCACGTCGAGAGACGAGCCTCGAAGCTGCCGACCTTCTTCTCCCGCCTTCTGAACTGTCACGTCGTGGTCGAAGCGCCACACCGGCAGCACAAGCAAGGCAAGAAGTTCCACGTCCGGGTCGACATGCACGTTCCGGGGAAGGAGCTCGTCGTCTCGCGCAACCTCGAGGATCGAAAGGAGGACCTCCACGCGGCGATCGACGATGCGTTCGACGACGCCGAGCGCGTCCTCGAGGACCACGCGCGACAGCTCCAGCCCGACACGAAGGCCCATTCACGGCCGCCGCACGGCGTGGTCGCCAGGATCTTCCACGACCGCGGCTACGGCTTCATCGAGGCCGAAGGGGACGGGCACGACGTGTACTTCCACCGGAACAGCGTCATCAACGAGCGCTTCGAGAAGATCGGCGTCGGGACGAAGGTCCGCTACGCCGAGGAGGACGGCGACAAGGGCCCGCAGGCGAGCACCGTCTACGTCGTCTGAGGCGCGCGACGGGCGATCACTTCGGGCCGCCCGAGCACACCGGAGCGATGGCCTTCGTCGTGTTGTCGTCCGTCCTGCACTCCGTCCAGCTCGGGTGGGGCGTCCCGGCGTCGTCGATGACCGCGAAGACGGAGCTCGGCGGAGAGCCCGTGAACGAGAAGTCGAGCGGCTCGGCCTCCGCCGGATAGAGCGGCCGCGTCGTCGTCACGGAGCCGATCCGCGTCCCCGACCCGGGTGTGCCCGAATAGATGCCGATCTCGACGCCGGCGGGGGCGACGGCCTCGCCGACGTTGCGGACCGTCACCGTGACGCCGCCCGAGGGCGAGCAGAGCGGCGCGATCGTCGCGACGAGGTTCGGCGCGGCGAACTCGCTGCCGGGCTGCTTGTTCTGGCGGAAGTTGTTGAGGCCCGGCTGCTTCCAGTTGGCCGGCTCGTTCGCCGGGATGGTGCCGTCCTCGGCGACGTTCGTGATGTGGTACGCGTGCTGGTTCCAGATGCGCCGCGTCCGGACCCACGAGCCGTTCGCCGGCCCGAAGATGCGGACGCCGGACTGCTTGGTCGTGACGGTGCCGCCGTCCGGCAGCTCTTCGTTGCACGTGCTGTCGTACGCGTTCGAGACGACGACGATGTCGGCCTGCCCGTCGTTGTCCACGTCGGCGACGAGCGGGAACTCGATCAGGGTGGCGGTCGTGTTGCAGATCGACGCGAGCTCGTCCCCGGTCGCGCCGTCGTAGATCCGCATCCGATGCTCGTCGGAGTAGACGACCTCCGCCTTGCCGTCCCCGTCGAAGTCGAACACCGTGCTGCCCGTGGAGGCGGAGCTGCAGTCGGTCGTCCGCTTGCTCCAGAGGATCGGGTCGGCGACGGCCGGATCGACGAGCTTCTTGCCGTCGAAGACGACGTAGCCGATGCCGCCCGCGAGACCGACGTCGGGCACGCCGTCGCGATCGAAATCGGCGATCGTCGGCGGTCCACCGCCGTGCGTGCGCCCCCACGTGTCCGTGCCGCAGTGGTTCGTCTCGAACCGTGCGTTCATGTCGACGGGCTGGCGCACGACCGTGAACTTGTCCGGCTTGGTGGCGTCGTAGCGCCAGACATGGACCTCGTGCTTGTCGTTGTCGACGGCGACGATCTCCGGCTTCCCGTCGAGATCGAAGTCGCCGACGGCGGCCCACGGTCCCTTCCAGTCGCTCGTGTTCGGGAAGCTCCCGTCACCGACCATGCCGGTGTCGACGAACATCTTCCCTGTCTGGTCGTAGGCTCGCGAGGCCGTCACGACGTCGAGCTTCCCGTCACCGTCGATGTCGCTCACGACGAAAGGACCGTTCAACGGCGGGTCGAACGCGTGCTTCCGATCGCCGGTCGCGCCGTCGAGGATTCCGCCCTCCACGATGACCTCGGGCTTGCCGTCGCCGTCGAGGTCCGCGATCGACGGCATGAAGCACGGCATCGCTTCCTTCGAGTCCCAGAGGAACGAGCCGTCGTGACCCCGGAACGCGTAGACCTTCCCGTCGCGGCCGCACGCGACGATCTCGTTCCCCGGCTGACCGTCGAAGTTGCCACCCGCGATCTGCCTCGTCGGGTTGACCACCGTCGCGTTGTTCGCGTTCGGGATCGTCCACTTCTCGACGATGGCGCCGTTCACGATGGAGATCGCGTGGAGCTTGCCGGCCTCCTTGTATTTCCCGTTCTCGAAGGTCGCAAAGACGATCTCGGGGATGTCGCGCTCCGTCACCCTCCCGTCACAGTCGTCGTCGTCGAGCTCGATGACGATGGGCGCCATCATGACGTCGGTCGCGTAGGGCGCGACGGTCTGGCCTCCCCAGGAGAACTTCTCGGTCAGCGTGAACGTCGGCGTCTCCGGACGGTGCTCGCACTTCTCGAGGCAGGTGATCGGACCGCCGACGGGCGGCGGCCCGGCGTCGGGAGGACACTGCGGCGGCCGCGGGAGGCATCGCCCCGTCCTGTCGTTCCCGACGACGCACGAGGCGTCGGCCCCGAAGGTCCCGCCGTCGGTCGACGTGCCGAGCGAGTACTCGCAGTATTCGCCGGCGGCGCAGTCGGTGGAGTCGCGGCACTCGGCGCCGGGCACGGCGCACTTCTGGAACGAGCACACGTTGCCCGTCGGGCAGCAGACGTCGCCGCACGCGAGCTCGGCCGGGCAGCACTCTCCTCCCGCGCACACGCCTCCGTCGCCACACGCCTTGCCCGCGGGTCCGCACCCGCCACCACCGTCGTCGGTGCTCGACGGCGGGGGGAGCCACACGCCGCTGTCGTCTCCGCTCTCGTCGTCGCCGCTCGGCGCCCCATCGACGCCACAACCCGTGAACGCGAGGAGCACTGCGGCGACGGCAGACGAACCGAACGTCAGGAGCAAGCGACCGGTGCGCATCACCACGAGTATCGCCGACGCACGCGACCGATCGAAGCGGGAAGGAGCTCGACGCCGACCGACTACACCGTCGCCACCGCCCGAGCGCGCCCTTTGGGTGCCTGCTTCGCACCGAGCTCCTCGTCGATGCGCTCGGCGCGTCGGGGCCAGTCGCGCGGCGCGCGCCGCAGCTCCGGCACGAGGGTGAGCAGGCGCCTGTACGAAGCGCCCCCGAGCTCCCCGATCGCTCGTGCGATCGCGAGATCCTTTCGCTTCGCCTCGACGATCACGCTGACGTCGCGCCCCTTCGCCGCCTCCGCGACCTCCTCGAGGAAGACGAGCAGGCCCTCGCCCGTGACGTACGCAGCGTGAGCACCACGCGGCTTGCCTTCCGCCTGCTCGCTGTAGTGCACCTCCGGGATCCGGTCGGCGGGCCACGTCGCGAGCGCCTCGCCGAGCTCCACCTCGTACGGCGCGCTCCTCGGGTTCGCTTGCCAGTGCAGCTTGTCGAAGACGATGGGGACGCGGCCGCCGGTGGCGTCGAGCAGCTCGGGCACCGTCCAGCCGTGCTCGTCGTTCTCGAGCACGAGCCGACGTCGCGCCGCCGGCGTCACGCGTCGAAGGTTCGCGACGAGGCGAGCCGCGGCGCCCGCACGGTCGCCGTAGACGCCTCCGCCGTGGACCGTGATCGAGCCCGTCGCGCCGACGCGCTGCATGACCCAGCCGGCGTCGCGGAGCACGCCGACCGTATTTTCCAGCATGTGCGGGTGCGGGGTCGACAGGACCGTGAACTGCCCCGGATGCGTCGACACGTGAACCCCGGTCCGCCGTACGGCCTCGCGGAGAGGCGCGAGCGGAGGGACGAGCCGCCGTAGTCGGACGTCGACGTCGAGCAACGGGAAGACGTCGCTCGACAGGCGATACGCCATCAGCCCGTGCGCCGCCGCGTACTCGACGGAGCGGCGCGCGTAGTCGAGGTTGTACGCGTAGATCGGCGCGAGATCGACGAGCCCTCGCCGCCACCGGCCGAGCTGCGCGGCGCGCATCTTCGGATCGGGCATCCCGAGCGTGAGGCACGCGTGTCCGAGTCGCACGACGATGCAACTTAGGTCGCGGGCACCCTCGTTGCTCGAACGAATCGCATGAGCGCCGGCGATGTCCGAGGGGAAGCTCGCGCCTTGCTCGCCGGCGCAGCGCGACGAGGCGGACCGGTCGCGGTCGTCTATCACGCGGACGCGGACGGGATCTCCGCGGCCGCGCTCGCGTGCACGGCGATCGAGCGGCTCGGCGGCACGGTCGTGACGCTCACGCCGCCGAAGGGAAAGAACGTCTACGACGAGACGTTCCGCGCGCGGCTCGAGAGCTCCGGCGCGAAGGCCGCGCTCGTGCTCGACACCGGAGGCCGCGGCGGCTCCTCTTGGCGGCGGCTCCCGACGGTCATCGTCGATCATCACGCCGCCGACGGAGCGCCCGACGTGGACGTGTTCGTCCACGACGAGCACGCGACCTCGACGTCGCTTCTCGTGCTCGATCTCCTCCGGCCCCTCGCACCGATCGAGGACCGGGCATGGCTCGCGGCCGTCGGCGCGCTCGGTGATCGTGGCGACGCGGCCCGGTCGGAGGCGCCGGTGCGAGCGGCGACGGCGCGCTTCGGCGGCGCGTCGGTCCCGGAGGTGGTCTCCCTCGTCAACGCCTCCGGACGCGCGGGCGATCCCGCGCCGGAGATCGCGCTCGAGGCCCTGCGCGCGGCGGACGATCCGCGCACGATCGCGCGCGGCGAGGGCGCGACCGCCGCGCGCCTCCACGCGATGCGCGTCGAGGTCGCGGAGGCGTCGAGGCGCGCGAGGCGCGTCGCTCCTCGCATACGCGGACGCTGGGCCATCATCGAGATCCACGAGAAGTGCCGGGTGCACGGCATCATCGCGTCCGCGTGGGCGCGCAGGCTGGCCCCGAGCATCGTGCTCGTCGCGAACAAAGGCTACGTCGAAGGGCGCGTGCACCTCTCGGTCCGCTCGCACGAACGGACGGATCTCCGCGCCGCCATGCGCGCGCTCCTGCCGGACGAGGGCGGCGACTACGCGGCCGGCCACGAGCGGGCGACCGGCGCCATCATCGACGTGCCGACGTACGAACGGATGCTGCGCGCGATCGACGACGAGGCCGCTCGGCTCGGCGGGGTCGAGCACGGACGAGCCCGGTCGCGAGCGACGAGCTCGGCGCGCGGGAGCAGCGCCCGCGCGCGCCGACGCCGGCGCATGGAGATTGCTCCTCCATCGTGGGGTGAGCGGAGAACGACGCATGAGGTCGAGAGCTGGCGCGAACGCGCGAGCGAGGACGCGCCAGAAGCGCGCGACACTGAAGAGGCACGTCAACAAGCGCGAGCGCGAGGCGGCGGAGCAAGATCCGCCGCCGCAGCGCGGGCGTCACGCGAAAGGCGTCGCGTGGACCGGCGAGCGGAGCGACGGCAACCGGCGGGCGATCGAGCAGGGCGAAATCGAGCGCCGCGGAGGTCGTGATCGGAGCGAGCGCAAGGGTGGCCCGCCCCTCGCCCACGTCCGGGGCACCCCGCGCCACAACGAGCACCACAAGGCTCGGCGCAGCCCGGAGCGCCGCCCCGGAATGGGCCGTCGGAGCCCGATCCGGGCGCCTCGAGCGCGAGGGGGCCAAATGTCTCGGGGAGGTTAGGCGCCACATCTGGGGGGTCACCCCGCGCCGCTCTCGTGCTATCGGCGACTCCGTGAAACATCTTTGGAGTCGGAAGCCGATTGCAGAGCTGGAGGCCGAGGCGCGGGAGACGAACCACGGTCTCAAGCGGACGCTGAGCGCGACGCAGCTCGTCGCGCTCGGGGTCGGGGCGATCATCGGGGCGGGGCTGTTCGTCCGAACCGCGGCTGCTGCGGCGAACAGCGCCGGCCCGTCGGTCACGTTGGGATTCGTCATCGCGGCCATCGGGTGCGCGTTCGCGGGGCTCTGCTACGCCGAGCTCGCGTCGATGCTCCCCATCGCGGGCAGCGCGTACACGTACACGTACGCGACGATGGGCGAGCTCATCGCGTGGATCATCGGCTGGGACCTCACGCTCGAGTACGCGCTCGGCGCGGCGACCGTGGCGATCGCTTGGAGTGAATACCTCAACAAGCTGCTCGCCATCTTCGGCACCGGGATACCGTACGCGCTCTGTCACTCGCCGTTCCAGGTGGACCCGGAGACGGGGGCCCACGGGATCATCAACCTCCCCGCGCTCGGGATCCTCGTGGTCCTGACGGGCCTGCTCGTCCGCGGCGTCCAGGAGTCCGCGCTGATCAACGCCCTCATCGTGATCGTGAAGGTCGCGATCGTCGTGTTGATCATCGCGATCGGCTGGAGCTACATCGACCCGGCGAACCACACGCCGTACATCCCGCCGCCGGGCGAGTACACGGACAAGCAGGGAGTGACCCATGCCTTCGGCGGCGCCATGGGCATCCTCGGCGCCGCGGGGATCGTCTTCTTCGCGTTCATCGGCTTCGACGCGGTGTCGACGGCGGCCCAGGAGGCGAGGAACCCGAAGCGCGACATGCCGATCGGCATCCTCGGATCGCTCGCGGTGTGCACCGTGCTCTACGTGCTGTTCGCGCACGTGCTCACGGGCCTCGCGCCGGTCGAGTTCTTCCGCACGACGGGCAGCGAGGCGTCGGTCGCCCAGGCGATCGAGCGGGCGATGCCGAACCACAAGTGGCTGTCGAACTCGGTGACGGTCGCGATCCTCGGCGGCTTCTCCTCCGTCATCCTCGTCATGCTCATGGGTCAGTCGCGCGTCTTCTACTCGCTCAGCCGCGACGGCCTCGTCCCGCCCGCGTTCTCGGAGCTGCACCCGAAGTTCCGGACGCCGTGGAAGTCGAACCTCCTGTTCCTCTGCTTCGTCGGCGCCTTCGCCGCCTTCGTGCCGGGGGACATCGTCGGAGACATGACGAGCATCGGGACGCTCTTCGCGTTCATCCTCGTGTCCATCGGCGTGTGGGTCCTTCGCGTGAAGGAGCCGAACCTCAAGCGACCGTTCCGCGTGCCGGCGCTCCCGGTCGTCGCGACGTGCGGCGTGCTCACGTGCGGCGCGATGATCTTCGGGCTCGGCTGGCCGAACTGGGCGCGCCTCGGCGGGTGGCTCGCCATCGGGCTCGTCCTGTACTTCTGCTACGGCTACAAGCACTCGGTCCTCGGCCGCTCGCTCGCGTCGTCGGGCGCGCGCAACTGATCGCGCGGGCGTCGCGTCGGCGTCGGCGGATGCCGCGCGCTCCGGATGCGCGCGGCATCACTCCGTGGGCGGAGGCTCCTCGGGCAGCGGCTCGGCGCCGGGCGGCGGTGTGCAGGCGAGGTGATCGAGCCATACCGGACCGCCACGCTCGGGTTGTGGCAGCCTCAGCTTCCCGACACGTGCGAACGAGCAGAACTGGGTCGGCCTTCCGTCGTAGGTGGGATCGTCCGTCGTGCCGCCGAGCCAGATTTCGCACGCGTCTTCGGTCGGATCGACCCTCATCCAGACGATCCCTGCCTCGAGCGTGCGGTGGTAGTGCGTCGGCCTGCAAACGCGCAGATCGACCACGGTAGGCCAGTCCTGCGCGAGCTTCGGCGGCGGCGGCAGCGGGGGGATCGTCAGCGGTGAATCGGAAGAAGAGGGCCTCGGCTCCTCGTCTTCCGGCTTTCCGCATCCGACGACGTGAGCGACGCAGATCAGCGCCACGAGGGCGCCCAGCTTCTCTCCGTGACACCTCAGCATGCTCGGCCTCGGAGCAAGCGAGGCGCCAGCCGGAGCGGCGACGGAGCCGGTCCGAGCGCCGCGCGGCGGCAGCGTCCGTGGGCGGCTCGTCGCGGTGGACGATGCTTCGGTGCATCCCACGTGCCCGCGCCATTCACCGAGGCCCCGGCGCTCACGATCGGCGCGGCAGGGGCGATGCGCTCGGCGACGGCGGGTTCGGCGCCTCGTCCCAGCCGGCGTCGACCTGCTCCTCGAGCGTCGGCGTTCGCTTCGGCGGCGCGGCCGGGAGCGGTGCACGGACGGCGACGAGCGACGCCTCCGAGATGCGCGGCGGCCGCGTCGAGCGCCGCACGTACTCGCTCGCCTCGAGCGTGATGCGCTTCCACGAGCGCCGGTGCACCTTGAGCGAGCCGGCGAGGGTCGGCTTCGCCGACAGGGCCGCCGCGAGCTCCGCGAGCGGCGCGCGCAGGCGGATCGGGCGGAACATCCGCTCACGCATGCTGCCGCCGAGCTCGGTCATGATCTGCACCTCGGTGTGGTCGTCCATGTCGACGAGCTCGATCGCGAGGTCGCCGTCGACCCAATCGCACGCCGTGCTCGAGAGCCGCGCCAGCGCGAGGAGGATCGATGCGCAGCCGGTGTTCGGCGCCGACACCTGCTCGAGGCGCGCGAGCAACGCCATGAAGGACTCGCGAGACGCGCACGCCTTGTCGACGTCCTCCACCGTCAAGTCGCTGCAGAGCGTCAGGTGATCGAACGCGCCCACGCATCCGAGGATACGACGAGAACGCGGAGTGGAGAGCGCTCACGACGTCGGGGAAATCAGGAGAACCACATCGACCGTCCCGTCATGACCCTGCAACACTCGACCTCGAGAGTCAGGGCAGGTAGACGTCGCCCCAGACGAAGCGGTGATCGGAGCCGAAGTGCATGCTGCGGCGCACCGGCTCGAGGAAGGCGCAGGTCTCCTTCGGGCCGGCGCCGCGATCGGCCCAGATGTAGTCGAGGCGCTTGCGCAACGGGAAGATGCCGTCGCTCGGGTGCGTCCCGAGCTTCGAGCCGCTGTCGTCGTAGTCCTCGTTGAACAGCTTCCACGTCCGCGAGCCGAGCGGCGCGTTCATGTCCATCGCGATCACCCGGACGGACTTCGGGTACTTCGCGGTGGCGGTCTTCACCCAATCGCGGAGCACGGGCGCCATCCGGTAGTTCTCCGCGTCGTTCGTCCAAGGAAGCTTGCCCGTGACGACGGCGAACTTCTTCCCCGTCCCCTTCTTCTCGAGCATCACGCCGTGGAACCGGATCGTGTAGCCGTTCGAGTCGAGCTTGCCGAGGTCCTTGTGACCGAGGCTCTCGTGGAGCGCTACGACGTCGTTCCTCCAGTAGATCGCCGTCGCGATGCCCCACGGGTTCACGCCGACGGTGTCCTGCTTCGACCACGTCTTGCCGGTGACCTCGTTCAAGCGCGACAGCAGTCGGTTCGCGGACTCGGCCGAGACGGTCTCCTGGACGGCCAGCACCTGCGCGTCGATGTCGCTCACCAGCTTGACGAAGCGATCCATCGTCGCCCAGTTCCGCTTGCGCTTTCCGGTGTCGTCCCAGACGCCGCCCTCGAGAATGTTCGCGGAGACGATCTTCACCGTCGGCTCGTTGCGACGGCACGACGTCGCCGCCGCCTCGGTCTGCTCGATCTCCTCTTCGAGCTCCTCGTCGGTCATCTCCGTCGCGCAGCCCGGAGTGACGAAGGCCAGCGTCAACGCCAAGAGGCCGAGGCCCTTCATCGCGATCGCCCGAAGATCGAGTCCTGCCATCTCCACCGCTCCTTTCGCCCGTGCTGCTCGGACCTACAGCACCCTCCATGCCGGCGCCCGAAGCCCCCTCGGAGCTGCATCCCGCCCGCGCCGGCGCCGCTCCTTCACCTCGAAAATCGCGGCGATCTCGACGGCGTCCCCTTCCGACGCGCATCCTGCGCAACGCCGGTCTTCCGCCCCGTGCACGTGCGCGCCCGATGGATCGTCCGAAGGTCTTCGCGTCGAGCGACCTGCGCAACGACGCGCGCAGCAGGCCACTCGCTCCGCCGATGCGCGCGATCTTGCGCAACGAGGGCCTACGGATCCGTGGGTAGCGAAAACCAAGGAGGAAACGGTGGGACAAGCTCCGCATGCGCTTCTTGCTCACGCCGCGAGCGCAATTTTCCGCCGGTACGAGCATCGTGAAGCTCGCCAGCGCCGTGTCATCGAGGCACGCCGACTGCACTTGTCCTCGGCGGGCGGGACGAGGAGGGTCGGATGAAGCAGTGGTCGCGTCTCCTGGTGGTCGTAGCGGGCACGATTGCAGCGGCGGTGGCCCAAGGTTGCGTCCTTGATACCGGGGACCTGGAGGACGAGGAGGAGCTCGAGTCCACGAGCTCCGAGTTCGCGGCGGACTCGTGCTCGTCCGAGCCGGCGCCGAAGTGCCCGGCGACGTCGGCCCCCGAGGGCAAGGGGCTCGTCGACATCAACCGGTGCGCGTTCCCGCTGAGTGAGAGCTTCGGCTCGATCCCCGCGCTCTCCGGGCTCGAGCAGATCACGACGCGTGTTTCGCTCCAGCAGGTCCTCGGCGACCTGAACCGCACGGCGAAGGGGACGAAGTCGATCAAAGGAAGCCCGGCAGGCGTCGTCCGCGGCTTCGCCTGGGAGAGCGACGACGACAACTCGAAGGTGTGGATCCCTCAAGGGATCAGCGGCTCCGCGGACTCCGTCGGCGGCAACATCGGAGGCAAGAACGTCGTTCTCGTGAGCTGGTACCACGCCCCGGAGAAAGCCACGAACAAGGACAAGCCAGAGAAGGAGAAGGGCGTTCGGATCGCGATCGTCGACGCGTCCGGCAAAGACGCGAAGTACCGCTTCGCGCTCCTCGTGAAGCCGACCGGCACGGCGTCGGCCCCGAGCTTCCAGGCCGTCAACAGCCACGCCGGCGGGATCGTGTGGTTCAAGAACTACCTCTACGTCGCCGACACGGCCAAGGGCATCCGCGTGTTCGACATGAACCGCATCCTGAAGGTCGAAGGAGACAGCACGAAGAGTCAGATCGGCTGCTCCGGCGGCAAGTGCAAGGCGTTCGACTACCGCTACGTGATCCCGCAGGTCGGCGAGTACAAGCCGCTCTCGAAGTGCGGTCAGCGCTTCTCCTTCATGTCTCTCGATCGCTCGACGAACCCGCCCTCGCTCATCACGGGCGAATTCTGCGACGGGGAGTCCTGCCCGAAGCTGAGCGGGCGGCTCTTCCGATGGGAGCTGAATCCATCGAACGGCCGCATCAACCGAGCTTACCCGATCAAGGCGTGGCTCATGGGCCAGAGCCACGTGCAGGGAGGCGCGGCGGACGGGAACCTGTTCTACCTGACGTCGAGCAAGCCCGCGGGCCACAAGGGCGCGCTCTACCGGGTCACCGCCGGCAAGTCCAAGACCTCGCAGTGGGCGGAGGGCCCCGAGGACCTGATGATCGATCGCAACAACGACCTCATCTGGAGCCTCGGCGAGTACAAGCCGCGGACGTTCTTCGCGGTCAAGCAGTCGAGCTATCCGAAGCCCTGAGACCTTGCGGCGTCAGCCGCTCACTCGAGCAGGCGATAGATGTCGACGGCTCCGTTCGCATCGAAGAGCACGAGCCCCGTCTCGCTCGCCGTATAGCCGAACGTGACCTCGGAGCTCGACGGGCACTGCAGGGAGACGACGAGGTTCGTGCCGTCCACGGTGTACGTGCCGGCGCTGACCGAAGGCGCGCCGACGCCGCCGCCGGTGGTGCCTTCGGCCGACGAGATCGCGATCATGCCGTCCGCGATCACGATCGAACGCTGCCTGAGGACGTCCGTCACGATGGTGTGAGGAGCTTCCTCTCCGGCATCGGCGGACCGCGGCTTGAAGACGTAGCTCTCCCAGAGCACGAACGTCCCTTCCACGAGGGTTCCGCCGAGCGGCGTCGGCGCCTCGGCACGGCGTTCGGTGACGGGGACGGCATCGACGAGCGGAGCCGCCTGACACATGGCCGCGTCGAAGTTCGAGGGCGTCCCGTCGTCGCCGCCGTCCTGGAGCGTGCCGGCCTCGTTTCCGCCCGAGCTCGAGCTCGTCTGCGTCGGAGGGCCTCCGACGACGGCGGCAGCAGGACGGTCCTCGTCACCGCACGACGCGCTCGCGCAGACGACGAGAGCGAGGCCACCGAAGACTCCCCCCAAGAAAGCGAGCTTGTCGCGCATCGTGGCTCACTCCGCGGCCACACAGTCGAAGAGCTGGCGCCACTCGTAGAGGATCGGGGACTCGTTTCCGTTCGTCTGGAAGGTCATGTAGATGCGGAGATACTCCTTCGACGAGACGCCCGGGTTCAAGTCGTTGGACAGGTGCCACGAGATCGGGCGCGGGTCCCACGGCTCGAAGCCGGCCGGGGGCGAGGCGCCATGCGAGTCGTAGCTCCAGCCCTCGGCGTTGGTGAACTGATTGTTGTCGAACGCCGACCCGATGTGGACGGTGTCGGGCAGGCCCGGCGGAGGATTGGTGAGACCGGGGTTGCCAGGCAAGTCCGCGGGATCGTCCGCGGTCGCCGCGCGGAAGTGGATGGCCGTCCCCTGCGGGACGTGCGCCTTGTACTGGAAGAGCTGCCAGACCGGGCGCTCGCCCGGGGCGCACATGCCCTGGAAATCCACCGCGTACGTGGTGAGGACGGCGAGCGGCGCCGGAACCGGAGCCGGCGTGCTCGGCGGCGGGTTGAGGGCGCAAGCCGTGAGCTGGAAGAGCTGGAACTCGAGCGCGAGCTCCTCCGCCGACGGTCTCACGGTCGTGTTCTTACACTGGTTGGGGAACGTGTGGCTCGTCGAGGTCGGGTACGCCGGAGCGCGCGCCTGCGAGACGTGCATGCCGTTGAAGATTACGCGCCCGCAGGTGTTCGCTGCACCGAGCGGCGTCTCGAACGAGATGCTCATCGCATGCGTGCCGCCGGGGTTGGTCTGCCAACCCGTGGCGCCCGTCGGTGTCTCGAGCCCACGGATCCACTCGATCGCGGCTGGGCCCGCGCTGTAGAACTGGAACCGCGGGTCCTGGAGCTCGATCAGCGGCTCCCCGTAGAGGGTCATCGCGTTCGCTGCTCTCAGGAACTGATAGAGCATCTGCTGGGGCGGGGTCGTGTTGTTGACCCGAGCCCGCGGGTTTCCGCTCATCGCGCCGCCGTAGTCGCCCGTGTCGTGCGTCACGATCTGGGACGAGTTCCACGGGGCGATGGCGTCTTCTCGGAAGAGGGCGTCGGCGACGTAATGGTTCGTGAAGAAGCGGCCCCCCTTGTTGGTCCAGTCGATGAGCCGCTGGTGATTGGCGGTCGAGAGGTTCCGCCACTGACCACTGAAGTGGCTGCCTCCGTCGCAGCTCGCGATCACGGCGGTGTACGCGTCGAGCGGTCCGTTGCTGGAGAGGAGCGTCGACACCGAGGGCGGCGAGCCGCTCATGGTCCACCCGTTCGAGCGATAGACGTGGAACCGTTGCGGCTTCGCGATCGCGGCCGCGTAGCTCGTCGCGCCCACGGTGAACTCGCTGTCGGAAATCCCGATGCGGCGGATGAAGCACTCGAGCGTCTCCGCGGCTCCGAGGACGAGCGCGATTCGGGGGATGTCCGCGTGGTTGTTCAAACCGTCCGTCCGATTCCGCGGCAGCCGCGCGACACCGGCCGGGATGGCATTCGTCTGGCACGCCTTGATTTCGCCGACGCTGAACGCCCGCCGCCACCGTCCGGATTGGACGACGAGCGTCTGGTTCGGGCCGGGCGTCACTCCCGTCAGCGTGAACGTGCCGTCCGGATTCGAGTACGTGCTCGTCAACACGGGCGAAGAGAGGCTCTCGCACGAGTCGCACGTGGGACCGGTCGACGGGTTGTCCGTCAGCGGCGTGAGCGGTCCTGCCGGCTGGAAGATGCTGATGTTGGCGAGGCCGAGGTTGTTGGCGCTGGTGCCCGTCGTCGAGTAGCCGGACGGGTCGTAGACCGTGCCCGTGACCGTCGTCTGGCATGCCTGACAAGCCGAGCAGCCGGGAGCGCCGGCGTACTTGACCGCCGCGCCGTTGTTCGCGCACCGACCGGGCGCCTCCACGACGTCGGGCTGACCGTTCCCGCGAATCGCGTTGACGACGGCGTTCTTGTTTCCGGCCACGGGGCACCCCGTCACGTTGATGCACTTGCCCGGCGGCAGGCCGGCGTCGCCGACGTTGACCGCGCACTCGAACGTCGGGAACACCTCGGTGCAGGCGTCGACGCGACGGTTCACGATGTTGATGCCGACGATCGTGTTCGGGGGAACGGCCTCCGATCCGCGGTTGCAGAGCGGAATGTTCTCGACGTTGCCGAGCGTGCAGCCCGCGCCGATGGTGAGATCGATGCCGCCGGCGTTCGGATCGAAGTAGCCGTCGCCGCCGTTCCAGACGCACGTGTTCGAGCCGGGATCGCACCGATGATCCTGCTGGCAGCGGCGGAACGGATCCGTGTTGCAGGCGCCCGGCTCGACGACGTTGTCGGCGCCGCCGCACTGGGACAGACCGTTGCCGGTCGTCATGACCTCGGTCGGGACGGCGCCCGCGTCGCCCGAGCCCACGACGGCGAGGCCTCCATCGACGAGGCCGAAGCCGCCGTCGAGCGGGATCCCGATCGGATCGTCGTGTCGGACGTGACAGTAAGGATCGCAGGGGTCGATCCCGGCCCCGTCGTTGTACGCGGTGCACTCGATGTTCGTCCCGAACGCCATCGGCTTCACGCCGGTGGCGCCGCTCGTCAGCGGCGGATGAATCGAGCGCGCGGTGATGACGCCGTCGAGGCAGTCGCCGTACCGGCCGTCGTCCCCGCACGTGCGGGTTCCCTCGTAGCAGTAGACGAAGTTCTGCTCGCCGTGGACGGTACGCCCGCACTTCACCTTCTCGCCCGGCGTGCTGCACGGGCAGCCCTTCTGCGGGGTCGCGCAGGGATCGTTCGTCGGCGGCTGTTGGTTCCCCGGGTCGCTGGTCGCGGCGACGGGGTCGTCCGACCCGCACGAGGCCGAGAAGCAGAGGACGAAGGCCACGACGAGGCCCATGAAGAAACCCGCTCGCGTCACCGCACGCTTCACGTCTTGCATGAGAGGTGATCCTCGGGCGCCCCTGAACAGAAAGGCCCGGCTCCAACGAGCAAGTTTCGCACCGTCCCTGGATCATTGGAAATCCGTTGCTCCCGGAGAGGGCACGGCCGCAAAGAGTTCACCCCCCTCACTTCTTTGCGAAGTGTGCGAGCATCCGCGGATGTCGTCTGTACGGCCGCCGGGCACCTACGCGAGCGTGAAGGAGAAGCGGGCCCCGCGCTGCGGCTCGGCCTCGACCCAGATGCGTCCGCCGTGGTGATCGATCACGCGCTTCACGATGGCCAAACCGATGCCGGTGCCATCGAACTCGTTCGCCGAGTGCAGCCGCTGGAACGCCCGAAAGAGGCGCTCGGCGTGCGCCTGCTCGAACCCTACGCCGTTGTCGGCGACGAAGAACACGGTCTCCTGCCCGTTCACCGTCGAGCCGACCTCGATCCGTGGCTCCGGTGTCTTGCTCGTGAACTTCCACGCGTTGCGGAGGAGGTTGTCGAGCGCGACGCGCAACAGATGAGCGTCGCCGCGGGTCTTCATGTTCGGCGCGATCACGACCTCGACACGGCGGCCGGGATCGTCGGCGCGGATGTCGGCGACCACCTCGCTCGCGAGCTCGCCGAGATCGAGCGGCCGCGGCGCGGGGCGTGCGCGGCTCACCTGCGAGAGCCGCAACAAGTCGTCGATGATGCGGTCCATGCGCTCCGCCGCGCTGCGGATGCGAGCGAGGAGGCGTCGACCGTCGTCGTCGAGCTTCGCTCCGTGCTCCTCGAGCAGCATGGTGGCGTAGCGGTGGATGGGGCGGAGCGGCGCGCGCAGGTCGTGCGAGACGGAATGGTTGAACGCCTCGAGCTCGGCGAGCGTGCGCTTGTGGGCCTCGACCTCCTCCGCGAGCTTCCGCCGGCTGCGTTCGAGCTCGAGGAAGACCTTCACCTTGCTGCGCAGCACGTGCCGGTTCACCGGCTTGTAGAGGACGTCGACCGCGCCGCTGTCGTAGCCGCGGAACACGTTCTCCTCGGTCTCGCTCGTCGCCGTGACGAAGATGATGGGGATGTCCTTCGAGCGCGGATCCATCCGCGCGAGCCGCGCCACCTCGTAGCCATCCATCTCCGGCATCTGGACGTCGAGGAGGATCGCGGCGAAGTCACGCTTGAGAAGGAGCCGTAGCGCATCGTTGCCGGAGCTCGCTCGCACGACGTCGCAGTCGATGTCGGCCAGGAGCGCCTCCATCGCGACGAGGTTCGCTTCCACGTCGTCGACGACGAGCACGGCGAGGCGGTTGTCCGTCATCGGCTTTCGGAAAGGCTACCTCGACCGGGGCTCGTATCGGGCCTCGCCGCGCTCGGCCATTTTGCCGCACCTCGCCCGCACCGCAGGTCGTTCCCGATCAGGGCTCGTATCGATAGATCGCGCGCTCGGCGACGAAGGGCTTGAACCGACGTTCGACGTCGGAGTCGCCGAGCCGCTCGCTGTCGCCGAGGCACAAGAAGCCGCCCGGGCAGAGGCTCTGAGCGAGCTTCTCGAGCACGCGCCCGCGGAGCTTCCGTCCGAAGTAGATGAGCACGTTCCGGCAGAAGACGACGTGCATCTCGCCGAAGACGTGGTCGGAGACGAGATCGTGGTGGAAGAAGTGGATGTTCTTTCGGACGTGCTCGCGCATCGCGATGTGGTCGTAGGCGACCGTGACGTGGCTCGCGAGGTCGGAGGTCCCTCCGGAGCCGGCGTGGTTCGTTCGGAACGCCGGCAGGTCGCTCGCGGGGTAGACGCCCTCCTTCGCTTGCTCGAGCGCGCGCTGGCTGAGATCCGTCGCGTAGATCTGGCTCCGCTCGTACAGCCCCTCCTCGATGAGGAGGATCGCCGTCGTGTACGCCTCCTGGCCGGTGGCGCAGCCGGCGTTCCAGAGGCGCAGGATGGGATAGGTGCGGAGGAGCGGGACGACGCGATCGCGCAACGCGCGGTAGAAGGCCGGGTCGCGGAACATCTCGCTGACACGGACCGTGATCCGGTCGAGCAGATCGCTGAAGGCGGCTCGATCGTGGAGCACACGGTGTTGGAGCTCGCCGAGGTGCGGAAGCCCCGAGGCCGCGAGCGCCGCGAGCACGCGCCGGTGCATGGAGGACGCGGCGTAGTCGCGGAAGTCGTACCCCCAGCGCGCGTGGATCGCCTCGAGCAGGAGGCGGACCTCGATCGCCTCCACGCTCTCGTCCGAATCGCTCACGCGCACACCTCGCGTCGATGATACCGCGCGGATCGAGCTACGCCTTCTCCTCGCCGGTGAAGAAGGAGTGCAGCAGCGAAAGGAGGGCGTCGGCGTCGATCGGCTTCGGCAGGTACGCCGAAGCGCCGGCCTCGATGGATCGCTCGGCGTCACCCTTCATCGCCTTCGCGGTGAGCGACACGATCGGCAGGCGCTCGAACCGCGGCTGCGCGCGGATCCTGCGCGTCGCCTCGTAGCCGTCCATCTCGGGCATCATGACGTCCATGACGACGGCGTCGACGTCGGGGTTCGCGTCGAGCATCTCGAGAGCGACGGCCCCGTTCTCGGCGACGAGGACCTCCGCCCCCTTCGCACGGAGCGCGGCGGAGAGCGCGTAGACGGTGCGCATGTCGTCGTCGACGACGAGGAGCTTCTTGCCCTCGAGGCGGACGCCGACGGACTGGTTCGGCGTGGGCCGGCGCGGCATGCCGGCTTCGAGCCGCCGGAGGAACAGCCGCACCTCGTCGAGGAGGCGGTCGGTCGATGCGCCCTCGTCGAGGACCACCGACGCATACGACTCGAACCTCATCGCCTCGGATCGGCTCGGCGGGCGATCCGTGTACAGCACGACCGCCGGCGTGTCTTGGCTCGCCGCCGCGCGCCTCTGCAGGATCTCGAGCAGCTCGAGCTCCTCGATGTCCGGCACCGAGAGGTCGACGATCATGCACGCGAACGACTTCTTCTCGAGGACGTCGAGGGCCTCACGCGCGCTCTTCACGACCGTCGTCTCCACCTCGAGCGTCGCGAGCTGCTCGGCGAGCGTCTGGCCACGGGACGCGTCGCTCTCGACGACGAGCACGCGATGCGCGCGCTGCCGGCCGAGCGACTCGACGACACGGACGAGGTCCTTCTTGGCGGCGGGCTTCGTCAAATAGCCGACCGCGCCGAGGGCGAGCCCCCGGTCGGGCGCGTCGGTCGCGGAGACGAAGTGCACGGGGATCGACGCGGTCGCCGGATCCGCGCGGAGCGCCTCCATGACGCGCCACCCGTCGATGTCCGGCAGCTCGACGTCCAGGATGATGCCGCGCGGACGTCGCTCGCGCGCGAGCCGCAAGCCCGTGGCTCCGTCCCGCGCCGCCAGCCACGAGAGCCCTCGCTCGCCGATGATGCGTCCGAGGACCTCGAGAAAGAGGGGATCGTCCTCGATGACGAGCAGGTGGGTCGCATCGTCCGGAGCGGCTCCGCCGTCGCGGGCGACCGGCGCCGGCGTTGCGGCGCGCTTCGGCGCGGGCGTCGCCGCCCGCCGCGGCTCCTCCGTCTTTTCGGTACGCTCGCACCGCTCCGGGAGGTAGCAGACGAAGGTGCTCCCCTCGGCCGCCGTGCTCTCGAGCCGTAGCTCGCCGCCGAGCAGCGTGGCGAGCTCGCGGGAGATGGCGAGGCCGAGCCCCGTCCCGCCGTGGCGACGGTTCCCGGCCTCGCCGCCCTGCTCGAAGGGCTCGAAGATGCGCTCACGGTGCTCGGAGGCGATCCCCGAGCCGGTGTCGGTGACGACGAACGCGATCGTCGTCTCGCGACGGAGCGTGCGGAGCTCCAC
This sequence comes from uncultured Myxococcales bacterium, assembly GCA_937949945.1. GTDB lineage: Bacteria > Myxococcota_A > Polyangia > Polyangiales > Polyangiaceae > Labilithrix. Next base: position 38,472 of record CALFEQ010000042.1, read on the forward strand.
CGAAGGATCCGGTCGACGCACGGCGAGCTTCACGGCGCCACGCGACGTGAACTTCACGGCGTTGCCGACGAGGTTGGTGAGGATCTGCCCGACGCGCTGTCCGTCGGTCGTGATCGACCGCGGCACGTCGTCCGCGATCCCGACGTCGAAGGACAATCCCTTCTCTGCCGCGAGCGGAGCGAACACGCGGCGGATCCGCTCGACGATGTCCTCCACGCGAACGGGCTCGACGTGGATCTCCTGCCTGCCCGCCTCGATCTTCGCGAGGTCGAGGACCTGGTTGATCAGGAAGAGCAGGTCCTTGCCCGCACCGTTCACCGTGCGGGCGTACTCGACCTGCTTCGGGGTGAGGTTCCCCTCCGGGTTGTCCGCGAGGAGCTGCGAGAGCAAGAGCATGCTGTTGAGCGGGGTCCGCAGCTCGTGGGACATGTTCGCGAGGAACTGGGATTTGAACGCGCTCACCGTGGCGAGCTCGGCGGCCTTCTGCTCGAGCCGCCGGCTGAGCTCGCGCAGCTCCTCGTTCTTCGCCTCGAGCTCCGCCCGTTGCTCGGAGAGCTGCCGCGCGTGCTCCGAGAGCTCCTCGTTCGTCAGACGCAGCTCCTCCTGCTGCGCCTGCAGCTCCTCGTTCGTGGCGCGGAGCTCTTCCTCCTGCGCCTGTAGCCGCGCCGCCTGCTCCCGCGTCCGCTCGAGCAGCTCGCGCGTCTCCGCCGCGGCGCGCTCCCGCTCCGCCTCGAGCTCGGCCAGGTTCTTGGCCATCTGGTTCGCCCCCGCCGCGACGTCGGCGATCTCGTCGTTGCCTCGGACGGGGATGAGGGCGTCGAGCTCGCCCTTCCCGAAGCGCGCGAAGCCCTCGTGCAGGGCCGCGATCGAGCGCACGAACCCGCGCGTGAACACGATGGCGAGGCCGAGCACGAGCGCGAGGCACGTCCCCGTGATGACGAGGCGCGTCCTGCCTCCGGCGAGCAGCGCGGCGCGCGCGTCGTCGAAGGCGCCTCGGAGATACCGAGCGTCGAACGCGACGACGCGATCGATCTGCGCCTGCGCTCGCGCCTGCGCCTCCTGCATCCGTGTGATGCGCTCGATCATCTCCTCGCCGCCCTCGCCGGCGATCATCCGTCGCGACACGTCGAGCGCGAGCTCGTGATAGGCGTCGAGCGCCACGCGCAGCTCCTCGCTCGCCGCCGGATCGAAGACCGCCTTGCCCTCCTCGAGGCGCGCGACGATGCGATCCCGCACGCGCCGCGTCTGCTCGAGCGCGTCGGCGTCCTGCGCGGCGACCGCGTCCTGGAACGTCCGCGTCAGCTCCGCGAAGTCCGCCGCGATCCGCGGACCGAGCTCGAGCCTCGGGATCTGCCGCTGCTCGATCTCGACGAGGCGCTCCCGCACGCGCGAGGTGACGAGATCGCTCGCGACGATGACGACGAGGAACGCCGCGGCCATGATCGAGACGATCGCGATGAGGCTCGCTCGCAGGGTGAGGCGCATGTCGCTCCTTCAACGGATCGTCACGATCTTCGCGTCGCCGAGGCGCGCATCGCCGGAGACGTAACCGACGGCTCCGGCGTGGGTCAGGACGTACTTCACCACCTCCTCTTCCGTGGAGAGCTCCGGCGGCGGCACGTCGCGCCCCGAGAAGATCATCTGGTTCCAATAGCTCTTCACGGCGGCGATCGAACGCTTCAGCACCTGTTCGGAGAACCGCGCGCGCGTGCGGGACCGTGGCGGGAGGTCGACGGGCTTGATGACGTCGCCGTTGGGCCAACGCGTGACCTTCTTCAGGAACGCGTCGGCGACGAAGGATCGGTCGAGCGCGAGGTACGGGTTCTGCGGATTGACGATGACGACGAACGCAGGCGACGGCTCCGCGGACACGTGCGTCGGCGTGACGAGCACGAGGAGCGCGAACAACGCGAACAGGACGAAGCGGCCGACGGCGATCGCGCGCATGGCTCAGAAATGTGCCGTCGTCTTCACGAGGAAGACTCCCCAGTTCCGCTCGAGCCGATCGAGCGGAACGCCGTCGTTGAGGTCCGGGGTCAGCCCTGCCGTACCGCTCATGAAGTGCCCCTCGAGCTTCACGAGCCAGTGATGATTGATGTCGAAGCGCAGCGTCCCCGCGACGTCGTGCTGCTGCGCCGCGCGACCGGAGCGGTTCTCCACGTCCGGGTAGAGGACCGAGTAGTAGGCGCCCGGATGGAACCAGTCGTTGATCCGGTACGACGCCATCACGTATGCGCGCTCGTGGATGACACGGGACGGCGGCGCGATCGCGTGGTTGCTGCTGTCGAGCCGGAAGATCCACCGGCTGTACTCGGCGGCGAGCAGGAGATCGTGCAGGGCGTACTCGATGGAGCCGACCCAGAGAGCGCCCTGGAGCGAGGCTCCGACCGGACCGATGTTCGGCAGGTCGAAGCTCGCGTCGAGGCGCAGCGCCTGGAGGCTTCCACCGGCGCGCAGGCCTTCGATCGGCGTCTCCCACATGAGTCGCTCGCCCGCGACGAACGGGAACTCGAGGTTGGTGAGCCCCTGCGGTGGGACCGTCGATTGCGTGGCGACGTCGAGGAAGATCGTGCCGCCGTAGAGCCGGTACTCGAGCGCGCCGAGCGAGCGCGTCCGCACGCGTCCGTAGAGCTCGACGCCCGTCTGCGCGAGGAGCAGGTCGCGGTTGTAGAGCGGGTAGATCGACTGCGGGAGCAGGACGGGGACGCGCGCCGCGTCGATGTCGCTCGTGTCGTTGTAGAGACCGAACGGGATCTTCACGCGCCCGGCCCGGATGCCGAACCAGTCCTCGAAGCGATAGTCGAGGTAGTACCAGTCGGCCTTCGGGCTGTAGTTCCCCTGCGGGCCGAGGTCGCGCGCGAAGAGCTGCACGCCGGTACGCAGCCTGTCGGTGAGCTGAACGGTGAAGTTGATGCCGACCTCGGAGAACTCGAAGCTCCCGCGCTTCGACTTGGCGAGGTAGTTGTTCCCCGTCGTCACGATGAATCCGGGGCTCACGAACCCGTGGACCTCCACGGCGCGTTCGGTGCCAGGCACCTCGATGTCCGCCGCGCGCGCAGGAGACGCGAGGAGGCCGCCGATGACGAGGGACGACCATGCTGCGATGCGCGACCGACGTGACGACATGAGCCCTCTTGCTCGAGCGGCGGAGAGAGGCTCCCCGCTAGGATTCGTCGCGAATCGACGCCCCACCCGGTGATCCCCGCTTCCGAGGAGGCCCGAGGCTATCACGTTCACCCTCGGCCCGCAGCGCGACACCATGCACATCGTCGAATTCGACGAAAGCCGCCGAGCGTCACGTGGGCGTGCGGATCGTCCTAGTTCGCGCGTGGCATCTGGAAGCCGTGGTTGGCGTTCCACAGCTCGACGGCACCGAGGAAGCCGGGCGTCGGCTTCTCGGTGGGCTGAGGATCGGTCAGCTTCGCGAGCCCCTCGTCCGGGTCGTACTCCCAGGTGATGCAGTCGAGATACTTGCCGTAGTCGGGATCTCCCGGCTTGTCGGAGCAGAAAGCGCAGACCTCGAAGTAGGCGCGGTGGTTCGGCTTGGTGTTGCCCGGTCGATCGGTGAGCTCGGCGGGCACGAGCGGCGTGCCGGGCGTGCTCCCGCCGTAGTAGGGATCGATCGAGCCCGCGACCTCCGGGTTCTTGTCGACGACGTAGCCGTCCTTGTCGTCTTCGCGCCTGGGCGGCTTGTAGAAGGGACCGAGGTCGACCTCCTCCATCCCGTCGTTGTGCGGAACGACGATCGTCTCCGGCGGCCCTTTCGCCTTGATGTACATCACCTGGACGAGCTGGATGGTCGAGCATCCGCTCCCCCGCGCGCGGTAATAGACGTCGGCGGTGTTGCGCTGCCGGACGCCGAACTCGGAGTCGGCGAAGCCGGCGAAGTTGCAAGGCTGCCCGGTGCCCGTCTGGGCGCCCTGATAGACGCAGACGACGCTCTTCTTGCTCCCTTTGCCGTCGACCACGAAGAAGACGTGCGCGTCGTCGTGCGTGGGCGACGCCTCGCACGGCGGGTGAGGATGCGTCCAGGTCATGGACGACGTGCACTGCTCGGCATTGCAGGTCCTCGGCTCGCTGATCGACGTCTGCCCGCAGTTCGTGCCGGACCAATCGAAGGAGAGCTCGTCTTGGTCGGGGTTGCTGATCGCCACCTCGTAGCGCGTGCTGAACGTCGCCTGCGTGAAGACGGCCTGGATCGGCTGCACGACGGGCGGCCTCTTGGTCGTCGTCGACTCGCCTCCGCCACCTCCGCCCGAGCTCGACGAGCTCCCGTCGCATCCACTCGAGAGCACTGCGCCGGCACCGGCGGCGAGAACGACGGCGACGAATCGTCGAGCCTGCATCGATGGTCCCTCCCGAGAAAGGCGTGGCCCCGCGCGCACGCCAATTTCGGAGGGTACCCCGGGGCACGGACGATCCATTGACAAGCGAAGACTACATGTCAGCTTTTCTCCTACAGGGTGGAGAGGGTTGCGATGCGTCTGGCGTGGGTCGGTGGAATCGGCGCGCTGAGCCTGTTGCTCTTCGGAGGCTGTGCGAGCGAAAGCGGTGAAGTCCTCGACGCTCCGAACGGCAAGCGAGGTCCGTCGTCGTCGGAGGAGACCAGCGGAAGCGGCGGCGAAGCTTGCGACGTCCCGACGGCGTCGAAGACGACGGGCTCTGCTCCGGCGCTCATCGTGACGTCGTCGGAGCTGAAGGACGCCTTCGTCCGGCTCGCACGCATCCATCGGGTGACCGGCATCGATACCGAGGTCGTGACCGTGGAAGAGATCTGCGCGGGCGGTTGCGACGACTCCGATCCGAAGCGGGACACGCCCAAGGCCATCAAGGACTTCCTCCGGCAGCGCACGGGGCTCGAGTACGTGCTGCTCGGAGGCGACACGAGCGTCGTGCCCGCGCGCCGATCACGGGATCGCTACACGCATCCGATGGTGCAGACGCAGTCCTTCGCGGAGGAGATCGTCACCGATCACTACTACGCCGACCTCTCCGAATGGGACACGAACGGAGACGGCACGTACGGCGATCCGGCCAACGACCGTCCGAGCTACGTCGCGGATCTCGCCGTCGGGCGGCTGCCCGTCGCGACGTCGAGCGAGGTCGACGTCTACGTCGAGAAGGTGATCAAGCACCTCACGCGCTTCGACACCTCGAAGGTGGGCGAGACGCTCCTCCTGTCGAACATCGCCACGCGCGTCGGCAACGTCGACGTCGACGCCTCCTTCTACTTCGGGATGCCCGGGCGCACGCTGTCCGTCTTGCCCGAAGGCTCGCGCGTGAAAAAGCTCTACGCGACGACGCTGTCCGATCCCGACGCCGCGAAGCTGACGCTCGCAGCCGAGACCGCCGAGCTGAACCGCGGCTACAACATCGTCGTCCACGCCGGGCACGGCACGCCGAAGAACCTCACCGTCGAGATCGACGGGCGCAACGCGTTCACCGCCGCGATGGCGCACGCGCTCGAGAACGAGACGCTGCCGCTGTTCCTGTCCTGCGCATGCCAGGCCGGCTCGCTCGCCGCGAACGGCGACGCCGCCGGCGCAAAGCTCGTCAACGCGCCGAAGGGCGGCGCGATCGCATACGTCGGCAACAGCGCGACGGGCCTCGGGCTCGCCGGAGGCAGCCAGCTCATCGACGAGATGCTCCGGTACCTGAAGACGACGCCGCGCCCCATCCTCGGCGACGCGTATCTCGCCGGCCGCAGGAACATGCCGAGGAGCGAGAATCTCTCCGTGCCGCTCATCGGCCAGGTGCCGACCATCGACGAGGCGAGCCACCGGTGGACGCAGAAGTCCGTCGTGCTGTTCGGCGATCCGATGCTCCCGGTGTGGACGACGGTCCAGAAGAGCGCGCCCACGATCCAAGCGAAGCGCGACGCCTCGTGCGCCAACCGCGTCGTCTTCCGGCTCGGCACCAGCATGGACGAAGGCACCGTCCTGCGCGTCCTCGCGGGCGAGGACCTCTACGAGGTGCCGGTCGAGGGCACGAGCGCGTCGCTCGTCTTGCCGGATGGCGCGGCGGACCAGCTCTTCGTCGGCGTGGTCGGCCCGGGGCATCTCTACGGCCTCGCGGAGATCGCGCGCTCGACGCTGGAGGAAGTCGAAGAGCTCTGATCGGCTCTTGCGGGCTACGTCACTCGAACTCGACGACGAACGAGTTGGCGGCCCCCGTGTTGATGTTGTTCCAGACCGGGCGAGATCGCTCGTTGAGCTGCAAGTAGATCTCGCTGTCGTCGGCGGTCGGCTCCCCCGAGGCCCACGCGGTGTAGCTCCAGGGCTCACCGGTGACCCACTCCCAACCGGTGTCGAACCGCCCTCCGTCGGCAGACCGGAAGCCGCCGAGGTACGGGCCTCCCCAAAGGCCGTTCCACGCTTCGTCGTTCGAGCGAGCGAGCTGGAAGACGAACTCGTTCTCTTCGGCGGAGCCGATCGTCGCGAGATGACCGCCCATCGCGGCGGCCTCCTCCTTGGCGGTCTCCCACAGGATGCTCCGGCCGCGAGCGACGACGAGGTACGCGTGGCCGTTCACCGGCCAGACGACGGCGCCATCCGGCAGCCCCCCCGCGTCGACCTCGGCGTCCGGGGAGGACGCGTCCACCTCCTCGGACGCCGGCTGCCCGCCCGACAGATCCTCCGGATCGAGGAGCATCGAGCACCGAAGCATGAGCCCTGCCAACGCAACGCAAGTGACGACGAGCAGCCCCGAAGCGCTCCGTCGTTCCATCCCGTCGAGGGTAACCGGTCGACGCGCTACCGGGTGCGAAAATGAGGCTCCCGTTCCGCGCCGAGGCGAAGGCCCGGCCGTCGATCAGACGGGCCCGTTCGCCCCGCCGGCGACGCGCACGTACTCGCGCTTCGCGCTCTCGACGTTGAACATGAACGGGAGCCAGAGCAGCGGCGCCATCACGTTGCAGTAAGGAACGGCCTGACAGACCGCGGCGGCGTTCGCGAGACCAGTCGAGGCGCGTTTCGGCGATCCGTACATCTCGAGCGCGCGGTTGAGCGCCTCGCAGAGGCCTCTCGAGACGACGAACGTCCAATAGATGTTGTAGAGCGGGACGAAGAGGAACCCGACAGCCGCGGCCGGGCTCACGTGCTTGCCGCTGCCCGTGACGCGCAGCGACGGCGGGAGCATCTCCCAGGACTTGTAGATCCAGGCGAGCACGGTCACGCAGTGGACGAGCAACGACAAGAGACCGATGGACGTCAGGATCGAGGCGAGCTCGCGGTTCGTGCCGTCGCGAGACGCACCGGTGGCGGTCGCTCCGTTCGTGAGCGGCGGCTCCGCCGCGGCGTGCACGCCGCCGCCCGATGCACCGGCGAACGAGGGCGCGTACCCGGGCATGGGCCCGAACGCACCCGGCGCTTGCGGGTTTGCTGGCGTCGCTCCCAACCCGCCTGCCGGCGGAGCGCCGTATCCACCGGCAGGCGGAGCGCCGTGCGTCCCCGTCGGCGCGCCATGCACGACCGGCTGAGGCGCGTGAGGATGATGAGGATGCGGCGTCCCGTGCCCCGGCGGGTTCCCGTTCGAGCTCATGGTCGAAGCATACGCGATCGCTCTTCGGCCCCGAAAAGACGAGCTCCGGGCCGACCGCACGAGGCCTTCCTCCGTGCTACTTTCGCGAGCGATGACGGTCGGTTTCGTCCCTGCGTTCGACCCGAAGATCGCGGTGACGTTCGACGGCGACGGCGCGGCGATCTTCCATCATGCGGCCACGCTCGACGCGATCGCGGAAGAGCACGGCCTTCCCCTGCTCTCGAGCTTCACCGATGACCGGGAGCCTCCGCCCGACTTCGACGGGTTCCCGGAAGACCTCGCCGAAGCGCTCGGTCCCTGGACGGATTGGTTCTCGCCGACCGAGGGCCTTCGCTGCGTGGAGGGTCTGCTCACCGCGCTCGAAAAGCCGGAGGTCCGCGAACGGATCACGTCCATCGACGCCGTGCTGGACGATTTGTCGGCCCTGCAAGCCGTGCTCGTCGAGGCGAAGAAGCGCAAGGCGCGCTTCCGTCTCGAGGTCGCGTGAGCGTCGACGGGCGCCGCCGTCAGCCGAACGGCCAGAAGCGGCGCTTCTTCTTCGGCGGAGGCGAGAACGTGGGATCCCGCGCCGCGAGCTCGGCGATGAGCTCGGCGGTGATCGTCCGCTCGTAGTGCTTCGGGCCGTCGCGCGTCTCGGCGAAGAAGGGGAGGTTCACTTCGTACCACCCCTCCGTTCGCACGCCCTCGATCGCCTTCAGGTACTCGACCATGAGGCGGCTCATGACGATGGGATCTTCGACGACCGACGTGCCGTGCTCCGCGTCGAAGTCGCGGCCCAGCGCGAGGCACACGCGCGCGAACGCGTCGGTCTGCCCGAGCGGGCCGAGGCTCTCGCGCGCCGCCGCGACGAGCGGGTCGTACGGAGACGCGCCTCGCGCGCGAGCGGCCTTGAACGAGTCGATGACGCGCTGCTGGAGCGTCGAGTCGATCGCCCGCACCGCGGCGGCCGCGTTCGTCGGCGCCTGAGCCTTCGTGGCCCGTTCGCCGCCGAGACTCGAGGTCGCCCCGCAGTACGCGCACGTGACGAAGGGCTGTCCGGCCACGATGGCCGGCAACGGAGCGCCACACCAAGGACAGGTCAACGCAGTCCGCATCGCAGCCGGCTATCAGCCGAGACGGAACGCGAGGAAGCGTCAGGCGCCTCCTCGGACGGCCGACTGCGACTGGACTCGCCTCAGAGCCGGAGCAGCTTGAAGGCGTGGCTCCAGCTCCCGCCCGCGATGCCGGGGATGCACCACAGCATGCAGAGCGGCTCGATGGCGCGGGCGGCTTCGACGGTCCCCATGTCGGCGGTCTCCCAGCCGAAGCGATCGAGGATCTTCGTCACCTCCTCCTTCGCGGCCTTGTCGTTGCCGCAGATGAACATCGTCGGCGGGCCACCCGGGAACGAGGGCTTCACCATGAAGGCGTTGCCGACGCAGGAGAACGCCTTCACGAAGCGCGCCTGCGGCGCCTTCCGCTGCAGCCGCTCCATCAGCGACTCGTCGAGGCTCGTGAAGAACGAGAGCACTCCGTTCGTGGGCGGCTTTTCGGAGATCGGGTTCGTCGCGTCGATGACGATCTTGCCGGCGAGGTTCCCGATCCCGGCCAGATCGAGAGCCTCCTCGGCCGCGCGGCCCTTCACGGCGAGGACGACGATGTCCGCCCACGCCGCCGCCTCGGCGAACGTACCGGTCTTCGCCGTGGGGTTCCTCTGCTTCCAGTCCGCGAGCTTGGCCGGGTCACGGCTCGCGCGCATGACTTCGTCCCCCAGCCCCAAGAAGCCCTCCGCGAGGACCTGCCCCACCTGACCGGATCCAAGCACCGCAACCTTGCTCATCTCGCTCCCCTTTCGTCTCTACGTCGAAGCGACCGTCCGCCGTCGCGTTCGGACGAGAACGAGCATGCGCCCGGAGCGGCTCCGACGCCAATTCATAGTAGACATGGACATCATGAGCGCCGTTCATCCTCTCGCGGGCGTCGATCTCAACCTGCTCGTCGTCCTCGACGAGCTGCTTCGCACGCGCAGCACGACGAAAGCAGCGCAGCGCCTCGGACGCACCCAGTCCGCCGTGAGCCACGCGCTCGCGCGCCTTCGCTGGACGTTCCGCGATCCGCTGTTCGTACGCGCCGGCGCGACGCTTCGCCCGACCAGCACCGCAGAGGCGCTCGAGGCGCCGCTCCGTGAGCTGCTCGCGACGACGCAGGCGCTCGTGAGCCGGTCGGGCACCGCGTTCGATCCTTCGAAGCTCGAACGCTCCTTCGTCCTCGCGGGCACCGACTACGCGGAGATCGTCCTTTTGCCGCGGCTCATGCCGCGCCTCCGACGGGAGGCTCCCGGCGTGAGCATCGTGACACGTTTCCTCGGAAACGAGGTCGATCGCGCTCTGCAGAGCCGCGAGATCGATCTCGCCTACGGCGCTTCGCTCCGTCCGCTCTCCGGCATCACCGTGCAGAAGGCCGCGGAGGTGCCGATGGCCGTCCTGCTCCGGCGCCACCACCCTGCCCTCCGATCACGGCTCACGGCCCGCGCGTATGCCGCCCTCGATCACGTCCTCGTCACTCCGCGGGGGCTGCCCGGCAGCGCCGTCGATCCGGCCCTCGAAGCGCTCGGCCTCACGCGCCGGATCGTGCTCCGCATGCCGCACTTCGCGGCGGCGGCCGTCGTCGTCGCCGAGACCGATCTCGTCGTCACGGTCCCGGCGGAGCTCGCCTCGAAGCTCGCGCGCCGCCTCGGCCTCGTCACGCGACCGCTGCCGTTTCCGGTGCGCGCGCCGACGTTCTACATCGGCTACAGCTCGACGTACGAGAACGACCCGGCGCATCGCTGGTTCCGCGAGCGCGTGATCGAGGTCGCCCGAGCCGATCTCTGAGGCGGGCGGAGGCGAGGTCACGTCCCGACGCGCGCGCCGCGCCAGACCAAGGTGCGCCACGGCCCGCGCTCGAAGACCTCCGGACGAGCGCCGTCGAGCAGCGGCGCGTAGCGCGCCACGACCTCGGGCACGTCGGTGGATACGAGGCCGGAGAGGACGAGCAGGCCCGCGGGCGCGAGGCGGAGGATGATCTCGCTCGCGAGCTCGAGGAGCACCGCGCGGAGGATGTTCGCGACCACCACCTCGAAGCGACCGCTCGGCCACGCATCCCCGAACGCCACGCGATCGGCGACACCGCTCAGGCGTGCGTTCTCCACGGCGACCGCGTTCGCGGCCGCGTCGATCTCGACGCCGACCGCCTCCCCCCCGAGCTTCGCGGCCGCGATGGAGAGGATCCCCGACCCGCTGCCGACGTCGAGCATCCGGAACGGCCGGCGCGGCGCGAACACCGCGAGCGCCTGCAGGCACATTCGCGTCGTCTCGTGGCGCCCGTCACCGAAGGCCGAGCTCGGCACGAGCACGATCGTCCGGTCGTCGGGCTCGTCGTCCCACGGCCCGCGAACCACACGGAACCGCGGCGGTACCTCGAGCACGGCAGGAGACGTGTCACGCGGACGCACTGGCGCTCTCCGCAAATGGCGCGGGTCGGCCGGCGTCAGCGCGCCGGCCGGCCGGTCATCGCGCTTCGAGGTAACGACGGCGCAGATGCCCGAGCAGGGCGTCGGCGTCGAGCGCGCGGCCGGTGGCGCGCTCGAGGATGCCGTTGGTGTCCCAGAGCGAGCCGTGCTGGTGGACGTGCTCGCACGCGTACGAGCGGAGGGTCGTGAACTCTCCGCGCGCGAGCTCGCTCGGGATCTCCGGATGCGCAGAGACCGCGCTCGCGAAGAGCTGCGCGGCGGCGATGGCGCCGATCGTGTAGCTCGGGAAGTACCCGAACGCGCCCGTAGGCCAGTGCACGTCCTGAAGGCAGCCGTCGCGATCGGTATCGGGCCGGACCCCGACGACGCGCTCCATCGCGTCGCGGAAGGCTCCGGGCAGATCCTTCGGCGACAGGTCTCCCGAGATGAGCGCGCGCTCGAGGCCGAAGCGCACGATGATGTGGAGCGGGTACGTCGCCTCGTCGGCCTCGACGCGGATGAGGCTCCGCTGGACGCGCAGCGCATGACGCGAGAGCACCTCGCGGGTCAACACGCCGGGACCAAGACCGAAGTACTCGGAGGCGACGCTGGCGAGCCAGCCGAGGAACTCCGGGGTGCGGGCCGCCTGCATCTCCATGAGGAGCGACTGGCTCTCGTGGAGGCCCATCCCCGGCACGTGCCCGACGGGCTGACGCGCCCAGGCACGAGGCAGGCCCATCTCGTAGAGCGAGTGTCCCGTCTCGTGGATCACGCCGAGCACGCTCGAGAGGAAGTCCGCCTCGTCGTAGCGCGTCGTCATGCGCACGTCCTCGGCGGCGCCGCCGCAGAACGGATGAGCGCTCACGTCGAGACGACCGCGCGAAAAATCGAAGCCCATGCGCTCCGCGACGTACCGGCCGAGCGCCGCCTGCCGCTCGACGGAAAACGGCCCCGCGAGCTTCGGGACGGCGGGCGCGCGCGCCTGCGCCTCGATGATGGCGTCGACGAGCGGCGGAAGCTCGCGCTCCAGGCGCGCGAAGAGCGGCGCGAGCCACGCCTCCCGCGCGCCCGGCTCGTACTCGTCGGCGAGCGCATCCCACGGCGAGAGGCCCATGACGGAGGCCTTCGCCTGTCCGACCTGCCGCGTGAGGTCGACGACCTCCGTGAAGAGCGGCAGCAAGCTGGCAAAATCGTCGTCCTTGCGCGCCGAGCGCCATGCGAGCTCGCAGCTCGAAGTCACGCGCGTGCGCGCCGCGACGAGATCGGCCGGCACCGCGGCGGCGTGCACCCACGCGCGTCGCATCGCGGCGAGGTTGGCGCGCTCCCACGGATCCTCGGGCGGCGCCGCCTCGGCGGCGGCGAGCAGGTCGGGCATGTCGGGCGCCGCGATCGCCTCGTGGGCGAGCATGCGCAGCGTCGCGAGCTGCGCCGCGCGGAGGTCCCCGCCGCTCTCGGGCATCATGACTTGGGCATCCCACTCGAGCAGATCGGCAGAGCTCCGGAGCAGGTAGTGACGATCGAAGCGCTGATGAAGCTCGCGGTACGCGTCCATCGCGCCAAGCGTAGTGGCTACCACGGTCCGCCCGCCAGCCGGTCTCGCGTCGACGGCGGTCGCTCCGCTGCGGCGAAGAAGTCTCCCACCCCGCGCACGGATGCGTTACACGCCGTCGCGTGATCGGACGTGGGCTCGTCGTCCTCCTCGCCGTCGGCGCAGGGCTGGGCGCAGCGAACCTCTACTACAACCAGCCGATGCTCGGCGTGATCGCGTCCGATCTCGGAGCGACGCCGGCGCGTGTCGGCTGGATCCCGGCCGCGACCCAGCTCGGGTACGCCGCCGGCATCCTCGCATTCGCGCCGCTGGGCGACATGCTCGACCGCCGGCGCGTGATCGTCGTCAAGGCGCTCCTCTTGACCGCCTCGCTCGCGTTCGCCGCGCTCTGCCGTGACGTCGTCTCCCTCTCGATCGCGAGCCTCGCGATCGGCCTCACCGCCACGCTCGCACAGGACCTCGTGCCGGCCGCCGCCTCGATCGCCGAGCCGTCCTCGCGAGGCAAGACCGTCGGGACCGTGATGACGGGGCTGCTCCTCGGGATCCTCCTGTCGCGCGTCGTCAGCGGCGCCGTCACCGAGTACGCGTCGTGGCGAGTGATCTTCGCCGCGGCCGCGGTCGCCGCCCTCGCGTTCGGCCTCGTCGCGGCGCGCGCCCTCCCATCGTTTCCGCCGCTCGTCGGCGGACGCTACGTCGACCTCCTGCGTTCGATGGCAGTACTCCTCCGCCGGAACGCCCCGCTCCGCCGCGCGGCCCTCACGCAGAGCCTCCTCTGCGTCACGTTCGGCGCGTTCTGGTCCACGCTCGCGCTCGGCCTCGCCGCGCCGCCGTTCGAGCTGCAGAGCGCCGTCGCGGGAAGCTTCGGCATCGCGGGCGCGGCCGGCGCGCTCGCGGCGCCGATCGCCGGAGGCTTCGCCGATCGGCGCGGCCCACGCGCGGTGATCCGGTTCGGCGCCGCCGTCACGCTCACGTCGTTCGCCGCGATGGCGGCGCTCCATCGCTCGCTCGTCGTCCTCGTCCTCGGCACGATCGCTTTTGACCTCGGCATCCAGTCCTGCCTCATCGCGAATCAGACGATCGTGTATGCGCAGGATCCGGCCGCACGGAGCCGCCTCAACGCGTTGCTCGTGGGCTCGATGTTCTTCGGCATGTCGACCGGAGCCTTCGGCGGCAGCCAGGTGTTCGCGCGCTTCGGCTTCGCGGGTGTCTGCGCGACGTGCGTGGTCGTCGCGTTCGTCGCGCTCCTCGTGGCGTTGCCCGGCGACGTCGCGACGCGACCTCTCGCGTCGGCCGAGGGTCACGACTCCCCAACGCGATGACCATGGCTCGCGCTTCGGCGCGACACCTATGCTCGCTCCTCGTCCGGGGCGGTCCGAGGACCCGCCAGGTCCAAAAAGGGGAGGAGGAGCATGCGCGTGCATCGCTTGGTCATCGGCTTCGTCGTCGTCTGCGCAACGCTCGGTTGCAATCGCCTGAAGAAGACGGAGGAGGCCGCCGCCGCATCGGCGACGGTCAACGCCGCTCCGCCGAGCGACGACGTCGTCATCAAGGTCAAGGACCGGCCGCTCGAGAAGGTGAAGGTAGTGTCTGCAGTCGCAAGCGACAGGCACATCTATCTGGGGCTCGATCACTGCAAGCTCGATTGCAGCATCTTCGTAGGATCGGTGCACCCGGGATCCCCCAAGGACTGGGCCATCGAAGATAGGTGCAGGCCCAGCTTTCGCGTCATCCGGATCACCCTCAAGGGCGACAAAGAGCTCGTGCCCGGCACGTACGATCGAGACCACTTCACGTTGGGCGTCCTCGACGAGGAGAACGGCAAGAATCTGCTGGTCGAGGCGAGGTCGGCCAAGCTCGAGCTGAAGTCGACGACGGAAGGCTCCTTCGAGACGGATACGGGCACGAAGGGGTCGTTCAAAGCGACGCCCTGCAAGACCTGACCTCCGCACGACTGCCGCGCCGCCTCCAGCCCGGCGGCGCGGCTCGAGGCGACTCGAACCCTCGCGACCTGGCGGGTGGGCTCCCCACGGCTCGCGCGCGATCCGTGCGATACCTCCGCACACGGACGTCATTTCCGCTACTGCGCGCGCGAGGCGACTTGGCGCGACGGATGCTCCGAGGGTTCGCCGATGAAGTCGGTCTCGCTCCTTTCGTTCGCGGCAGCCGCGCTCTTCGGCCTCGTCCTGAGCTGCACCTCGGACCCTTCGACGTCGGACGCGTTCGAGCCGAGCGAGTCGACGTTCGACGCGGTCGCGGAGACGGACGCGGCGGCGGGCGTCTCGAGAAGCGACGGCGGGCGCGACGACGCCACGGCGACCGGTCTCGTCTGGCCGAACCACGCGAGCTACGCGACGAGCGATCCCTGGCTCGTCGTCCATCACGACGTGATCACGGAGATGCGTCCGCGGGTCCTCGCGATCAACTTCGACAACGACCCGACGACGCGGAACAACTGGAAGAAGCACGTCGAGCAGCTCATCGCAGGCTTCGCCGAGGGCTCGCGATACCACGGCTACTCGGACCCGACGGCAAAGCCGTTCCTGAAGTACGAGGTCTCGAAGTGGGTCGACCTCGCGGACGAGACCCCGCCCGCCGGCTGGCCGCACAAGTACTCGACGAAGCTGCCGGTCAACTGCAACTCGACGGCGTTCTACCAGTTCGACTACGCAGCCCTCTTCGAGGAGAAGATGGCGGCTGCGTTCGGTGCGCCGCTCTGCGAGCTCTTCGCGAGAGGCGAGGTCCACGAGGTCTGGCTCCACGCCAACGGCGACCCGTCGCCGTACACGTGCCCGGACGGCAAGGTGCTCGACACCGTCGGCATCGCCGAGATCCTCGAGGCGAAGCCGAAGTACGACGCGAGCGGCCGCAAGACCGGCGAGTTCGAACGCTGCGCCGGCAACGGCTGCCTCGCCCCTCGCGACTTCGAGGCGTTCAAGGCCTGCGGGCGCACGGTACGAGTCCTGTACATCAACTCCACGCGCGGCCCCGGCTGCGCGATGCACAGCGCCGGCCACGGCTACGAGTGGATGGCGCGAAGCGGCGCCGTGCCCGAGCTGAAACCACGCTTCATGGAGTTCGCCAACTTCGACCTCGACACGCGCCTCGGGCTTCCTTTCCGTGACTGGTACACCTGCGACGCACCCGACTGCCTGACGTTCACGGGCCCGAACTCCGTGAACTGGAAGGTGCGGGACATGTCGGGCTCCATCCCCGAGCTCGATCAAGGATGCGGCAACGTCCACTTCGCGCCGAACGCGCGCGGGCACTACGACGAGAACGACTTCGAGGTCCTCTCACGCTGCGAGCACTTCGGGCTCCGCGACGGCGAGAACGGGAAGGACGAGGTGGAGTCCTTCTCGCGCGCGAAGTACGCGCGGTATCGAACGCTCGCGCCGGACTGCGGAGGGGCTTGGCAGGTGTATTGGCGACAGAGCTTTCCTGGTTTCGGGAATCGCGCGAAGGATTCCAGCGGGAGGCCGATGCGGAATTGGTGGCCTTACATCTTTTGGTAGCCCCCTCCCCGCGCGGCTTCGCCGCGCGGCCTCCCCCTTGTCCGTGCTCGGCGCCTTCGGCGCCTGCGCGCGGATGGGGGAGGTGCTCTCTGCTCACGAGTCTCTCCCAGGGAGCTCCTCGCTCGCGCGAGGTCCTCGCTTTCGGGTGCTCCGCTCGGCGACTTTCGCGCGGATGGCGCGTCGCTCGGGCTTCGGCCTCGCTACGGCGAGACACACCACGACATGACGTTCGCCACGGCGCGGCCGCGTCCTCGCGCGGAGGTGTCATGTTCGCTCGTTCTCTCGTCTCTCCACACCAGGCTCGGATCCTCGAGGAGCGCGCTCGACTCATGCGCTTCTCGCCCACTCGCTCCGAAGAGTGGCTCTGGCGGCGGCTGTCCGGGAAGAAGACAGGGTTTGCCTTTCGTCGGCAGCTCGTCATCGGGCCGCACATCGTCGACTTCGCTTGCACCAAGGCTCGCCTCGTCGTCGAGGTGGACGGGCCCTACCACGAGGCGCGTGCTCGCCCCGACGCTCGGCGGGACCGCGCTCTCCGCGAGCTCGGCTGGGATGGCGTCGTCGCCTCCATCACCGAGCACGTGCGCCGCGCGCTCGCGGCGCGGAATCGAGGATGGGACCTCTCCGCGCACGTGCTCAATGCGGCGTCGGCGGCAGCTCCGGCAGACCACACATCGCCGACGTCGCCGGGTCGATCCTCTTGGTCGAACATTCGAGCTCGACGCTGAGGTCACCGCACGAGCAGCGCCACGGCTCTGCCGTCGGTGTCCACGGCCCGCCGTCTGCCGTACGCACGTGTGTACAACCTTCACAATGGATCTTGCGTAC
>CALFEQ010000043.1 GCA_937949945.1 uncultured Myxococcales bacterium
CTCAGTCCTCGGTCCTTCCTTGCGGCTCTCGGTGCTCGTCGAGACGAAGACTGGAGACTGGAGTCTGGAGACGGACGTCTGGCCTCCTGCCGGTTGCGCAGCCGGCTGCGCAAGGCCGGACCGCGTCCTGGTGGGCCGACGAGCCAGCAGGTGCGGCGACGAGCCGATACATCTCAGGGGTCGCCGGATGGAGTGAGCGAGAAATCCTAACGATCCCGATGGGTTGTGGACAACCGATACTGTAGGCCGATCTGCGACCTCTGGCGCGGGGCGTGCTTCGCGTATGCGCCATGGGGATTGCGGAAGGGACCCGGCGCTCGTCGGCCGACGAATCGCTCGTTCCCGTCGCGATGGAGGGGGCGGCCAAGGCACCTCGGCCTTCGTCGGAGCCGTTCGGACGTTGGCTCGTGCTCGGCGTCGCGTCGGTCCTCGCATCGGGCGTCGCGTGCGGGAGCGTCGCGGCGGCGACGAAGCACGTCGAAGCACGAAAGGCCGAGCGAGCGGAGGAGATCGTCTCGGTGCCGATCGTCTGGCATCCTCCGCTGGCGTTCACCGACGCCGAGGCGATGAGCCCGCGCAAGGTCGAAGCCCGGCGGCTGACGGAGATCGAAGCCGCGCGGGTCGCAGAGCTCGGCGTCCCCGTCGGTCCGAAGCCCGTCGGCCGCAAGGCGGCGCGCAGGACGAAGAACGAGGAAGTCGCCGCCGCTGCCGCGGTGCTCGCGAAGGCGAAGGGCGTGCGGACGCTCGAGTGAACGACCGCGCCTCGCGGCGCTCTACAGGATCGTGAGCGCCGCGACGATGGCGGTCCCGAGCGCGAGCGGCGCCGCGAAGAACACGAAGCCGAACACGCCCGGCCCCTGCGCGGACGCCTGGGGCGCCGGGGGCGCGAGCGGGTGTTGCAGAGCGGCGGTCGCCATGCCGGGCATCGGCAGCGGGAGAGGCGCGGGCGCTGCCGCCGGAGACGGAGGCATGCGCGCCGCCGGAGCGATGGGGCCGAGGGGCGGCCGCTCGGGCGGCGGAAAGCTCACCGGCGCCTGTGGCGGCGGAAGGCCGCCGCGGTGCATCACGTACGTCTCGTCCTGCAGCGGAGGCAGCGGCACCGTCGACGCGGGCGGTGACGAAGGCGACCCGGTCGCGTGAAGGCGAGCCGTCGACGGGATCAGGTCGTCGAGGGGAGGCGCCGAGGGCATCGGAGAGCGTGATGCCGACGGTGACGCGATCGAGGAGCCCTTCGGCGGCGGTCGCGACGACTTCGACGTACGACCTTCCGTCGGTGTGCCTCCGATCGCCGTGCCCCTCGAGCGCGGTCGCGCGTCGAGCGGTCGAGCAGGCGCGTTCGGCATGACGACGGTGCGGTCGAAGTCGTGGGCCGTACGCTGCGTCTGCGGGACGATGTCGATCGCGGGGCGCGCGGGACGGGCGGACGGCGGCGCGGGCTCGTCGGCGCCGCGCGGCGCGACGGCAGGCAGCGAGCGGGCCGTGTCGAACACGTGACGGCTCATGACGCTCGTCGACTCCTCGTCGCCGAGCCCTTCGAGCGGCGGCTCCGGAGGAGGAGGGCGCTTCACGTTCGCGGGCGGTCTCGGCGCCGTCGCGGGGCGCACCGCGATCGGACGAAGGGCAGGAGGCTTCGCGCCGGCGATCGGCCGGAGCTGCGGGCGCTTCGGCGCCGCTTGCGGCGACGTCGGCCGGCTCGGTCCGCCTCCCTTCTGCTTCGTCATCGACGTCTCAGAATAGCTCGACTCGGTGACGGTCTCCGGGGATGTGACGGTCTCCGGGGACGGCGTCGCCGCCTCTCACTGTTCACGTCGGGTCGGGATGCGATGCTTGTGGACGTGCTTTCGTCGAGGACCGCGATGCGAGTTGGTCGCGGCCGTCCGTGACGACGGCGTCGTCTTCTCCGTCGCGGTGGGAGGTTGTGTCGTGGGCGGCGGCGCGGCCGTCAGCGGCTCCGGCGGTGCGATCACCGCCGCGACCGGAGGCGGCTTGGCGACGGGAGCGGGGACCTCCTCCACGGGCACCGGCTCCGGGGGAGGATCCGCCGCCGCCGCGCGCGGCGCGGAGGCCGGTCGGAGCAGGAGGAACACGGCGGCCGCCACGAGGAGCGTGGCAGCGACGAAGAGGACCGGACGCTGGGGCGTCGTCGAAGCCGCGCTCGGTGCCGGCGCCTGCGCGACCGGCGCCGATGGCGCCGATGGAGCTTGCGGGAGCGGGCCGGCTTGCGGAGGCGGGCTCGAGGGCACCTGCTGAACGTGACCGACCGGTGGAGCCGGCGTCGGGGCCGCCTGGGGGAGAGGGACGACCCGGTTCGACGGTGGTTGAGGCAGGGGCCGGACCGGCTGCCCGAGCGGGGCGACACGCGTGAGGTTGTCCTCCGGGTCGGTGACCATCGCGAACGGGGTGCGGATCGCCTGGGCGGGAGGAGGCGGTGTCGCGTCGGCGGTCTTCTGCCAGGGCGCGGGCTCGACGACACGGGCGCTCGACGGCGCGTTCGTCGGAGCAACGGCGGGCGGAGGCGGCGGTGGGATCGGGCTCTGCTGGGCCGTCGTGGTCGGAGCGTCCGCATGCACGCGGTCGCCGCGCGGGATCGTCTCCGGCTCGGCCGCACGCTGGTGCATGAGCGTCTCGTCGTTCTCGTCGAGATCGATCGGGTCGGCGACGGCGGCGTTCGAGCCTGCTCGCGTCGCCGGCTCACCGTCGTCGGCGGTCCGGCATTCGCGCGAGATCGGACGCGCCAGCGTCGCTTCGTTCCCGTCGTCGTCGGGCCGTCGCGCGAGCGTCTCGAGCCCGTCGAAGTCCTCGTCGTCTCCGGTTTGCGACGCCTTGCCGTCCTTGCCGTCCAGCGCGTCGAGTGCCCGGGTGACGGTCCCTTCGTCGTCGTGACGGACGAGGCCGAGCGCCTTGGCGCTCGGAGCCGGGGGCCGAATCGCCATCGGCGGCATGCGCTCGACCTCGGGCTGCTGGCCGGGCGGCGCTACCCCGCCGCCGTCGAGGCGCGGGTGAGGTGTCCGAAGGCGAACGGCGTCTCGAGGGGGGAGCACGACCCGTGTACCCTGCACGGACAATGCCGTACGGCGCGCTACATTCCAGCGCGATGATTCCAGGCTCGTTGCGCGCCCTTGCGCTTGCGAAAACGGCCCGTCGATCGCCCCGCGCGCGCCATCGAGGTCGCCGATGAGCTTGCTCACGAAGGGATCCGGCGTGCTCGTCGTGGGCAGCCTGCTGCTCTCGTCGTGCGAGCGTGGCTGTCTCTCGCGTTGGCTCGAGGAGCGAGGTGTTGGGGGCGCGCCACCCGAGGGCTCGGGTCGGACGGCCCCGCATGCTCCGCGACCGGGGATGGCTCCCGGGGATCCCAGGATGGATCTGTTTGGCACCGACTGCTCCGATGGGCTGCTTCGGTGCGTCGACGGTCGGATCGAAGCATCGCGTGCCGCATGGCTGCCGGATCCGTGCGGATCGCCGGGGCAGGAGAAAGGCGGCGCATGCGTCTGTCCGTGGGATCCGATCGGTCGCTGTCCGAACGGCTGCGTGGCCGACGGGCTCGAGGTCGTGGCGACGCCGGACGCGGGGGCCGCTCAGCTCTGTCGCCCCGACGCTCCGATCGCGCGGCCGCTCCTTCCTGGGGAAGGCGGGCCGGCGGAGATATGCGCGAGCGGAGGGTATGCGTGCGTCGATCGGATCGTGCGCCACTGTGAGCGACCGGGGCAGCCGGTGCGGATGCTCGGTCTATGTCTGTTCGGGTGTCAGCAAGGAATCGCGGTCGAAAGTGGTGAAACGCTGAACCCCGATGGACTCGTGGCGATCCTGTGTCGGCGTGATGACGCTGAACGCCGGTAGCGCGCAGCGCGCTTCGCGAGCGAACGGACGCTCGCGCGTAATGCCCTCTCGGATTGCCGCAGGGACCGTCATGGATATGACGTAGAGGCGACGGCTACCTTTGAACACCGTCACGTTCGCCACGCACGGTCGTCTTCACGAAACGCCTATTTTTCCCATGCGGGCGACGCGTTCGTGCGCACAAACGTGACGCGATCACAGCGGGCTTCGTACGATTTCGTCGTCGGCTCCGAGGCCTTCGGCGTTCCGCCGAAGACGGAATGCCGTGTGCGCGATTTCCGTGACGGCGCGACTCGGTTCCCCGACGCGATGCGCGAGACCTGGTCGAGACATTGGCGAGCCACTTGCTTGAAGAGTTGGCGAACCCAAATCGGTCCATTGGGGACGAGAGCGCGGGTGGGAGCCCGGCTCTCGGAGGGAAGCTCTCTGAAAGACTTGGAGGCCGCCTCGTCCAACCGAAGCAACGGATGGTTGGAAGCCTGGGAAGGCGGGACGGAACGATGAATCGTGCGAAGCTCGGCTCGGTTCTCTTCTTCGGGGTGATGATCGTCTCCCTCGTGGCGCCCAGGGAGGAAGCGCGCGCGGGGGACGGTGAGGTGGGGGTCGCCGACGAGGTCGCGAAGAGCTCGGTCGAGCCCGAGGAGACGACCCCGGCGAACGCGGCCCTCAAGGGAATCGCGACGCCCGACTTGCCGGCCGATTTGGGGACGACGGGCCGGTGCCCGGACGGGATGGTCGAGGTCGAAGGCGACTACTGCACCCAGGTCGAGCAGAAGTGCCTTCGCTACATCGATCCCGAGGGTGTCTTCCCGCGTCGCTGCGCGGAGTTCGAGCGGTCGACGAAGTGCATCGGTAAGACCGTCCGTAAGCACTTCTGCATCGACCGCTACGAGTGGCCGAACAAGCCGGGCGAGAACCCGGTCGTCATGAAGACCTGGTACGAGGCCCGCGACGCCTGCGCCTCGGTCGGCAAGCGCCTCTGCGGCGACAGCGAGTGGACGCTGGCGTGCGAGGGCCAGGAGCGGCTGCCGTACCCGTACGGCTACGACCGCAACTCCGAGGCGTGCAACATCGACAAGCCGCACCCGGACGTGAACGAGAAGGCGCTCGCCTCGCCCGACCCGAAGGTCCGCGACGCGGAGGTCAAGCGCCTCTGGCAGGGCGAGCCCAGCGGGTCGCGCGCTTCGTGCGTCAGCCCGTACGGCGTGTTCGACATGACGGGCAACGTCGACGAGTGGGTCGTCAACGAGGAGGGCCGGCCTTACAAGAGCGGCCTGAAGGGCGGCTACTGGGGCCCGGTCCGCGACCGCTGCCGTCCGATGACGACGGTGCACTCGGAGGGCTTCTCGTTCTACCAGATCGGCTTCCGGTGCTGCGCCGACGTCCCGAGCACGCCGGGCTCGCTCAAGGGCGCGCCGAGCGGGTCGGGCGTCCCGAGCGGCAAGACGCTGCCGAGCACGAACCCGCCGCCGAGCTCGATGATCGGAAGCTGATGAGGCTCCAGGCTCCGGGCTCCAGGCATCGAGGGGCGCGCGCGCTTCGCGCGCGCATCCTCAGACGCTGAGGACTGAGGACTTGGTTTCACATGCTCTCCGCGTCGGACGCCCCTGCGTCCTTCGCGGGGGGCGGCGTCCTCTTCGGGGGCTCGCCGTACTCGTTCCGGAGCTTGCGTGCGAGCTGATCCACGAGGACCTGCTCGTGGTATGCGGGCATCTGCGGGATCTGGACGACGACGCGGACGGTGCCGGTTTCGGGCGAGCGGATGAACTCCATCGAGCCGGGCACCGTCTTCTTCCCGCTCTCGGGTGATTTGTAGTCGAAGAGCAGGTAGCCGGCGGTCTCGTCCTTCTCGGAGATGGTGAGCCCGAGATCGACGCGGACGAGGCGCATGCCCGTGTTCCAGGTGCGCTCGAAGCCGTAGGCCGAGTCGTAGGCGGTCTTCGCGCTGGCCGGCTCGGACCAAGCGAGGGACAGGCCGAGGACGGGAGCGGAGAGCGCGGCGCAGAGGGCCGCGACGCGAAGGCCGTTGCGCACGAGACGCATGCACGCAGGTAAGATCAGCGCGGGCGAGCGGGCCAAGTTTCCCGCGTTCTCGAGGCGGAGCGGCTCCGCCCGTGGGGCGTTCCGGCCTGCTCAGCCGTTCGACGCGGGCGCCCGGTCGGGCAGGGGCGGAGGCGGCTCCGACGGGGCGAGCACGGAGGCCTTCGAGAGCGTCTTGAGCGCGGAGCGATCGACGGCGAGGAAGAAGCCGGCGCTCGCCAGAGTCCAGATGATTTGGATCGCGTAGAGGAGGAACACGTAGGCCGCGCCGGCGCCGGTGACGACCTCCGTCGGGAAGTACATCGTCATCCCGGCGTAGATGCCGGCTTGGAAGACGCCGAGGAGGCCGGGCGGTCCGGGGATGAGGATCGTGCAGCCGAGCATCCCCATGAGCGCGCAGGCCTCGCCGAACGTGATGGGCGAGCCGTCCGCGTGCACGATGCCGCAGCCCCACGCGAGGATCCACATCCCGAGCGCGTTGATTCCCCAGTAGAGCGTCGTCTCGAAGAGGAAGCCGCCGGCGTCGCGGCCGCGACCGAGGAAGTGGAGGCCGTTCGCGAGCTTCTCGGCGGTCTCGGCCAGCTTCTCACCGAGCCGCTTCGACACGATGCCGAACACGGCGAGCGTCATGCGCCGCGCCCACTCGCGGGCGACGTAGAAGACGGCGATCGTGATGAACGCCGCCGTGAAGATGCCGAGCATGACGAAGCCGCTCGTCCGTACCTGCTGCACGCTGACGGGCAGGCCGACGACCGTCGCGGGCAGCGGGTCGATCGTCGGGATGAAGATGAGCGTGATGGCGAGGACGATCGAGAGGAAGAGGCCGTCGACGACGCGCTCCGCGACCACGGTGCCGGTCGCCGAGGACATCGAGATCTTGCCCTTCTCGCGGAGCATGTACGGGCGGACGATCTCGCCGATGCGGAAGGGCATGAGCAGGATGGCCGCGAAGCCGATCCACGAGACCGCGAGCACGCGCTTGCGGGGCACGTCCGCGAAGGAGCGGAGGAGGAACCTCCACCGTACCGCGCGGAAGTAGCTCATGATGGCGAGGGTCACGACGTAGATGGGGACGGTGACCCAGCGGACGTTCGCGAAGTCGCCCCCCTCTGGCACCAGTGTCAGACCCCCCTTCTGGAGCGTGAACAGAATTCCCGCCGTGATGACGACCGAGGCGACGAGCTTTGCGGCATGGCGCCGGAAAAAGCCCTTTTCTTCCTGGGGCTTGTCCGTCATCGAGGTCTCGGTGGCGGGGACGGCGCTCGCAGAGGAGTGAACCAAGGCGGCCTCGCTATAGCACGTCTCGTACTCAGCGCGATCGCCGAGCATCCAAGGAGTCCTCAG
>CALFEQ010000044.1 GCA_937949945.1 uncultured Myxococcales bacterium
GCATCGAGGTGGCGTTCGAATAGGCGTCCGTCGGTCCTCGGTCCTCAGTTCTCAGTCCTCAGTTCTCTCTCGAGACTCGAGACTTCAGACGAGAGGCCGATCGATCCCCGGCTGCGATCTCGGCGTGCGGCCAAGCAGGGTGTTACAGGTCTCTTTTGCTGGAGACTGGAGCCTGGAGACCGTTGTCAGTCCCGCTGTATTCGTCGCGCGAGCGCGGCGGTTCCGATCCCCGCCGCCGTCGCGACGAGTCCGACGAGGAGCTGGGCGATCGAGCGTTCGGGCGGTCTCGTTCCGACGAGCAAGGTCATCAGTGGAATGACGATCTCGTTCGTGACGGTGAGCGCAGCGAACCACCCTGCCACCACGAACCCGGCTCTTCTGCCTCGGATCGCCAGGGCCGCGTAGGCGATGCCGATGGGCGCGGCCGCACGGCCGAGCGCGCTCAGCCCGACGGCGAAGACGCCGAGGAAGAAGGCGCGGGAGACGGCATCGGCGGCGGCACCGATCACGGCCGCGAGCCCGGTGACACCCAGCCCGACACCGAAGAGCACGAGCGGTGGAAGCGACGCCCTCGTGAGGGCCATGGCGAGGAGGGCGACGAACAAGAAGATGCGCGCCAACGTCGTCAGGCCCGCCTCGAGCGCGAAGAGCCAGGGTGCGTGCGATACGGCGAGCTCCATCGCGGGTTGCCGGACCGACGCAGAGACGAGCGTCCATGCGGCCGTGTAGAGCGTCGCCGGAACGAGCAGCAGGGCGACGGCGCCGAGGGCAGCGTTCGGCGAGCTCGTCGCTCGGCTCGCGCCCGACCGCGCTCCGAGCACCGCGGGCGTTCGATAGGGATCGCGTGGTTGCGTCGGCTCCGCCGTCGAGGCGCCGGGACGCACGAGGCCGGCGCCGCCGGCGAGAAGCGTCGCGAGCAAGGTGGACACGCCGAGGACGGCGAACACGCCCGCTCGGCCGAAGACGTCGTGGACGCGCAACGTCACCGCCGAGGCCGCGCTGGCTGCCACGTTGGTGGCCGCGGTGACCGCGATCGTGAACGCGGCCACCGCCGCGCATCGTCCGGGGCTCGGTGCGTCCGTCGATCCCGCTTCGGTCCCCAGCACCTCTGCCGCGGCGACGAACGGACAAATCTGGAGCATGCCTGCGCCGAGGGCCCAGAACGCCCCTCCGTACGCCAGCGGCACGCCCGAGGCGAGCATCGCGTTCGCGATCGCGCAGACGAGAGCGCCGAGGGCCGCCGTCCACCGCGCGCCGATCGCGAGCACCAGCGCGGCGCCCAGGAAGAGGGCCGGAATGCCGGCCCACTTCTGGAGCGCGATCGCGGAGCCGATGTCCGCCACGCGGAGGCTCGTTCCGCCGCCGCGGGCGTCGAGGACGGAGAAGACGGTCAGGCCATGGTACGCGAACCTCTCGGCTCCCGAGGCGACGAGCAGCAGCGCCAGGATCGCGAGGCCTCGGGAGCTCATCCGGAAAGGATGGCACGAATACCTCCGCGCCGTCTCCCGATGGGGGCGGCCGAGACGATTGGACTCGGAGCTTCAAGCGTTACCATGGGGCGATGTTTCGCGCGCCGTCCGGACCGCCCGAGCCCGAGCTGCAGGCGGCTGCGCGCTCGGATCTTCCTTGGTGGCGGCGTCCGTGGTGGCGGGGCTCGTGGCGGCTTCGAGAGCGCTTCGACGGCAGCGGCTGGAGGAGGCCTTCGCGCGCCGTCCTCGTCGCGGGAGGTGTCGTGGTCGCGCTCGCGCTCGCCGGTGGTGCGTCGTTCGGCCCGATCGTCCGCGGGCGCATCGCGAAGGAGGCGGATCGGCGCAAGCTCGACGTCGAGGTCGGCAGCATCCGGCCGGGCTTCTTCTCCATACGGCTCGCGGACGTGCGCGTGCGGCCTCGGGGCGTCGGCGGCGTCGAGGCGCGGCTCGACGAGGTGCGCGTCGACTTCGCCGCTTCGCTTTCGGTGAACGAAGTCCATGCGAAGGGCGGCGGCATCTTCGTCGACGGCGAGCCCGAGGACGTGGCCGAGCGGCTCCGTACCTTCAGGCGCGCCGACGGCTCGTCTGCGGACGGAGCCGCCGGCGTGCGCACGCCCGTGTCGGCGGAGGAGCTATCGCTCTCCTGGAAGCTCCCTTCCGGCGGCGAGCTCTCGGGTACGGGGCTGCGCGTGGCGCGCGACGCGAGCGGGATCAAGCTCGGATGCGGAAGGTGCACGGCGCGCCGCGAGCGCGACGGTCGGCGGATCGCCCTCGAGGTCACGGGAGCCGAGGTGGAGCTCGGCCCCGACGGATCGCCGCGTCGCATCGCCGCGAGCACGCTCGGCGTGGACGTCGCGCGACCCGCACGCGAGCGGTCGAAGGCGGGGCCTGCTCCTTCCGCCGCCGCGTCCGCCGATCTCGTGCCTCCTCCGCTGCCGGTCGAGCGAAAGAAGGGCAGCAACGCTCCGCCAGCCGCGACGAGCCCGCCGGCGCCGGACGAGCCCGTGCTGCCGCTTCCGGACCTGCACGCGCTCCGCGCGAAGATCGCGACGGCGGTGAGCGCGTTCGCGCCGCGCGTGCCCGACGGCGGTCGCGTCGAGATCGGCGGCCTCTCCGTGAAGCTCGACGTCGGCGGCGAGCCCGTCGCTTTCGGGCCCGGGACGTTCACGCTCACCCGCCGCGGCGATCGCGTCCACCTGGCATTCGCCAGCGTTCAGGCCGAGGAAGAAGAAGGCACGAAGCCGGCCGGGACGCCACTGTCGATCGACGCAGACCTGCCCGTCGGCGCGGGCGAGATGACCGCGCGCCTCGCGGGCGGACCGGTGTCGCTCGCCGTGCTCGGCGTGCAGGAGGGGACGAAGGGCCTCACGGACGTCTCGCGCGGAATGGTCTCCGGCAAGGGGCAGCTCGTCCTGTCCGCGGCCGCCGATGCGCTCACGTTCGACGGCGAGGTCACGCTCCGATCGCTGTCGCTGAAGCAGCCGCGGATCGCGCCCGAGACGCTCCGAGGGATCGACTTCACGGTGTCCGCGCGCGGCGTCCTCGACGACGCCGGCAAGCTGCGGATCGACGACGCGCAGCTCGACATGGGGGCGCTCCACGTGAAGACCCACGGTGTCGTCGAGGAGACCAAGGATCACTTCGCCGTCTCGCTCGCGATCGACGTCGCGCCCGCTGCGTGTCAGGCGCTCCTCGACAGCGCTCCGCAGGGGCTGCTTCCGCTCGTGCGCCAGACGCGCATGGGCGGGACGTTCGGCGCGACGGTCAACCTCGCGTTCGACACGCGCACCATCGACAAGCTCCTGCTCGAGTACGAAATCCGCGATCAGTGCCGCATGCTCGAGGTGCCGCCCGAGCTCTCGCGCGACCGCTTCTCGGGCGCGTTCACGTACCGCACCTATCGACCCGACGGCACGATCACCGAGACGACCACCGGGCCCGGGACCGACTCGTGGACGAATCTCGAGGACATCAGCCCGTTCATGGTCGCCGCCGTGCTCACGACCGAGGACGGCGCGTTCTACAGGCACAAGGGCTTCAACCACTACGCCATCCGGTCGAGCGTACAGGCGAACCTGAAGGCGCGGCGATTCGTGCGGGGCGCGAGCACCATCACGATGCAGCTCGCGAAGAACCTCTTCCTCGCTCGAGACAAGGCGCTCTCGCGGAAGGTCGAGGAGGTGATCCTCACCGATTACCTCGAGCAGATCTTCCGCAAGGACGAGATGATGGAGCTCTATCTCAACGTCATCGAGTTCGGCCCGGACGTCTACGGGATCACCCAGGCGGCCGACTACTACTTCGGCCGGCGCCCCGAGGAGCTCAATCTCGTGGAGAGCTTCTTCCTCGCGTCGCTCCTCCCGTCGCCGCTTCGCTACGCCAAGCTGAGGGACAAGGGCGAGGTGCCCGAGAGCTGGATGCGCCACCTCCGGGCGCTCATGGAGATCGCCGCACGGAACGGGAGGATCACCCGCGCCGAGCTCGAGGAGGGCCTCACGCAGGAGATCGTCTTCCATCGCCCGGGCGAGCCGCGTCCCGAGCCGCGGAAGCCCTTCACGTCGACGCGACGCGATCCCTTCGACGACGACGCGGACTGGCGACCTCTCGACTGAAGGCTCGTCGCATGCCTCGTACGCATCCACTCCTCGCGCAGCTACGACGAACGATGCGGGCGCAGGGCGATCCGGAGAGGGCCGCCGGGCAGCAGGCCTACATGAAGTCCGCGATGCCGTACCACGGCCTGCGCAGCTCCGAGGTGCGCGCGATCTGTCGGAGCGTGTTCGCCGACTACCCGTTCGACGACGCCGCGCGGTGGCGCGAGGACGTCCTCGCGATCTGGCGAGGCGCGGCGTTCCGAGAGGAGCGCTACGCCGCGATCGAGCTCGCGCAGGCGCGGAAGGCGCGGCGGTTCCACGTGATGGACGCGCTGTCCACCTTCGAGGAGCTCGTCGTCGACGGCGCATGGTGGGACTACGTCGACACGATCGCGTCGCACGATCTCACGCTCATCCTGAAGAACGAAGGGGCGCCGATGCGTCGCGCGATGCTCGCGTGGAGCAAGTGCGACGACATCTGGAAGCGAAGGAGCGCCATCCTCTGTCAGCTCCATCTGCGCGAGGAGACGGACCTCGAGCTCTTGTACGCCTGCATCGAGCCCTCCATCGCGAGCAAGGAGTTCTTCCTCCGAAAGGCGATCGGATGGGCCCTCCGTCAGTACGCGTGGACGGATCCCGACGAGGTGCGCCGCTGGGTCCGTGCCAACGAGCATCGCCTGTCGAACCTCTCGAAGCGCGAGGCGCTCAAGAACATCGAGGAGGCGACCGCCCGGGCGCGCAGCGGTGCGGCGCGGCGACGAGGCGCTACTTCTTGCCCTGCGCGCGCAGCGCGGCGAAGAACTGCTTGAGGCGGAGGGCGCACTCCTCCTCGAGCACGCCTCGCGTCGTTTGGAAGCGATGGTTGAGGCGCGTGTCTTGGCCGATGTTGAAGAGCGTGGCGCACGCGCCCGCCTTCGGATCGTCACAACCCCAGACGACCCTCGCGACGCGCGCGTTGACGAGCGCGCCGGCGCACATCGCGCACGGCTCGAGCGTGACGAACAGCGTGCAGTCCTCGAGGCGCCACGACTTCCGGACGCGCGCAGCTTCGCGAATGGCGACGATCTCCGCGTGCGCCGTCGGGTCGGACAGCGTCTCGCGGAGGTTGTGACCCGCGGCGATGCGCTCGCCCTTGCCGTCGACGATCACGCACCCGACGGGCACCTCGCCGAGCTCGGCCGCGCGATCGGCCTCGGCGAGCGCTTCGCGCATCCACTCCTCGTCGGTGCGAGTGACGGGAGCGTCGCTCGGGCGATGGTTGGGGTCGCTCGAGCGCTCGCTCACGGCCGACCTCGGTGCTGTTGGCGCGCCCAGGAAGATTCGAACTTCCGACACCTGGTTCCGTAGACCAGTGCTCTATCCAGCTGAGCTATGGGCGCCTGCTCTCGTCTCCGAGAGAGGGCGGTCACCATACTTCTAGCCACGAGCGTGTCAACGCCCTCTCGACATTCCCGTGTTCATTCTCGTCGCGGAGCGGGCCTGACGCATGCGACACGAACCGGGGAAGGCGCTCGGAAAAGTCGTGCCAACTATGAAAATGATGCAGGGCTCAGGGCCGACGCTGACTGCGCTGACAGGACGCGATGGCTCGAGTCGTGGCTCACTGAATCGTAAGTGATTGAAATTGCAAACTTTGTTTGGTTGGCATGGGCAGTGCTCAAAGCCGGGGTGCTGTCCCGACGTAACTTCACTCGCTTAGGCTTGGCTTGAAGGGACGGCGCTCACCAGACAGACACGGCGCGAGGTGCTGGGCTGCTCGTCGCGCCGGGCGGGGTCGATTGCTCTCCCTGTCGACCCACGGCCGTGAGCTGGACCGTTCCCGAAAGGGGACGACCTTTCTTCCTTCGCGCCGTTGCTTGTCGAGCTTGCTTCCCTAGCTTGGGTTTCGGCCACTGTTCTCTCTCTGAAAGTTCGTTCTCTGGCTTTCGTGGCGCACCTCCTCCCGGGGTAGCGCCACGTCGCTTTTGTGGGCCACACTCGATCCATGACCCGTCGTCACCTCGCAGCGCCGCTCGTGCTCTCGATCCTGTTCGCGACCGGCGCGGCGCTCGCCGACGACGGGGCGCTCGCACCGCCAAGCGTGCCGGCGCGCGCGCCGATCGCAGGCCTTCCCTGGCTCGGTATCGGAATGGAGAGCGCGGGCGACCTCGGCGTCCGCGTCACGCAGGTCTTTCGCGGCTCGCCGGCGGAGCGTGGCGGCATCCGCGTCGGCGATCGCATCGTCGCTCTCGACGGCGCTCGCGTCACGTCCCCTGCTCAAGTCTCGCGCGGTGTGGCGATGCACAAGGTCGGAGAGACCGTGACCCTCGCGGTCGAGCGCGCGGGCAATGCGCTCACGGCCGCGATCGTCCTCGGTACCAGGCCGACCAGCGACGAGCTCGTCCGCATGCACCTCGTCGGCGCGCCTGCGCCCGCGTGGACCAACGTCACCGCGCTCTCGGGCGCGCCGACGTCGGTGGCGTCGCTCAAGGGCAAGGTCGCGCTCATCGATTTCTGGGCGTCGTGGTGCGGTCCGTGCCGCCTCGTCGCCCCGCGCCTCAATGCGCTCAAGGATCGCCTCGGCGCGCAAGGCTTCGCGGTGGTCGGGATCACGACCGACGACGCGGAGGTTGCCGCGGTCTACGCCGAGAAGCACCGCATGCGTTACCCGTCCGTCATCGACAAGGACGGCGAGACGAGCCGTGCGTACGGCATCAGCGGGCTTCCCACGATGGTCCTCGTCGACAAGCAGGGCATCGTGCGTGACGTGTTCGTCGGCTTCGACCCGATGGGAGAAGCGCGCCTCGAAGCGGCCATCAAGAAGCTCCTCGCCGAGCCCGGTCCGCCGCCCGCACCGCCGGCACCGTCGGTGCCACGGCCGGCGGGACGCTGAGCGGAGGCCTTCGGCTTCCAGACCTCAGTCCTCAGTCCTCGGCTTTCCGGGCTTCTTTGCTCCTCTTCGGGCGTCTGGAAGCGTT